>CAWKGV010000006.1:0-557876 GCA_963849305.1 uncultured Pseudomonadota bacterium
GCCAACCCCGTCAATGTCACGGGGGGCTCGGGCGGTATTTCGTTGCAGGACACCGCCGGAGCAGACACGGTCAGCACGCTGGCGGGTGCGACCGACGCGATCGCGATCGCCGGGGGTCGAAGTCGTCAGCAACGGGAAGGACACCATCACGATCGGCGCCCCGAACGCCGGGAATATCTATGTGACCGCCAACGGCACCAGCGCGATCACCAAGACCGGCGGGACCGGGCAGATCGCGCTCAACGGCGCAGACAAATACACGAGCAAGGCGGAGTAGGACTACCTCACCATCGGTAGTGCAGCCAACGTCAGCGCGGCGACCTCGGACTACGTTTCGGCGACTGACACCGGCGGCGCGATCGACCTGACCGAGACCACGGCGCAGGAGAGCGACCACGTCCGAATATCGGGCACAGCCACGGTCTCCACGTATGGCAACGGCTCGGGCATGACCATCGCCTCAGGCAAGTCCACCAGCGCCAAGATCAGTCTCCTGGCCGGCAACGCGAAACTGACCTCCTATGGCGGCGATACCATCCAGGCGGGCGCCGGCTCGCTAAGCATGATTAGCAGCGGCAACGACCTCGTTATGGGAGGGGCGGGCAGCTTCCAGTATTCAGGGTCCAGCGGCAGCCTGAGATTTATCGGCGGCTCGGGCGACGCGACGATCAGCAGCGGCGGCAGCAATACGCTGTTTGTCACCACCGGCTCGGGGCGCACGGTGGTTATGGGCAGCGCGATGGGCCTCAATTTCGTCGCCGGCTCCGGGAGCGCCAGCGTGACCGACCGTGCCACCCAGGGCGTCAGCAAGATCCAGTTCGGCACCGGGAAAACAACGGCGACGGGCGGCTCGGCCGAGGACATCTATAGTTTCGTAAGCGGGGCCGGCGGCGGGACCGACACCATCACCAACTTCAAGCTGGGCAAGGACCAGCTCAGCTTCCGGGCTTTGCCGGCAATCCGTCGCCAGCGCAGCGGTGAACGGAGGTTCGGTCGGTATCCGACTGGTCGATGGCACCTCGATCGTGCTGTCCGGGATCACCAAGGTGCCGGCGGGGCTGCTGCTGTCGTGAGCGACTGCCGGATGGCCTGCCAAGCAGGCATCGTAACCGTCGGAACGGAGTGGTGGGCGCACAAGGATTCGAACCTTGGACGCTGATTAAGAGATGGGCGAGGCGATTGCCCGGCGTGTCCGTGGCCCCACTGGCGGCCTGGCATTAAGCCGCCGGTGATCGTGTTCGCCCTGCCGCCCAGCCGCATCCCGCGCCCGAGCAAGGCGGCGCCCCCGCCGGCGGAGGCGAAGTCCGTTGGATCTTCACGGCCCGGAAGCCCCGGCGAAGACATCCGGGGGAGCCAATCTTTCTGAAGGCCCGCCAGCCGGCGAACGACGAGGGCTCCCTGAGTGTGCTGGGGCGGGGCGCATTGCGGTCAGCCGCAGCTGCACCAGCAATTTGCGTCTCGGCGTGGGCATGCCCGGCCGGCAGTACGCAGCCGGTCGCGATGGCGAGCAGGGCGGCAGGGCAATCGTCAACGACTTCATAATCCGGTCCTCCTCGGCTCCGACCGTCTTGGCCGAGCTGTCGAGGGGGACCATGCCGCGCTTCGTGCTGGCGCGCTGTGCGCCGGAGCACACATCGCCGCGTCGGAGCCGCATTTCCGGGGCAGTCCTTTTCCGCCTCGCTGACACAGTTGACTCTGTTGACCCTGTGCGCGGGCGGGTTGTCCGATCTTGGGACAGCCCACGTCACCGGCTCGCCGCCGTCAGCAAGCGCTCCACCTCCGCGACCACCTGCTGGGCCATGATCGTGACCAACGGATCTGGGGTGCCCGTGGCCAGGAGCCGGGCGCGCTGCAACAGCGTGCGCAACGCCTCCGGTCCTTCGGCATGCCCGGCCTTCAGCGCGGCGGCGATGGCGCTGCCGGCCTGGCGGGCACGGATAACGCGGTGGTGATCGGTCTCGAGCAGCATGGCGAGCCTTCGTTGCGGGCGGGCAGGTAGCACGGCCCGCTCGGCGATGCCGACGCTGACGCCGTGCTGGCAGCCGATGTTGCGCCCCGCTTGGCGCTGGTGAGGCCAGGCTGGCCATGCAGCGTTCGGGCCTGCCCGGGCGGGAGCGCGGGTAGCTTTGAGTGGCCGAACCGTGCCGGCATCGTGCGACAGCGCAACTCGCGACGATCAGCTATCCGAGGCCATGCGCCCGCCCCTACTTCCATCGAGCAAAGGCCCACGAACATGCGATTGACATACGACGAGAAACGAACTGCCAAGGCACGGTTATCCGAATGGCATTCTCCCCCCGATATGCTGGCCGCTGCGGAGGCGCTTATGGATCAACTCGGGTGTGAGGATCTATTCAATCAGGGTGGGCTGGACTTCTTGCGCGAGACGTGGGTTGCCGGAACCTTCGCCGAGAAGCGGTAGGCAATATCCGTGCGGTTGGTCGGCCCAAGGCCCGACTTCGAGTTGCAGTTCGCGAGTGGCGACGTTGAAGCATTTGAGCACGTGGAAGCCGACATTTCCCGTCGCAGACGCGGAGACGAATACGCGGCGCTCGCTGCGGCCGGTTATCCGCTGACTCACTGGCCTGAAGAAGAATGGGCCACTGGCGAGCAAGCGCATTAAGCGCTCCGTGCAGCCGCCGACAACAAGGCGAAGAAGGCGCAAGAACTCGCCGCCGCAGGCACGCCATATCCGCCGGGGACGGGACTGCTGATCTATCTCAACGTTCAGGATTTCGGCGCCCACCAGAAGGAAATCGAGGCCGTGTTCGAGGAGGCGGTGCAGCCGGCGAGAAGCTCGTTTCCCTCGATCTGGGTGCTCTGGAAGGCTCTTGCATACCGCCTTTGAAGGCAACGAGTGGAGCTGCGAGGCGGCTCGTGGCCCGGCGACGCGATCGGCCATCTGGCCCGGCATGCCTCCCCTGCTCCCCTGGTTCAGCAAATCGGCCCGACGCAGATCGAGCACCCGCTTAGGGCGAGCCGGCCGCCTGGTCTCGTTTGTTGCTCGGCGCCAGCAGGCCGCGGCTCTCAATCTGCTCGGCGCGGTGTTCAAGCCTTGTAATCCTCGTCACCGCATCTGATAGGACGCTGCTTGCGACCATCGTGGACGCGGCTGTTGCTGCCGTCTTGGCCTCGGTCACGAGTTCCCTCTTTTCGGCGTCAAGCTTGGTCATTCGCGCTTCCAGGGTATCAAGCCGACTGGCGATAACGTCGAGTGACCCACGGACTTTCGTCTGAAGCTCGAATAGATCCTCCACTTTTCGGGCAAGCTTCCAGAGATCCGTGATTATGCGAAGAACCAAAGCTGGGCCTAGCGTCTGGTGAGCTTCGCCAGGACGGCGTCCATTGCTGCGGCGCTCCGCTGCGATCCCGGTTTCCAGTCGAGAAATTATCCCATCAAACTCAGGCGCGATATCCCAAGCTTGCTCCATGAAGATAGCCTTCACGAGGTCATCGATGCTGATCAGGCCGACCAGTTCGCCATTTTCCAGCACCGGAACGTGGTGAAACCGGCCGGCGGTCATCATGCGCAGGACCTCGGCCGCCGTCGTTTGGGGCGAGGCGGTTTGCAGCGCGCGCGTCATCAGTTGTCCGGCTGTCATCTCTAAGGCGCGCGCGCCGTTGGTGCCTAGGCTCTGAATGACGTCGCGCTCGCTGATGATGCCGAGTAGCTGGCGCAAACTGTCTATCACCGAGCACAGCACTGATGCGTTCGGCAGCTAGCACCCGAGCGACCTCGGCCGCGGTCGCAGTGGGGCTTGTAGTGACAACCTCGCGACTCTTGTGTTGCAAAATGGCAGCGACGCTTGGCATCTCGTGGCTGCGCGGCTGCTCGGCCGATGCCTGCCGCTGATCGCTTTCCGGCTTTGGCATGCGTCGCCTCTTTTTTCCATCGCGGCTCACGCCTCTGAAAGGATAGGCCGCCCGGCCGCCGAAAGTGAACCTCACCCGCGCGCCTCCGGCCCCCGCAGCGCGATCCGGCGCGGCCTGATCCGGGCGTTCAGCGCCGGGCCAGTCACCAGCCAGGCGAGCGCTACGGGGCCGCCACAGCCGCCAGCGCAGCGCATCCAGGGCCAACAACCTCCCCTACGGTCCGCTGGCGCCCGAACAGGCCCGCCAGCTCGGCCAGGGCATAGGTGTGCTCGCCCCGGCAACGGGGCGTGCCGCAGTCCACGGCCAGGCAGAACCCGTCCAGCCCGTGCAGGCGGCTGCCGAGGATGGCGGTCCGCTGCGCAGGGGAGGAGGCGGTGGCCGCGGCCATCCCGCGAACATGGAGGAACGCGCCGAGCCTGCGAGTGGTCGCCGAGAAACCCGATCTAGGCCTGAACCCCCGGTGGACCCCCAATGTCTCTGATCTGGTGGGCGCACAAGGACTCGAACCTTGGACCCGCTGATTAAGAGTCAGCTGCTCTACCAACTGAGCTATGCGCCCGCACGCGGCCGAGATGGGCCGCGACCAGGCGGCGCGCTATAGCAAGCCGTGTCCCGGTTTGAAACCCCCCGGCCGGCCCGAGCCCGCCAGGGGTCATGGCCAGCGCGCCTCGGGCGGCAGGCTCATCAGGATGGCCTCGATATTGCCCCCGGTCTTAAGCCCAAACAGCGTCCCGCGATCATATAACAGGTTGAACTCGACATACCGGCCGCGCCGCACCAGCTGGTGCGCGCGGTCCGCGTCGGTCCACGGCGCGCGCATCCGCCGGCGCACGATCAGCGGGAACACATCAAGGAATGCGAGCCCGACATCGCGCGCGAAGGCGAAGTCCGCCTCGGCGTCGCCGCTGAACAGGTAATCGAAGAAGATGCCCCCTGTCCCGCGCGACTCGCCCCGATGGGGCAGGAAGAAATAGCGGTCGCACCACGCCTTGAACTTCGGATAATATGTCGGATCCTGGCGGTCGCAGGCGGCCTGGAACGCGGCGTGGTAGGCGGCCGCGTCGGCTTGGCTCTCCGGGCTTTCGGGGCGCATCGGCGTGAGGTCGCCGCCGCCGCCAAACCAGCCTCTCGTGGTGACCAGCATCCGCGTGTTCATATGCGCCGCCGGGACGCGCGGGTTGCGCATATGCGCGACCACGCTGATGCCGCTGGCCCAGAATCGCGGGTCTTCCTCGGCGCCGGGGATCTGGCCGCGGAATTCCGGGGCGAACGCGCCCCAAGTGGTCGAGACGTTCACCCCCACCTTCTCGAACACCCGCCCGCGCATCAGGCTGATTACCCCGCCGCCGCCGGGGGTGCCGTCCGGCGTCGGGCGCGACCAAACGGTGCGCTCGAACCAGCCCGGCGGCTGCTCGCCCGCCGCCCCCCCGGCTTCGGCCTCGATCGCCTCGAAAGCCGCGCACAACCGGTCGCGCAATTCCTCGAACCACGACTGAGCCGCGCCTCGTAGCGCGTCGTGCGGAGGGCGGGCGGCAGTGGGCGTGAGCGGCGTCATCATGGGACTTGTTCCAAGCCTCGCAGCAGGTTAGCCCATCCTTGCCCGGCTGTTGCAGGGGCGAAAGCCGGCCCCTAGTATCCGGCCGCTTCGCGGTCCTGTGTTCAGCCGCGCACAAGAACCGAGGGGAAGATGGCCAAATCGGCTGCCGCGACCACCACTCCGCCCGCCGGGGCTGGCTCGCCAGTGCCCTCCGCCGTGCCCTCCACCCGGATATCGGTCGGCTGAGCCGACAGCCGCCGCAACGAGGATCATCCGTCAATGGCCGGACTGCACAAGAGCGAATTCGAGAACCCGGTGCTGAACTGGATCGACACCCGCCTGCCGATCCTCACCTTGATGCACAAGGAATACGGCGCGTTCCCAACGCCGAAGAACTTCAACTACCTGTGGAACTTCGGCGCGCTGGCCACGGTCACGCTGGTGATCATGATCATCACCGGCGTGTTCCTCGCGATGTACTACCAGCCGAATGTCGGACTCGCGTTCGAACTCGGTGCAGCACATCATGCGCGACGTCAACTACGGCTGGATGATCCGCTACGTCCACCAGAACGGCGCCTCGATGTTCTTTATCGTGACCTACATCCACATCCTGCGAGGGATGTACTACGGCTCATACAAAAAGCCGCGCGAGCTGCTTTGGATGCTGGGGGTGGTGATCCTGCTGCTGCTGATGGCCACGGCGTTCCTGGGCTACACCTTGCCCTGGGGGCAGATGTCGTACTGGGGTGCCACCGTCATCACCAACCTGTTCTCCGCCTTCCCGGTCATCGGTCACGGCATGGTCACGTGGCTCTGGGGCGGGTTCAGCGTCGATAATCCGACGCTGAACCGGTTCTTCGCGCTGCATTACTTGCTGCCGTTCATCATCGTCGCCGTGGTGGGGCTGCACGTCATCGCGCTGCACATCACCGGCTCCAACAACCCGCTCGGCATCGACGTGAAGAGCCCGCAGGACACGCTGCCGTTCCATCCGTACTACACGATCAAGGACAGCGTTGGGCTGTGCGTCTTCTTCATCGTCTGGGCGGCGTTCGTGTTCTTCGTGCCGAACGTGCTCGGCGACCCCAACAACTTCATCCCGGCCGACCCACTGCAAACGCCGCCCGACATCGTACCCGGAATGGTACTTCCTGCCGTTCTATGCCATCCTGCGCTCGGTGCCGGACAAGCTGGGCGGCGTGTGCATGATGTTCGGCTCCATCCTGGTGCTGTTCTTCCTGCCGTGGCTGGATACCAGCCCGGTGCGCAGCGGGCGCTTCCGGCCGATCTTCCGCCAGCTCATCTGGGTCTGGGTGGCGTCGGTGATCGGGCTCGGCATCGTCGGCGCGCACCCGCCGGAAGGGTATTGGGTGCCGATCGGCCGGCTCTGCACGCTTTACTACTACGCGCATTTCCTGGTGATCCTGCCGATCCTGGGCAGGCTCGAACGGCCGTTGCCGCTGCCCGAGAGCATCACCGTCGCCGTGCTCCGCCGTGGCGGCGGGCCGATGCCGTCCGCGGCCGCGGCGCGCTCGATGGAGAAGCCGTGATGCGCGCCGCTCGCCACGCCCTGGCCGGTGCCCTGCTCGGTCTGCTTGCCCTGGCCGGCCCGGCGGTCGCGCAGGAGCAGAAGCCGCTCCCGGCGCAGAGTTGGAGCTTCGCCAACGTGTTCGGCAACTACAACCTGGGCGATGCCCAGCGCGGGTTCTGGGTCTATTACAAGGTCTGCTCCAACTGCCACTCGATGAAGAACCTGCATTACCGCGACCTGGCGGGCATCGGCCTCAGCGAGCCCCAGATCAAAGCCGTCGCCGCGTCGGTTCAGGTGCCATTAGGGGTGAACGACCAGGGCGAGCCGCTCACCGGCCCCGGCACGCCCGCCAGCCAGTTCCGCTCGCCGTTCGCCAACGATCAAGCGGCGCGAGCGGCGCTGGGCGGCGCGCTGCCGCCTGATCTCTCGCTGATCGTCAATGCCCGCGAGGGCCATGCCGACTACGTGTACGGCATCCTGACCGGGTTCGTGACTCCGCCCGCAGGCGTCCAGGTGCCGACCGGCCGCTACTACAACGAGTATTTCCCCGGCAACCTGATCGCGATGCCGCCTCCCTTGCATGAGGGTATCGTCGAATTCGCCGACGGCACCAAGGCCACGGTGCCGCAGATGGCGCATGATGTCGTGACCTTCCTGGAATGGGCCGCCAACCCGCAATTGGTGCAGAGCCGGCAAATCGGCATCCGCGTGATCCTGTTCCTGCTGCTGCTCACCGGCCTGACCTATGCCGCCAAGCGCAAGGTCTGGGCGGACGTGCATTGAGCCGATAGCGGAGACATGATCGACCCAGTCATCGGCATCATCGGCGGCTCCGGCCTCTACGACGTCGAGGGGCTGGAAGAGAAGACTTGGCGGCAGGTGGAAACCCCCTGGGGCACGCCGTCGGATGCGTTGCTGTTCGGGCGGCTCGGTGAGGTGCGCTGCGTGTTCCTGCCGCGCCACGGGCGCGGGCACCCGCTGTCGCCCACCCACCTCAATTATCGCGCCAATATCGATGCGCTGAAGCGTTCCGGCGTTACCGATGTGCTATCGCTTTCGGCTGTCGGCAGCTTGAAGCCGGAGCTGCCCCCGGCCGCTTCGTGATCGTCGATCAGTTCATCGACCGCAGCTTTGCCCGCGAGAAGAGCTTCTTCGGCGAAGGCGTGGTCGCCCATGTCTCGATGGCCCATCCGGTCTGCGCCCGGCTTGGGGACGCGCTGCAGCACGGCGCGACCGGGCTTGGCCTGCCGGTCACCAGAGGCGGGACGTACCTGGTGATGGAAGGGCCGCAATTCTCTACTAAGGCCGAGAGCGAACTGTACCGGAGTTGGGGATGCAGCGTCATCGGTATGACCAACATGCCGGAGGCCAAGCTCGCCCGCGAGGCCGAACTTTGTTACGCGACCGTCGCGATGGTCACTGATTTCGACTGCTGGCATCCCGCGCACGACCACGTCACAGTCGAGGCGGTGGTGAGGGTGCTGCTCGAAAACGCCGATCAGGGGCGCTCGCTGGTCCGCGCGGTGGTGCCGGAAGTGGGCAAGCCGCGCGGCCTATGCCCTTGCGGCTGCGACCGCGCGCTCGACAACGCTATCATCACCGCCACCCACATGCGCGACCCGGCGCTGGTCGCCAGGCTCGATGCGGTGGCCCGACGGGTCTTATAGGGTATCCGCGGGCGCGGTAGCATGGAGCCGATCGGGGTAGTATTGCGGCGCTTCCCGTCGATCGAACATTCCGTAGTCGCGGATTACGCGGACCTGGCGGTGGCGGATGTGGGCATCGCGAATCGCTTTGGGATGCCATTCCTGCGCGGACGCAGCATCCCGCCATGCAACGAGCAGCAGCAGCTTTCTTGGACTGTAGATGCTCTCGAAAAACTCGTGGCCGATAACCCCCTGAGTGCCGGTCCGCGGAAGCGCCAGGTCGGCCGCCAGATCCATATTGGCGTCGGCCGGCGACAGCTCGCTGATGGTCACGACCTTGGCCTCGCCGGTCTCGGTTTCATCGAATCGTTGCTCCTGCAATCTGTGACCGTCGGGTATATGCGTATCCGCGGCAATCTCGCCTACGCGCAGGTAATAGTCTTCGAACACCTCAAACCGGCCTTTCCGCTGGACCTCGTGGTGGGCGCCGAGGGTCCGCCAGCGAATGACGGCCTTCTCGTCGCGCCAGGTCGATAAAGACAAGATCCGTCCCTTGGTCCGCTTGCTGGCGAAACGCTCGTTATCGATGAAGCCGTCGATACGTTCGAGCTTAGGCCTCAGGAACTTGGCGAGTTCCAGGTACTCGTCGAGGCGACCCTCCTTGGGTTGGACCTCAAAGATCACGGCAAACATCGGTTTCTCTCCTCTGCTTGGATTGATGGATCAGGTGGACGGCGCATCGCCTGGGGGAATCATTTCCGCCAAGAAGTTCCGGGTTTCGCGATAGAGCTCGTAACGGCTTTGCTCCAGATGCATGAGGTGGGTCGCGCGGCCGATCTTCACGTCACGCTTGACGGGGGATGCTGTGAGCGCATCGAATAGCCAGCCCGCGTCGGCATCGTTGACCAGGCTGTCCCATTCCCCGCGAACGATGGCGAGCGGCGCCCGGATCAGCTCCGGGTCGTAAGCTAGATCGCCGGCCCACGCCGCTGCGATGTCCTGCACCGGCCCGCTAGGCGTCTTCACGCTTGCCGGCGAGCGGGTTTTGCTCTCCGGGTCGGCATCAAGGTACTGCTCGCCCCACTCCTCGAAGTGGCGCTTGGAGAGGACCGGTGGCTCGCCGGCCGGGACATCCGCGATGAAGCGGTCCCACTGGTCCTGGAGCGAGACGAGGCGCCAGGCAGGATAGACGGGCGGCTCCGATTTCCTGGCACGCCGAGTGATTGGCCCGAAAAACACCAGCCGATCGATAGAATCGGGGGCGCGGCCGGCAAATCGGCCGGTCGCGATACAGCCCCAGGAATGCGCGATGATCGAGATGCGCAGTACATGGTGATGCTCGCGGATGAAGTCGGCCGCGCGTTCGATCTGCTGGCTCGCGGCTTCGGCCCGTCCCAGCGCGGCATGGCGGCCGGCGGCCTCTGCCATCTCGGGATACGGGTCCGACCCGCCAAAGCCGTGGAAGTCAAAGGCCCAGACATGGAAGCCGGCATCGGCAAGTTCGTCGCGCCAGGAGCGGCCATCGAAGCGGTGAGCGATCGACAGGGCGGAAGGGAAGGTCGCGCCGTGAACATACAGCACGACCTTCTGGGCGCCTGCCTGGGGCGTGCTCGGGGGCAGATAGCGCAAAAACAGGGTCATTCCCGGCAACGGGCTCGGAATCCAAAAATGCTCCTCTTTCGGGTCAAGCTTCGGCGGTTGCGAATTCCTCACTGGGGCCTCCAAACATCTTGGCGCTGATAGACAGGACATTGGCGCAGCCGATCGGCCAGGCCAGGCGAAATGCTTCGGGTTCGGCCGAACTGTCTCAGCCGCGCTAACGTGTCCCGGCACACTCGCGATGGAGGATCGTCATGCGCTGGGCGCGGTTCGAGCTGAACGGCACGCCGACCCACGGGATTGTCGAGGGCGATGACGTCATTCCGGTCCGGGGCTCGCCGTTCGCGACGTGGGAGCGACCGAGGTAGGCGCGCTTCGCCGGCCGAAGCTGCTGGCCCGGTGATCCCGCCGACCTTTTACGCCTGCGGGATGAACTGTGCCGGCCGCGTGCGCGCGGTCGAGGCCAAGATCGGCCGGGAGCCGAACCTGCCGACCCGGCCCGATAGCGGCCGGTGGTGCGATCGCCGATTGCTGCGATGAGCCCTGGTGTCGAGATGGAGCAACTCGCCGGGGTTCTCGCGCTCGTAGCAGATCACGGGCACCGCGGGTTCGAGCATCTTCAAGCGGTTCAGTCCAAGCGGTCGCAGAATGCCGCCACGGCCGAGATCGGCATGTCGAGCCGGCGGCGATCGCCGGAGAACTCATGCCCTGGCAGCGCAGTCGCTCGTCTCGGTGACATTTTCCGGCAACGCCTCGGCCACTTGTAAGACCGTGTTAAGGGTGCCGAACTCGGCTGCGACCAATCGCACAGGTGGCTGATCCTCGACGACTCGCCGAACCGTCAAGCTCCGCCGCCTGCATCTCGTTGGAAACCTGGGGAGTTCTCCGGAGAGACCGGATCTAATCGGGCCCCTACGGGGTCCCGCCCGCCAGTCTCCTGGTCCAGGCTGCAAAACACGTCGATGTGATCGTGGACTAGGGCGCAATCCTGTACGCCCTAGTCCTCTCCGATCAAGTCACGGATTGCAGGCTTGCGGTGAGGGCGCATCGGGACTGGCTCCCGTTGGGCTAGTGCAGAGCGGCCCCAACCCGGTGTTGGGGTCAGGCAAGGAAATCATCGCCAACGGCCCGGCCTTGTGCTCCCCATTGAACGGGGTCGGGGCGTTCACATTGAAGCCGCATTGTGCGGCGTCTTCCGGATTATTGAACCAGAAGCCGACATGGAACGTGTTGGTCGGTGGCAACAGAGTGCTGCCATCGGCATTCTTGTCACCATCGAAGCCAAATATCTGATCCAGCAGAATGGTTTTGATGACGGCAGTAGCGTTGCCGTTGGAGTCGGCGTTCACGTCGGTCTGATACCATGCCAGACCGAAGCCAGGGAAGTTCGCTGCTGGATCGCCATTGGCATCAAGGGAACTACGTTGCACCGTGAACAAATCGAACTGAAGGTTCGGTTTGAGGCCGGTAACGTAGATGATGCCAGTATCGTTTAGCTCGCCACGTCTGACGCGCACGGTAGCTTGAGGCTCCGTTGAGCCATCGGCTGAGAGGCATGGGATGATGGTTTGGTTCGCAACATGCAGAGCAAATTCTGTCCGGTTGGGTGGATTGGATTGTGCGTATGCAACCGACGATAGCAGGCATAGTGAAGCCGTAGCTGCAAGAACTATCCTCATGACATTGTTTCCTCGCATTATTACTACACACGGAGGGCTATCCACCGCCCTCGGTATAAGGTTTTAATCGCAACGTAATGCAAAGTCAACGTTATCGTTAGTTGTGGAACTAAGCCAACAAAAATACAAAAAAGGGTATCTATCATGGGAAGGTTGGAGCGGATCAGGCCAGGCGAAATGCTTCTGGTTCGACCGAACTGTCCGGGCGCGCTAACCTACCCCGGCACACTCGCGATGGAGGATCGTCATGCGCTGGGCGCGGTTCGAGCTGAACGGCACGCCGACTTACGGGATTGTCGAGGGCGATGACCTCATTCCGGTCCGGGGCTCGCCGTTCGCGACGTGGGAGCGGACCGGGGAGAGACGCCGCTTCGCCGAGGCGAAGCTGCTGGCCCCGGTGATCCCGCCGACCTTTTACGCCTGCGGGATGAACTATGCCGGCCATGTGCGCGCGGTCGCGGCCAAGATCGGCCAGGAGCCGAACCTGCCGACCCAGCCCGATATCGGCTATCGCGCCAACAACGCCCTGATCGCGCACAACGAGCCGATCGTGATTCCGCGCGATGCGACCGAAAAGGTGCAGTACGAGGGCGAACTGGTGGTGGTGATGGGGCGCAAATGCAAGCATCTCACGCGCGAGGACGCGCTTTCGGCGGTGCTCGGTTATACGATCGGCAACGATGTCTCGGAGCGGAGCTGGCAGCGTTCCGATCGCACCATGTGGCGCGCGAAGAACACCGACACGTTCAAGCCGATGGGGCCGTGGATCGAGACCGACGCGCGGCTTGAGGACATGACGACGAAAATCCGGCTGAACGGAAGGCAGTTGATCGAGTTCCGCACGAATGACATGGTTTTCGGCGTGGTCGATTACCTGGTGGCCATGACCCGGTACCTGACGCTGTATCCGGGCGACATGGTCTGGATGGGCACCGAGGGCGAGACCGCCGATATGAAGCAGGGCGATGTATGCGAGGTGGAGATCACCGGCATCGGCACCTTGCGCAATCCGGTGGCGCGGGAGGGGGCGGGTGACAGGTGAAAGGTCGATCTGGACCGGTATCCGCCGTGGCGTGGGCTTGCGTTGCCCGTCTTGCGGCCAAGGCCGCTTGTTCAGCGGCTTCTTGAAAGTGCGCTCGCGATGCGAGGTCTGCGGGGCCGACAACACCATCTATCCATCCGACGATTTCCCGCCCTATTTGACGATACTCCTCCTTGGGCACCTGCTCATTCCGCCCTTTATCTGGACCGACCGGATTTACGCTCCGGCCCCCTGGCTCGAGGGGGCGATCTGGCTGCCGCTGACGGCCCTCCTATGCTTGCTGATCCTTCCTTTCATGAAGGGAGGCACTGTGGGACTGTGCTGGGCGACGGGCATCGTCCGGCAAGCGTCGCCGCATTGAGCGCCAACCCGGACGCGCGTGCTCTAACCCACTGAGCGTCGCGGCTGAGGCAGGCTCTGAGTACACGAGCGCCACAGACCAAGGACAAATCGATGGTGGCCAAATCTGACTTTCTGATCAAGGAGTATGAAGAGATAAACCGCCACTTACGCTCTAATATTCATCAGTTCGTGAATTGGTTCAGTTTCTTTCTCACATTTAGCTTCATTGCGGTGGGCATTTTCGTTGTGAGTATCAGATATCCGGCTTTCTTCGGTCTTGGTTTGCGCTACCCGGTGCTCATTGTCTTTCTGCTCATGCATGTTCTTGCATTTGTCGCAATCTTAACATTCCGACGATACATTTCAACTTCGAACCAAAGAGTGCAGGATATTATCAGGAATATCGGCGAGGAGTGTCTCTCGCCGATACCTGTTCGGTTTTGCAAATGGATGACCGACCTGATGGCGGCAGGCTTTGTGATTTCGTATTTTACATGGTTCCTTCTCTTGTTCATTCGCTGAACTTCCCCGTACGCCGACCTCGCGCGCGGAGCGAGAGCGGGGGGTGTGAAAGCGGCTTAGCGATCGGTTAACGCCGCGTGTACACGCGACACCTTACGCGCTGGCGATGTGTACACGGCCGCGCCGGGCTGATTGCGCCTGTGTACACCCACGCGCCATCGGAGACCGGGCTCGCGCGGCTAATCCCAGAACGGCCTCGCCACGCGGAAGGAGCGCCACGCCTTCGGCAGATGCCGCTTGGCGTCAGCGTCCCGCCGCTCGGCCCAATGCGCGATCGCGCCCACGGCGGGTGTCAGGCCGACATGCCCGGCCGCCGCGATCTGCTCGGCAAGCGCCGGGGTCGCGGCGGCGTCGTTGATCTGCCCCAGTAGCTCTTGCAAGTCCTTGCATGGGCCCAGATACGCCTTCACCCGCTTATGCGGGTATAATCCGCCAAGGAACTCAATCCCATATCGCAATTTCTTCATTGCTTTGCGCAAGGCGTGCAGCTCGGGGGGCATGGCGTGGGCGAGTTTGCGCCCGCGTCTGGACACCTTGCGCGTCATGCGGTCGAGCAACGCTGGCGCCACCTCCGCGATCGGCCGGGTCAGCTTCGCCGTTCCTAGCAACGCCGGGTTCTGAGCGCCGTCCTCCGCCCAGGCGGCCAGGCCCAGCAGCAGCAGTGTGAAACGCGGCGCGCCCAGTTCGGTCCGAGCCGCTCCGTGCGCCGCGTTGCGCAGCGCCCCGGCGGCCTCGCCCAGCAGCCCGAGCCAGCCCGGTTCGGCACCGTCCGCCTCGGCGGCCGCCAGCGTCTCCAGCACGAACACGTCCCAATCGCGCGCCGCGCCGAATATCCGCCCGGCACGACGCAGCTCATCGTTGAACCGGCCGACCGCGTGCGGCTCCAGGCGCGGCTGGAACAGCGTCAGCGCCGCCCGCAGCCGGCGCAGCGCGACCCGCGTCTGATGGATGCCCTCCGAGTCGCCGCGATCCGCGGGGCCCATATTGGCGAGCAGGTGGCCCAGCACCGAGCCGATGATCCGGCGGAACGCCTCCGCGGCCGAGGCGTCGCCCGCCAGGTCGAGGTCAGGCGCCTTTCGCGCCGGCGGTCCGGCGGCCCCGGCCATTGCCGCGCCGCGCGCCAGCTTGCTCGCCGGCTCCAGAACCAGCGGCGCCGCTTCGCTGAGGTCGAGCGCCAGCCGGTAGAGCGGCCCGGCCCGGCCCTCCTTCAGCTCGATCTCCAGCTCGCTGACCGGCTGGCCGGTCCCGTTTGCCTGGATTTCGCCCTCGTCGATCGCCACCTCGGCGGCGACCGCCTCGTCGAGCCTCAGGAGCCGTACCGTGCGGATGATCTCGGTCGCGCACAAGGGCCGCAGCGCGCCGTCCAGCTTCGCCAGCGCCGGCCCGGCGGGCGTTTCCGCGAGCCGGTCAAGCTCCGGCGTGTCGCCCTCGATGGGCCACTCCCATTCGCCGCGCCGGGCCGCGACACCCTCGCCGTCGCCCAGCAATTTGGCGGTCTGGATACGCTGATCGCCGCTGCGCCGGATACGCAGACTGACGCCCTCGCGGCCGAGCGCGCCGGCCGGGGTGTCGAAATAGGTGGTCACCTCGCGGCGCTGCTCGGGCGCCGACGCGCGCGGCGGGCAGAGCGCCGGGTGCCGCTCCAGGGTCGCGCGGGCGCCGGGCGGCAGGCGCAGCTTGATCTCAGTCTCGATGGCCGGGGCTTTCCAGCTTTATGCCGGGAGTGTGGCAGCCTGTACCTCGCCGTCAACGCTCACCGGGCCGGCGCCGGGGCGAGCACATGCTGGTGAGTTCGTGAGCGGTCGTCACGAGAACGGCACCAGACCGAGCCGGCCTATAGTCCTATGGTGTGACTTAGTGCAATTCGGGATGCGGCGCGCTCCCCGGCAAATGGCCGCCGTGCGCGCCAGGGGGCGCGGTTAATCCAATGACCAAAAAACGCATTCTGGTCGTCGAGGATCAGGCACTAATCGCCGGACTGATCGCGGACGCTCTCAGCGACACGTACGAAGCCATTTGCGTCTCGACCGTGGAGGAGGCGCTGGAACAGTTGCTCGGCGGCGAGATCGACCTGGTTCTGCTCGATTGCGTCCTGCCTGGCGGGACGATGTGGCAGGTGGTGTTGGATGCGGACCGGCTTGGCGTGCCGGTGGTGCTGATGACCGGCGACCCGTCGCAGATGCGTGAGATCAAGGGCGGCCCGCGGCCTTATATCCTAAAGCCGTTCTCGATCGCGCAACTGCTCGACATGATCGACTCCCAGGCCGGCCTTATCGCCTCGGCCCCGACAGCCCGATCCGCGTGACCACCCGCGCTTGCTGCTCGCGCGCTCATGAGCATTCGCATCGGTATTGCCGGCGTGACCGGCCGGATGGGCCGGTTGCTGGTCGAGGAGGTCGGGAGCGTGGGCGCCGTGGTCGCCGGCGGCACCGGACGGCCCGGCTCGACGGCGCCGTTCCCGGCCGGCGTGGCCCGGTTCGACGATATCGGCACCCTGGCCGAAGCCTCCGACCTGGTAATGGATTTCACCCATGCCGCCACGGTGCAGATCCATGCCGCGGCGCTGGCGCGTACCCGCATCCCTTGGGTGCTCGGCACCTCGGGCCTGTCCCCGGCGGATGAAGCGGCGGTGGCCGAGGCGGCCCGCCAGGTAGCGGTGGCGTACGCGAGCAACTTCTCGGCCGGTGTGACCCTCGTGCTCGCGCTGGCGGAGCGCATGGCAGCGGCACTCCCGGCCGACCGCTACGATGCGGAGATCGTCGAGATGCACCATCGCCAGAAGGTCGATGCTCCGTCCGGCACCGCGATCGGCATCGGCCGGGCGGTGGCCAAGGGTCGGGGTGTCGGGCTGGAGGCAGTGATGGAAACTGGCCGCTCCGGTCACACTGGGCCGCGCCAGACCGGCGCTATCGGCTTCGCGGCGCTGCGTGGCGGGCAGGTGGTCGGCGAGCACAGCCTGATCTTCGCCGCCGCAGACGAGCAGATCGCCCTCACCCACCGGGCATACGACCGGCGCACCTTCGCCTCAGGAGCGGTCCGAGCCGCGCTCTGGGTTGCACCCCGGCCGCCGGGGCTCTATTCGATGAGGGACGTGCTGGGGATCACGTGAAGGACCGCCGCCCGCCAAAGGCGGTAGGCTACCGGCTTGACGCCGCCCTTGACCCCTCTGGGGGTTTCCGCCACACACCGCCGGCCCGGCCTCCTGTTCGGGCAGGCGGCCGGTACCTACGACTCGGCCCGCGACAAGAGGATCAATCCATGCGCGATACGGGCGAGTTCCTGTTCACCTCCGAATCAGTGTCGGAAGGGCACCCGGACAAGGTCGCCGACCGGCTCAGCGACACGGTTCTCGACGCCTACCTCGCCGCCGACCCTTACGCGCGCGTGGCATGCGAGACGCTGGTGACCACAAATCGGGTGGTGCTGGCCGGCGAGACCCGGGGGCCCGAAGCGATCACGCCTGACTATCTGTGCCACTTGGCGCGGCTGGCGATCCAGGACATCGGCTACGACCAGCGCGGCTTTGGCTGGAAGGCAGCCAAAATCGAGGTGCTGCTGCATTCGCAGTCCTCCGACATCGCTCAAGGCGTGGATGCGATCGGCAACAAGGACGAGGGCGCCGGCGACCAGGGCATCATGTTCGGCTACGCCTGCCGCGAGACCGAGGCGCTGATGCCGGCGCCGCTTTATTACGCGCACCTGATCCTGCGCCGGATCAGCGAATTGCGGCGCGACCGCGACCGCGCTGTGGCAGGCCTGCTGCCGGACGCCAAGAGCCAGATCACGTTGCGCTACGTGGACGGCCGCCCGGTGGGGGCAGCCAGCGTCGTGGTCTCCACGCAGCACGAGGAGGCGCTGGATCAGGATAAGGTGAAGCGCATCCTGTGGCCGATCGTGGAGGCGGCGCTGCCGCGCGGCTGGATGCCGGCCGAGCGCGAGGTCTACATCAATCCGACCGGCAAGTTCGTGATCGGCGGCCCGGACGGCGATTGCGGCCTCACGGGTCGCAAGATCATCGTCGACACTTATGGCGGCGCGGCCCCCCATGGCGGCGGCGCGTTCAGCGGCAAAGACCCGACCAAGGTGGATCGCTCGGGCGCCTATGCCTGCCGGTACCTGGCCAAGAATGTGGTGGCCGCGGGCCTGGCCGACCGCTGCGTAATCCAGATCAGCTACGCGATCGGCGTTTCCCACCCGCTGTCGGTCTATGTCGATTTGCAGGGGACCGGGCACGACGTCGACGAGGCGCGGCTGGAGCACACGCTGCGCCAGGTTATGGACCTTTCGCCGCGCGGCATCCGCGAACATCTGCACCTCAATCGGCCGATCTATGCGCCGACCTCGGCATACGGCCATTTCGGCCGCGACCCGGATTCGGAGAGGGGCACGTTCTCGTGGGAGAAGACCGACCTGGTCCCGGCGCTCAGGTCGGCGTTCGGCCGCTAAAGGCGCCCCCCGCGCGTCTTTACGGCCGAGGCCGGGGCCATGGCCTCGGACCCCGACAGCGCGTCCTGCTTGCCGAGACGCTGCCCAGGATCGCGTTCCGGGCGGAGCAGGCAGCGGACCCGATCGCAGCCTTCGCGCCAGACTGTCGCGTGCTCTGGTTGGAGGTCGGCTTCGGCGGCGGCGAGCACGCGCTGGCGCAGAGCGCCGCGCATCCGACGACGGGGCTGATCGCCTGCGAGGTGTTCGAGAACGGCATCTGCTCCCTGCTCTCCCGTCTGGTCCCGCAGGGCGGCGAGTCGGAAGCCCCGCTGCCCGGCAATTTGCGCGTTTGGGCGGGGGATGCGCGGGTGCTGCTGGGCCTTTTGCCTGATTGTAGTCTCGACCGACTGTTCCTGCTGTTCCCGGACCCTTGGCCCAAGGCGCGGCACGCCAAGCGGCGCTTCGTCCATCCGGGACTGCTGCCCGTGGTGGCGCGGGTGCTGCAGCGCGGCGCCGAGTGGCGGACGGCGAGCGACGATCCGAGCTATCAGCGCTGGATCGGTGAGGTCATGGCGACCCAGGACCTGTTCGAAGCGCCGCCGCCGCTGGCCATACGTCCAGACGACTGGCCGCCGACCCGCTATGAGGCGAAGGCGCTGCGGGAGGGTCGGGCGCCGCTCTATTGGGCCTTCACCCGCCGTTAGAACCGGTTCAGGCAGCCAAGACCAGCCCCAGTTTCGTGTCTCACCACGTTCCCGTGGCTTCGGTGCTCGGTGCGTAGCCCGGCAACCACCACCGCATCGGCAAGGCGGCGTGGTGGCGCCAGCCGGAAGCGACGTGGAGCCGCCATAATCGCTCGGCGCCACGGAACCGGGATACCTCCTCGCCGTCCCAGACGGTCTCTACCGCCCCCGCGAGGTGCAGCAACTCGCCGGTCACGAAATCCGGGAACAGCAAAGCGGCCCTGGGGTTCACGGCGAAGTTGCCGAGCGTATTGAAGTAGCGGTTGCCGGCGAAGTCCGGGACCGTGAGCATGTCGCCATCCACCCGGATGAAACCAGCACGGCCGCCGCGGTGCGAGATGTCCACGCCCGCTCCGGCGCTCGATGCGACGAAGAACGTGTCGGTCCGCCTGATCAGCGCGCGCGCCGAGCCGTCGATACCGCCCAACTGCTCGAACCCCGGCACCCCGGGCGCCGTTGCGGGCGTCGTCGCCTCGATCTCGCGCGCCTGGATGTACTGCGAGCAATTGCCGAAGCTCTGGTCGACCGCGATCGCGAAACCCGCCCGGTCCACGAAGGCGATACGGCCGTTGGCCCGGTTGCGCCGCCGCGTCGCCAGATCGATGCCGAGCACCCCGATTGGCGCTTCCGCCGCGATCAGCGGCGCCACCGGATCGGCCGGATCGGGCAGCGCCGAAACCCGCAATTGGCGCGGATCGGGGCTCGCCACAAATCCCGGCGGCCCGGTCAAGATCGTCGCCGCCGGCCATCCGTCCAAGCCGTTCAGCGCGATCGGCAGGAACGGCAGCAGCGCGAAGAACGATCTGTGCTGGTCGGGCATGAAGTCACGGATCGCGCGCGCGCCCCGCTGGTCCATCCGCTCGCGCACGCCGACCCTGGCCTGAACCGCCTGTTCTCCGGCGTGAAACGGACTTGGCGCGAGGTCCGCTCGTGCTCCGTTCATGGCTCGGCCTCCGTTCCGCTCGCCGGCAGATGGCTCTTGCGCGGTCCGGCAGCTATCGTCGCAGGCTGGAAGGCAGCCTTGTCTTTCGGGGAATAATAATGGACCGACTGGACGAGCTGTCCCTGTTCGTCGCCATCGTGGACCAGGGCAGCCTAGCCAGCGCTGGCCGGCGGCTCCGGCGGTCGCCGCCCGTGGTGACGCGGGCCTTGGCGTCGCTTGAAGCGCGGGTCGGCACGCGTCTCTTGCAGCGGAGCACCCGCCGCGTCGCGCCGACCGATGCCGGGCGGGCGCTCGCCGAACGCGCGCGGCGGCTGCTGGCCGAGTTCGATGAAACCATGCGCGCCAGCGGCCAGGAGAGCGCCGCCGTCGGCGGCATGCTTCGACTGTCCGCCCCGTTGGTATTCGGGCGCCTGCACATTATGCCCCTGGTGTCGGAGTTCCTGGACGCGCATCCGGCCGTGCAGGTCGCGCTCACGCTGTCGGACCGCTATCTCGATCTGATCGAGGAGGGGCTTGACCTGGCGCTGCGCATCGGCCGGCTGCCCGATTCCGGGCTGGTGGCCCGGCGGGTGGGCCAGGTGCGGCGCGTCCTGGTCGCAAGTCCGGCCTATTTGGGCAAGCGCGGAACCCCGCGTACGCCCGCCGACCTCGCGGACCACGACCTCATCTATACCGCCGCACGGCCCGGCCCGGTCGAGTGGCGCTTCCGCCAAGCCGGGCGCGAGCACGCCCTCCGGCTGGTGCCGCGGCTTTCGGTGAACCAGATCGATGCTGCCCTGTTCGCCGCCCGGGAAGGTCGGGGCGTCGCGTCCGCGCTCTCCTACCAAGTCGCCGACGACCTCGCTTCCGGCCAGCTAGCCCGGTTGCTTGCCGGGTACGAGTTGCCGTCCCTGGCGGTCCAGCTCGTGGTGCCAAGCACGCGCCATTTGCCGGCCCGGGTTCGCCTGTTCCTCGATCATGCGAGCCGCGGCCTCTCCCGGCTGCCGGCCCTTCGGGAGCCGTGACCGGCTCACCAAGACCATCGCCAAGCCGCTCCGGCCAAGCCGAGCGACAGCACGCCGACAATGGCGGCGAAGGCGGCAACCGCCGGGAACAGTCCCACGGCTTGGGCGCCGAAGCCGACCCCGAGCGCCGGGAGCGCGACGCCAACGTAGGTGACGACAAAGAAGCTGGAGCTGACCTCTCCTCGCTGCTCGTCCGGAGCGATCCGGTTCAGGAACGCCAGGCTCCCGAGGTATGCCAGGCCCTGCCCAGCCCCGGCCAAAACCGTGCCGGCGAACAGCAGCCACGCCGCGTCGAGCGACACGGCGAGCACGATCCCGGCCAGGCCCGCGGGCAGCAGCGTCAACCCGGTCACGACGGCGGCGCGGAACGGCAGGCGCCTCAGCTTCGCCTGCGCGAGCGCCGAGCACCCGAGCATCAGGAAGACCACGCTCCCGCCCACGGCCAGGTTGCCGAGATGCAGCAACGCCGCGACGTAGCTCGGCGCCAAGGTCAGGAACAGCGCGGTGGCCGCCCACACCGTGAACGAGACCAGGGAGGCAAACGCGAACGCGCCGCGAATGGCGCGCGGAACCTTCGGGCGGCTTAGCCGGAAACTCAATGTCCCGCGTGTGGCGACAGTCTCGGTCATGCGGACGAGGCCGAAGACCGGACTTAGCAGCACGAGGTAGGCGACATAGGGCAACGCCAACGGCCACGGAGCATATTGCGCTAGTATGCCGCCGAAGACCGGGCCAAGGGCCGCGCCGCCGACGTTGGCGAGCGAGGCGACCAGGGCGGCCCGCGCGGTGTCCCGCGCGGGCTCCAGTTCGGCCAGCGCGGCGGTGGCCGTGCCGGTCGTGACACCGGTGGAGATGCCTTGCAGCGCGCGGGCGGCGAACAACCCGCCTAAGCCGTGGGCTGAAGAGAAAACCACGGCGCCGCAGGCCGCAAGGCAGAAGCCCACGAGCAGGACCGGGCGCCTGCCGACCTGGTCGGAGATGCGGCCACAGATCAGCAGGGACGGCAGCAGCGCGAACACATAGACGGCGAAGACCAGCGTCAGCATCCCCGAGGAGAAGTGCAGCTCCTGCTGATAGACGCGATAGAGCGGGGTCGGGATGGTGGTGCCGACGAACAGCATCAGCAGCGCGTAGGCGAGCAGCCAGAAGCCCCGGCGTTTGTTGCCAGCCTGTTGGGTCATCGTGAGGGCCTCGTCGGTTGCTTGTTTCCGGCAGAAATGGGGCGACTGGCGGCACGCGGCCTGAGGGAATGCTTCGGCGTCGGCCGAATCGTTTTTGCGCCCGAGCTCGGCCGCCGGCGCTTTTGGCGGCGCGCTGGAGCCTGCTACAACGCGGCCATGCCGCATCTCGCCTCCATGACCGGCTTCGCCCGTTCCGAGGGTGGTGCCGATGCCGTTGCCTGGGTTTGGGAGTTGCGCAGCGTCAATGGGCGCGGGCTCGACCTGCGGTTCCGGCTGCCGCCGGGGTTCGACCCGCTCGAACCCGGCTTGCGCGAGCTTGCTGGGCGCGTGCTGAAACGCGGCAACATCAGCGCGACGCTCACCCTGCGGCGCGACGAACAGGCGCGCTTGCAGCCTGACCTGGCGGCGCTCGATCAGGCGTTGGCGCTAGCGATGGCGCTCCATGCCCGTATCCCCGGCAGCCCAGTGCCGCGGGCGGAGGCCCTGCTGGCACTGCCGGGCGTGCTGCGCCCCGCCTCGGCCGAGCAGGACGAAGCCGGCTTCGAGACCCTGACCGCCTCGGTCGGGGCCGGGTTCGAGCGAGCACTGTCCGAACTGGTGGCCGCCCGGCACGCTGAAGGCGCCAGGCTCGCCGACAAGCTTGGCGCGCTCATCGGCGAAATCGCCGCGCTGCGCGAACAGGCCGAGGCAGAGGCCGCCGATCAACCGGCGATCCGGCAAGCGCGCCTCCTCGCGTCGGTGCAGGCGCTGCTGCGTGACAGTCCGGGGCTGCCCGAGGAACGGATCGCCCAGGAAGTGGCATTGCTCGCCGCCCGCTCGGACGTGCGCGAGGAGCTTGAGCGGCTTGCGAGCCACGTCGAGGCGGCACGCGCGCTGCTGGCCGAGCGGGCGCCGGTCGGCCGGCGCTTCGATTTCCTGGTGCAGGAGTTCAACCGCGAGGCCAATACCGTGTGCAGCAAATCGGCCTCGGTGGCGCTAACCGCCACCGGGCTTCGGCTCAAGGCGACGATCGAGCAGATGCGCGAGCAGGTGCAGAACATCGAATGAGCGCGATCGCGCGACGCGGGATCTGCCTGGTGCTGGCCGCGCCTTCGGGGGCAGGCAAGAGTTCGGTGGCCCGATCGTTGCTCGCGCTAGAACCGGGGCTCGTCCAATCGGTCAGCGTCACCACGCGCTCCCCCCGGCTGGGCGAGCGCGACGGCGTGGATTACCATTTCCGCACCCAGGCCGAGTTCGACGCATTGCTGGCCGCGGGGGCATTCCTGGAGTGGGCGCGCGTGCTGGGCCGGGACTGCTACGGCACGCTCAGGGCGCCCGTCCAGGCCGCGCTCGCCGACGGACGGGATGTGATCTTCGATGTCGACTGGCAGGGTCACCGCAGCCTGCGAACCGCGTTGCCCGCCGATGTCGTGGGCGTGTTCCTGCTCCCGCCCTCGCTGGCCGCGTTGCACGATCGCTTGCACGCGCGTGGCGGCGATGATCGGGCCGAGATCGCTCGCCGCATGGCTCAGGTCCGCGAGGAGATCAGCCACTGCGCCGAGTTCGACCATGCGGTCATCAACGAGGAGTTCGATCGGACCGTGGCCGCGGTGCGTGCGGTCCTGCACGCGGCACGGATGGCCACGCGCCGGTTGACGGGGCTACGCGAGTTCGTCTCCGCGCTCGGAGGGGTCGATCAGACACAATGATCGATCATTCCAAAGGATGGCTGGTATCGCGCTGATCCCCGTCCCACGGCACGATTGTCAGCGATGGCCAGATGCGGAGCCAGCGCGCCGCCTTGGCCTCGTACACCCCCCGGCCCGCGAGCCGCTTGTTGGGCCGGACCACCATCGCGAACAGGTCCGCGAGGCCGTACGGGGCGCAGAGTGCGAACCGGCCGGCAGGGCACGCGACGCCAATCGAGATCGCTGTCGCATGGTATGAAGCGATCGCTTCGGCCGAGGAACGGAACTGCCTGATCTCCCTGCCGAAGCGCCGCCCGTACCACAGATGCACGCGAGCCTGGTTCTTCACGTCCAGCTTCAACGGACTCTCGCGAAACAAGCCACGTAGGCGGCACTCCTGCGCGGTTTCCGCCTCGGCCGACAGATCGGTGGGGTCATGATACGCGATGTCCAGGTCGCGGATGCCGGCCTCGGCTGCCCGGCCATCGAGCAGGTTCCACACGCTCTGGGCAACGCAGCCCGCCACCAGCCAGCAATCGGGCAGGCGGATCGCATCGAAGCGATCGAGGAAGGCGCGAACCGGTGGGCTCAGGCGCAGGCACGCCTCCAGCCTGTCTTGGCCGGCGATCAGTCGTAGATGTCCTCGAAGCGGATCGAAATGCCGGGAGGATCGAGCCCGACTTCGCCCGAGGTCAGCGTGGTCGGCGTCGGGCGGGCATCCGCGCCCCGGCTGTAAAGCATCACCTCGCGCCGGTCCGCCCGCACCAGGAGGTAATGCCGGATCGACGGCACGCGGAAATAATCGCCGAGTTCCGGCTCGTAGTCGGTGTCCGCGTCGATCTCCACCGTCATGCCGTCTGGCACCGCGATGCAGCCGTGGGCGCCACCCGCGAGGGCTGCGCGAAACGCGAACAGGATGTTGGTTTTGATGCGCGCGTGCCCCCATCGCTCGGGCGCCATGGCCACGACTTCGCCTCGCACGCGCTCCGACCGGCCGCCCGCCTCCTCGGCCCAGCGGTACCACTGCTCTCGGGCTCATCCGAAGCGGTTTCAGTGCCGCCCGACGCGAAGCTTCCATCGCAAACCTTCAGGCCGCCTTGGCCATCCCGCGTAGCACGTAATGCAGGATGCCGCCGTGGCGGTAGTACGCCACCTCGTCCACCGTATCGACCCGGCAGATCACCGGCACCGTGTCGGTCTTGCCGTTCGCCCGGTGCACCACCAGCGACAGCTCCAGCCGCGGCCGCAAGTTCTCGAGCCCCAGGATGTCGATCACCTCCTCGCCGGTGATCCCCAGCCGCTTGCTGTCTATTCCTTGCTGGAACACCAATGGTAACACGCCCATGCCCACCAGGTTCGAGCGATGGATGCGCTCGAAGCTCTCGACGATCACCGCCTTGATGCCGAGCAGGTACGTGCCCTTGGCGGCCCAGTCGCGCGACGAGCCGGTGCCGTATTCCTTGCCGCCGAACACCACCAGCGGCACGCCTTCGCGCCGGTAGCGCATCGCCGCGTCGTAGATCGACATCTGCTCGTTCGAGGGAAGGTGCTTGGTGTAGCCGCCCTCCACGCCCGGCACCATCGCGTTGCGGATCCGGATATTGGCGAACGTGCCCCG
The DNA here is from genome assembly GCA_963849305.1 of uncultured Pseudomonadota bacterium. Lineage (GTDB taxonomy): Bacteria > Pseudomonadota > Alphaproteobacteria > Acetobacterales > Acetobacteraceae > CAWKGV01. The sequence goes on from CAWKGV010000006.1 coordinate 25,356, forward strand.
CATCATCACCTCGTGGTTGCCGCGCCGCGAGCCGTAGCTGTTGAAGTCCCGCTCGACCACCTGGCGTTCCAGCAGATACTCGCCCGCCGGCGAGGTCTTGCGGATCGAGCCGGCCGGGCTGATGTGATCGGTGGTGATCGAATCGCCGAACACGGCAAGCACTCGCGCGCCCTTGATGTCGCCGACCGAGGCCGGCTCCATCGTGATCCCCTCGAAATAAGGCGGGTTCTTCACGTAGGTCGAGCCATCCGACCAGCGGTAGGTTTCGCTGCCCTCCACCTCGATCGCCTGCCACAGCTTCGGGCCTTTGAACACCTCGCCGTAACGCCGCACGAACTGATCGCGCGAGACGTTGCCGCGGATCACCTCGGCGATCTCCTGGTTGGAGGGCCAGATGTCGCGCAGATAGACCGGCTTGCCATCCTTGCCGGTGCCCAGCGGGGCGGTGGTGATGTCTTCGGTGATCTTGCCCAGCAGCGCGTAGGCCACCACCAGCGGAGGCGAGGCCAGGTAGTTGGCGCGCACGTTCGGATGCACCCGCCCCTCGAAGTTGCGGTTGCCGGACAGCACCGCCACCGCCACCAGCTTGTTATCCTCGATCGCGTCCGCGATCGGCTCGTCGAGCGGGCCGGAATTGCCGATGCAGGTGGTGCAGCCATAGCCCACCAGGTTAAACCCGAGCGCGTCCAGATCGCCTTGCAGGCCGGACTTCTCCAGATACTCGGTCACGACCTGCGAGCCGGGGGCGAGCGAGGTCTTCACCCAGGGCTTCGGCGTGAGCCCCTTCTCGCGGGCCTTGCGCGCCACCAGCCCGGCGGCAACCAGTACCGAGGGGTTCGAGGTGTTGGTGCAGGAGGTGATGGCGGCGATGACCACGTCGCCGTGGGTGATCTCGTAGTTCCTGCCCGCGACCTTGGCGCTGACGCCGACATCGTTGGCTGGCACGCCCAGGCTCTTGGTCAGCTCGGTCTTGAACGCCGAGGCCGCGTCCTTCAGCGCCACCCGGTCCTGCGGGCGCTTCGGCCCTGCCAGGCTGGGCACGACCGTGGACAGGTCGAGTTCCAGCCGTGTCGGTGAACACCGGGTCGAGTCCGCCGCTCTCGCGGAACATGCCCTGCGCCTTGGTGTAAGCCTCCACCAGCGCGATTCGGTGCGCGTCGCGCCCGGTGAGCCGCAGGTAGTCGAGCGTCACCTTGTCCACCGGGAAGAACCCGCAGGTGGCGCCATATTCGGGCGACATGTTGCCGATCGTCGCGCGGTCGGCCAGGCCCAGGTCATCGAGGCCCGGCCCATAGAACTCGACGAACTTGCCCACCACCCCCTTGCGCCGCAGCATCTGGGTCACGGTGAGCACCAGGTCGGTGGCGGTGGCACCCTCCGGCAGCCGGCCGGTGAGCTTGAAGCCGATCACGTCGGGGATCAGCATGGCGATCGGCTGACCGAGCATCGCGGCTTCCGCCTCGATGCCGCCAACCCCCCAGCCGAGGATGCCGAGCCCGTTGACCATCGTCGTATGGCTGTCGGTGCCGTAGAGAGTATCGGGATAAGCGACGGTGTGCCCGTCCTGCTGAGCGGTCCAGACGCATTGGCCGAGATATTCGAGATTGACCTGATGGCAGATGCCGGTGCCGGGCGGGACCACGCGGAAATTGTCGAACGCCTCCTTGCCCCAGCGCAGGAACCGGTACCGCTCGCCGTTGCGCTCGAACTCGATCTCCACATTGGCTTGCAGCGCATCGGGCCGAGCGGACACATCGACCATCACGGAGTGGTCGATGACCAAGTCCACGGGAACCAGCGGGTTCACCTTCTCGGGGTCGCCGCCGAGCCGGGTGATGCCGTCGCGCATGGCCGCGAGATCGACCACGGCGGGCACGCCGGTGAAGTCCTGCATCAAGATGCGCGCGGGGCGGAACGGCACCTCGCGATCGGAGTGCGCGTCGGCGAGCCAGCCGGCGATGGCCTTCGCGTCGTCCACTTTGTAAGTCCGGCCATCCTCGAAGCGCAGGACGTTCTCCAGCAGGATCTTCAGGCAGACCGGCAGGCGGGAGATGTCGCGCCCCTCGGCATTGAGCGCCTTGGCCGCCTCCGGCAGCGAGAAATACTCGTATGCCTTGCCCTCGACGGTGAGGGTGCGGCGGATCTTCAGGCTGTCCTGCCCGATCGCTGTCATGGCCTGTCCGTCCTTGGTTGAAGGACGCCTCTTGTTGTATGGCGCGGGGCGTGGGGCGCCGGCTGTGCAATGTCCTGGCCGCGAGACTCTAGCAACGGCGGCCGGGGATCGTCCACACGGGCCAAGGCCGCGCATCGAGGCGAACAGAATGCTGCAAGCGGACGGCATCGCGGCGTTCCGGGGGGAGCGGCTGGTGCTGCGCGATATCTCTTTCGCCGTGCAGGCCGGGGGCGCGCTGGTGCTGACCGGCGCGAATGGAGCGGGCAAATCGACGCTGCTGCGGCTGCTCGCCGGGCTGGTGCGGCTTGAAGCGGGGTGCGTGCTCTGGCGCGGCGAGGACGCGCTGGCCGACCTCGCCTTGCACGGGTCGCGGGTGGCCTATCTCGGCCATCAGGACGCCGTGAAGGCCGGTCTGACCGCGGCCGAGAACCTGCGCTTCTTTGCGCGCGTGGGCGGGGGCGAGGTGGCGGCGGCCCTGGCAGCGCTCTCGCTCGAGCATCTCGCCGAGTTGCCGGCGCGGATGCTCTCGGCCGGGCAGCGCCGCCGCCTGGCGCTGGCGCGGCTGACGCTCTCCGATGCCCCGCTCTGGCTGCTCGATGAGCCGACGCTCGGGCTCGACGCCGGCTCGGTAGAGCGGTTCGGTGCTATGCTCGCGGCCCATCGCGGCCAGGGCGGCGTGGTCGTGGCGGCAACGCATCTGCCGCTGCCGCTGCCTGGCGCGACCGAGTTGCGATTGGGATGACCATCCCGGAACCGGCGATCAGGGAACGAAGCCGAGCGCGAGCCGGCTTGCTTGGCCGTTTCGCCGCCGTTCTGGGCCGCGAGTTGCGCCTGTCGCTGCGCCACGGCAGCGATACGCTGGGCGCGCTGCTGTTCTTCCTGCTGGCCGCCTCACTGTTCCCGCTGGCGATCGGCCCCGGCCCCGAGATGCTGGGGCGGATCGCTCCGGGCATCGTTTGGGTTTGCGCCCTGCTTGCCACGCTGCTGCCGCTGGATCGGCTGTTCGGCGCCGATTTCGAAGACGGCTCGCTCGACCTGTTGCTGCTGAGCGGCCTGCCCGCCGCCGGCCTCGCCATGGCCAAGGCGTGCGCGCACTGGCTCGCGACCGGGCTGCCGCTGCTGCTCGCCGCCGCGCCGATCGCGGTGATGCTGCGCATCCCGCAAGCCGCCTTGCCGGCGCTGCTCCTGGGGCTGCTGCCGGGCACCGCCCTGTTATCGCTGCTTGGCACCACTAGCGCCGCCATTGTGCTTGGCGCGCGCCGGGGCGGCGTGCTGTTGCCGCTGCTGGTTCTGCCGCTGGCGGTCCCGGTGCTGGTCTTCGGCGCCTCCGCGGCCGACACGGCGGCATCGGGTTTGAGCCCTCGCCCGCATCTGCTGATGCTCACGGCCCTGCTCGCCCTGGCACTGCCGCTCTGCCCGCTCGCGGCGGCCGCGGCACTGCGGGCAGCGGCGGAATAGCATCGAGGCGAAAAAAATCCCGGCATGTGCGCCAGGTCATAGAAATCCTTTGCGTGTTCACGGCTTAGTGATCAATACAAACCAGGAAAGGAGGCGGCCGATGGCACGCAACGAATGGCGGTCTGAGCCGCTTACCGAAAGCGGCTTCCATGCCGACGGGGCAAGAAAGCTGACCGCCCTGTAACGCGATAGGAGGGGCGGCGCTGTCGCCCGCCAATGAGCAATGGGAATTCCCGCCGAGCAGCAGGAGGTCGCCGCGTTCCTACGGCGCCTGACCGGGAAAGATCCGACGGAGACGCACATCTCCGCCGTGTTCGTCGGTCCGCGTACGGCTTGGAAGATGAAAAAGGCGGTGCGGCTGCCGTACCTCGACTTCACCGCGCTCGCCGACCGGCGGCGGTTCCTGGAGCGCGAACTGGAGCTGAACCAGCCAGCCGCGCCGGAAATATACCGTGACGTGGCGGCGGTGATTCGCGGGCGGCATGGGCCGCTCGCGATCACGCCGGAGCCGGAGCCGGGCAAGGCGCTCGAATGGGTGCTGCGCATGGCCCCGATCCCGGCGCGGGATTTCCTCGACGCCGTGGCCGACCGCGGCGAGCTGACCGCCCCGCTCCTGGACGCGCTCGGCGACTGCATTGCCGCGTATCACGCCCGGCTGGCCCCGGTGCCGGATTGGGACAACTATGGCGGCCTGCTGCACATCGCCAACGGCACAATGGCCTCGGCGCTGGAAGCGGGGTTGCCGGGCGAAGCCGCGAGCAACTGGATCATTGCGCTGCGCGACGCGCTCGGCGCGCGCCGGGCGTGGCTCGCCGAGCGGGCCGATGCCGGCTTCGTCCGCCGCGGCCACGGCGACCTGCATCTCGGTAATCTCTGCCTCTGGCGGGGGCGTCCAGCCCCCTTCGACGCGCTGGAGTTCGACGAACGGCTGGCGACCACCGATCTCGGCTACGATCTTGCCTTCCTGCTGATGGACCTCGATCGCCGCGTGGGCCGGCCCGCCGCGAACCGGGTGCTGAACCGCTATGTGGCACGCACAGGCGATGCTGGGCTCACCCGCGGGTTGCCGGCGTTCCTGTCGCTCCGGGCCATGGTGCTGGCGCATGTCCAAGCGAGCCGAGGCAAGGCGGCGGCGCTTGGCGACTATCTGCAAGGGGCCGGCGAATATCTCCGGCCCCCGCCTGCCGTGGTGGTCGCGATTGGCGGGTTGCAGGGAACCGGCAAGTCCACCCTGGCGCAATTGCTCGCGCCCGAGATCGGCCCCGCCCCCGGCGCGCTGGTGCTGCGCAGCGACGCGACCCGCAAGCGCCTGTTCGGCAAGGGTCCGGAGGACCGCCTGCCGGCGGAGGCCTACGAAGCGCCCGCCAACGATGCGATGGCGCAGGCACTCGTCGAGGCGGCTAGGCTGGCGGCCGCGGGTGGCCACGCAGTGATCGCCGACGCAACCTTCCTCGACCCCGGCCAACGCGCGGCCATCGAAGCCGCGGCCCGCGCCGCCGGCGTGCCGTTCCGGGGCATCTGGCTGCACGCGCCGCCGACGTTGCTGGAGGCGCGAATTGCCGGCCGGCGCGGCGATGCCTCCGATGCGACCGTGGACGTGCTGCGGGCCGCGCTCGCGCAGGACCCGGGGAAGATGGACTGGCGGCCGGTGGACGCCCAGGACACAGAGCGGGCCGCGACCGAGATCCGTCAGAACCTCCTTTATCCATCCTCTGAAGTATGACTCGTTATCGCGAACCCGGTCTGGCGCTGTCGGCTTGTATCGCCAGCTCGGTTACAAGTTCAAAAAACTCGTTTGATTGGCCGATAAAGAGTCCGTCGTCGGTAAACGCCTTGATCGTCGCCACCGCGCCACCCTCCTGAACTGACGTCGGGCGAATGATCGAGACTGCTGGAAACGCTGCGCTGAGGAATGGCACCGGCTCAGGCATGATCAGGTTGGTCTGGAAAGCCTCCGCGCCGAATGGTGGGGAGTTGAGGTCAGGGAACACCAAAGCGGGATTGGTCGGGTCGGTCAAAGGCGCCAGAGGAGTTGAGACCGCATTACCCGCCTTGTCATGCCAGGTCTGAAAGTGGGACGTTTCGACCGGGCCGATACTCAGCAGGACACGCAAGACCTCGCGATTGGTCACCCTCTGTGCCAGCGTCGGATAAAGGCTGCTGCCGCCTTGCTCGATGAAGCAGAAGTGGAATGCTGCCGTGTTGGCGATGGCCTGGATGTGACCGCCGGGCTGCAGGTCATTATCGGTCACGGGGATAGCTGGGAACTGTCCGCTGCTCAAGCTCGGGACCGCCTGGGGGAACTGGAACGCGGGATCGAGGTCGGGGTTTTCCGTGCTGCTGCGGTACCGGGTGTACCAGCTTGTGTCCACGGTGAGCTGCATTAGGTTGGTCAGCCGTCCGATTTGGTTGGCTCCGGTCGCCTTGCTGCTCGGCAAAGTACGGAACTGATCGAGATTGACGGGGTCCGCGCCCTTCGAGGCTAGATAAGCGTTGAGGAAAGCTTGGTGGCTCAGCTCATCGTCGGTATTGTCGTGGATGTACTGGGACATATCCGAATCAAGGTCATTAAGCGCGGCAGTGTAGGGCGCGCTCCCCCCGGTCGGGAGCCCCGGAATTTCACTGTCCTGCACGCCTCCGAGTTCGGCATATTGTAGCCACAGATCGCTCTCGATGAGTTCGACCGCGGCCAGGAATGTCAGGATCGCGATGTCTCCCTTGGTGATCCCATCGCTTTGGTGGTCGCCGTCTTGCCCGAACGCGGATGATCCGTTGGACAACAATCCGATGCTGGCAGCCGCCCCGCCGGCCGCCAGCATTCCTTGTTTGATGAACGCGCGTCGATTCCCACGGCTTTTCGACTTCTTCAGCGAAACCAGCATGACTGTTCCTCCCGAGCATTGGCGCTGGACCGTGTGACGCCCCAGAGTGCACCTCCAATCCGTCACGAGGACGTGATCCGGGAAGGCCGCAATCCGGGCATGACCCAGCTATGCGCTCCTGGGTCGGTCGGGGGTTAACCTGCAGATGCGGCAATTGGTGGCGAGCAGCCGCCATGCCGGTGGCGGGCTTAGCCCTACGCTCCCAATTCTGCCCGAATCTGTCCCGCGACCCGGTCGAGTTCGCTGTCAGGAACCGGGCCGACGAGGGCGTAGCCCATTCCCTTCTCGATCCAGGCGTAGCCATTCAGCTTGGCCTGCCGCATGTCGGTTTGCGGCGCGCGCAGCTGCGGCGCCATCGGGCGCAGCAGAAGCGACAGCCGGTTGCCGTGGGCATCGTCGTACATGAACAGCGCTGCGGCGCCGCCGTGCTCGGTGGCCAGCAGCCTGCCGCCGATCAGGCGATAGCCGAACGCGGCGAGGTCGGGCGGCGCTACTGTCCGGTTCAGCCGGCGGGACAACCACTGCCTGAGTTGCGCCTCTTCCGCCCCAGCGACCTCGATCGGATGGCGCCGATCAGGGGCGTAGACGACATGGCTCGTGAGCGCCTCCTGCTCCAGCAGAGCCATGGCCAGCGCCGTACGGTTCTGCATGGGTTGCGAATGCAGGAACCAGCCGCAGACGCCGCCGACCCCGAGCGCGAGCACGACGGACGCGGCCATGCGCCAGGGCGTCCACCGCCGCTGCCGGGCCTCTATGATCTGGGTGAGGCTCAGCCGCGGCGGCAGCGGCTCCGCTGCTTGGGCCGCGAAGGCGGCGCGCAAGGCCTGACGCTGCGCCTTGTATGCGGCGACGCGCTGGGCGGCATCCGCGTCCGCCTCCAGATGTCGCTCGACGGCGGGCCGCCTTGCCGCCTCGAGCTGGTTGTCCACGTAGGCGTGCAGATCGTCCTCGCCGACGGGGCGCTCCGGGCGGGTCATTCGACGCTCCTGAGCGCGAGCCGCGGCTCGCTTTCCATGATCTCCCGCAGCCGCTCCCGCCCACGCGCCAGGCGCGACATCACAGTTCCCACCGGAATGCCGAGCACCCGCGCGACCTCGGCATAGGAGAGATCCTCGACTGAAACGAGCAGCAGCACGCTTCGCTGCGGCTCCGGTAGGCTGTCCACGGCCCGTATGATGTCGTGCGTATGCACATGCTCGTCCTGGCTCGCCTGCACGCCGAGCGCTCCTTCGCTTACCGCCTCGATCGGGTCCATGTGGCCTCGTGCCTTGCTTTGACGAAGGCGGCTGACGAACAGGTTGTGCATGATAGCGAACAGCCAGGCGCGCATGTCGGCGTCCGCGTGCCGCGTATGCAGCTGATCGAGCGCGCGGAGTAGGCAGTCATGCACCAAGTCATCGACCTCCTGCCGGTCCCGCAGCAACGCGGAGGCGTAGCGACGAAGCGCCGGTATGCATGCTTCGATGAGTCCGAGTGTAGCAGGCATGACCGGTCACCGTGCGGGCCAGAAGAAGGGCGCGGCGCGTCGTCTGACCAGCGGTCATCCGAGCCGGTGCGGCAAAGGCTGCCTGACCTTCGCGTATGCTGATGGCCATGGCCGCGGCTCCGCACCCAAAGGAGCAGACGCGCGGCGCGACGGAATATTCCCGTCCTGCGCTCCATCGTCAACGGTGCGAGCGCCGCTCCGCTCGGCGTTTCGGCTCTTCTCTGATGTTTTAGGCTCGCGCCGCTTCCGCCTTACCCGCCTCCAAATTCGGCAGCAGCACGGCCAGGAGCCCGATCGCCGGCAGGAATGAGCACAGCCGGTAAACATGCTCGATGCTGGTCGCATCCGCGAGCCAGCCCAGCAGCGCCGCCCCAAGCCCGCCCATGCCGAAGGCGAAACCGAAGAACAGGCCCGCGATCATGCCGACCCTGCCGGGCACCAGCTCGGTCGCATAGACCAGGATCGCCGAGAACGCCGAGGACAGGATCAGGCCGATCACAATCGTCAGGATGCCGGTCCAGAACAGGTTGGCGTAGGGCAGCGCGAAGGTGAACGGGAACACGCCCAGGATCGAGAACCAGATCACGTATTTGCGGCCGAACCGATCTCCGATCGGCCCGCCAGCCAGGGTGCCCACCGCCATCGCGCCCAGGAACAGAAACAGGTGAACCTGCGCGCTCTGCACCGAGACGTGGAATTTATGGATCAGATAGAACGTGTAGTACGAGCCCAGACTCGCGGTGTAGAAGTATTTCGAGAAGATCAGCGCCATCAGGATCGCGAGCGCCAGCGTCACCCGCCCGCGCGAGAGCCCGGTCCGAATCACCGTTGATGCGCGCGCCCTCCGCCCGGCGGGCGGATGATTGGCCTGGTACCACCGGGCGACCGTCAGCAGCACCGCCATTGCCAGCAGCGCCAGCAGGGAGAACCACACGATGCTCCCCTGCCCGTGCGGCACCACGATGAAGGCAGCGAGCAGCGGGCCGATCGCCGAGCCGGCATTGCCCCCGACCTGGAACACCGACTGCGCGAACCCGAAACGACCGCCCGAGGCCATGCGCGCGACGCGCGAGGATTCCGGGTGGAACACGGAAGAGCCGACACCGACCAGGGCGGCGGCGATCAGCACCATCTCGAAGCTGCGTGCCTCCGCCAGCAGCAGCAGCCCGGCCAGCGTGAACCCCATCGCGACCGGCAGCGAGAACGGCATCGGCCGCCGGTCTGTGACCAACCCGACCACCGGCTGCAGCAGCGAGGCCGTGACCTGGAAGGCAAGCGTGATCAGCCCGACCTGAGCGAAATCTAGTCCGAACGATGTCTTCAGGATCGGGTAGATCGCCGGGACCAACGATTGGATGGTATCGTTGAGCAGGTGACAGAAGCTCAGCGACACCAGGATCGCCAAGGCAGTCGGCGCGGCCGACTGACGGCCGACGGCGATCGTGTTCTGGCTCACGGATTGTATCCTGCGCTGCTGTTCTCGAAGCGAACCACCTAAAGAGCGCCGGGAGGCGGCACAATTGCCGGAAGCGGGCGGCTGCCGCCCGTTCGGCTCAGGGCTTGCCGGCGGTCTTTATGTCTCGTTTACGCCTTCGGCCCCAGTTCCACATCGCATCTTTACGCCCGTGCGTCCTATTTCCGCAGCCTCGGAATGGGAGCACGAGCATGTGGTTCGATGTTTTGCTGGCGGTGCTCGGCACCGGCTCCATCCTCCTGATGGCCGCGTATGCGGCCCTGTGCGACCGGATCTGACGCCATGCTCGATCTGGTGCTCGGCGCGATCGTCTCGGTCGGGCTGCTGGTTTACCTGATCTGGGCCCTCGTTCGCCCGGAACATTTCTGAGGGGATCGTTATGACCCTGACAGGCTGGGCGGAAATCGCCCTGACGCTAGGGCTCGTGTACTCTGGCGGCTTTTCCGGTCGGCAAATATCTGGCGCGCGTGCTGGAAGGCGACCGCAACGTCCTCTCACCCATCCTGTTCCCGGTGGAGCGCGGCATCTACGCCGTAATCGGCGTGGACCCTAAGCGCAGCATGGGTTGGCGAGAGTACGCGGTCGCGCTGATACTCCTGAACGCGCTCCATTTCCTGCTGCTCTACATCATTCTGCGGCTACAGTTCTATTTGCCGTTCAACCCGCGGCGCATCGTCGGGATGCCGTCGGCGCTCGCCTTCAATACCGCCGCCAGCTTTGTCACCAATACCAACTGGCAGGCCTACACGCCGGAGAGCCAGATCAGCGACGGCGCGCAGATGCTCGGGCTGACGGTGCATATGTTCCTCTCGGCCGCCACGGGGATCGCCGCCGCCGCAGCGGTCATGCGCGCGTTTGCCGCCGGGGGTCTCAAGACGCTTGGCAACTTTTACGTCGATGCCGTGCGGATCACGCTCTATCTGCTGCTGCCGATCACGCTCGTCGCGACGGTTGTTCTGGTCATCTCCGGCATTCCGATGACCCTGGCCGACTATGCCAGCGTCAAGACGCTGGAAGGAGCGACCCAGACGATCGCGCGCGGCCCGGTCGCGTTCATGGAAGCCATCAAGGAGCTGGGAACCAACGGCGGCGGCTTCTTCAATGCCAACAGCGCGCATCCGTTCGAGAATCCCACGGCGATCACCGACATCGTGGAGAACTGGCTGCTGCTGATCATCTCCTTCGCGCTCGCCATCAGCTTCGGCCACATCGTCAAGGATCCGAAGCAAGGCCGCGCCCTATTCTGGGCCATGGCCATCATCCTCACGCTCGGCGTGGCCGGAACCTACGCGGCCGAGGCGGGCGGCGACCCGCTGCTCGCGCATCTCGGCGTGAGCCAGGCGATGGGCAACATGGAGGGCAAGGAGGTGCGCTTCGGCGTACCGCTCTCCGCCGTGTTCAACGTCGGCGCCACTGGCACATCATGCGGCGCGGTCAACTCGTTCACCGACAGCTACATGCCGCTCGGTGGACTTATTCCGATGTTCCTCATGCAGCTCGGCGAGATCGCGCCCGGTGGCGTCGGCTCCGGCCTCTACACGATCGTCGTGTTCGCGCTCCTATCGGTGTTCGTGGCCGGGCTCATGGTCGGACGGACGCCGGAATATCTCGGTAAGAAGGTGCAGGCGAAGGAGATCAAGCTGGCGATGCTAGCCGTGCTCGTGCTGACGCTCTTCATCCTCTGCGGCGCCGGGCTCTCGCTCGTGCTGCCGTCCGGGAAGGGGGCGCTTGCCAATGCCGGCCCGCACGGACTTTCCGAGATGCTATACGCCTGGACCTCGGCTACCGAGAACAACGGCAGCGCTATGGCGGGCATTACGGCAACCGTGCCCCTGCTCGCCTACGGGCAGGCCATGGCGATGATTTTCGGACGCTTCGCCTTCATGGTGCCGGTGCTGGCGATCGCAGGCTCGCTCGCGGCGAAGCCGAAACTGTCGCCAAGCGCGGGCACCTTCCCCACCCACGGCCCACTGTTCATCGGACTGCTGATCGGCGTGATCATCATTCTCGGTGGCCTGCAATTCATGCCCGCCGACTCGCTCGGGCCGCTGGCCGAGCATTTTGTCCTGCTCGCCGGCAAGACCTATTGAGGGATCACCACAATGGCGCAAGCGGAAGACATTTCGCTATTCAACGGCCCGATCCTCGGGCGCGCTGCCCAGGATTCCTTCGGCAAGCTCAACCCCGTTCACCTGATGCGCAACCCGGTCATCTTCGTGACCGAAGTCGTCTCGGTGCTGGTAACGGTGCTCGGCGTCCGCGACCTCGTCACCGGCCAACCCGCCGCCTTCGCGCTCGCGATCGCGTTCTGGCTTTGGCTTACGGTGCTGTTCGCGACCTTCGCCGAGGCGGTCGCCGAGGGTCGCGGCCGCGCCCGGGCCGAGAGCCTGCGCCGGGCGCGCACCGACACGTTGGCGAAGGTGCTGCTGCGTCCCGATGATCGCGCGCTGTTCGAGCCGACGCCGGCGCCGGAGCTGCGCGCGGGCGACATCGTGTTGGTCGAAGCCGGCGACCTGATCCCGTCCGATGGCGAGGTGATCGAAGGGGTCGCCAGCGTCAACGAGAGCGCCATCACAGGTGAATCGGCGCCGGTCATTCGCGAGGCCGGGGGCGATCGCAGCGCGGTCACCGGCGGCACGCAAGTGGTCTCCGACTGGTTGGTGGTGCGCGTCACGGCTGAGGCGGGCAACACCTTCATCGACCGCATGATCAAGCTGGTCGAGGGCGCCGAACGGCGCAAGACGCCGAACGAGATCGCGCTCGATATCCTGCTTGCCGGGCTCACCATCATCTTCCTGATCGCCGTGGTGACCTTGGTCGGCTTCGGCAATTACTCGGCAACCTATCTCGGCATCCCCGTGCTGGCGGCGCTGCTCGTCTGCCTGATCCCGACCACCATCGGCGGTCTGCTCTCGGCCATCGGCATCGCCGGCATGGACCGGCTGGTCCGCTTCAACGTGGTCGCTACCTCGGGCCGCGCCGTCGAAGCCGCGGGCGACGTGGATGCGCTGCTGTTGGACAAGACCGGCACGATCACCTTCGGCAACCGCATGGCTTCAGCGTTCTACCCCGCCCCTGGCGTCACCGAACGCGAGCTGGCCGAGGCGGCGGTCCTGTCCAGTCTGGGAGACGACACGCCCGAGGGACGCTCCATCCTCGTCTTCGCGAGCGACCGTTACGGCCTTGTGCCGGAGCGGCCGGCCGAGGCCGTGGTTGTCCCGTTCTCCGCCACGACGCGCATCTCGGGACTGGACCACGTCGGCGCGTCCTTTCGGAAGGGCGCGGTGGATGCGATCCTGACGATTGCCAGCCAGTCGAGCCCGCCCGCCGCCTTCACCCAAGCCGTGGATCGCATCGCGCGATCCGGCGGCACGCCGCTCGCGGTGGCGCGCGACGGACGAGCTGATGGGCGTGATCGAACTCAAGGACATCGTTAAGCCAGGCATCCGCGAGCGTTTCGATGCGCTCCGCCGGATGGGCATTCGCACCGTGATGGTGACCGGCGACAACCGGGTGACGGCCGCGGCCATCGCCACCGAGGCCGGCGTGGACGACTTCATCGCCGAGGCGACGCCGCAGGACAAGCTCGGCTACATCCGCAAGGCGCAGTTGGAGGGCCGGCTGGTCGCGATGTGCGGCGACGGCACCAACGACGCGCCGGCGCTCGCCCAGGCCGACGTGGGCGTGGCCATGCAGACCGGCACCCAAGCCGCGCGCGAGGCCGGCAACATGGTCGATCTCGACAGCGATCCGACGAAGCTCATCGAGATCGTGGAGATCGGCAAGCAGTTGCTCATCACCCGCGGCTCGCTGACGACGTTCAGCATCGCCAACGACATCTCGAAATACTTCGCGATCCTGCCGGCGATCTTCGTCGCGACTTATCCAGAGCTGGGGGCGCTGAACGTCATGCGGCTCTCCACGCCGGAAAGCGCCATCATGTCCGCGGTGATCTTCAACGCGATCATCATCGTGGCCCTGGTGCCGCTCGCGCTTCGTGGCGTGCGCTTCCGGGCCATCGGCGCCGCCGCGCTGCTGCGGCGCAACCTGCTGATCTACGGGGTGGGCGGGATTATCGCGCCGTTCATCGGCATCAAGCTGATCGACATGGTCCTGACCGGCCTCGGCATCTTCGTTTGAAAGGTACGCATCCATGCGCTCGCATCTGCGGCCCGCCGTCTCGCTGATCGTGCTGTTCACGATCGTGCTCGGCGGCATCTTCCCCGTCGCGCTCAGCGGCATCTTCACCGTGGCGCTCCCCTATCGGGCCGACGGCAGCCTGATCCGGGTGAACGGCCAGCCCGTTGGCTCGGCGCTGATCGGCCAGAACTTCACCGAAGATCGCTACTTCCATCCGCGCCCGTCCGCCCTCACCGGCACCGACCCGAAGGATCCGTCGAAGACCGTTCCGACCCCCTATGACGCGAGCGAGTCCGGCGCATCGAACCTTGCTCCGACATCAAAGGCACTGATCGATCGGGTGAAAGGCGATCTCGCGGCATTTAAGTCTCGGCCAGTGCCGGCGGATGCGGTGACCTCGTCGGGCTCCGGGCTCGACCCCGACATCTCGCCCCAGAACGCACGTGACCAGGTGCTGCGTGTGGCAAAGGCGCGGAACATCCCCGAAGATCAGCTAACACAGCTGATCGAGCGCGCACACCTCTGGCCGGACGCTCGGCTTCATCGGCGAGCCCCGGGTCAACGTGCTGGAACTCAACATGGCGCTCGACGCTCTGACAAAGTCGGGTTCCCCGGCCGGGAGCCCCGCGACCCGATAGAGGCGGCTCGAAGTTACGTTATAAGGGGGAATGCAGCCAGAGGACGCGCGCCCCGATCCGGACGCCCTGTTGATCGCCGCCGCCCGCGAGGGCAAAGGTCGGCTGAAGGTGTTCCTCGGTGCCGCGCCCGGCGTGGGCAAGACCTGGGAAATGCTGGTCGCCGCTCGACGCCTGAAGGCCGAGGGCAAGGACGTGCTGATCGGCGTGGTGGAATCCCACGGGCGGGCGGAGACCGAGGCCCAGATCGGCGATCTACCGGTGCTGCCGCGCAAGCAGGTGGCCTATCGCGGCCAGATATTGGAAGAGTTCGATGTCGATGCGGCGTTGGCCCGCCGTCCCTCCCTGCTGCTGGTCGATGAGCTGGCCCACACCAACGCGCCTGGCAGTCGTCACCACAAACGCTGGGAAGACGTGGCCGAGTTGCTGGAGGCCGGCATCGACGTCTGGGCCACGCTCAATGTCCAGCACCTCGAAAGCCTGAACGACGACGTTGCCCGCATCACCGGCATCCGCGTCACCGAGACGCTGCCCGACCGAGTGCTGGAGATGGCCGACGAGATCGAGTTCATCGATCTCTCCCCGGCGGAACTGCGTACCCGACTGCAGGAAGGCCGCATCTATCGGCCCGACGTGGCCAGACGGGCGCTCGATAGTTTCTTCCGCGAGGGCAACCTGGCCGCGTTGCGCGAGATCGGTCTGCGGCAAGCGGCACAGCGGGTCGATCGCGACGTTCGCGACTACATGCGCCAAAAGGCGATCGCCGGGCCGTGGCCCGCGGGCGAGCGTGTGCTGGCGCTGGTCGGCGCCGAAGCCACGGCCGAAGCGGTGGTGCGACAGGCGAAGCGGCTCGCCGAGGCGCTGAGGGCTCCCTGGATTGCATTGCATGTCGAGCGGCCTGGCAAAACGGAGGAGGTTCGCCATGCGCTGGAGATGGCCTCGCAACTAGGCGCCGAGGCGGAGGTCCGTGCCGGAACCGATCTCGTGCGCGCGACGCTGGATGTGGCGCGGGCGCGCAACGTCACGCATATCGTCATCGGCCGGGGTCGGCCGCCAGTCTGGCGTCGGATGTTCGGCCGAACACTGGCGGGCAATCTGATCCGGGAGGGCGGCGAGTTCGTGCTCCACGTCGTGCCCCGCCCTGGGCAGGCGGCGCCGGTGCAACGGCGGCGGCGTCCTTCGCTCTCGGGCCGCTGGCTCCCGTGGGTCGTCGCGACGATGATGGTTGTCGGGGTGATCGCCTTGGGCGAGATCCTTCACGCCTGGCTTCAGCACGAGGCGCTCGGGATGCTGTTCCTGGCCGCGGTGGTCGGAGCGGCGTTGCTCTACGGCCTCGGAACGGCGCTCTACGCCGCCGCGCTTGGTTTTCTGTGTTGGAACTTCTTCTTCATCCCGCCGATCTATCAATTGACCATCGATCAGCCTCGAGATGTCGTCGCGATCTTCGTGTTCGCCGGGGTCGCGGCGGCCACCGGGTGGCTGGGGAGCCGCCTGCGCTCCGAAGCGCGGGCAGCACAAGGGCGCATCGAAAACCTTCGCCGGATCTCCGCCTTCGCCCGGCGCCTCGGCGCCCCGGTCAACGAGACCGACTTGCTGGAGGAAGTGGCGGGCGAAGCCGCCGGCATCGCCGGCCGCGCGGCCGTGCTGATGCCCCAGCCCGACGATCTCGACATCCGGGCGGCGGCGCCGACGGTCGCCAGCATGGACGAGGGGAATTGGGCGGCCGCGCGTTGGGCCTTCGCCCGGCAGGAGCAAACCGGCCGCGGCACCAGCACCCTGCCCTCGGCCGACTGGCGATTCCTGCCGATGCGGACGGTGCGTGGAATTCTCGGCGTGCTCGGGGTGCGCGCCGAGGAGGCGCTTGCGGACCCTCAGCTTCAGGCCTTGGCCGCCTTGGCCGACCAAGCGGCCGCCGCGATCGAGCGGGTTCGGCTCGCCGTCGAGGCGGCGCGCAGCGAGGCGCAGGCGGAGACGCAGAAGCTGCGCACGGCGCTGCTCAATTCGCTTTCGCACGACCTGCGCACGCCGCTAACCGGCATTCGCGGCGCGGCCGGCACGCTGCGCGCGGCCTGGGAGAAACTGTCGCCGGATGCACGCTCCGATCTGCTCGCCAGCATCGAGCAGGACACGATCCGGATGACCCGGTTTCTCGCCAACATCACCGAGATGACGCGGCTGGAAACGGGCGAGCTGTCGCCCGTTCTCGAGCGCGTGGACGTTGCCGCCGCCGTGGAGGCCGCCATCCCGCGCGTGCCCGGATTATGGCAGGTGGCACTCGACCTCCCGCCGGACCTCCCCGCGGTGCACGCCGATCCCGCGCTGCTGGAACAGGTGTTGGTCAACGTGCTGGAGAACGCGCTGAAATTCGGCCCGGCCGAAGGGCTGATCCGGATCGGCGCCACGTCATCCGACCGGCGCGTGCGACTCTCGATCGCCGATGAGGGGGTGGGCATCTCGCCCGAGGACCTGCCGCATGTGTTCGACAGTCTTTATCGAGCTTGGCGCGGCGACCGCACGGTGCCCGGCACCGGGTTGGGCCTCGCCATCGCGCGCGGGCTGGTCGAGGCAATGGGGGGCGATATCGAAGCCCAGAGCCCCCGACCGGACGCGCCGCGCGACGGCTCCCCGGGGACCGTGATCCACATCCGGCTTCCGGCGGCGCCTGTGACTGGCGAGACCGTTCTCGTGATCGACGACGAGCCGCAAATCCACCGCTTCCTGCGGCCGGTTCTCGAAACCTCGGACTACGCGGTGCTGCGCGCCGACACCGGCGCCGAGGCGCTGCGGCTGGCGGCCTCTCGGGCGCCTTCGCTGATCCTGCTTGATCTCGGGCTGCCGGACCTGGACGGGCAGGAGGTGCTGCGGCGGATACGGGCGTTCACGGCCGCGCCGATCATCGTATTGTCCGCGCGCGACCGGCCCGCCGAGAAGATCACGGCGCTCGACAACGGGGCGAACGACTATGTCGAGAAGCCGTTCGATGTCGGCGAATTGCTGGCCCGGGTCCGAGCCGCCTTGCGGTCACGCTCGGTTCGCGAAGGCGGGCCGGGCATGTTCCGGAATGGCAAGCTGGACGTGGACCTCGACCGCCGCCTGGTCCGGGTGGACGGCGAACCGATCACGTTGAGCCCACGGGAATACGAGCTGCTTGGCACTGCTGGCGAGGAACGCCGGGCGCGTGCTGACGCACGGCCAGCTCCTGACGGCGGTATGGGGACCGGCCCATGCCGAGGACGTGCAGTATCTCCGGGTCTATGTCGGCCATCTGCGCCAGAAGCTCGGAGCCGCGGCAGGCGGTCTGTTAGTTACGGAGCCGGGGGTGGGGTATCGGCTGATTGATGACGTCCCGTGACTGCCGGCGCGGACTCCCCGTCTGCGATTGGACCGGCCACTCCCAGAAAGACGAGAATGGCGCGGTTCAGTTGCACGATGTCCCGATCGGATAGACGGCTAATCCGAGTATCCAGCTTCGCCTCCACCATCAACCGGCAGGCGGCCTGTAACCCGTTGCTATCGATCGGCTCAATAGCCAGGCAAACGGTCATGGAGTTGGTTGCGTCGAACCGATCGTCCTGGACGATGACGGCAGGTCTCGGCTTGCCCGAATAGTGCGAAACGTCAGCAATCGTCTAGACTTCCCGGCGCCTCAACCGCACCCCTGATCGGAGATCGCGGCCCGGTTAGCCTCCACTCCAATTCCGGTTACATGTAACCGATGTAGAGCCAAGTAAGCCACATGGCGAGTGCCAGGCACGCCCCGAACGGCACCGGGGTCAGCAGCTTCACAGGCGACCCACGCAGCCGCATCACGGCCGCAGCCGCCAGGCCACCAACCGCCGCCGCCCACAGCACGATCGGCAATGCCAGCAGCCCGAGCCAGGCGCCGGCGGCGGCCAGCAGCTTGGCATCCCCCTGGCCCAGCCCGTCCCGCCCCCGCAACGCCCGATAGACCGCATTCAACAATCGCAGCCCCGCATAGCCGCTCACCGCAGCGAGCGCGTGGTCGGCAAGCGCGTCCGGCGCCAACCTCCAGGTGACGATTAGGCCCGCGAGCACCAGCGGCAACGTCAGCTCGTCCGGCAGGCGGAAGCACTCCCAGTCGATCCACCCGAGCGCCAGCAGCGCCCAGCCGAACCCGCAGCCGACCCACAGCCAGGGCGGTTCGATGCCGACGAGCCCGGCACTGAGCGGCACCGCCAGCGCGGCCAGCTCCACCGCCGGATGAAACCGGCCGATCCGGTCGCCGCAGGCCCGGCAGCGCCCGCGCAGCCATGCATAGCTCGCGAGCGGCACCATATCCCACGGCGCGATCGGCTGGCGGCAGGACGGACAGCGGGAGCGCCCCGCGAACATCGCCTCGCCGGCCGGGAGCCGCCGGATCACGACCCCTAGGAAGCTGCCCACGAACGGTGCCAGAATTGTCGGCCACATCCACGAAGGCAACGCAAGACTCCTGAGGGCCGATCGCCGAGGGGATGCCAGCATGTGCCACGAGCGGAGCCGCTAAGACAATGGACGGCCTAACGGAACCGGCGGTCGCGCGGGAGAGGCTGGAAGGGCAAGCGGCGATCGACCGGCTCGCGGCGCTGCTGGTGGAGGCCGGGCAATGCGACGCGCGCACCATCGAGCGCGGCCAGCGTGTCGCTACCGAAACCGGGCAGCGGCTGGACGCGGTGCTGCTGCAACTGGGGCTGGTGAGCGAACGCGGGCTGGCCCAGACCTTCGCGATGCTGCTCGGGCTCAGGCTGGCCGGGCCGGACCGCTACCCCGGCGCCGAGCCGCTGCTTGCCGACGTGTTGCCGGCCCGGTTCCTGCGCGGTGTCCGCGCTGTGCCGGTGGCGCTCGGCGAGGGAACGGTGACGGTCGCGCTCGCCGATCCGCTCGATCCGTTCACGCCCTCGGCGATCGCCGCCGCGACCGGCCGGCGGGTCGAGGTCGAAATCGGTGTCCCGATCGAGCTGGAAGCCGCCATTCAACGGCTCTACCGCGAGGACGATTCATCCGAGGGGAGCGGCCAGGACAACTCCGCCACCGGCGAACCGCTCGAGGAAGACGCAGAACGGCTCAAGGATCTGGCCAGCGAGGCGCCAGTCATCCGGCTGGTCAACCAGATCATCGCGCGCGCCGTGGAAACGCTGGCCTCCGACATCCACATAGAGCCGTTCGAGGACCGACTGCGCGTCCGCTACCGCTACGACGGCGTTTTGCATGAGGCCGACAGCCCCTCGGCGCGTCTGACGCCCGCGATCGTCTCGCGCATCAAGATCATGGCGCGGCTCGACATCGCCGAGCGCCGGCTGCCGCAGGACGGGCGGATCAAGCTCGCTGTGCGCGGCACCGAAACCGACTTCCGCGTCTCCACGATCCCCACCTTGCATGGCGAGACGGTGGTGCTGCGCGTGCTCGATCGCAGCGCGGTGACACTCGATTTCGTGGAGCTTGGCCTCACCCCGCCAGTCATCGCGCGGATCAACTCCGCGCTGAACCTGCCGAATGGGATCGTGCTCGTGACCGGCCCCACCGGCAGCGGCAAGACCACGACCCTCTACACCGGCCTGCTCGGGCTCAACGCCGTCACCCGCAAGATCGTCACGGTGGAAGACCCGATCGAGTACCAGCTGACCGGGATCAACCAGATCCAGGTCCGGCCGCAGATCGGACTGACCTTCGCGACCCTGCTGCGCTCGATCCTGCGCCAAGACCCCGACGTGATCATGGTGGGCGAGATCCGCGACCTGGAGACCGCCCAGATCGCCGTTCAGGCCGCCTTGACCGGGCATCTCGTGCTCTCGACCTTGCACACCAACTCGGCCGCCGCGACCATCACGCGCCTGCGCGACATGGGGCTGGAGGATTATCTCGTCACCGCCGTGCTGCGCGGCGTGCTGGCTCAGCGCCTGGTGCGCCGGCTCTGCATGGAGTGCCGGCGCGAGCAGCCGGCAGCTCCCGAGCTGGTGCGCCGCTTCGCCCTGGAGCGCCTCACTGAGGGCCGACCGATCACCCTCTGGCACCCGGTCGGCTGCGCGCATTGCCGACAAACCGGCTATCGTGGTCGGCTCGCGGTCGCCGAGTTCCTGGAGCCGAACGCGGAGATCGAGCACCTGCTGTTCGCCCGCGCCGAGCAGAACGAGATCGAACGCGCCGCGGTCGCGGCGGGGATGGAGCCGATGTTCCAGTCCGGGCTGCGGGCGGCGTTGGCCGGCACGACCACGCTGGAGGAACTGGCCCGCAGCATCCGGGTCGAGGGCTGAGGACGATGCCGGCCTTCCGCTACACCGCGATTGGACGCACCGGAGAGGTCACGCGCGGCGTCATGGACGCCGCCAGCGAAGCAGCCGTGGTGGAGCGGCTGCGGCGCGCGGGCAGCATCCCGGTTCGCGCCGAGCCGGATAGCGGCGGTTCCTTCCTCTCCGGCGTGCTCAACGCGCAATTCGGCCGCGCCGGCCTCTCGCGCCAGGAGGTCGCCAACATGACCCGCGAGCTTGCGGTCATGCTGACCGCCGGGCAGGACCTCGATCGAGCGTTCCGCTTCCTGGTGGAGACGGCGCCGAGCACCCGCGCACGTCGCGTGATGGAGCGGCTGCGCGACGCGGTACGTGACGGCAGCCCGCTTGCCTCCGCCCTGGCGCAATTCCCGCGAAGCTTCACCCGGCTCTATATCGGCATGATCCGCGCCGGGGAGTCGGGGGGGCGGCTCGGCCCAACCCTGGAACGATTGGCGGAGGTGCTGGAGCGCCAGCGCAGCCTGGCGGCCACCGTGCAGTCGGCGATGATCTACCCGGCGCTGTTGCTGGTTGCCGCCATGGGCTCGGTCGTGCTCATGCTGACCAAGGTGCTGCCCCAGTTCGCCCCCCTGTTCGAGCAGAACGGGGTGCAGATGCCGACCTCCACACGCTTTCTGCTGGCGGCGGGGGATGCGGTTTCCGCGTACGGCCTGGTGGCGTTGGTCCTGCTCGTGCTGCTCGTGATCATGGCGCGGCAGATGCTTGCCCGCCCCGGGCCCCGGCTCTGGGCCGACCGCCTGCTGCTGCGCCTTCCCGTGATCGGCCCGCTGGCGCGCGAGATCGCGGCGGCACGCTTCACGCGCACGCTCGGGACGCTGCTGGTCAATGACGTTCCGCTGATCTCGGCACTCGGCACCGTGCGCGACGTGATCGGCAACAGTGCCGCCGTCGGCGCGGTGGAGCGCGCGACAACGAGCGTTAGGGACGGCGCGGGATTGTCGGGGCGGCTCGCCGAGGCATCGGTGTTCCCGGTGCGCACGACTTATCTGCTGCGTCTCGGCGAGGAGAACGCCCAGCTCGGCCTGATGGCCCTGCGCGCGGCCGATATTCACGAGGAGAAGACCCGACTTGGCGTGCAGCGCCTTGTTTCGCTGCTGGTCCCGGCGATCACCATCCTGATGGGCGCCGCGGTCGCCGGGATCGTCAGCTCGCTACTGCTAGCTATGCTCCAGCTTAATGACCTGGCGCATTGAGCGTTTCTTCGTCCTCTTGCGGGCGGAGGCCGATGACGGCCATCCCCTTCGTCCGTCGGGCTACGCCACCGCGAGCCGGCCGCCACGCCAGCTCCGCTGCCGCGCCACCAGGAACCCGACGATGGTCAAATTCGCGAGATTGAACAACACCCCCGTCCCGAAGGCCGGCGCGTAGTAGCCGAAGTGATCGTACAGCGCCCCGGCGAACCAGCTCCCGAACGCCATCCCGCCCATCGAGGTGAACAGCACCAGCGGCACCCGCCAGGATGCTTCGGCCGGCGGGAACAGCTCGCGGATCGCCAGCACATAGCCGGGGATGATGCCCGAGAAGCCGAGCCCGAACGCAGCCGAAACGGCGAACAGCCCGGCCTCGCTCTGGGTCAGCAGAAAGGTCGCGATCGCCACCGCTTGGCAGGCCGATCCTGCCAGCACCGTGCTGAGCCCGCCGTATCGGTCGGCGAACAGGCCCCAGAACTGGCGGCTGACGAAGGCGCAACCCAACAGCACCGAGAGCATCGCCGCGCCGCTTGCCGCCCCGATCCCGATATCGCCGCAATAGGCCACCAGGTGCGAGGAGGGGATCGACATCGGCACGCAGCAGCAAACACCAGCGAGACAGATCATCATCTGAACCGTATTTGCTGGCAGCCCGAGGACCGGCGCGCGCTTCGCCGCACTCCGCCGGATAGGCGCGTCCGCTAACGCGGCCTCGGGCGCGGGACGCAGGAACAGCACCGCCATTGGCAGCACCGCGCCCAGCACCACCGCCGCGAAGCCAAGCATCGTGGTCCGCCAACCCAGCCGCACGATCGCGGCCTCGAACAGCGCCGGCCAAACGACACCCGCGACGTATTGGCCAGAAGAGATCAGCGCGATCGCGGTGCCTCGTCGGCGGTCGAACCAGCGGCTCACATACGTCACCAGCGGCGGATAGAGCGCGCCCATGCCCAGAACACCGATCAGCACGCCATGACCGACGAGAATCGCCCATAGCTGCCCGGTGGCCGAGAGCGCAAGCCCGGCGGCGACCATCGTGGCGCCGATCGCGGCACATGCGCGCATCCCGATGCGGTCGGCGAGCCAGCCCATGCCGATGCCGCCAAGCCCGGTGCCGATCCAGACGAACGCGCCCGCCAGCGCCAAGGTCGAGCGCGCGATGCCGAGATCCGACTCCATCGTCCTCAGCCCGACCACCACCAGAAGCTGTGCGCCATAGGCGATCGAGAGGATCGCCAAGGTCACGCCTGCCGCGACCCACGAGGCACGCCCCTCGATGCTGACTGCATGGGCCGCCGGCGGGCCGACCAGGTTCAGGCCAGAGTCATCGGGCATCCCGGGCTTCCCTCCTATCCCCTCGATCATGGACGCCAATCGCGCTGGCCACCACCTGCTCGCAAGCAGGGCAGCCTGTACGACGCGCTGCGCGCCGGCAACACGCCGGGCGACAGACGCGCGAAGCGGCCGAGGAGGTCGTCGCCAATAAAAGCCAACTCGCCGGTGTCGAGGCCCGGCTCGCGGTTGAGACGTGGATGGTGGGCGCGAACCTCGCCCTTGCCGTCGCGGCCCTGGCAAAGCGGGAAGGGCTTCGGCACTGTGCGGAACCCGCTCGGCGCCGCCGGTCGTGCTTGCGTGCGCGATCGCCGCCGCCGCCGTATCCGGCGCTCCGATATCTGCCGCCGTTGGGCGGCGCGTCGGCATCAAGCTTTTGCCAGAAGCAAAACTGTTCAGAAAGGCGAGCGTTTTATCATCAGATCGTCATGTGTTCTAGGAGCACTTCGTGAGCAACCGATTGAATGCCGCGCCTCACATGCGCCAGCCGTCGCCACCGATACGGCGAGCAGTGGGCACGCCTGGCCGCAGCGGATGGGGCACGTTCGAATATGTGCTCGCCGCCTGTTTCGCGGCCCAACTCATATGCATGGTGCCGTTCTATGCCGCTCCGCCGTTCTGGATTGCCGCGATGATGCGCCCGCCCGTCTAGCTCGCCCGCAGCCTTACCCCTCTTGCCGAAAGGTGAGGCGGCCCGTCATGTTCCGCCCAGATCTTCCCGGCCGTGCCGGCACGCTGGAGCGACGCATGAGCGAACCCGAGCCGCCTCCGTCCGGCCCTCTGAAGGGTCTGCGCGTTTTCGACCTGACCCGCGTGCTGGCGGGCCCGACCTGCGCGCAGATGCTGGCCGATCTCGGGGCCGACGTGATCAAGATCGAGCGGCCGGACGCCGGCGACGACACGCGGGGCTTCGCTCCGCCGAGGATGCCCGGCACCGGGGAAAGCGCCTATTTCGTCGGCGTCAACCGCAACAAACGCTCAGTGACGCTCGACATCGCCAAGCCCGAGGGCCAGGAGATCGCGGTAAGACTGATCGCGCAGTCCGACATATTGGTGGAGAACTTCAAGGTGGGTGCGCTGGCCCGGTATGGGCTGGGCTATGAGCAGCTCCATGCCAGGTTCCCGCGCCTGATCTATTGCTCGATCACCGGCTTCGGCCAGACCGGCCCCTATTCTCCGCGCCCCGGCTATGACAGCTTGGTTCAGGCCATGGGCGGGGTGATGAGCCTCACCGGCGAGCCCGACGGCCTGCCGCAGAAGGTGGGCGTGCCGGTCGCCGACCTGTTCGCCGGCCTCTATGGCTGCATCGGCGTCCTCGCCGCCCTGCGTCACCGAGACGCGACCGGGCAAGGCCAGCAGATCGATATCGGCATGTTGGATACGCACGTGGCATGGCTCGCCAACCAGGGAATGAACTATCTCGCGACCGGCGAGAACCCGCCGCGACTCGGCAACCAGCACCCAAACATCGTGCCCTATCAGGTGTTCCGGACTGCTGACGGGTACATCGTACTGTCGATCGGCAATGACCCGACCTTCAAGCGGTTCTGCGAAAGTTTCGAGCTGAACCATCTTTTGGAGGACGCACGCTTCGCCACCAACGCCGCGCGGGTGCAGAACCGTCAGCTCGTGACCGACACACTCACGCCGGTGATGCGTCAGCACCCGACCGGCTGGTGGGTGGAGCGGCTGGAGGCGCTGAAGATCGGTTGCGGGCCCATCAATAAGCTTTCGGAGGTGTTCACCGATCCGCAGGTGCGGGCGCGCGGGGTGGTGGTGGAAATGGCGCACGGCTCCGGCCAGACCGTGAAGGTGATCGCCAACCCGGTGCGGCTGTCCGAAACCCCAGCCGACTACCGCATCCCGCCGCCGCTGCTGGGCGAGCATACCGATCGGGTGCTCGGTTCCCGGCTCGGGCTCGATGCCGGCGCGCTGGCCGAATTGCGTGCCAAGGGGGTGATTTGACGGACTCCCGGCGACCTACGGTTTCAGCCCCCGCCCGCGCGTGATGATGGCATCGCCGAAACGCCCGCGCAGCACATCGACGGCCCCCTGGAGCGAGGCGAGGCGCGGAGTTCGCATGTCCCCCAGATCGCCCTGATCGGCTTCGGCGCGGGACACGAGCGGCTGGGCGCCGATGCCGATCAGGCGGAATGCAGTGCCGGTCGCCTCGCGGCGCAACAGCATCTGGGCGGCTTCGAACAGGCGATCGGGGAGCACGGTCGCGCTTGAGAGCCGGGCGGCGCGGGTGCGGGTGATGAAGCTGCTGGTCTTCAGCTTCAGTACCACGCCGCCGGCCGCGAGTTCGTGTTCCCTGAGCCGACGCCCAAGCTTCTCCGACAGATGCCAGAGCGGCCGTTCGAGGTCTTCTGGGCGGCTGAGGTCGGTGTCGAAGGTTGTCTCGGCGCTGATCGACTTGGCTCCGCGCACGGGATCGACCCTGCGCGCGTCTTCGCCACGAGCGCGGCGGGCCAGCGCGGGTCCGTCCTCGCCCAGGCAGCGGCGCGCGCCCTGGTCATCCAGCGCCTGGAGGTCGAACAGCGTGGTGATGCCACGCGTGGCGAGGCGCCGCGCAAGCGCCGGGCCGATGCCGGGGAGAGCGCGCACGGGTTCCGAGGAAAGGAGGTGTTGCGCCTGAGCCGCGCCGATCACGGCGAAGCCGCGCGGTTTGTCGCGCCCGGCGGCGATCTTGGCGAGCAGGCGATTGGAGGCCAGGCCGATGGAGACAGTAATGCCGACCGCGCGCTCGACGTCGAGCGCGAAGCGGGCCAGGACGGTCGCGCCGGGCGCCCCATGGAGTGCCTCGGTGCGGGCCAGGTCGAGCACGGCCTCGTCTATCGAGAGCGGTTGGACGAGTGGGGTGAGCCGCATCATCAACGCGCGGACCTCGCGCGAGGCCGTTACATATTTGCCGAAATCGGGGCGGATCACCACCGCGTCGGGGCAGGCCTTGCGCGCCTTGAACATCGGCATGGCGCTGCGCACGCCGTAGCGCCGGGCGATGTAGCAGGCGGCAGTGACGACGCCCCGCACACCGCCCCCGACGATTACGGGCTGGTCGGCGAGTTCCGGGCGGTCACGCTTCTCGACGCTCGCATAGAACGCGTCGCAGTCGATATGGGCGATGGTGAGGCTGAAAAGTTCGGGGTGAGCGAGGATGCGCGCGCCGCCGCAGGCCGGGCAGTTTGTAGAGGATGGTTCGCCGGGGGCGGCCAGGCAATCGCGGCAGAGTGCCGGCATCGTGCCTAATCGTGCAGCCGCACGTACTCGAAATCCCCCGGCTTGTTGTCGATTCCAACCTTGGGCGGCGCGATCCAGGAGGCGTAGGCGCCCGGTTCGCGCACTGGCCTCATCAGGCTGGCAATGAACATGCCATCATCGGAGGTCGGCAGGAACTCGTCTTGTCGCCGCTGCCATTCATCGGCGCTCAGCAATTGCCCGCTCGGGTCGGCATGGCACGCGGCGAACTCCCCGATGCGGCGATTGAAGGCGACATGCGGCAAGGCGAGCCGGAACGGGATGTTCGCGGCCTCGATCACCCGGTTCCACCGCTCCACACCGCTCCCGGCCTCGGCCACGAAATCGTCCCGCAAACGCATGTTGAGCGAGGAGAGCGCGGCGACATTCTCCTGAACGATCGCGCCGTCCTTGAGCCGCAGCACCGGGTAGATTCCGGACATGAGCTGGTGATCGTCGGTCAGCCGGTCCTCGCGGTAGCGGCCCTTCAGGCTCGCGTTGAAGGAATTGGCCGCGTTGGTGCTGATCTCGTTGCCAAACAAGTCCAGCGTCAGCGAGAAATGCAGGTTCGCCTTTTTCTGGATGGTCGGCAGGTCGATCACGCCCAACGCGCGCACTCGCGCGATTTCAGTGGGGTCGTCGATGCCGGCCTCGCGCATCGCCTGGCACGTGCGCTCGACGATCCTTGCCACGCCGGTCACGCCCACAAACATGTGGTGCGCCTCTTCGGTCAGCATGAAGCGGCAGGTGCGCGACAGCGGATCGAAGCCCGACTGCGCCAGCGCCTCCAACTGCATCTTGCCGTCGCGGTCGGTGAATGTGGTGAACATGAAGAACGAGAGCCAGTCGGGCGTGGCTTCGTTGAATGCGCCCAGCATCCGCGGGCTGTCCGCGTCCCCGGAGCGGCGGCGGAGCAATTCCTCAGCCTCTTCGCGCCCGTCCCGGCCGAAGTATTTTTGCAGCAAGTACACCATAGCCCAGAGATGGCGGCCCTCCTCGACGTTCACCTGGAACAAGTTGCGCATGTCGTAGAGCGAGGGCGCGGTGGCCCCGAGATGGCGCTGCTGCTCGACGGAGGCGGGCTCGGTGTCGCCCTGGATCACCAGCAGCCGGCGCAGCATGGCGCGGTACTCGCCCGGCACCTCCTGCCAGGCGGGCTCGCCCTTATGCGCGCCGAACGGGATCGTTCGGCCCGCAACCGCGGGGGCGAGCAGAATGCCCCATTTGTATTCCGGCATCCGCACGAAGCCGAACTTGGCCCAGCCCTGGGGATCGACCCCGATGGCGGTGCGCAGATACACCGGATTGGCCTGGAATCCCTCCGGACCCATCGCCTTCCACCAGTCGATATAACCGGGATGCCAGGTCTCCAGCGCCTTGCGCACGCGGGCGTCATCGTTCAGGCCGACGTTGTTCGGGATCAGCCCGTTATAGTCCACCGTCATGCCGTCGGGCATCGCTGCCTCCTCACACGCGCTCGGGATCGAAGCTCGGCCGCACGCCGCTGCCGTAGCGTTTCAGCGCACCCTCCTCGCCGACCGCGTTGGGGCGCTGGAAGATCCAGTTCTGCCACGCCGTGAGCCGGCCGAAAATGCGCGTCTCCATCGTCTCGGGGCCGGCGAAGCGCAGATTGGCCTCCATCCCGGTCAGCGCATCGGGCGAGAACGACCCGCGCTCCTGTTCCATCAGCCGCACCTCGTCGTCCCAATCGGTATCGTCGTAGGCGAACGTCACCAGCCCCAACGCCTCCGCTTCCTCGGCCTCCAGCGCCACGCCGGCGCGCGCGCGGGCGCGCTCGAGGCTATCGGGCTCGCCCAGGAAGCGCGTGCTCAATCGGGTGAGGCCGTTGCCCATCGGGTAGGCGCCGAAGTTCAGCGGAGACACAAGCAGCGTCGCCGGGCCTCGATTGTCGCCCGCGCGCACCCCCGCGAGCATCACCGAGCGATCGGCGGCGAAGGCCAACTCGGCCAGGGTGCCGGCGAAGCAACTGCCCGGCTCGATCAGCGCGATCAGGCTGCGCGAGGTCATGTCCAGGCGCTTTAGCACGCGTTTGAGCAGCAGCCTGATTTCGCGTACCAGCCACTCATCCTTGTGCGCCTCCAGCAGCGCATCGGCGGCCAGCACCGCCCCTGCGTTTCCTTCGGAACGGAGTTCGACCAGACCAAGCTCCGGCTCGTTGAAACGCAGATGCAGGAGCGAGTCGTCCAACTCGCGCGCGACGGCGAGCGGCCAGAACCCCGCGCCAGCCGCATGGATGCCGGCGAGGCCGGTCGGCAGTTCCGAAGGGCCGAGCACGGTGATGCCGGCCCGTCGCCGCGCGCGATCCAATGTCACGCGCAAATGCGGATAGAGCACGGCTTCGTCGGTGAAGCTCCGCTCCAGCGGCGTGAGCGCGACACCCCGAGCCTTGGCCGGACGGTCGGAGCCCTCGGCCATCGCGAGCGCGCGCTCGCGTACTTTCGCCTCCCACGCCGAAGGCGGCACCGCCTCATCGACCAGCCGCCATTCGACCGCGCGGCGGCCCCGCGCGCCTTCCTCGGCGGCGCAAAACACGTCGGCGCGGTCGCGGCGCACCATGCGCTTGTCGGTCAGCCTCGTGAGCCCGCCAGTGCCCGGCAGCACGGCGAGCAGCGGCACTTCCGGCAACGACACCGAGGAGCGGCGATCGTCGATCAGCATGATCCAGTCGCAGGTCTCGGCCAGCTCGTAGCCGCCGCCGGCCGCCGTGCCGCTGACCGCGGCGAGGTAACGTTGCCCGGAATGGGCGGAGGCATCCTCGATCGCGAGCCGGGTCTCGTTGGTGAACTTGCAGAAATTCACCTTATGGCCGTGCGACGCCTTGCCCAGCATCCGGATATTGGCACCCGCGCAGAACACGCCTTCCTTGCCGGAGCGGAGCACCACGACGCGCACTTGCGGATGCTCGAACCGCAAACGCTGCACCGCGTCCGCCAGCTCGATGTCAACACCGAGGTCGTAGGAGTTCAATTTCAGCTCGCAGCCCTCGAACAGACTCGCGGCGGGATCGACGTCCAGGGTGAGCGTGGCGATGGGGGCCTCGATGGTCAGCCGCCAATGACGGTAGCGGCCGGGATCGGTCTGGAAGTCGATGCGGGACATGCGGCTCTCCCCTCCGGTCCGCAGTATAAGCGTGTCGGCTCGGGGACAATACCCACACTTCCGAACCATGCCCGGATGTCGTACGCGGCGGTATCGCCCAAGCATGGCTGCGGTTAGGCATCTGGAAACACGGCAGGCATACCCTTTTGCCCGCGAACAACACGGTGGCTATGATGTCGAATAAACTTGCCGGTCAGCGGGCCAAATATACGAAGGCGCTATCTAGTTTCAGAAGCACCGACGATGAGGATAACAAAAGTAAATTTGCGCGCTATATGGCTGAGGTCTTAAGTCAGGCAGCCCAAAATGGATTTACGGTAGATCAGGTCACCCAAGGGGCAGAAATCCCTGTTGACGTGCAACAGCTTGTTCAAGGCGGCCTACATTTCGCAGAACCGCCACCGGACGATCCAGACCAACTTGTTAGAGAAATGCAACAAATGGTAGACACAGCCGAATTGCAAGAAACGGGAAGCGGCAGTCAATTCGTATATGCATACGGGTATCGCTGCGCGCCAGATCGGCTCAAGATTGGCCGAAGCGAGGGGGACGTCATCAAGCGCATTGCCAGTCAGATCGCGACAGGAACGCCGGATAAACCGGCACTCTTCCTTACTATCAAGACGGACCACTGCCGCAGCCTTGAGCGGGCAATACATAGCGTGCTGGAAGTCCATGGACGCAAGGTGTCGGGTGGCGGTGATGAATGGTATCGGACGACCTGCCAGGAAGTAATGCAGATTTACATGACCATTGTAGGTGCAATGTCATTGAACGGCTAGCCGTTACGGCTCCCGCAGCTTGTAGCGCTGGATCTTGCCCGTCGCCGTCTTCGGCAGCCCGTCCACCAACTCGATCCAGCGCGGATATTTCCAGACCCCGATCCGCTCCTTCACATGCGCCTGGAGTTGTTCGCGCAATACCGCCGGATCCTGATCCCTGGCCGCCTGCTGCAAGACGACGAACGCCTTGGGCTTGACCAGCCCGTCCTGGTCCGCCTGGCCGACGACCGCCGTCTCCAGCACCGCGGGATGGCTGATCAGCGCCTCCTCCACCTCGAACGGCGAGACCCAGATGCCGCTCACCTTCAGCATGTCGTCGCTGCGCCCGCAGTAGCGGTAGTAGCCCTCGGCGTCGCGGATGTAAGTATCGCCGGTATGCGTCCACTCGCCGCGAAAAGTTCGGCGGGACCGCTGGCGTTGGTTCCAATAACCGTCGGCCGCGCTCGGCCCGCATACGACCAGCTCGCCCCCCACACCGTCCGCGACCTCCCGGCCGGCATCGTCTAAAATGCGCAGCTCGTATCCTGGAACCGGCTTGCCGGTGGTGCCGTAACGGATGTCGTCTGGTCGGTTGCTGAGGAAGATGTGCAGCATCTCGGTCGAACCGAGCCCGTCGAGGATGTCGGTTCCCACCGTTTCGCGCCAGCGGCGGCCGACATGCTCGGGCAGCGGCTCGCCGGCGGAGATCGAGCGGCGCAGCCGGTCCGACCCGGCGCCGCGATCCAGGCCGGGATGCGCGAGCAGCGCCGCGTAAAGCGTCGGCACGCCGGCAAACAGCGTCGGGCGGAAGCGCCGCATGGTCGCGAGCACCGCATCGGGCGTCGGCCGGTCGGGCAGCAGCACCGCGCAAGCCCCGACCGACATCGGGAACGTCATCGAGTTGCCAAGTCCATAGGCGAAGAACAGCTTGGCGGCGGAGAACATCAGGTCGTCGGAATTTATCCCAAGGACTTGCGCGCCGTAGGTGTCGGCGGTCGCTTGGGGGCTCGCATGGACATGGCGCGTGCCCTTTGGCGCGCCAGTCGAGCCGGAGGAATAAAGCCAGAACGCCACCTCGTCGGCCGAGGCATCGACCATGCCCGCCATCGGCGCCGCACCCGCCATGAAGTCCGAGAAGCTTGTCTCGCGCGCTTCCGCCGGGGTGCCGGGATCGCCACCATCCGGGGCGGCGACGACGATCCGCCGCAGCGCGGGAAGGCGTTTCAGCGCCGAGCGGAGCGGGTGCAGGAGCGGGGCGGAGATTACCAGCGCCTCCGCCCGGCTGTCGGCCAGGATGTAACCCACGAGATCTGGCGGGAGCAGGGTGTTGATCGGCACCGGAACCACGCCGGCCCTGAGCGCGCCCCAGAAGGCGATAGGAAAGTCGATCGTGTCCAGTAGCAGCAGGGCGATCCGGCGCTCGCGCCCGATGCCGTCATCGCGCAGGAAGGCGGCGAATTGCGCGCTCGCCGTGCGCAACCCCGTGTAGGTAAGCGAGCGCCACGGATCGACAAAGGCGAGGCGATCGCCCCGGCCCTCGCGCACGTGGTAGTCGATGAAACGATCGGTCGCGTTGCCGGTCCCGCCGGTCGGCGCGGCGCCGTCCATCGCCTGCATCTTGTTGCCTACGTGTTGCTCCATTCCGTGCCCTGGCTCCCGTTGCGCGGCAGGCGGTGTTCGTTTCTAATCTCACTCACAAGCGCCAGCAACGGCGCCAGGAGGGTCCGATGACGAGCACCAGCGCCGATGAACCGGCCGCCTCGAGCCGGGCAACGACGCCGTCGGGAATCAACCATTTGGTTCTCAACGTGCGTGACCTCGAGGAATCCCACCGGTTCTGGACCGAGCTTCTTGGGTTCCAGCAAGTAGGCGAGCTGAAGCCCGGCCCGAGCCGTCCCAACCCGCCACGGATGCGGTTCTACAGCGGCGATCATGGCGGCCGGCTCAACCACCACGATGTCGCGCTGATCGAGAACCCGAATGTCCCGCCGCCGCCCGATCCGGGCGCCGCCGGCCCGGCGCTGGCGATCAACCATATCGCGATCGCGTTGCCGAGCCGGGAGGCATGGCTCCGCCAGCTCGCGTTCTTGCAACAGCGCGGCGTGCCATTCGACCGCAGGGTGGAACATGGGATGACGCACAGCCTCTATATCCGCGACCCGAACGGCTACGAGGTCGAGTTGCTGTACGAGCTGCCGCGCGAGGTCTGGGAGGGCGACATCGACGCCGCGCTCAACTTCGGCGTCCAGGTCCCGACCGAGGGCGTGGAGGCATTGGTCGACCGGACAGAGGTGCCGATCTTCAGGCAACCGGCCAGGGCCCCAGCCTGACACGAGAGCATCGACTTCGAGTTTATCGCCTGTCAGCTCGGAACCGCCGGAAAATTCGTGCGTTCGGGCGGCTTACCCAAGCTGGAAAGGCGTTACCAATGCGAAAGGTGTTGCTGATGACCGCGGGCTTGTTGCCGCTGCTACTTGCGGCCGGCTGTCACCAGGAGGGCCCCGCGGAACGCGCGGGCAAGAGCGTCGACAATGCCGCCAAAAGCGCATCCGACGCGCTCAATCCGCCGCAAGGTCCGGCCCAGAGCGTCGGCCGGAAGATTGATCGAGCAGTCGGCGATTGAGCTGGCTCGCTCCGTTAGTTCACGAAAACGCGATGAAACTCGTAGCCCCGCTATCTTGACTTCCGTTAACGCAGGCAACAGCCTTGCCTCGCACCAAGATTTTCCGATGTGGTGTGGGGCGGCCCGCAGCCATCGGCCGCGCCAGACAACCAAAGGGCGCCGGTGGGGGAAAAGGTTCAGCTTTTGGCGGTCACGACATCGCGCCGAATTATGCTTTGCGGCTGCCTCGCGGCCGTCGGCGCGGTGAGCGCCCAGCGCGTCCGTGCCGAGGACGAGAACAATCCGGCGCGAAATAAACTCCCGCAGCCCGGCGATCTGTTGGTGCCGTTCGGCGAGGATAACGCGCAGCCGCTCAAACCCGCCGACATCAAGCCTGCTTCCGATCCGGTGCTGGCCTGGGCGTTCGATCCGAAGGAGCACGTGGCGCGGGATGGCTCGCGGCTGAACTTGATCCTTGTCATGCGTTTCGACCCGTCGAGCCTGTCGGCCGACGAGCGGCCGCGCGCCGCCGGAGGCATCGTTGCCTACTCGGCTGTCTGCACCCACCAGCAATGCTGGGTGACGGATTGGCTGACGGCGCGCCAGATTTTGCAATGTCCCTGCCATCAATCGGAATACGACCCGCGCCGCGGTGCCCAGGTGGTTGGCGGCCCGGCGCCGCGACCATTGCCGGCGCTCCCGTTGAAGATCGCTGACGAGCGGCTGGAAGTGGCTGCCCCGTTCACGGATCGTGTGGGAGGGGAGAAGCCGTCGGGCTAGGGCGAGATGATAAACACCGGGCGCGGCGTGGCGAGTGCCGCCCGGCGGACGGTTCCTGAGAGGATAACGTCAACACACCGGAAAGGGAGGAGTCAACGATGGGAATGATCGCCAGGACGCTTGGGTTGGCGGTGGCAACAGGTTTGGCGACCGGCGTGCTCGCCGGGACCGCGAGAGCGGACGAGCTGAAAACATATGGTCCGGTCACGCAGCAGCGGTTGGAAAATCCGGAGGTGGGCAACTGGTTACTGTACAGGCGCACTTATGACGGGCACGGGTTCAGCCCGTTGAAGCAGATCAATTCGGATAACGTCAGGAGACTGGAGCCGGTTTGGAGCTTCTCGACTGGGGTCATCGAGGGCCATGAGGCGCCCCCGATGGTAAATAATGGCGTGATGTTCGTCACTACACCGGAAGACCAGGTTCTGGCGTTCAATGCGGCGACCGGCGATTTGATCTGGCGCTACAAGCCGAAGCTGCCGGGAGATTTGTTCCAGCTTCACCCGACCAATCGCGGCGTGGCGCTGTGGGGTGACAAGCTCTATCTCGCGACCGTCAACTCGCGCCTGATCGCGCTCGACGCCAAGACAGGCAAACCAGTTTGGGAAAGCAAGATCGGCGACTATCATCGTGGCGAGTACTCCACGCTGGAACCGCTGGTGGTGCGGGGCAAGGTGATGATCGGCACCTCCGGGGGCGAGTTCGGCGTACGCGCCTTCATCGCCGCCTACGACGCCGATACCGGCAAGCAGCTATGGAAGACGTACACGATTCCTGGGCCGGGCGAGGCCGGCAACGAGACCTGGAACGGCAACGAGTGGAAAACAGGCGGCGGTTCCGTCTGGATCACCGGCAACTACGACCCGAAGCGCAACCTGGCGTACTGGGGCGTCGGCAACGCCGCACCATGGCCCAGCGACCAGCATCCGGGCGATAACCTCTACACCAGTTCGGTGATCGCGCTCGACCCCGATACCGGCAAGATCGAAGCATTCCACCAGTATCACCAGAACAACTCCTGGGACTGGGACGAGGTCCGCCCGCCGATGCTGGTGAACATGAATTGGAAGGGGCAGCCGGTAGATGCCCTGATCCACCCTGGACGCGACGGATATTTGTGGCTGCTGGGTCAGACCGACAAGGGGATCGAGTTCCTCGCCGGCAAACCGTTTGTCTACCAAAACGCCTTCAAGAGCATCGACCCGCAGACCGGCCGCCCGACCTACGATCCCGAGCACACGCCGGTGACGGGCAAGTTGATCACCTTCTGCCCCTCACTGTGGGGCGGCGATGACTGGCCGTCCTCTTCCTACAGCGACCAGACGCAACTCGTGTACATCCCGGCACAGAACTACATGTGCGGGGAGATGGACGGTCGGAAGGACAAGTTGATCCCCGGCCAGCTCTGGCTGGGCATCGACCCGAACAGCAATAACCTGCTACCGCGGTCCGATCATATCGGCGAGCTGCAGGCCTGGGATCCGACGACCGGCAAGCAAGTCTGGATGCATCCGTTCAAGGACCAGCTCTTTGCCTCCGTGCTGACCACCGCGGGCAATCTGGTGTTCGTTGGCGGCACCAACGACCGGATGTTCCGCGCCTTCGACGCGAAGACCGGGGAGCTTCTCTGGGAGCAGAAGACCAATTCCGGGATCATCGGCATGCCGGTCGCGTACGAGGTCGGCGATACCGAATACATCGCGATCCAGTCCGGCTGGGGTGTGGACGCCCAGCGTATCCAGAACGCCCTGGCGACTACGTCGATGAAGCTCAATCCGGACGCCGTGCCGCAGGGCGGCGTCGTTTGGGTGTTCGCGCTCAAGCGGGAATAACCGTCAACTCATCCGTGAAGGGGCTGCCCCGCAGCCCCTTCACGCTTTGTCGGAGACAAAACATGCTCACCCTAAATATCAACGGAAAGGACTACACCTACGATGGCGATCCGTCCGTGCCCCTGTTGTGGGTGTTGCGCGACGAGGTCGGCCTGACCGGGACCAAGTTCGGCTGCGGCGTCGCGTTGTGCGGTGCCTGCACCGTGCATGTGGACGGCGCGGCCGTGCGCTCCTGCGTGACGGCCGCCTCTGACGCCGTCGGCCGGAAGGTGGTGACGATCGAAGGGTTGGACCCGCACGGCAATCATCCGGTGCAGATGGCCTGGCGGGAGGCGAACGTGCCGCAATGCGGCTATTGCCAGGCTGGGCAGATCATGCAGGCGGCGGCGTTGCTCGCCACCAACCCGAAACCGAGCGACGACGACATTCATAGCACGATGGCCGGCAACATCTGCCGCTGCGGCTGCTATCAGCGCATCGCCGCGGCCGTGCGCCTCGCCTCGACGGGAGTGTAGGCCATGACACACATGTTCGATCCCGATTCGATCGGGCCGGTCGCGATCCGCCCGGGCGAGGTCGCCAACGTCAGTCGCCGCTTCGTCCTCAAGGGGGTGGTAGCCGCCGGCGCGCTGGTGCTGGGCACCAGCCTGCTGCCGAAGGGTGCCCGCGCCGGATGGGCTACGGGCGCGGGTGCGATGCCGAACGGCGTGGTGGTCAACCCGCTTGTGTTTATCTCGATCGACCCGTCGGGACTGGTAACGATCGTCACCAGCCGCTCGGAAATGGGCACCGGTGTCCGCACCAGCCTGCCAATGGTGGTGGCCGACGAGCTTGGAGCCGACTGGGCACGCGTGCATGTCGCGCAGGCTCCGGGCGATGAAAAGAAATACGGCAACCAGGACACCGACGGGTCGCGCAGCATCCGCCACTTCGTCCAGCCGATGCGCCAGATGGGCGCGCAGATGCGGACCATGCTGGAACAGGCAGCCGCCAAGCGTTGGGGCGTGGACCCGTCCCAGGTGAAAACCGAGATCCATGAGGTCGTGGACATCAACTCAGGCCGCATCCTGGGCTTCGGCGAGCTTGCTCATGCCGCGAGCACGCTCGCGGTGCCGCCGGCCGACCAGATCAAGCTCAAGGACGAGAGAGATTTCCGCTACATCGGCAAGGGCTCGATCCCGATCGTCGATCTGCGCGACATCACTACCGGGGCCGCCAACTACGGCATCGACGCCAAGATCCCCGGAATGCGTTTTGCCGTGCTCGTCCGCCCGCCGGTTGTCGGCGGCAAGCTAGTGTCATTCGATGCGAGCGACGCGCTGAAGGTGCCGGGCGTCGAGAAGGTGGTGGAGGTCAAGGGCTGGCCGTGGCCGTCCAAGTTCTTGCCAGTGGGCGGCGTCGCCGTGGTGGCGCGCAACACCGGCGCGGCGATCCAGGGACGGCAGAAGCTCAAGGTTGTCTGGGAGGACGGGGCGAACGCCGGATACAACTCCGTCGCTTATCGCAAGAGCATGGAGGAGGCCGCCAGCAAGCCGGGGAAGGTCGAGCGCGACGACGGCGATGCCGAGGGCGCGCTCAAGTCGGCGGCCAGAGTCATCACCGCGCAGTACTACGCGCCGCACATCTCGCACGCGCCAATGGAGCCGCCATCGGCGACCGTGCAAGTCGCTGACGGTAAGTGCGTGGCTTATGCGGCGACCCAAAGCCCGGGCGGCTGCCACGAAGATCTCGCCAAGGTGCTTGGTATTCCGTACGAGAACGTGACGGTGAACGTGCCCTTGCTTGGCGGCGCCTTCGGGCGCAAGTCGCAATGGGATTACGTGCTGGAGGCGGCGCTCATCTCACAGGCCACCGGACACCCGATCAAAGTCGTCTGGACGCGTGAGGACGATATCCAGCATGACTTTTACCACACCGTCTCGGTGGAGCGAATTGACGCCGGGGTCGACGCGAACGGCAAGGTCATCGCCTGGCGTCACCGCAGCGTCTCGCCGACCATCCTCTCGACCTTCAAGGCGGGGGCCGACCACCAGTTCTTCGTCGAGCTGGGCATGGGGTTGCAGGATAACCCGTTCAACATCCCCAACATGCGCCTCGAGACCGGGGAGGCGCAGGCCCACACGCGGATCGGCTGGTTCCGCTCAGTCGCCAACATCCCACACGCCTTCGCGATCCAGTCTTTCGTGGGCGAGTTGGCTGCCGCGCTCGGCAAGGACCAGAAGGACATGCTGCTGGAGCTGATCGGGCCGGACCGCACGCTCGATCCGCGCACCTTCAAGGGGGTAACGAACTTCTGGAACTATGGCGACCCGGTTGAGACTTATCCGATCGTGACCGGGCGGCTGCGCCGGGTGGCCGACGTTGCGGCCGACGCGGCGGGCTGGGGCAAGAAGTTGCCCAAGGGAGAGGGGCTCGGGATCGCCGCGCACCGATCCTTCCTGTCTTATGTGGCGACCGTCGTGCATGTGAAAGTTGACGAGAAGGGCCACTTGACTGTGCCGAGGGTGGACACGGCCATCGACTGCGGCTTCCACGTCAACCCCGAGCGCATCCGCTCCCAGATCGAGGGAGCGGCGGTCCAAGGGCTAGCGATCGCCAAGATGAGCGAGATCACGTTCAAGAACGGCCGGGTCGAGCAGGGGAACTTCGATAAGTACCTGGTGACGCGTATGGACGAAGCGCCAATCAACGTGAACGTCCATATTATCCCGGCCGATTGGAACGTGCCTTCCAGCGGTGTTGGCGAGCCGGGTGTGCCGCCCTTCGCGCCGGCACTGTGCAACGCCATCTTCGCGGCAACTGGCAAGCGCATCCGCAACCTGCCGATCGGCGATCAACTAGCGACGTGACCCCCGACCTGGCCCCCTCCCTTGCGGGAGGGGGCTGGGGACGGTCTGCGACACTCTTACTTCTTTGCCGGCGCCTGGCCCGATTCCGAGCCTTGTGCCGCAGGTGTCCCCGCGGCACCAGCCCCGGCAGCGCCGGCAGTCGTGACCTCGCTCCCAGACTGACCGGAAGACCCCGATTGACCCGTTGTCATGTGCTTGGTCGCCGCCGTGTTTGGCACCACGGTGCTGCCGACCGCCGGACCGGAGGTGGTGCCGGCTTGGCTTGAGCCAGAGCCCGATGTGTCAGAACTGTTGCCAGACTGCGCCGCGAACCCCGCCGGCGCGAGTGCCAGGAACGCCGCCGAGGCGGCGCTTACGGCCCAGAAACGAAGCGATGTCTTCATTATGCCAACCTGCTGGTTTGAGGGGCGCGCGCCTCGCCGTCCGGTTGCTTACCGCTCGTTCCATTGCAGCAAGGCTACGACAGGGGAAGAACGTCCCTCGCGACCCCGCGTTCGCCGCTGCGCCGTGCCACCGGCTCGCTCTCGTTCCTCTCGCTCAAAGTTGACCGCAAAGCGCCTCGTGGACCCGCACCGCTTGTACGGTCGCCGCCACGTCATGCACCCGCAGCACTGAGGCGCCGCCCGCGACGGCTGCCAGACCGGCGGCCAGGGAGCCGGGCAGGCGCAGCTTCGGCGCCTCCACTCCCGCTATCCGGCCGATTAGGCCCTTGCGCGAGACCCCGACCACGATCCGGCAACCAAGGTTGAGCAGAATCGGCAATCGGCGCAGTAGCTCGCGACTGTGCCGCTCGTGTTTCGCGAACCCGATTCCGGGGTCGACCGCGATGCGCTCGCGCTCGATGCCGGCGGCCTCGGCGGCGGCGATCCGCGCCGCTAGTTCCAGCGTCACATCGCGCGCCACGTCGTCGTAGTTCGCCAGATCGCCCATCGTCTCCGGCGTTCCGCGCATGTGCATCAGGACGACTGGACAATCACGCCGGGCGAGAAGGGGCGGGGCATCCGGATCGTGCTCCAGGGCGGAGACATCGTTGACGATCCTGGCCCCGGCGTCGAGGGCCGCCGCCATGGTCACGGCGTTGCGGGTATCCACTGAGATCGCCACCCCAAGCTCGTCCAACGCCCGAATTATGGGCAGTATCCGCGCCTGCTCCTGTTCCGGGGCGACCGGGGTCGCTCCCGGCCGCGTGCTCTCCCCGCCTACGTCGAGCAACGTTGCACCGGCTGCGGCCATCTCGATCCCGGCCGCCACCGCCCGACCGGGATCGAGATGATCCCGGCCATCACTAAAGCTGTCGGGCGTGGCATTGAGGATCCCCATGACGGCGACGCCTGCATGGTTCAACCCCGCCCAGTCGGGGGGCGCTCGCGCGAGGGCCGCCGCCTCGGGCTGCCACCCGTCCGGCAAGCTCCCGGCCGCAATCAGATGCGCCGACCCGTCCGACTCGATCAGCCGGGCCAGCGTGTAAGCCATCCGATCGCCCGCCAGGGCCTGCGCCAGCCCGGCCGCCACCGCGTCGCGCGCCGCGTGCCCATACAATAGGCCAAGCGGCTCGATGAGACGCACGCCGGCAACTACTTGCCGCTGACCTTCTCGCCGTTCTCACCGAACTGCTGAAGGTAGGCGATCACGTTGTTGACCTTGGTCGGGTCATTGAACCCGGCAAACGCCATCTTCGTCCCGGGTACGACTTTTTGCGGATTGGCAAGGTATTTCTGGAGTTCCGGCACGGTCCACGTGATGCCGGAGTTCTTGTTCGCGGCGGAGTACCTCGTAACCCGGATAAGTGCCGGCCTTGCGCCCGACAACGCCGTTGAGCACCGGCCCGATCGCGCTCTTGGCGCCGGGGCCGATCTGATGACACGCGGAGCAGATCGCGAAATCGGCTTTGCCCTGCTCGGGATTGCCGACCTGTTCGGCGGCGGCGCAGGCGAGCCCGGGGGCGGCTGAGACCGCAGCAACGAGCGCGAACATCCAGGCGAAACGGCTCATGTCTCCTCCTGCCCGAAACCTGGGCGAGTTGCTGATTGCGAGGCGATGCGGGAATCCGCCCGCGAGCTTGGGTCGAGGTTGCAACGCCTGTCAACGCGGCTCTAGGTAGCCTTGAGAATTTTAGGTTCAGGTGCTTCCCTTCTCCTGGTCGGGCCACTCGCAGCGCCAGCGCGTAACTTGCACCTTGGGATGCTGCGCCTCCCATTGCGCTAAGTAAGGCTGTGCCTCGGCCATGCAGCTGGCCAGCGAGCCGTGCGATTCGAACAGCATGTGCTGGTCATGGCACGCCTGGGGCTGGACTAGCGTGCAAACGGTCACGATCAGGTCAACCATATCCATGTCGGTCGGCTCCGGCGCTGAAAATTGAGAATCAGGGGCTTCGCGATAATGGCAACAAGCGTGAGGATCACGCGGTATCTCCCGCGATCAGCACCTCGCCCCTGCCGAGCGTCGCCATGTCGCCCGCGAAGCGCTGCAACGGCCCGGTGACGATGCGCGCGGCGCGGCGGCTGAGCGGTCGCAGAGTGTCGGCAAGCAGGCCCAGGAACACTGTGCCGGCCGCTCCGGCCGGCACGAAGCTCGGCGTGAGCGCCGTGGAGACACCTAGCACCAACGTCCCCCGTCGCATCAGAACGCCAGGCAACTCCTCGGCCTGGCGGCAGGTAACGAGCGTACCGGCGATCATCCGGCTACCGACATGCGGCCCGGCTCTGCCCTCCACGATGATCAGCCCTCGGCGCAGGCGGTCCCCGGCTCTGGCGCCGGCATTGCCGTGCACGATCACCGTGCCGCCGCGCATTCCCGTGCGCTCGCCCGCGAGCGGCCCGCCTAGGAAGTCACCCGCTTCACCGGCGATCTTCAACAACCCGCCACGCACGCCCGAGGCGGCCCATGGCCCGACGCTGCCGCGGATTTCCAAGATGCCGCCGGCCATCAAGCGCCCGGCGCACATCCCGGCATCGCCGTCCAGGAGCAGACTCCCGCTCTCCATCATCGCGCCGATCTGATCGAACCGCTCCGATCCGCCCTCGATTACGACGGCAGAGGCATCGCCCTTGCGTAAGCGGAACACGTCGCCGACACATACCGGCTGGCGCGTGGTATTGAGCGTGATCCGCTCGATCGCTCCGAGATCCTGGGCCGCCAGTCGGGACGGGACCAAGGCCGAGAGATCGAGCCGCTGCTCCGGCGCTGCCCTCAGTTGCAAACGCAGCGGGCTCATCGCAGCAGCTGGCGTAAATGGAACTGGTGTTTGCCCAGCTTGCCGCCGTAGTTGCCGGCCGTGATCTGCAGCGCGCCGTGATCCGGACCAAGCTCGATCACTGCCGCCAGGCCGGCGCGCATAGCCG
This sequence comes from uncultured Pseudomonadota bacterium, assembly GCA_963849305.1. Lineage (GTDB taxonomy): Bacteria > Pseudomonadota > Alphaproteobacteria > Acetobacterales > Acetobacteraceae > CAWKGV01. Next base: position 66,932 of record CAWKGV010000006.1, read on the forward strand.
CCGCGACTGCTTCCGGCGTCTCCCCGTCGATCACGATCTCCAGCACCGATGCGATAGCGGGATCGAGGGCCGACTCCACCATGCCGCGCAGGCTCGGGCAGTAGGGGTGGTTGGTCGAGGCCGGCAGGGCCTTGTACTTGGAGCCCACTTTCGAGCCTGATCGGGTGATGCCGCCCGGAAATGGCGCGATCGCCCCCGGCACGTCGCCGATGGCAGTCGCCGCGGCCTCGGCAGCGCGCAACGCCGCATCACGCGTCGTGCCAAGCAGGATCAGATTGCCGCCGCCGACCGCGCCCTTGGTGAGCCCGGTGGTGGCCTCGCAGACGAATTCGCCGTCCATGACGGGAATGCGCCAGAAGTGCTTGGAGCCAAGGCGCTTTGAAATCTGGAAGCCGTCGCCGAAATAGCGCAAGCCGTCGCCAAGCCGCAGCCTTTCGCCGCTTTCCAGCCCGCCATAGCAGGCCGAGCCCGGTGAGGTCAGCACGCATTGCGCGGTGCGTATCTGCAACTGTTTCTGCAACTCGGCGGTCGATCCGGCGAACAGCAGCACCCGGATGCCGGGCCTGCCGTCAGGTGTGTCGGCCGCCGGCACCTCGCGATCAATCGCGGCTTCGACGCCGCAGGCGATAATGGAGGTCGCGAAGCCGGTCATGCTGAGCGCGGCATTGCGTGCCCATCGCCGGCTCTCGGCGGTGATCACCACCGCAGTCGCGCGCATGTCGAAGGCTTCGGCGAATGTGTCCTCGACACGCACTCCGTTGCGGCTCAGCGCGCGCATGAAATCGTCTCGAACGGCTCATCGAGCAGGCCGGCAAGCTGCTCCGGTACGTCGAAGATCGTGTGCGGCAGCCCGTAGGTCTCCTCGGAATATTCGGCCAGCCGGTGGTCGATCGCCGCGTCGAATCCCGGCTGCACCGCGATCGCGCGTCCCGGCGTAACCGTCGCGATCCGGCCGCCGCGCATCGCCAGCATTCCGTCCTTGAACACCAGTTCGGCGTCGCGGAACATCGCCGCGCGATCCGGCTGCGGACGATAGACGGCGATGTCGGCGCGGGCGCCGGGCGCCAGATGCCCGCGATCGGCCAGCCCCAGCAGGCGCGAGGGCGCGGCGCGCGTCATAGTCGCGATCTCGGTCCAGGAGTATTCGCGCGCGATGGCGGGCAGGGTCGTGACGGCGCGTGGGTCGGCCGGCAAGGTCTCCAACCATTGCGCCCTGAGCCCGCGATCCATCAGCAGGGCCAGCAAGTCCGGGTATGCGGTGAACGGCGCCCCGTTCGGATGGTCGGTGGTGAAGAACACGCGCCACGGATCGTCGATCAGCAGGAACAGTTCGAGCCCAGCCGCCCACTGCACGGCGTTGAAGAAGTTCTTGCGCCGATAGCGGTACGGCACGATGCCGCCGCCGTTGCCGTCGCCCTCAAAGATCGACCACTTGCGCGGATGCGCCTGGCCGCGCGAGTTAAACTGGCGCAGCGTGTCGCAGGAGATCGTCACCGTTTGCCCGAACATCACCTGACCGACATCCACGGTCAGGTTGCGCGCCGCGTTCACCGCTTCGGCGAGTTGCGGCGCAGCCGAGGAGAAGCCGCGCGCGCCTTCGGTACCATAGGCGTAGAACTGCAAATGCGCCAAATGCAACCGCTCGCCCTCGGCGGCATCGATGGTGGCCAGCGCGGTCGCGACGTTGCCCGGCAGGCCAAGATTGTTGCAATGAAGGTGCAGCGGGTGCGGGAGGCCAAGCTCGGTCGCAGCCTGCTGCAACGCCCGCATGATGGCGCGCGACGAGACGCCGTAGCCCGGCACCTCGTCATCAAGGCCGAAGCTGCGCACGTTCTCCTTGAATGCGGCCGCGCCGCCGGCATTGATTGACTTGATGCCGAGCGCGCGCGCGCCGGCCAGCGTACGTCCGGCATAGTCGGCCACCGCCGCGCCGCTCTCGCCCGCGCGCAGCAGGCGGAGGAGGAAATCCTCGTTACCGAGTACGGCGAGGATAGCCTTGTCGATGAATGGGATGGCGGCCAATTCGAGTTGCGCCTGCAACGCCTGGTGCGGCAAGATCGCCGGCTCCACGACAGTGGTGAAACCCATCGCGGCATATAGGCGGCCGATATCGAAGCTTGCCAGCGCACCGTCGAATAGGCCGTCGCGCCGCAATTCGGGCAGCAGCAGCCGCGCCGTGTTCACGTTGGACCCGGCGATATGCGAGTGGATGTCGATGCCGCCGGCCATGACGATGGCACCCGCCACGTCATGCACCGCATCAGCCGTGCGGCCCGGCGCGGGCGGGGCGACGATACGCCCGTCCTCAAACCAGAGGTCGCCTGGCGCTTCGATCTCCCGCATCGGGTCGATGATCCGTCCGCCCCGCAGCAGGCTCAGCATGGTGATTCGCCGCTGGTCCGGTCCGCTTGCGCCGCAACTTCAATACGCGCGAGCACCTCGGCTGCCCGCGGCGCGGCGGAGGGCGCCGTGGCGGGGCACGTAGCCAGCCCGCCGATGCGCGGGTCGAACAGCACCGCATCGTGGTCGATCGCGGGGTGGCCGACCGTGATCGCAACCTCCGCCGCTGGAGCTGGCCGGCTGCCTGGAGCGGTGATCGCGACCAGCGGCAGGCTGCGTCGCCAGGACGGCGGCTCCGGGTCCGAGCACGCCAGCCATAGGGCCGCGTCGGCCTCGCCGCTGTCCACCAGCCGCACCGCATCGAACCGCCACGGGTCATGCTCCGGCACTCCGCGCCCGAACCCGACGGGAAACGGGAAGCCGGTGAGCCAACCAGCCGCCTGGGCGGCGCCCGCGGCATTGTCGCTGGGTGCCAGCGGCAGGCCGACGAAGCGGGTTTTCGAGTTCAGGTCTTCGATCAGGCCGCACAGGATCTCGATGACAAGCGGGTCGAGTGCCGCCGCCGACCACACCGCGACCCCGTACCGCGCCGCTGTAAGCGCCTTGGCGCAGTCGGTTAACTGGCGGCGCCGCGCGCCCGTCTCGTTCACCGCGCGCCCCGCCACCAAAGCCCGAACGACGCCGAGGGTACCCACCAGTTCCACCGGACGCGTGCCGATCGCCTCGGCGTCGGGTGCCAGACCGTCCGAGCGACGCCCGGGGCACAGGCGGATCACTCGCCGCGACGGGGCTCCCGGGTCCAGCAGACGCGGACCGATCTCCGGCCATGCCTGACCAATTCCGGGGCCGACCAACAATAACAGGTCGGCGCGCTTGCGGGCCTCGAGCGGAGAGGTGACGATCCAGCCTACCTCGCGCATCACCCCGAGATCGGCGAGCGCGGCGCGGCTGCGCACATGATCAACCACCCCGCGGAGAGCCCAGCCCAGCCTGACCGCCGCTTGCGCTGCGGCGACATCGGCGGACAGGCCGGCAATGACGGGCAGGCGGGCTCGGCTGAGCAAAGATGCGGCGGCCTCGATTGCCTCGGCGAGCCGGGCGGGGCGTCCGCCGATCGTCGCCTCAGACGCCGCCACGACGGGGCGCCCCGCGGGAAGCGGTGCGCGTCCAATCACTCATCGTATTTGATGTAAGCAAATCGCTGGTCGCCGCGCGGTGTGCCTTCCAGTACGCCCCCGTCCTTGCCAGGTTGCCACTGCACCACCTCCTCGATTTTGCGCGCCAGCTCGAAATCCTTGTCGGTGATGCCTTTGGCGGTATGGGTCATCAGTCGCACTTCCACCCATGCATAGGAGGCGGTGATGTCAGGGTGGTGCCAGGCGGCCTCCGCTAGATGGCCGATGGCGTTGATCACCATCAGCGTTCCCTTCCAGCCGTTCGTTCGGTAGGTGCGCCGTATCCAGCCGTTTTCGAACCGCCAGTGCCTCAGGCCCTGCTGCAAGCGAGCGGTGATCTCGCCCTCGGAATAGGCTCGTTCTGCGCGCTCGGTCATTCCGAACCTCCTGTCGCGGTGAGATCGCTCGCCTTGTTGCCCGCTCCAGGCGAGCGTGCAACATGGGTCATGGCCAATGCAACGGGGGGCAAGCCGGGCGGAGCGCGCACCGTTCGGGTCGCTACCTCGGCTCGGCTGCACCTGGGATTTCTCGATCTGAACGGCAATCTCGGTCGGCGCTTCGGCAGCATCGGCCTGTCGCTAGACGCGCCCGTCACACGCCTCAGCCTGGAGCCGTCATCGGAGATGCGGGTCCTGGGGCCGGAGGCGGAGCGGGCGGAACGGTATCTGTCACGCATGGTTGATGAGCTGCGGGTGCCGCGCGGTCATCGGCTGACTGTGGAAGCCGCCATTCCCGCGCATTCCGGTTTGGGCTCCGGCACCCAACTCGCGCTCGCCGTTGCCAGCGCGGTTCGCCTGCTGCACGGGTTCGCCCCCGACCCGCGCGGCGATGCGACCCGCCTTGGCCGTGGCGCCCGGTCGGGCGTCGGCATTGGCTTGTTTGAACGCGGCGGGCTGGTAGTGGATGGCGGCCGTGGCCGACGGGTCGAAGCGCCGCCGTTGCTGACCCGGCTTTCCGTGCCCTCCGCCTGGCGTGTCTTGCTGGTGATGGATCCTGATCGCGCTGGCCTGGCCGGGGGCGCGGAGCGCGCCGCTTTCGCGTCGCTGCCGTTACTGTCCGAGACCACCACCGGTCGGATCTGCCGCTTGGTGCTGATGCTGGCCTTGCCCGCGCTCGCGGAATCCGACCTGGCAACGTTCGGATTCGCCGTCACCGAACTCCAGCGAATTCTGGGCGAGCACTTCGCGCCCGCGCAGGGCGGTCGGTTCACCAGCCCGCGCGTGGCAGCCGCACTGGCGAGGCTCGCGGCGGCGGGGGCGGCTGGCATCGGACAAAGCTCATGGGGGCCGACCGGCTTCGCCTTCGCCGCCGATCAGGTGGATGCCGAGCGGCTGGCCGCCACGGTCGCCGATCAACAAGCGTTCAGTGGCCTGGACTGGACCATCTGTCGCGCGCTCAATCGTGGAGCGAGCGTGACGGCTGGGTAGGCCCGGGGACGCGTATAGCGAGGAAGGAGCTACATGGCGGACAAGCATATCCTGCACATGCTGAGCCCACTCAAGCAGGTGAGCCCGTTCGACGCCAACATGGCGCTCGACGCCGGCTTCGACGCGGTCCTGCCTTATGCCGGGGTGACGTGCGAGGACGTCGGCCCGCTGGTCCAGGACGCGATCTTCTCGCGCCCGCCCAAGGCCGGGGCGAGGACCGGCGTGTTCATTGGCGGCAAGGACGCACTGCTCGCCCTCGACATGCTGGCGGCGGCGAAGCAGGCGATGGTGCCGCCATTCCAGCTCTCGCTGTTCGCCGACCCGGCCGGTTCCTTCACCACCGCCGCCGCGATGGTCGCGCGCGTGCAGCGGCTGCTGCGGCAGCGTGGGAAGGACTTGCGGGGGTTGCACGTGGTGGTGTTCGGCGCGACGGGGGTCGTGGGCTTCGCCTCGGGCGTGCTCGCCGCGCGGCAGAGCGCCGTTGTCACGCTGGCCGGGCACGACGGGCCGGATCGGGTCGCTCGCTCGGCCGGCGAGATCAAGCGCCGCTTCAATGTCGAGGTCGGCCATGCGGATGCCAGCAGCGAGGAGCGCAAGGCCGCGGTGCTGCAACCAGCCGACGTGGCGTTCTGCGCCGGGCGCGCCGGGGTGCGCATCCTGGGTGCGAACCTCCTGCGCTCGGCCTCCCGACTAATTGTGGCGGCCGATGTCAACGCGGTGCCGCCCTCCGGCGTCGAGGGTGTCGAGCCGATGACCGATGGCGATGCGATCTCGGGCACGCAGATCGCAGGGCTTGGCGCGCTCGCGATTGGCCAGACCAAGTACCGCACTGAGTTCGGCCTGTTCCGCCGGATGATTGAAGCCGACAAGCCGATCACGCTGGACTTCCAGGACGCGTTCGCGCTGGCCCAAGAGCTTGCCGGCTGAGCCTCCGCGCGTGCTGATCGCCGCCCTGTCCGGCCGGGCGCTCGCCGAGGCTGCGCGCCGCTCCGGTTATGCGCCTTTGGTCGCCGACCTGTTCGGCGACCTCGACACCAGCGCCGCCGCCGAGGCGCACGAGCTGGTGCCGGGCAACCTCCGCCACGGGTTCTCGGCGAAGCGGTTGCTGGCGGCGCTCGACCGGCTCGCGGCCGCAGGCCGCAGCCCGGAGGGCCTGGTCTGGGGATCGGGCTTCGAGGATCGTCCGGCCCTGCTTCACCGGCTCGCGGGCCGCGCTCCGCTCCTTGGCAATGGCCCGGGGGCGGTACAGCGGGTGAAGCATCCATCGAGCCTCGCCGTGCTTTGCGAGCGGGCCAATGTCCCACACCCCGAGACCCGGCTCGGCCTGGTCGAGGGTTCCGGCTGGCTGAAGAAGCGGGCGGGCGGCTCGGGCGGGGTCCATGTTCGCCCGGCCAGTAGCTTGGGAGAGAGGCTTGGGAGCGGGGTCGAAACCATCAAAAACTGGCGCCGTCGTCCCTATTTCCAGCGCCGAGTGGTGGGGCGCCCGGTGTCGGCGTTGTTCCTGTCGAACGGTCGCGCGGCACTGGTGCTCGGCTTCTCCGAGCAGTGGCCCTCGCCTGCTTCGCGACAGCCGTTCCGCTTCGGCGGCGCGGTCCGGCCGGCCTTGCTGACCGAGCCCCAGGAAGCATCACTGACGCAAGCGGTGGCCAGGCTCGCGCCACATTGCGAGCTGGTGGGGCTCAACAGCGCGGATTTCATGGTCTCCGCCGGCGGCTTCCACCTGTTGGAGATCAATCCCCGTCCGGGTGCCACGCTCGACCTGTTTCCAATTCCGGAGTTGTTCGAATGGCATGTTGTCGCCTGCCGAGGGCGGCTGCCGAACGAGTCTCCCTCGCTACCCGGCGCGATGGCGCTGGCGGTCGCTTATGCCGGGCGGCCGGTGCGTCTTCCGCGAGGCTTTACCTGGCCAGACTGGGCGGCCGATTTGCAGCGCCCGGAGCAGCCGGTCGCCGCGGGGGCCCCGCTCTGCACCGTGCTGGCGTCAGCAGGCAGCGCGGATGCGGCGCACGCTCTTGCGGCCCGCCGCGTCGCCGAAATTTTTAGCCGAGCGGAGAACGCCGCATGAACGAACCGGTCGCCTCGCTTGGCCTCAACGCGCGCGCCTGGGAGCTTTTCACCGCGCTTCAGGACGACGCAGCGCGCCTACGCCTCGAGGTGCGGCGCGGCAGTTCGGGCGAGCACCTTATAGATGCCGGCGCCGGAGTTCCCGGCGGCACCGAGGCAGGGCTCAGGATCGCCACTATCTGCATGGGCGCACTGGGGGAGGTCCGGCTTTCCAGCGACCCCAGCCTACCGCGCTGGCCGTGGACACTCAGCGTCGCTTCGTCGAATCCGGTGACCGCCTGCCTCGCCAGCCAGTATGCCGGCTGGAGCCTTCACTACGGAGAGAAGCCGAATGCCTTCTTCGCGCTCGGCTCTGGGCCGGCGCGCGCGCTGGCGCGGCGCGAGGAGCTATTCGGCGATCTTGGGTATGTCGAGCAGTCGGGCGAGGCGGTGCTGGTGCTGGAGAGCCCGCGCCCGCCACCGGCGCCCCTCGTCGCCCAAATCGCCGAGGCGTGCGGCGTGTCGTGCGATCGCCTGGGCATCATCTACGCACCCACGCAGAGCCTGGCCGGCGGGGTACAGGTCGTCGCCCGCGTGCTGGAGGTAGCGTTGCACAAGGCGCACACACTCAAGTTCCCGCTTGAGCGTGTCCTGGACGGGATGGGCGCGGCGCCGCTGCCCCCGCCGCATCCCGATTTCGTCACCGCGATGGGCCGCACCAACGACGCGATTATTTTCGGCGGCCGGGTACAGCTCTTGGTCTCGGGGCCGGCGGCCGACGCGAAGGCGCTGGCCGAGGCCATGCCCGCCGCCGCCTCGCGCGACTACGGCCGCCCATTCGCGGAGATATTCCGCGCCTGCAAGGGCGATTTCTATGCCATCGACCCGATGCTGTTCAGCCCCGCCGTGGCGCTCGTGACCGCGATCGAGACCGGCGAGACCTTCCGCGGCGGCAGGCTTGACCCGACGCTTTTAGATGCGTCGTTCGGCGACGGCGGCGACTGAGAACTGGTCCTACGGCTCTGGGCGGCTGGCATCCGCCCTGCTCGCCCCCGCTTCAGTCTGTTCGGTCGAGCGTCCGCCACCCTTCGTCGGCTTTGCGGGGGCGGTCCGGGGACGGCGAGGCCCTTCGTCTTCGTCCTCCGGACTGGTGATCACGTCGAAATCGAATGGCGAGAAACGCACGCTGGCCTCCTTCTTGCTATCGAAGGCCGCTCGCTCTTGGCGTCAGTCGGTCAGGGTGGATGCCCAACAAAAAGCCGCCTTGGCGGGGCGGCTTTGGGTCGTTGCGACGTATGCGCGATCCTAGGCCGCCAGTATGTACCAGCGGTACCAAAATCGCGAAACGAACATTTCACGTCGCATACAGTCCGTATAGTCGCATCACCCGGCCTGGCGCAAGCGGAACTGAATTGCCGGCGGCGTCGTTTGGCATTGGCATGGACACTCTCGCGCCAGACCAGGCAGTACCGCTAACCCGGCTCGAAACGCTGCTCGACCGTGTCGCCCGCTATGAGCCGACGATGCGGGGCCGCGCCACGGCGCTCGACGCGGCGGTGCGCTTTGCGGAAGACGACCTCTATGCCTTGCGCGAACTCGGGGTGCTGGCCGCACCGCTGCCCGCCCGGCTTGGCGGGTTGGGGCTGGGAACCGAGCCGGAGGGCGCCTCGGGCATCCTGGCGCTCCTGCGCCTGCTGGGCCGGGGCAATCTGTCGGTCGGACGGGTGTTCGAAGCCCACGTGAATGCACTGCGGCTGGTGATTCTCTGTGGCACCGAGTCGCAGCAGCGACAGACCGCGCGTGACGCTCAGGCGGGCCATCTATTCGCGCTCTGGTGCGCCGAAACTGGCGACGGGCTTCGGATCGCGGGGCCGACTGACGCACCGCGCCTGCGCGGCGCCAAGAGCTTCTGTTCGGCCGCTGGCTGGGCGACGCGCGCGATCGTCACCGCGACCGATGCGGAATGCGCCGTGCGCATGGTCTTGGTCGAAGCCGGGCCGGGTGTCCACGCGGAGAAGCTGGAGCATCCGCCTCAAGGTATGCGCGCCGCCGGCACCGGGCGTATGCGGTTCGACGATCTAGAGGTGCCGCCGGAGGCCCTGCTCGGCGGCCCGGGCGACTACCTGCGCGAGCCCGAGTTCTCCGCCGGGGCCTGGCGCACCTCGGCGGTTACTCTGGGCGGCCTGGAGGCACTGGTGGGCGAAGCCCGTGCGCAACTCGCAGCGCGCGGGCGCGATGCCGACCCGCATCAGCGTGCGCGGATCGGCCGCGCCCTGATCGCCCAGGAGACCGCGGCGCTCTGGGTCCGCAAGGCGGGACTGATCGCGGAGGGCACGTACGCCGCGCCGGAGGACCGCCACGCCTACGTCAATCTCGCGCGAGTGGCGGTGGAGGCGGCCGCGCTCGACGCCGTCCGCCTGATCCAACACTCGCTCGGGCTCACGGCTTTCGTGCCGCCGAACCCGGTCGAGCGGCTGATGCGGGATTTGCAGACCTATCTCCGCCAGCCGGCGCCGGACGAAGCGCTGACCGACGCAGCCGTCCGATACTTCCACTACGACCTGCCCGCGGCGGAGGCGGTGCCATGAAGCCGAGCGAACTGCATCGGCACTGGCGCAGCCTGCCATTGGTCGATCTCGGGACCGTGACCCGCGGTGGCACGCCGCTGGTGCTGGCGCCCCACCCGGACGACGAAAGCCTCGGCTGCGGCGGGATGATCGCCGCCTCCTGCGCCGACGGCGCAGCGCCGGTCGTGGTCATCCTGACCGACGGAAGCGGCTCGCATCCGAACTCGCGCACCCATCCGCCAGCCGCGTTGCGCGAGTTGCGGGAGAGCGAGGCGCGAACGGCGACGGCCGTGCTTGGCCTGCCGCCCGAGCGGTTGGTGTTTCTTCGAGTCAAGGACGGCGCCGCGCCGCGAGGTGGGGCCGAATTTGATGTCGCGGTCGGTAAGCTCGTCCTGTTCATCGAATTGCATCGGTGCTCGGTCGTGCTCGCGCCGTGGATGCACGACCCCCACCGTGACCACGAAGCCGCCCATATGATGGCGGTGGCGGCGGCGTGGCGGACCGGCGTGCGGCGGATGTCCTATCCTGTCTGGGGTTGGACGCTCGGCGACGAGGACGACACACCGGCGGCGCTGGATACCGGGGTCCGGCTCGACATCGCGCCGCATCTGCCGGCCAAGCGCGCGGCCATCGCCGCCCATGCGTCCCAACACGGGAAGGTGGTGACCGACGACCCGACTGGCTTCCGGCTGCCGGCCGAGCTGCTCGCCGCGTGCGATGCGCCTCACGAGGTGTTCCTGGGTGCGATGGAATGAGCAACGCGCGGCGTTCGGTGCCGCCGGCCTATTTCGACCGGCTCTACGCCCACGACCCCGATCCGTGGCGGTTCGAGACCAGCCGCTATGAGGCCGATAAGTACCGCTTCACGATCGACGCGCTGGGGGCGCGCCGGTTCGCCTCGGGCCTTGAAATCGGCTGCTCCATCGGCGTGTTGACCCGGCTGCTCGCGGAACGCTGCGAGGCGTTGCTGGCCGTTGACTTTGCCGTCGCCGCGCTGGAGCGCGCGCGGCGGCGCTGCGCCGACCTGCCGCATGTAGGGTTCCGCCAAATGCGGGTTCCGGGCGACTGGCCGGAGGGCCAGTTCGACCTCGTGGTGCTGTCCGAAGTGCTCTACTTCCTGGATGCCGCCGACATACGCCGCTCCGCCCAGCTCGCCGTGGCCGCGCTGGGCGCGGACGGCATGGTGCTGCTGGTCAATTACCTGGCCGAAGCCGACAATCCGACCGGCGGTGATGCGGCAGCGGAGATCTTCATCGCGGCGTGCGACGGGGCGGTCACGCCAGCTCGGCAATTTCGGCAGACGCTGTATCGTATAGACCTATTGGCACGCGCGGGGAGCGCCCAAGTCGGGCGCTGATCCGCTCGACCCGTGGCGAGACGCCGTCACGGCTATCGGGCTTCGCTGCATGGGTCGGGCCTGGTCTCAAATCGAGAGACATGAACCCGGCGTTCGCGATGCGGGAATAGTGAGGGGGCGTTCGCGGCCGATGCGGCAATCGGGTGCCACGCGTGGTGTACACCAGGGCGGATTCAGGCTTTTTCGTCGAGGCGGGGTGTGTACACCGGGGCAGGACCGGGGCGGGCGGGTGTACACCGGCCGCTAACCGGCTGTTCATGTTCGATTGAACACGCAATGGCATTTTGGGGCATGAACTGGGGCGCGGAAGCCGCCCTTCGGCTTACGTCCGGTCTCAAAGAGCAACGGCGACGTCGATCGTCGGTCTCCATGGAATTGCGGGTGCGGCGAGTGCGTCTTTGCCCTGCGCCAAGAATACCCGGACTAATTGCTGAAATCGTGCAGCGTAGTACCTCCGGTTTTTGTGCATCGCAATATTGCTCGTCAGCCCCCATCTCCAGGGTCCGAACCCAGAAGGAGTACAGCAATGTCGGAAACAATGAAGACATCCCAGCCGGCCCGCGAAGGCGTGGGGCAGGTGCGGGAGGCGGCGCAGGCTGCCGCGGACTCGACCGCACGCACGGCCAAGGAGGCGATGGGCAGCGCACAGGACACGTTCAATCGCACGGCCGACAAGGCCCGGAACATCGGCTCGAACGTGGCCGACACCATGGCCCGCGGCGCTGAGGCCACGGCCGACATCGCGCAACGCTCCGCCGAACAGGGCCGTGACGTGGTGTGGCTCGGCGTGCGGACCGCGGCGGGCGTGAACGGCCGGTTCGCCGACAGGAACTACGATCGCGGCCACCGAACGCTAGCATCCGCTGCGCGGGCACTCGACATCTATCGTCAAGCGGGCGAGAGCGCCGCGGAGAAGGTGCAGACGTTGTTTGCGACTTACCAGCAGCTTGGCCGTGGTGTGCAGCAGATGCAGATGGCCTATCTCCAGATGCTCGATCGTGCACTGCAACAGTCCACGCGCAAGCCGCAGGACTTGCTACGCGCCAAATCGATTGAGGAGTTCGCCGAAATCCAGCGCGACCTCTATCTTGACGCCGTCAATCACACCTTCGAGGCGAGTTCCACCTTGCTGCAGATCGCTGGCCGGGTTGCGCAGCAGGCGGTGCCGCCCTCGCAGGATCAGACGAAGATTGTGCGTCCCTAAATCGCTGAACGGATAAACCTCAACCTTCCGCCCCCCCGGCATCGGCCGTCGGCGGCGGAAGGCGCCGGATGTATTGCCTCTTCGTGCCCTCGGACCAACATCGTTGCAGATGAAGACACACACTCGTCGGCTCCCTCCTCCGCCCTTGCCTTTTATGATGGCCGAGCTGGCTCTCGCGTCTTGGGAGACCATCGCCCGACGAAGCCTGCTCATGGCCTTCGGCACGTGCACGCGGACGGAGTATTCCCGCATGGTGCTGGAGAAGATGGCTGCATCCCGCAGCTCGGCCGCTCAGCTTGCGCAGCCATGGATATCCCTTGAAATATCAGCCCTCCTGGCGCCCTGGCATTCCCGAGCCACGGCCAATGCGCGCCGACTGAGGAGGCGGCAGGTTTCGCAGCACAGGAGCGGCACTGCCTCGAAGCCGGCCTCGCACAGCCCGGCATGAAGCCACTGTGCTAACGGGCCGGCCTCCAGCCCGATCCACGTCAGCGATACTCCGGCTTGGCGAAACAAGCGCACCAACGCCTCCGGCTCACTCGCCGCCTTGACCTCGCGCACGATCTTACCTGCGGCGTCCACTATCCAGGGCTGTCCCTGAGGATGCTGGGGCCGACCAGTTCGGACCCCGTTGCAGACACCATCACTCTGAGAGGCAGCCGCTCTACCACCTACCTCTGGGCCGCAGCTCATTACGGCATCTAGCCAGGGCGGACGGCAAATGGCCGGACGAGATTGCCAGATTCCTGGTAGAGACTGTGGCTGCTGGCCCGTTCGTAACGCAGGTGATGAAGCGGAGATCGCGCCCCGCCGAGGAGGAATTATACCACCGGGCCATTAAATCGACCGTTCGACTCCTACTGTCATCCTCGGCGAATGCCGAGGATCCATGACTTTCTTCGCGTCAGAGCGAGGAAGTCGTGGATGGTCGGCCTTCGCCGACCATGACGGACGAGAGGTCCAGGGGCCGTTGGTATTAGTGCCTGCGTTGTAATTCGGCACTGATCTTCATTTGGGAGATCACGAGCGAGCGAACGGCGGATGGCCACCCTTATGGCGGCCAGGTTTCAGGGCATCCGCTCGACCCATTGCGCGCGCGAAGGCCCTGGCTCGAACGGATCGCCGAAATACTGGGTCTCGCGAGCCACCTTCCCGTCGAGGAACTCCATGATGCTCACGGTGTAAGACGGCCGCCCGTCATAGGTTAGGACATATTCAGTGACCCAGAGGTCGCCCGCGCCGATTATCCGCCGCACCGTGAAGTGTTTCCGGTTCGGCTGCGCGGCGCGAGACGACTAAATCTTCCGCCGCCCGCGGATGCGCTCGCCCGATTGCGGATATTCGAGCACCGCGTCCTCTCGGTAAATCTGGTGCTCCCCGTCGAAATCGTTCGCATCGGAGGCGGCCCAGTGGCGATCCAGAGCCGCTCGAATCCCTCGGTCTTCCATATCAAATCTCCTGACCATCGCCGTCGATGTCGAGCCGTCGCACCATGCGCTGCTTGGAACACGCCTTCTAGATGGGCAGGAAGGCCATTTCCAGCGCGAGGGCTGAGTGGCCGAGAAGGGTCGGGTACTGCCTCGCAGCGGTCGGGACGGGTGGATAACGGATAGGCTTTCGTTCAACCCATTCAAGTGTGTGGTGTTTCACTAGAATTCGCTCATGGATGCCATTGGCCCCGTTATACGTCTGGCCGACGCGACATCCATGCCGAAGCGGTCCCCGCCCGGCGCCGTCGCCGCGTTGCGACGGCGTTGCATAAGTGAAGGCTCATGACGACTTCGGTATGGTTAACGGGCGGTCGTGGCGCGTGCTCGATGCTGATGCTGCGGATTCCAACCTATGCTATAATGCTTTCATGCAGACCGCTTACAGCGACCATAGCCGCCTCGACGAGCGCAGCCTCGCCATGCACCGGCTCGTTGCGGAGAAGGTGCAGGCCAATCCCGCCTTGCTCGACAAGGCACGGGACAATCTGCGCCGTTGGCAGCAGATCGACGGCAGCCCGAAACTGACGCTCGTGGAATGGGAGCAGATCCTTAGTGGCCCTGCCGATCAGGTGACGCAGTTTCTCACGGAGCGATCCGAACGCGCGACCCGCCTTCGCCAGTCCAGCCCGTTCGCGGGCCTGCTGACCGAGGCCGAGCGCAAAGCCATTTATGAATTGGTACTCAGCTCGAACATATCATCCGGGCCGCCAGCCAAATCTCGGATGATACCGAGATCGTGGTTGTCGGTAGTCAGGCCATCCACGCGCAGAACGTGAAGCTGCCGCCGATTGCGTTTCTATCGGCAGAGGCGGACGTGTATCCGCGCAACTGTCCCGAACGCGCGGACGAGATCGACGCGGCCATAGGCGAGCTTTCACCCTTTCACGAAACGCACGGCTACTACGCGCACGGCGTTTCGTCCAAGACCGCGATCCTTCCCGCCGGATGGGAACAACGCGTGATCCGCATCAGCAACCCGAACACGGGCGGCGCAACCGGGCTTTGCATCGATGCCCACGACCTCGTTTTGTCGAAATACGCAGCGGGTCGCGAGCAGGACAGGGAATTCAACCAAGCCCTGATCCGCCACGGCATCGTCAGCCGAAGGAAGCTCACCATGCTGTTGCGCACCATGCCGGTCGACAACGAGATGAAGGGCATCATCGCGGCGCGTATCAAGACCGACTATGCCGCCGCCACTCCGCGTCGTGCGCCGAAAGCGCCCAAACGATAGCGGCGCGCGGGTTGCAGAACTTAGGAGACTTTCGGCATTTCCGTTAACTCAATGCCATCAATGGGTTACAAAGGCCCGTAAGATATGCCCGAAAAGAACCCGCAAAACCGCTGCCTCGGCTATGCGCGCGTCAGCACCTACGGGCAGACGCTTGGCGCGCAGCTTGACCAGCTACGCAAGGCGGGATGCACGAAGATTTACCGTGAGAAGGTGACGGGCGCGCGAGCCGACCGGCGCGAACTGCTCAAGCTGCTAAGGGCCGTTGCCCCCGGTGACGTTGTGACGGTGACGCGCATCGACCGGCTGGCGCGCTCGACCTTTGACCTGTCGCCATCGTCAAGCAGGTCGTGGACGCCAAGGGGCAATTCCGGTCACTGGCGGAGCCGTGGGCCGACACTGCCACCAGCACCGGGCGACTGATGATTGCCGTGCTTGGCAGGCTGGCGGACGTGGAGCGCGACCTGATTCGCACACGCACGGCGGAAGGCCGGAGCCGGGCGAAGGCGCGCGGGCAGCCATGGGCCGTCCGCCCAAGCTCACGCCGCAGCAGCAGAAAGAAGCACGGCGGCGGCGGGCGCAGGGCGAAACGCTCAAGGAACTCGCGAAGAGCTACAACGTCGGCAATCGACGATTTCGAGGCTGGGGGTATGACGATGGATCGATCAACGATAATCGCCATCCTCGGTGTCGTCATATCGGTCATGTCATTTACGGTTTCCGTCGCCGCTCTTTGGTTCACTTGGCTCCGACGCGGGCGACTTTCTATGACGAGGCCGACAGTGATATTCTTTGGCTACGACGTGGTGCCTCGGCTCACTCCTAAGATTTTCTTGCGGACACTTCTCTACAGCACTTCCGCAAGAGGGCAAGTTGTTGAGAGCATGTATGTCAAGCTATGTAGAAGTGGTGCAGAGCAAATTTTCAGCTTCTGGGGGTATGGCGAAACCAAAAATCTCATGGCAGGCAGTGGACTCTTTGTTGGACAGACGGGTATTGCATTCAACCATCATTTTGCATTGTCAATTCAGCATCCAGGTTATCAGTTCGTAGATGGACCCTATTCTATACTGGTGTTCGCTCGCGTCGCGGGCAGTTCGAAACCGGTTCCGCTCGATACAATTACGTTAACGCTGACAAAAGCTAATGCTGACGTGCTCGCTGGAAAAGGCGGTATCCTATTTGAGCTAGAGCCGACCACCGGGAACTACGTCGGACACTCACGCGAAGGATGACACCACTTACCATAAAAACGGCTTCGGCGGCGCGGCGTGCGACCTGATCCGCACCGGTGTAGCCACGGACGCCGGTTTCGTGATATAAGTCGCAACTTTATGACCAGCCGCTAGAGGATCCCCTGTCAAAGCGCTTTCGCGCCGCCCTGGTTCCCGGCCGATCGCGGGTTTACAGCGTATGCCTCCGATCTGTCATTACCGGCATGCGGTCAAGGCGAAGGCAGGCGGGATCGGCCACGTCGGCTCTCTGCTCATCCTTGCAGCCGAAGGCACGTTGCGAAAATATCGCAACATGCCTGAGCAAAAACGAGGAGCAGCTGCGTGATCTTTCCGAAGCGGCCGCAATCCATCGCCGCCGTCGCGACGCACTACGACGAACTCGACAGCTTCTATCGTGAAATCTGGGGCGAGCATGTGCACCACGGCTATTGGGCAACCGGACGCGAGAGCGCCGGGCAAGCCGTCGAGGCGCTGGTCGACCGTCTGGATCTGTTGGCGCGCGCAGCGGGCGCTCCCGCTTCTCTTTCCCGAGCCCCGCAGGGACTTGGCGAGGACTGGGAAGACTCTACCATAACGGAGCCTTATGCGGCGTTGACTGTACCAGCAAGATTCGGCGCGCCTGCCCTTTGCTAAATTCTTGCGTCCGGGATAGACTGCCGCCCGCGCCAGCCAGGCTCGTCGGGGACGACAGCCAGCTGCCAGGCCGGTACCCACCCCAGATGAAGCGGATCGGACAAGTTTTGCTATTCACCGGGAGGAAAAAGCACAATGCGGCGCAATAGAAAAGGATTGGCGGCATTACTAGCGCTAGGGACGGCGTTGATCGCCGGGCCGGCGCTCGCGCAGACCGCGCAGGAGCTCGAGGCGACAAACCCGAACCCCAACGACTGGCTGAGTTATCACGGCACCTACAAGGGGTACGACTACAGCGGCCTAGACCAGATCAACGCCAACAACGTGAAGAACCTTCAGGTCGCTTGGATACACTTCCCTGGCCGGACCACACGCGGCCTTCAGTCGATGCCACTGGCCAAGGATGGTGTCCTTTATTATTCCGGCTCCTACGACCGAGTGTTCGCGCTGGATGGTGCCACCGGCAAGGTGCTGTGGACCTATTTCCCAGAGCTCGACGACCAGTTGGTCGCGCGGCAGACCCACTCGCCGTACAACCGTGGCATGGCCATGGGCGATGGCAGGCTTTACATCGGCACCGTCGACGGGCGGCTGATCGCGCTCGATGCCAAGACCGGAAAGCCGGTTTGGGACAAGAAACTGATCAACTCCGAGAAGCTGACCGTCGGCTTCACCGGGGCGCCGATCTTCGCGCGCGGCACCGTGGTCATCGGCGCACAGGGAGGCGAATGGCCGTATCGCGGCCCGATCTTCGGCGTCGATGCAGCGTCCGGCAACAAGAAGTGGGAATTCTTCACGTCTGGCGGCACGCCCGACGCAATGAAGACCTGGGGCAACGACACTTGGCGCATCGGCGGCGGCGGCGGCTGGATGCCCGGAACCTACGATCCGCAAAACAATGCGGTGTGGTGGGGCGTTGCCAACCCCGATCCGCTCTATGACTGGGCGGGATCGGATTGGATGAAAGCCGGCGCGCGGCCGGGGAACAACCTCTACACCAGCTCGGTGATCGCCCTCGATCTGGACACCGGCAAACTCAAATTCTACCATCAGGAACTGCCTCACGATACTTGGGACTTCGACAGTGCGATCGGCGAGTTCGTGTCGATTGATCGCGACGGCAAGCAGCTGATGGTGCATCCGAACAAGAGCGGCTACGTCTTCGTGTATGACCGCGGCAACGCGAAGCTCGAAAATGTCTGGTCGCTCGTGAAGAACTCGAACTTCGTGAAGAGCATCGACCCGCATAGCGGCGAGCTGACCGGGCGTCGTGATTTCTCGGCCGGTCCGTTAAAGGGCGAGGTGCTCTGTCCGGCAATCGCCGGCGGCGTGAGCTGGAACAGCGGCGCGTATAGCCCCAAGACCGGGCTCTACTACAAGATTGGTAACGAGTGGTGCATGACGCTCAACGTCAAGAAGACGACGCCGGTAACCGAGCCGCAGGTGCAGCTGAACATAGGCGCGGAGTTCAAGCTCGTTCCACCGCCCGGCGGATCGATAAGCGGTCATCTTGATGCGCGCGATCCGGTCACCGGCCAGGTCAAGTGGCACGTGGATTTCCCCCAGCCGCCATTGTCGAGCGTGCTGGCCACCGCCGGCAACCTCGTGTTCCTGCCGGACGCAGCCGGTATCACACACGCCTACAATGCCGAGACCGGCCAGGAGCTTTGGTCGCACAACGATGGCATCGGCCATGCCGGCGGTATTATCAGCTACGCCGCGGGCGGCAAGCAGTACATTGCTGTCCCGACGGGTTGGGGCAGCCTGGTCGGCGAGGGCTACGGCCCGCTGTTTGGCGAGCCGTATAAGTCCATGCCGATGGATGCCGGTGCGCTGATCGTCTACGCTCTGCCATCCAGCTCTTGACGAGCCAAGACGACTATGGTGTCAACGGGAGCGGAGATTAATCTCCGCTCCCTCCTATAGTGACGGAAGCCCATGCTAGCCATAAGGCTGTTGCTTACAGGCGTTGGTGGCATGCTCGCGTTGACGGCGGGTCCCGGCTTGGCCGACTCAGGAAATTCCGCTGCTCCCGCTTCGGCCGAGCAGGGAGCGGAGGTGTTCGCGTCACACGGGTGCGGCTACTGTCACGAGAACGGCGGCAGGTCGGCGGGCAAGGGACCGCAGTTGATGGGAACCGCGCGCGACAATTCTTTTATAAAATTCCGCGTACAACACGGCAAGGAAGGTCGGATGCCCGCGTTCGGCGGCTCGCTCACAGATGCTCAAATCGCCGATGTCATCGCCTACATTCGGTCGCTTAAGGAGTGATCGGCTCCATGAAGTTCCTCCTGCTGGCCGCGCCGCTGTTCGCTGCTGGTTTGCTCGCGCCGTCGGCTGAGGCGCGTTCGCTCGATATCATCCTTGCGCAAGGCGCGATCGGGCAATGCGCGCACCCCAATGCGCTGCCTTTCTCTAGCCGCAAGGGCGACCTGCCGGGGTTCCAGATCGAGCTTGGGGCGGCGATCGCGAAACAAATCGGGGTGGCGCTAGAGCCGATCTGGATCATCGGGCCCCATCAGGTCCGGCGGGCCGGATGCGACATCGTGACGGACGCGATCGCCGAACCCGAAGTACAGGACGAGACCGGGTTGCAGGTGTCCAAGCCATATTACCGGACCGGTATCGTATTAGCGGTTCGGCCCGACAGCCCGATCGCGAGTGCCGAGGCGATCGATCGTCACGCGAAAATCGGCGTCATGGGCAGTTCGGTCGCCTCCATGACTCTCAACCAGCGCGGCTTGACCACCTCGGCATTCGGCTTCGAGGACGAGATGTTGACGGCGCTTGCCGACAAGGAGATCGATGGCGCGGCGGTCAGCCGAGCTGCGGCCGGATATTTCAACTTAACTCATCCCGGGCAGGCTGTCCGAATAGTGGAGATCGACGGGCTCACGCCGGAGTTCAGTTGGGACGTTGCCATCGGAATGGTGAAGCCGGACGCCAAGCTGCGCGCGGCGATCGACAGCGCACTCGACCGACTGACTGCGGACGGCACCATCAAACGCATCTACGCCAAGTACGGCATCACCTTGCAGTCGCCGAAGTAGCTGGAAGCTCCGACCGCGACTACGCCACCCGGACCTCGCCGAAGGCCCTGGAACGGGGGCAGGCGTGATCTTTCCGAAGCAGCCGCAATCCATCGCTGCCGTCGCGGCGCACTACGACGAACTCGACGGCTTCTACCGCGAAATCTGGGGCGAGCATGTGCACCACGGCTATTGGGCGACCGGACGCGAGAGCGCCCTGCAAGCCGTCGAGGCGCTGGTCAACCTTCTCGCCCAGCGCCTCCAACTCGCGCCGGGTCAGCTTGCCTGTGATATCGGCTGCGGCTACGGCGCGACTGCGCAGCGTCTTGCCGAACGTTACGGCCTTAACGTCACCGGGGTGACTGTTTCGGGGGCACAAGCAGTGCGCGCCCAAGCGCGCGTGGTGGGACATGGGAAACTCAGCATCCTGCAGCAGGACTGGCTTGCCAACGGTTTCGCCGCGGAACGCTTCGACCGCGCCTATGCGGTCGAGAGCTCCGAGCACATGGCCGACAAGCAGCGCTTTTTCGATGAGGCGTTCCGTACTTTGAAGCCGGGCGGCCTGCTTGCGGTCTGCGTCTGGCTCGCCCGCACCGACCCGCGCCCATGGCAGGTCCGTCATCTGCTCGAGCCGATTTGCCGCGAGGGACGCCTGCCGAGCATGGGCGACGAAACTGACTACCTGGCATTCGCCGAGCGGGCGGGGTTCCGGCTGGTCGGCATTGAGGATCTGAGTGATCGCGTGCGGCGGACGTGGTGGATCTGCGCGCGGCGCTTATTGGGCAAGCTCGCCACCCGCCCGCGCTACCTCCGCTTCCTCTTGGACCAGAGGGCGGCGAACCGCATCTTCGCGATCACGATGGTACGCATGATGGTGGCCTATCGGACCGGCTCGATGCGCTATTGTCTTCTCGTGTTTCGCAAGCAGGTCTGATGAGCGGCGGCGTACGTGGTGCTATTTGCCGGGCACGCAGCAGTCCCAAGATGTGCCGAGCTTCGGCGGTCACGGCGAGCACTTCGGGCGCCGGCACGCGGACTCGGCGCAGTGTTGGGCTCGCGGCCTCGATCTCGGCCCAGGTGGCGCCGAAGAATCGGCGCTTCACCGCCTGCCGCAGAAGTTCGCGCGGCAACGCGAGCCGCGCGGCAAGGCGCGGCAGTATCGGATGATCCGTGTCCCGCAGCCGCCATGCGGCCCGCAATCCGGCCCTCCAGATCGCGCGCCGGGCCGCCGCGCGCGGCGGCTCCAACTGTTCGTCCAGCATCTCGTCCGGCGCGACCATCCGCCGTCGCATCGTGTCCGCCATCCCGCCCTCGGCGCGGCCCTCGATCCGGCCCGACACCGTCACCCGGATCTCGGGGGCGTGGCGGATGCGCGCGTCGATCCGCCGCAACGCCTCGAAAAACGCCCGATCCTCGCCGAGCGGCAGGGCGGCGATGCCGCCCGCCGCGCGATAGGCCCGCGTGGTCACCGCGATGCTGGCGCCGGAATGCTCTGAGTGGCGCGGCCAGGGATCGGCGGGGTCCGGATCGACCAGCGCCGCGATCCGGTCGAGCAGGGCGGCGTACTCGCATTCGCGCGCGTCGTCTTCATGCAGTGCCGCCGGAATCAGCAGCGCCTCCACGGGATCGATGATCGCCTGGCCCGCTATCGCATCGGCACCTTGGGCGAGGGCCGCGAGCTTGAGCGCGACCCAGTCTGGCGGCACCCGGCCATCCGCGTCGGTGGTGAGCAGCACTCCCTCGGGTGCGAGCCTGGCCGCGTGCGCCATCGCCAACCGCCGCGCATGGCCGGCGCCCGCCCGTCCGGCGGGTAGGTGGCGCTCAACGGCGTGGACGCGCATCGGCAGCGTCGGCGTCAGCGCCCGGACCCGCGCGGCGCTGTCGTCGGTGCAACCATTGAGCAGCAACACAACCTCGATCGGCGGTGCGCCACGTTGTAGCGCGAGCGCGCGCAGGCAGTCGCCGATCCGCTCGGCCTCGTTTTTGACCGGGATGGCGACCGCGACGTACGCTTGCGAAGATGAGACCGAAATCCGGGTCGCGCGCATGCGGTGCGCATGTGGCCCCGCTTCCGGACTCAGCCCCTCGCGTGTGGATCACATGACCGAGCGCGCCCGCTAGGCCCGCGTTAGCACCTCCAGCACATGCCGGTCGGGATCACGGAAATAGAACCCGCGCCCGTCGTTCCACGAATTCAGCTCGCCGTTCTCCAGGTGCCAGGGATCGCTGCCGTACGGAATTCCGGCCGCTTGCACCCGTTGCAGGATGGCGTCGAACTCGGTGTCGTCCACATGAAAGGCGTAATGGTGGCTCTCGAAGGTGCTCGCGTTGTCGAAGTCGAGCGTCAGCGTCGAGTTGACTCGCACCGGAGCGAAGTGTCCCGTCGGCCCCTCGTAGGCGAGCCCGAAGATATGGGCGAAGAACCTGGCCGATGCCTCTTTGTCATGGGCCGGCACGATCGTGTGATTGAGTGTGATGGCCACGGCTGCGACCTCCTCGTTGCTAGGCAATCGCGCGAAGACGTGGAGACCCGAAGATGAGCTGGCAACCCGCAGCCGATCCCGACTGCCCCGCTCCGCCGCCGGGCGTGGAGCTGGTTATCATCCCCCGCGCCCACGATCTTGGCGGCTTCGAGGTCCGCCGCGCCCTGCCAGCGGCCGAGCGGCAAATGGTGGGGCCATTCATCTTCTTCGACCAGATGGGGCCGGGCGAGTTCCTGGCCGGACAGGGGGTAGATGTCCGTCCGCACCCGCATATTGGCCTGGCGACCGTCACCTACTTGTTCGACGGCTCGATCCTGCATCGCGACAGCCTGGGCTCAGCCCAGCCGATCGTCCCGGGCGACGTGAACTGGATGACCGCCGGGCGGGGCATCGCGCATTCGGAGCGCACCGACCCCGCGCTGCGCACGCAGGCGAACCGCCTGTTCGGCATCCAGTCCTGGGTCGCCTTGCCCAAGCAGGCCGAAGAGACGACGCCCGGCTTCGCCCATCATGCCGGCGCCAGCCTGCCGGTGCTGGATGATGGCGGTGCCCACCTGCGGCTGATCGCGGGCGAAGGCTGGGGGGCTCGTTCGCCGGTCTCGGTTCATTCGCCCCTGTTCTATGCCGATGCGGAACTCTTCTCCGGCGCCTCGCTGCCGCTGCCGGACGACCACGAGGAACGCGCCGCGTACGTGCTGGCGGGCACGGTCGAGGTCGCGGGCCAGGCATTCGAGCCGGGGCGGATGTTGTTGTTCCGCGCCGGCGACCGGATCGCCCTGCGCGCCGGGCCGCGAGGCGCGCGCGTGCTGCTGCTGGGCGGGGCGGCGATGGATGGCCCGCGTTATTTGTTCTGGAACTTCGTCAGCTCCTCGCGCGACCGGATCGAGCAGGCCAAGGCGGACTGGAAGGCCGGCGGGTTCGGCAAAGTGCCCGGCGACGAGCAGGAGTTCATCCCGCTGCCGGAGGGGCGTGCGACAATTCGCGCGGAGGGCGCGCGGTTGGGTGAGGGCGGGCCGACGAGCTGACGGTCCCTCCTCAGCGACCCAGCAATCTTGCGGCCGCCGCCCTCACCAGGTGCAGTGCCTGCTTGACGCGTCGCTTCGCCCTGAGCCCTATCCGCTCGACCCATCCCCCTGCAAAGGGCGAACGGGGCCTTGGAACGTGTTGCCGGACAGCTCCGCCGGGGTTGCGGTGATGTTATGCACGAACGTCGTTGACCGCCCCGTGTCATTGATCAGGCTGTTGTTGCGGAACACGAGGCGGTCGGTGGGCTGAGAGACCCCCTCGGCGCCGATCATGACGGTGTTGGCGGGGTTCTGCGAGTGCGGCCCCTTCTCCAGCGTGTTGCCCTCGACCTGCACGTTTCCGCCGTTGGGTATTTCGATCAGGTAGCTCGCCGTGCCATTTGGGCCATCCTCGATGTCGCAGCCGATCACCTTGGTGGTTGCCGCGCGTGATTTGATGTCGTGACCTTGATGGGTGTCGTTGAAGCGCGAGTGCTCCACGTCGAGCAGCGCGACATGGCCGACATAGACGGCATGGGCGCAGTTAACCTGGCAGAGGCCGTTGTCGATGAACGTGCTGCCGAGGATCCGGATCGTCGCCCGCGGGTTGTTGGCCGACAGGATGCCGTCCTGGTTGTTTACGAACTTGGTGTTCTCGACCGTGAGATTGCCGCCCTCGGCGCGAATGCCAGCGCCGTTGTTGTCGGGCACCCGCGCCCGCTGCAAAGTCAGGTCGCGGACCGTGACGTTATTGGCATCAATCACCAGCAGCGCCTTGCCGGCGCAGGCCTTGTCGGTGAGCACGGCGTTCCCGCCTACGCCCTCGATGGTGAGGTCGTTGCGACGGACGATGGCACAGTCGAAATATTGGCCAGGGTGGATGGCGATGATGTCACCGTCACGGGCGGCGGCGATGGCCTGGCTGGGTGCGGCATAACGCTGGCCGGGGCCGACCTCCAGCGTCGCTGCGGAGGCTATGCCGAGCGAGGCCGGAAACAGGGCCGCGATGGTGAGAAAGTGACGGATCATGCGCGAGACGCCTCAACCTGTTCGAATCGAGGGCAGATTTATCAGCTTTCCCGCAAGCACGAAATGCCGATATAGGCTTGGGCGCCTCCAGCGCGTTGAAGATCGCCAGGTCGCTGATGCTAAGCTGGCAGCCATGAACATCGCTCTCCGCAAGCCCATGACGCTCAAACAGTTCCTCGCCTGGGAGGAACGGCAGGAGCTGCGCTATGAGTTCGACGGCTTCCGGCCAGTGGCCATGGCGGGCGGCACTGCCGCCCAAGCCGCGATCCAGGTCAATCTTCTCGCAGCCCTCAGAACCCGTCTGCGAGGAAAGCCCTGCCAGCCCTTCGGCAGTGACCTGAAAATCGAGGTCGCCGGGCGAATCCGCTATCCGGATGCCTTCGTCGTTTGCGCGCCCGTTCCCGCCAGCGAAACCGTCGTCCGCGACCCAACGGTGGTTTTCGAAATCCTGAGCGAGAGCACCGCCAATACCGACTTAATTGAGAAGAACCAGGAATACCGGGCCACACAGTCCATCCAACGTTACGTCATTCTCCAACAGACCAATGCTGCCGCCATCGCCTTCGCCCGCAACGGTGAGAACTGGGTGGCCGAGGTCGCCGCCGGTGACGGCGCGACGCTTTCGATGCCCGAAATCGGAATCGAACTCCCGCTCGTCGAGCTGTACGAAGGAGTCGAACTGATTAACGCCCGGTTGGAGCAGGCGGACAGATAACGACGACGGCTGCGCGCAGCCTTCCGGGAACTAGGGCAAATACCTCCTATTCGCGTCGCACCCGATAGAACTGCGGAAATCCGTTCGGCACATCCTTCAGATCCGATCGGAACGCGGTCGGCTGGAAATACATGCCGAGCGGTGCGTACGATGGGTTCTGGAAGAACTCCGCCTGCATCTGCTCGGACATCCGTTTCCGCGCCGCCAGGTCCGGCGCGTCGAACCAGCCGAGTCGCGGCGCCTCCATCTTCAGGTCCGTGGGCCAGCCGAACCAGCCCTTGCCGTCGGAGCGGAGCGGAAGGTTGGAGGGAGGAGAGACGTTGCCCACGCCACCGAGGAAAGTGAAGAACACGTTCCACCCGCCCTGGGCCACCGGGTTGCGGCTGGCGCGGCGCTGCACCACCGTGCCCCAATCGAGCGACTGGTAATCCATGTTGAAGCCGATGCGCTTCAGCATGTCCCCGCCCACCTGCGCGATCGCATTGATGGTGGGAAAGTTCGAGGCGGCGAGCACCACGACCTTCTCGCCTTTGTAACCGGCCGCCTGCAACGCCTGGTGCAGCTTCTTCGGGTCGGCCTCCCCGGTCATGGTGTCGATCCCGACGGTGCTGGCCATCGGGCTGCCCGGCACGAACAGGCCCACCTTGTCGAGAATGAGGGCGGGATCGGCACCGGCGACCGCATCCATGTAGTCGCGCTGATTCACCGCCGAGAGCACGACGCGGCGGACCGCCGGGTTATCGAACGGCGGGAACAGCTCGTTGAATCGCAGGCAGCCGATCTCGCCGGTGTGGTCCTTCACGACCACGGTTAGATCGCTGTTCTGCTTGAGCGAGGGCTCGAGGTCGATGGTCGGCTGCTCCCACCAGTCGAACTCGCCGGCGATCATCGCCGCGGCGTTGGTGGCGGGATCGGGCGAGACGGTCCACTCGACCCGATCGATATAGGCCGGCTTCGGTCCGGCCGTGTATTCGACCGGACCGGCACCGGTCGGCACGTAACCGGCGAACTTCTCGTAGACCACGCGCGAGCCCGGCAGGTGCTCGGAAGCGACGAAACGGAACGGCCCGCTGCCGACCATCTCCGTTACTTGCTTGAACGGGTCGGTCTGCGCCAACCGCTCCGGCATGATGCAGGCCATGTTGGTGATCTCGGCGAGCGCCGACGGCAATAGCGGGAACGGCTTCTTGAGCCGGAAGCGGAGTGCCTTGTCCGAGGGCGCCGATAGCTCGTCGGTAGCGGCCATCAGCACCGAGCCGAACGCGTCGCGCTTGCCCCAGCGCGTGAGCGAGGCGACGCAATCGCGCGCCAGGACCGGCGAGTTGTCATGGAATTTCAGCCCGTCCCGTAGCGTGATGTCCCACTGCTTGCCGTCGGCGCTGGTGGTGTGGCCCGCCGCCATCTGCGGGTGCGGCCGATAGCTGTCGTCCAGGCCGTACAGCGTGTCGAAGACGAGGAAGCCGTGGGTGCGCGTGACGTCGGCGGTGGTCCAGATCGGGTCGAGCGAGGCGAGGTCGGCCTGGGGGATGAACTTCAGCACGCGCTGCTGCTCGGCGCGGGCAATGCTTGGTGCCGCGAGTGCAGCGGCGCCGGCCACCCCGGCCTTCAGAACGTCACGGCGGTTCATGTCGGCATCGCCCTTCCCGCGCTTTGGCCCGGCTGCGGCTCTCTAGCCGAACCGGGTCAGTTGTATGATGCCATTCGCCCTGTTCAGACGTAAGGCCACCCTTTCACGCGACGGGCGACCGCCACCATCCGCGTCAGAAACGCCCCGACGATGGTAACGACGACGCCGAGACCGATCTCTTCGGGCTGCAATCGCTCGGCTTCCCACTCGAAGAAAAGAGAGAGCGCCAGTCCCCAGACGACCGCGATTTCCGGGTAGAGTTCCCCACGCAGGTTCGCGACCAGACGGTCATGGCGGAACAGGTCACGAATTAGGCCGCCGAACGAGCTGGTGATGCCGGCCGAGATTGGTCCCCATAGCCAAAGCGGTTCGGCGGATGTGTCGAGCGCGACCACGACCCCGACGACGAGAAACGCCGCGAGGCCGACCGCGTCGCAAACCTTTATCAAGATTGGCCCCAAACGTTCTTGCAACCGCAAATATCGGGCGAGGCGCCTCGTGTTGAAAAGGGATGCCGTCCTGATGACCACCATGCCGGCCAGCACCGTGGCGAAGACCGTGAGCAAGGTCATGGGGTCGCGTACGATCCCCAACGGCGTGCGCTGCAACAGCAAGTCGCGCACCACTCCGCCGCCCACGGCGGGTAGGCTGGCGAGAATCACCGCCCCAAATAGTGTGTAATTGCCGGCGTACGCGAGCAGAACACCGGAAAGCGCGAAAGCCACCGTGCCCAGCAATGCGAGAACTTGAAACCAATCACTATCTAAGGTCTGGTGAATCAGCACCGGCAGCGCATATGCATCGGCTATTCGCCGGAACTCGCCGCTCCGCCTTATCTCGTTGATGGCGGCATCAAGGCGCGCCAACATTTCCCGGTTCTGAGATGCCCGGCTCAGCATGAAATGGATGTCGGTGGAGAAGCGGAGCGGATACTCTTCGATCAGGCTACCCTTGTGCTGGCGCCAGGCGGTTGTGATGCCGGAAATCCGGTCCGCCAGGAAGCCATCGGTGCGCCCGTCCAGGAGGTCTTGCAAGTTCTCGGCGTCGTCTGCGGCACGAACGATATGGGCCTGGTTCGCTGGATCGGCGATAAACCGATTGACCCGGTCGTCGGCATATACGTAACCGGCGATGACGCCGAGCCGAAAGTGCTGGCTTGCGAACACATTGAGCATCTGCTCGATAGTTCGGAAGTTGTATCGTGATCCTGCTCCCCTCGGCAGGATCAAGACATCGGTCTCGTTTCTATACGGTTGCGAGAAATACGCATACGTCTCCCGCTCCGGAGTGTATGTCGCGCCGGCCGCTAGGTCCGCTTTACCGGCGGCGATCGCTGCCAGCTGGTCCGCCCAGGGCTGTGGGGTGAGAGTCAGTTCGACGCCCATCACCCGTGCTAGGGCGCGTTCGATCTCCACATCGAATCCAGTCAGGATCGGAATGCCATAGCGATACAGGCGATACTGATATGGGTCCGATGGATACCAGCCGCCCCGGAGCAGCTTTGTCGAGGGGTTTCGCATGGCGTCGTTGGCCGCAGCCTGAGGCGGCGGCTGCGCGGCAGCGGTGAGAGCCAAGGAAAGCGACGCAAGCCCGACCAAGAACAGGACGCAGAAAAGCTTCCTCGCGCGCCGGCTTGACATGGGCCAACCATCTTATTCAGCGGTGCGGCAACGTCTGGAAAACTGTATGGTCATGAGAACAATGAAGCAAGAACGAACTTACAAAGGACCGCTCGGACCCCGCCAGCAACCACTCAGAGGTAAACTCCCCGCTCCAGGATCTCGAGCGTGTAGGCGCGATAGGACATGCCGAGGGACTCGGCACGCCCCAGTCGGCGCAACGCGATCTCGCGCGGCGGCGTCTTCCAGGCACGCTTATGTGCGCGCCGCCAGCACCAGGCACGCCAGGAAAGAGCGCCTGCATCCTCCTCCGGCTCCAGCGGCGGACCGCCGTTATGACCAAGCAACGCCGCCGCGCCGGGAAGGTGCGTCACCCGGCCTTGGCCAGCGCCCGTTTCGCGATCACGCCAACCAAATGCGCGCGATATTCGGCGCTGGCATGGATGTCGCTATTCATGTCAGTCGCTGGCGTGGTGACGTTGGCGATCGCGTCAGGGGAGAAATTGGAAGCCAACGCCTGCTCCATCGCGGTGTGCCGGAACACGCCGTTCTGCCCCGCCCCGGTCACAGCGACGCGCACGCCATCCTTCGTCTTGGCCACGAACACCCCGACGATGGCGTAGCGCGAGGCGGGGTTGCGGAACTTTTCGTAGGCCGCCTTCTCGGGAACCGGGAACTCCACCTCGGTGATGATCTCGCCCGGCTCCAGCGCGGTCGTGAACATGCCCTGAAAGAAATCCTCGGCCTTGATCGCGCGCCGGTTGGTTCGGATGGTGGCGCCGAGCGCGAGTGAGGCCGCCGGGTAATCGGCGGCAGGGTCGTTGTTCGCGATGCTGCCGCCGATGGTGCCGCGATGGCGCACCTGCTCATCCCCGATCAGGAACGCAAGATCGGCAAGGGCCGGGATTTTCTGGCGGACCTCGGCGGACTTGGCGACTGTGGCGTGGGTCGTCATCGCGCCAATGGTAACGCTGTCGGCGCTGACCTTGATGCCGGACATCCCGGTTTTCGCAAGATCGACCACCGTGGTCGGCTGCGCCAGGCGCTGCTTCAGCACCGGGATCAGGGTCATGCCGCCCGCCAGCGGCTTAGCCTCGGGGTCGGCACTAAGCAGCTTCACCGCCTCGTCCACGCTCGCCGGCTTCTGATAGGCGAACTCATACATCGCATTGCCCTTCTATCCGATTGTTTCGCCCTGATTGTTCCGTCGTGGCCGCGCGATCACTCGGCCGCCATCTTCGGTCGCCCCGCCTCGAGGAAGGACCAGACCTTCTGCGGCGTGGCCGGCATGTCGATGTGGCGCACGCCGTAGTCGCGCAGCGCGTCCACCACCGCGTTAATCACCGCGGGCGGGCTGCCGATCGCGCCGACCTCCCCGCACCCCTTCGCCCCCAGCGGGTTGTGCGTGCAAAGCGTGGTCTCGGTCTTGACCGCGATGTCGGGCAGGTCGTCGGCGCGCGGCACGTGATAGTCCATCATCGAGCCGGTGATGAGCTGACCCGACCTGTCGTAGACTGCGTTCTCCAGCAATGCTTGGCCAATGCCCTGCGCGATGCCGCCTTGCACCTGGCCCTCGACGATCATCGGGTTGATCACCCGGCCCACATCGTCCACGCCGACGAAGCTCACCACATCGACGAACCCAGTCTCGGCATCGACCTCGACCTCGCATACGTGGCAACCGGCCGGGAAGGTGAAGTTCTTCGGGTCGTAGAAAGCGGTCTCCTCCAGCCCCGGCTCCAGTTCCTCGATCGGGTAGTTGTGCGGGACGTAGGCGGCGAGCGAGATCTCGGTCAGGCTCTTGGATTTGTCGGTTCCCGCGACGCTGAACTTGCCGCTCTTGTACTCGATGTCCTCGACGGCGGCTTCCAGCAGGTGCGCGGCGATGCGTTTGCCTTTGGCGACGATCTTGTCCATCGCCTTGACCATCGCGCTGCCACCCACGGGCAGGCTGCGGCTGCCGTAGGTTCCCATGCCGAACGGAATCTTCGCGGTGTCGCCATGCACCACCTCGATCTGATCGATCGGCACGCCGAGCTGTTCATGCACGAGCTGCGCGAAGGTAGTCTCATGCCCTTGCCCGTGACTGTGCGTGCCGGTGAACACGGTCACGCTGCCGGTCGGATGGACGCGGATATTAGCGCATTCATAGAGGCCGGCCCGAGCGCCGAGCGCCCCGGCGACCTGCGAAGGCGCGACCCCGCACGCCTCGACATAGGTCGAGAAGCCAATGCCGCGCAGCTTGCCGCGCGCGGCGGATGCCTTGCGACGTGCCTCGAAGCCAGCGTAGTCGGACGCTTCCAGCGCCGTTTTCAGCGTCGTCTGGTAATCGCCGCTGTCGTACTGCATCGCGACCGGCGTCTGGTAGGGGAACGCATCCGCCGGAATGAAGTTCTGCCGCCGCAACTCGATCCGGTCCATCCCCGTGTCGTGCGCGATCACGTCCACCATGCGCTCCAGCAGGAACGTCGCCTCGGGCCGGCCGGCGCCGCGATAGGCGTCCACCGGCACGGTGTTGGTGAACACCGCCTTGACCTCGGCGTAGATCGCCGGGGTCTTGTAGCATCCGGCGAGCAGCGTCGCGTGCGCGTAAGTTGGGATGAACGGCGCGAAGGTGGAGAGATAGCCGCCCATGTTGGCCAGCGTGGCGACCCGCAGCGCGAGGAAGTTGCCATCAGCGTCGAGCGCCATCTCGGCCGTGGTATCATGATCGCGCCCGTGTGCGTCCGACATGAAGCTCTCGCCGCGCTCGCAGGTCCATTTCACCGGCCGGCGCACCTTGGCCGAAGCCCAGGTGGCGATGGCTTCCTCGGCGTAGTGGTAGATCTTGGAGCCGAACCCGCCGCCCACGTCGGGCGCCACCACGCGCAGCCGGCTTTCCGGGATGTGCAGCACGAACGCTCCCATTAGCAGGCGAATCACATGGGGGTTCTGGCTGGTGGTGTACAACGTGTAGTCGCCGGAGCTGGGATCGAACTCGCCGATCGCGGCACGCGGCTCCATGGCGTTCGGGATCAGGCGGTTGTTCGTCAGCTCAAGCTTCACCACTTTCGCCGCGCGGCCGAACGCGGCGTCCACCAGCGCTTTGTCGCCCAGGTGCCAGTCGAAGCAGATGTTGCCCGGCACGTCGTCGTGGACCAATGGCGCGCCGGGGGCGATGGCGTCGCGCAACGAGGCGACGGCGGGCAGATCCTCGTACTCGATCTCGATCTTCTCGGCCGCGTCCTTGGCCGCCTCGCGGCTTTCCGCCACCACCACCGCGACTGGGTCGCCGACATGGCGAACCTTGCCGACCGCGAGCACCGGATGCGGCGGCTCGGCCATCGGCGAACCGTCCTTGCTATGGATCTGCCAACCGCAGGGCAGGCCACCCACGCCGTCGGCCTGCATGTCCGCGCCGGTGAAGACGCCGGCCACACCGGGCGCAGCCTTGGCGGCGGAGGTGTCGATCCGCGCGATCCGCGCGCTCGGCTGGTCGGAACGGCGGATATAGGCATAGAGCTGGCCAGGGCGGTTGATATCGTCGGTATAGTTGCCGCGCCCACTGATGAATCGCAGATCTTCCTTGCGGCGGACCGAGGCGCCGATGCCTTCGTTGGCCATTGTCCTCTCCACTTGCTGCTGGTCGGCTACTCGGCCGCTGCCGGCATGGACTTGCCGTGCATGAGCGGCCAGGCGGCCGCGATCGCCTTGACGATGTTGTGGTAGCCGGTGCAGCGACAGAGATTGCCTTCCAGGCCTTCGCGGATCTGCCGGTCGGTCAGCCCCTCGGGGTGGCTCTGCACCAGATCCACGGCACTCATGACCATGCCGGGTGTGCAGAAGCCGCACTGCAACGCGTGGTGTTCGCGGAACATTTCCTGCATCGGATGCAGCGTGCCGTCCGGCTTGGCGAGGCCCTCGATCGTGGTGACTTGGGTGCCCTGGGCCTGCAACGCGAGCATGGTGCAGGACTTCACGGACTCGCCGTCCACGTGCACGACGCAGGCCCCGCACTGGCTGGTGTCGCAGCCGACATGGGTGCCGGTCAGCCCCAGCTTCTCGCGCAGAAGCTCGACCAGGAGGGTGCGCCCCTCGACCTCGACCGTGTGCTGCTTGCCGTTCACCGTCAGGCTTACCTGAGGCATCCTGTCCCCCTCCGTCTCTGCCGCGTCGCCGCCATGTTGTCCGCCCACGCGCCCGCCGCCCCGGGCGGGGCGGCGGGTATCCTGCCCAGAATGGTCGCGCGGGAAGCAGGCGGTCAAGGCGGTAAGGCGGGTGCGAGGTCCGTCTTCGCGAAGTCCATTCCCTTGTAGAGCAGCGGCAGACTGCGCGCCTTCGCGAGCGCGTAGGCGGCACAGTCGCCGAGGTTGAGGCCCGCTGGGTGGCGCCCCTTGCCGAAACGCAAGAAGCCTTGCCGAGCCAGGGAGGTCAACTCAACGTCGAACGGTATGATCTGGATTCCGATGCTGCGGACCAACTCGTCTAGCGAACGCCATTCGGCCGCATGACGAGTCCTTCCCGTCAGGACCATCGACGCCTCGAAATAGCTGACTGCCGACATCGCGCAGGCCTCCGCCTCCACCATGCGGCGAATGAACCGGTCGGCATCCGGCTCCAGGCGCAGCACGGCGATCACCGCCGAGGTATCAACAGCGATCACGCCGGAAGGCCGTTCTCGTCATACAGGTCTTCTTCGGTGAATGGCGGCAGCTCTTTCTGTCGGGCTGCGCTGCGCTCCGCGATAGCGCGTACCTCACGATACGTCTGCTCGGCGTCACGTCGCGGCACGGACGCGAGCTTGCGAACGCCGTCGGCGATGAACTCCGCACCGGCCGCCTCTAGCGCGCGCTGAATCTTCTCCACCGTCGCCGAACCCACGCGCCCGGGGCCATCGGGTGCCTCCAATCGGCGGATGGTGACAACAGACACGCCCGCGCGGCGCGCAAGGTCGTCCTGATCGAGGCGGAGCAAGGCGCGAGCGGCGCGAACCTGCTCTGGAGAGATGAGCATGACAGGATCATATCCCGAATGAGCGCAAGCGATCAAACCGAGACTTGCGCCTCGGCTTCACGCCGCGCAAGCTTCGCCCACCCTGCTGGGAGATATCCGATGCCCGATGCGCTCGCCGGTTTATCCGCGGGGCCGGCAGGCCGGCATCCTTGGCCCGAAGGGCTCACGCGCATCCCGTTCTGGGCCTATCAGGATCGGGACGTGCTCGCGGTTGAGCAGGCGCGGGTGTTCGCGGGTCCGGTCTGGAATTATCTATGCCTGGAGACCGAAATCGCGAACCCGGGCGACTGGCGGACCAGCGTCGTCGGCACCATGCCGATAGTGGTGGTGCGCACCGAGCAAGGCGGCATCGCCGCGTTCGAGAACCGCTGTGCGCATCGCGGCGCGCTGATCTGTCTCGACGACGCCGGCTTGGGCGCCAAGGACTTCACCTGCGTTTATCATTCCTGGCGGTACGACCTCTGCGGCAATCTCCGCTCGGTCGCCTTCCGCCACGGCGTCAATGGCAAGGGCGGGATGCCGGCGGAGTTCTGCCTTGAGGCGCACGGACCGCGCAAGCTGCGCACGACCACGCTCTGCGGGCTGGTGTTCGGCACCCTCTCGCCACACACGCCGAAGATCGAGACCTGTATCGGCCCCGATGTCCTGGCGCGCATCCAGCGAGTTGCCGGCAGGAAACTCGAGATCATCGGCCGCTTCACCGAAGTATTGCCGAACAACTGGAAGCTGTATGCCGAGAACGTCAGGGACACCTATCACGCCAGCCTGCTGCACGTGTTCTTCGCCACCTTCAAGATTAACCGGCTGAGCCAGGGCGGTGGGGTCACGGTCAGCCCCGGTGGCGGCAGCCACGTATCGGAAACACTGGCGCCGACCGAGGAGGCGGACACCGCCTATAAGGGCCTCCGTTCCGTTGACGAGAGATTCCGTCTGGCTGATCCCAGTCTGCTGAATGCCGTCGATGAACATGGCGATCGTATCCAGCAACAGATCATCTCGGTGTTCCCGAATTTCGTGCTCCAGCGCACCCGCAACGCCATCGCCGTGCGCCATTTCGTTCCGCGCGGCGTGGGACAGACCGACCTGAACTGGATTTTCCTCGGCTATGCCGACGACACGGCGGAGATGCGCGCGAGCCGGCTCCGGCAGTTCAACCTCACCGGCCCCGCCGGCTACGTCTCGCTGGAGGATGGCTGCATCGGCGGCTTCGTCGAGCGTGGCGCGGCGGCCGCTTCCGGTGAGGCATCGATCCTTGAGATGGGCGGCCACGGGACCGAGAGCCAGGAGACGCGCGCCAGCGAGGCCTCGGTGCGCGGCTTCTGGAAGGAGTGGCGCGCGGCAATGGGGATTTAGGCGATGGGCGACACCGAGACCCTGTTCCACCTCGCCGCGCTGAACGCGGCCTATGCCGGCGCGATCGACGCAGATCGACTGGAAGAGTGGCCGGGCTTCTTCCTCGAACGCTGTCTGTACAAGATCACCACCGCGGAGAACCTGCGGCGCGGCTACGCGGCCGGAATCGTCTATGCCGACAGCCGGGCGATGCTCACCGACCGCATCGCCGCCCTGCGTCAAGCCAATATCTACGAACGCCAAATGTATCGCCATATTGTCGGAATGCCGCTGATCGGCCCCGCCGTGGGCGAAGACATCGCGGCGCAGACCCCATTCCTGGTCGTGCGCACGATGCGCGACGGCCGGATGGACCTGTTCGCCGCGGGCCAGTACCTGGATCGGGTCCGCGATGACGCCGGAACGCTTCGCTTTGCCGAACGTATCGTCGCCTGCGACAGCCAGCGTTTCGACACCTTGCTCGCGATCCCGCTATAGGAGGGACCGATGGAAACGGCTGCGCGCGTCGGCGCCATTCCCTCAAGCCAGCATCCGGCCTGGCCCGACGGGCTGACCCGCGTGCCGTACTGGGTCTATCAAGACCCCGACGTGCTCGCCGTCGAGCAGGCGCGCATCTTCGAGGGGCCGGTCTGGAACTATCTGTGCCTGGAAGCCGAAATCCCTAACCCGGACGATTGGCGGACCAGCTTCGTGGGCGCGATGCCGGTCGTTGTCGCCCGCACGGAAGACGGTGCCATCGCCGCGTTCGAGAACCGTTGCGCGCATCGCGGCGCGCTGATCTGCCTCGACGACGCCGGCTCGGGCGCCAAGGACTTCACTTGCGTCTATCACGCCTGGCGCTACGACCTCCGCGGCAATCTCCGCTCGGTCGCCTTCCGCCACGGGGTCAACGGCAAGGGCGGGATGCCGGCGGAGTTCCGGCTGGAGGCGCACGGCCCGCGCAAGCTGCGCGTCGCCACCCTATGCGGCCTGGTGTTCGGCACATTATCCGCCGAGGCGCCCGACCTGGAAACATGGATCAGCCCCGAGATCGTCGCCCGCATCCGACGCGTCCTGCGCGCGCCGGTCGAGATCATCGGCCGGTTCACTCAGGAATTGCCGAACAACTGGAAGCTCTACATCGAAAACGTGAAGGACACCTACCACGCCAGCCTGTTGCATCTGTTTTTCGCGACCTTCCGCATCACCCGCTTGAGCCAGGGCGGCGGCGTGATCG
The DNA here is from genome assembly GCA_963849305.1 of uncultured Pseudomonadota bacterium. Lineage (GTDB taxonomy): Bacteria > Pseudomonadota > Alphaproteobacteria > Acetobacterales > Acetobacteraceae > CAWKGV01. The sequence continues at coordinate 102,701 of CAWKGV010000006.1, forward strand.
TCAGCGAGAGCGGCGGACACCACGCCTCCGCCACGCTTGCGACACCGCAGGCCGCGGATACAAGTTATCAAGGGCTGCGCTCGGCGAACGAGGATTTCCGGCTCGCCGACCCGAGCCTGCTCGAATGCCGCGACGAGTTCGGCGACGGCGTGCAGATCCAGATTCTCGCCGTGTTCCCCACCTTCGTGCTGCAACAGGTCCGCAATTCGATCGTGGTGCGGCAAGTCGTCCCGCGCGGCACGGAGCGGACCGACCTCCACTGGACCTATCTTGGCTTCGCCGACGATGCTGCCGATCTGCGCGCACTTCGGATAAAGCAGGCGAACCTGATCGGACCGGCCGGATACGTCTCCATGGAGGATGGCTGCGTCGGCGGCTTCGTCCAACGCGGCGCGGCGGCGGCCTCGAACCAGGCATCCGTGGTCGAAATGGGAGGCGCCGCAGCCGGGAGCCAGGAGACGCGCGCCACCGAAGCCTCGGTACGCGGCTTCTGGAAACAGTGGCGCGCGACGACCGGGTTTTGATCCGCTCTACGCCGGCTAGTTGCTCCGGCCCGGGCTCGGCACCTCGACATCGATCTCCAGCATCGAAACCGAGCTGCCGCGGTCCAGCTTGATTTGCACCATGTCGCGCTCCACCGCGACATGCCTCGCGATCACTGCCAGGATCTCTTCCTGCAAGGTCGAGACCAGATCGGATTTGCCGATCACTGCGCGCTCGTGCTGAAGCAAGACTTGCAGCCGCTCGCGCGCGACCGGCGCCGAATCGCGCCGCCGGAACATGGTGAGCAAGCTCATGCCGCCACCCTCCGGCCGAACAGCTTGCCGAAGAAGCTCGGCCGCTCGACCGGCACCTTGATCTCGAGCGTCTCGCCGCGCAGCCGCTTGGCCGCTTCTGCATAGGCCCGCGCCGGCGCGCTGGTGGGATTGCTGATGGTGATCGGGGCACCAAGGTTGGATGCGCGCAGCACTTCTTGGCTCTCGGGAATAATGCCGAGCAGCGGGATCGACAAGATCTCCAGCACGTCCTCGGTCTTCAGCATTTCACCCCGCGCCGCGCGCCCACCGTCGTAGCGGGTCAGCAGCAAGTGCTTGGCGATGCGCTGGCCGTTCTCCGCCTTCGCCGTCTTCGAGTTGAGCAGGCCGATGATACGGTCCGAGTCGCGCACCGACGAGACTTCGGGGTTGGTCACCACCACGGCGATGTCGGCATGGCGCATCGCCAAGGTCGCGCCACGCTCGATACCGGCCGGGCTGTCGCAAACGATCCAGTCGAACCGCTCGCGAAGCTGCTCCATCACCCGTTCAACGCCCTCGTCGGTCAGCGCCTCCTTGTCCCGGGTCTGCGAGGCGGGAAGCAGGGAGAGCGTGTCCAACCGCTTGTCGCGGATCAGGGCTTGGGGCAGCTTGGCGTCGCCCTGGACGACGTTGATCAAGTCGAACACCACCCGGCGCTCGGCGCCCATAACCAGGTCGAGGTTGCGCAAGCCGACATCGAAATCGACCACGACCACATTGGCGCCGCTCTGCGCCAATGCGCCTCCGAGCGCGGCGGTGGACGTGGTCTTGCCCACACCGCCTTTGCCGGATGTCACGACCACGACCTGGGCCATTGCTCTGCTATCTCCTGTCGCTCGGTTGTCAGTCGATCGCCGCGATCTGCATCGCGTCGCCTTCAAGCCATGCCTGCACTGGACGGCCGTGCAGCGCTGGCTCCATGTCGTCGGCCGTCTTGTAAACACCTTCGATCGCCAACAGCTCGGCATGGAGCTTGCGGCAGAAGATGCGCGCTTGCTTGGTTCCCGAGAGCCCCGCGATCGCACGGCCGCGCAGCGCGCCATAAACATGGATCGAGCCGCCGGCGACGATCTCCGCCCCTGATGCCACCGAGCCCACCACGATCACATCGCCGGCCTCGTGGACGACCGCTTGGCCCGAACGGATCGGGTCACGGATCAGCAGTGAGCCCGATTCGGTTTGCGGCGTGGCTCCGGCCGCAGCCGCGGGGCGCTCATCGGCGACCTCGATCGGGCGGCCCGCGCCGCTCGTCGCGATCGGCCCTCCCCATTTCGCCACACCTTGCCAGGACGGGTGCGCGCCCTCGGTACCGATGATGCGGATGCCGCGCTCGGCCAACAATTGGATCAGGCCGCTGACATTGGGCTGCTCGCGCGGCAGGCCGGCCAAGTCGAGGATCACTGGGCGGGCATCGAAGAACGAGGGCGCTCGGGCGATCTGCGCGTCGAGCGCGGCGAGCCATTCGGGAACCGGCGCCTCGGGCGCTAGCACCAGCGCCATGAAGGAGCGGCCACGGACTCGGATGAACGGGCGGGACTTGGTTGCGGACACGCATCTGGCGTATCCCGCGCGCGCTCTTTCGGTCAACGCGATTCCTGGCTTGCGGATTGAGAATTCGGGCTTGCGGACTGAGCCGGATCGTGTCTTGCGAGTCGCGCGCTGCCTGTCAGACTGGATCGCGCGTTTCTTGGAACGTCATGCTGAAACGGGAGGAAGATCATGGCCGAAATCATCCTGCATCATTACGCGCTCTCGCCGTTTTCGGAGAAGGTGCGCCTGGCCCTTGGATTGAAGAGGCTTGCTTGGCGCTCGGTGAACATTTCCGTCGTAACGCCGCGCCCGGACTTGATGCCGCCGACCCGGTGAGCGCGAAGACCGGTGCCCAGATCGGCGTGACGCCTGACGACATGGGACGAGACACGGTCAATGGCGAATTGGTCGCGTGCTCCGACCAGGAGATCGTGATCCGCCGACGCGATTCGCAAGTGGGCGAGGTCAATGTCCACTTCCCGCGCGCCGGGTTCGATGCGGCGCCCGCCTGAGCGGACTGAGAGAAAAGGGGGCATCCGGGTGGCCAGAAATCAAGGCAGCGTGGTAAGCGTCTAAGTGCGATGATCCGTCCGCGCGCCCCGCGTTTCGGCTTGCTCGCCGCGCTGCTGGCGCTGGCGGCGCAGCTCGCGTTCGGCGCGGCGGTGCCGCACCCGGCCCTCGGCGAGCCGGGCTTCGGCATCATCTGCCACGCCGGCCAGGACGAGGGTAGTCTGCCGGCGCGGCCCGGACATCACGCGCCGGACTGCGCCATTTGCCCGCTCTGTCTCTCGCTCACAGCGCCAGCGCCCACACTCGGCGAGACCCCGTTCGTGCCGGTCCCGCGCGTAAGGGCCACTTTGTCGCCCGTGGTGCTGCCGCCGGCGACCGGCCCGCCGGCGTTCGCCGTCGCCGCCGCCCAGCCGCGCGGACCTCCAACCCTGGCTTGAGCTATTTCCGTGACGACGCACCGTCTGCGCGCGCCGTCCTGCTCATGCCCGGAGAGATCAGAGTGCCGCCCGCGTTACTTTACCGGAATCATGAGGTGCTCGTACGGGGTACCGGGCCACATGACATACGGCTTCGTTGGATCGGGATCGGCTGTACGGGGATAGCCCACCATCGTCTTCGCCGCGGGGCCGACCACCATCACGTGTGTGCCAGTTTGCACCCAATGATTGCCCTGTTGCGGTCCCTTTGCATAGGGATCGGTATTGCTGGCACCCGTGTCCCCGGCCAGCATATAGATAAATCCCACCTTATCGGGTGGAGCCGGCGCATGGCTCTGCCAGGCGTGCGCCCATTCCATCGCGTTCGGGTCCATGCACATGGGAACCCCGTTCGCCTCCATGCAGGTAAAGTCGTTGGTCCCCTTTTTGAGCGTCTGCATCGAGCCGTTCTCCATCCGCACGATCGTTGCTGCTTGAACAACTTGCGGTGGTGCGGCTGTCATGACCCGCTTCATGTAAGCTTCATCGTTACGGGTATCCTGGCCGGCGGCCTGCTGCGCGTTGGCGATCCCGATAAGGGCGAGGCCGGCGAAGCCGATTGCAGCGATATGCTTCATGATGTTCCTCCCGTGTTCGGCGCGTCGGACAGAGCGGCGCCGGACGCTCAAGCTAGCATCCCATCACAGCAGCCGCCAAGAAAATTGTCTTTTGGTAAGTTACACAACGACCTCAGAGCGGGGCTGCCGGTCGGGGTGCGTTTAAGGATTGGAATGATGAGCCGCCCAATCGCAGCGTGGGCGCTGATGGCTGCCGCTTCGCTTGCCCAGCCCGCCTTCGCCCACGGGGTCGCCGGGCCGCGCGTGTTCGTCAACACCTTGCTGATCGACGACCCCGCCGTGGCCGACGAGGCGTCGCTGCCAACATTCTCCTGGCAACTCCCGCCGGGCGCAGCCCCGGCGAACCAATACGACTTTGACTTCGAGTACGACAAACGCATCACCGAACGGTTCGGATTCGCGCTGAACGACGGCTACACCCTGCAGACCATGCCGGGCGTCAAGAACGCCTCCGGCTGGCAAAACCTGTTTCTCACTTTGAAATACCAAGCCTACCTGAATGCCGAGCACGAAACGCTGGTGTCGGTTGGGGTGATCCGCGAGTTCGCCCGCACCGGCTCCGATGACATCGGCAACGATGATGTCGGCACCACCACGCCGACGCTCTACTGGGGCAAGGGATTGGGCGACCTGCCCATCGGCTGGTTCCGTCCGTTCGCGATCACTGGCACCTTCGGCTACCAGATCGCCGACAAGGAGCTGAAATCGATCTCGGCGCCCGAGCCCACGCCGGGTCTGATGGGTGCGCTATTCAACAACGGCCTCGAAAACCGTTGGGTTGGCGGGCTGTCTGTCCAGTACAGCATCCCCTATCTGCAATCGCAGGTGAGGGATCTCGGCCTGCCCGACTTCATCGGCCATCTGACGCCGCTGGTTGAGGTCGCGTGGTCCTCGCCGGCAAGCCATCCGCACGCCACCGGCACGCAGTACCTGATCGGGGCGGGAGCCTTCTACGTCGCGGATACTTACGGTGTCGGCCTGGAGGCGCTGATCCCCGGCAACGGGCAGACCGGCCGCGCGGATCGGAGCGATCGCGCAGCTCCACCTCTATTTCGACGACCTGTTCCCGAACAGTCTCGGCAAGCCGCTGATCGAATGGTGATCCAGATGATCCGCTTTCTTCCGACAGCTCCCGCGATCGCTGTGGCCACGATCCTGGGTATTCCGCCGGCCTTCGCGCACGCCTTTCTCACGCGCGCCATTCCGGCGGTGGGCAGCACCGTCGCTACATCGCCCCCGGTCCTCACCCTGTTCTTCACCGAAGGCGTGGTGCCGCACTTCTCAAAGGTGCAGGTGCTGGACGCGCGCGGCCTTCCGGTGAGCGCCGGCGAGCCTCGCGCTGCCACTGACAACGGCAGGGAATTGCTGGTGGGCCTGCCGAAGCTTCCGCCCGGCAGCTACACCGTGGTTTGGCACGTCACCTCCCAGGACACGCACAAGACCGAGGGCCGGTTCTCGTTCAAGATCGCGCCATGAGTATGGGCGTCGATCCCGCCCTGGCGCTGCTGCGCGGGGCGCATGTCGCAGCGCTGATTTTGCTCCTCGGAACTTTGCTGTTCATGACGACGAATGCTTTCCCGGAGGCGAAGCTGCACAGGCGGATTCGGCATCTCGCACGCTGGAGTGCGTTCGGCGCGCTCGTTCTCGGGGTGGTCTGGTTCATCGCCGAGGCGCGGGCGATCGCCGGAGCCGCCACTCTGGGAGAGACCCTGGCGGCGATTCCGCCCGTGGTCACTGACATGCAGTTCGGTCAGCTCCTGGCGGTGCGGCTGGCGCTGCTGGCGGCGGTGATCCTACTGCCGTCTCGGAGCCGGCTGGCGTGCAACCGGTCTGGTCCTCGCCGCCGCCGCGCTCGGCATCCAGCCCTGGCTGGGCCACGCCGGGGCGACGATCGGGGACATAGGCCACGCTCTGGTCGGCTCGGAGCTTCTGCATCTGCTCGCCGCCGCCGCTTGGCTGGGAGAGCTTGTGCCGCTGCTGATCTGCCTCGCCGTGCTTCCGGCGGGCGCCGCCGCGCGCGTCTTCCATCGTTTCACCTGGACCGGCTTGGCCGCGGTGCTGGCGATCGCGGGGAGCGGCGCCTTTCAGGGATGGGTGCTGGCCGGGGGGCCAGCGGGTTTCGCCGGTACCGCCTATGGCCAGGTAGCCCTGATCAAGACCGCGCTGTTCGTCGCGGCGCTGGTGTTGGCGGCGGTGAACGGTCTTGCCTTGACCGCGCGGCTCGGCGGACCTGATGCCGCCGGCGCGCGGCTAAGGCTACGTCGCTCGATCAGCATCGAAGCCGCGCTCGGTCTCATGATCGTGCTCACCGCCGCCTGGCTTGCGAACATCGCGCCCGGCGCCGACCTAAAGCCTTCCTTGCCACCGAGTCCCCTGCTTGCCGCCCTCGCCCTGCCCGCGCTGCTCGCAGTGATGGGCGCCGCCTGGCTGGTTCGTCCCGTTCCGTTCGTCGCCCGTCTCCGGAGCCGCCAATGACCGCCCTAAAGCATCGTTCCAGCCTCCCCCCCGCGCCGCCGTCGCGCCCAGCGCCTAGCGTGCTTCCCTTCGCGATAGCGGGCCTGCTGCTAGCGGGCGTGATGTTCGGCGCTGCCGGCATCCTGTGGTTCGGCAATACCGCCCGCGCCGCGATCGGGGGTCCGTTCACACTGGAGGACGGGAATGGCCAGACTGTCACCAACCGCACGTTCCACGGCAAGTACATGCTGGTCTATTTCGGTTACACCTATTGCCCGGATGTCTGCCCCACGACGCTCAACGACGTGACGACCGCGATGAGTCGCCTCGGCGCCGAGGCGAAGAAGGTGCAGCCGGTGTTCATCACCGTCGATCCGCAGCGCGACACGCCCGCGGTGATCAAGCAATACACCGCCGCTTTCACGCCGCGACTGATCGGGCTCACCGGCACGGCCCAGGAGATCGCGCAGGTGGCGAAGGAGTACCACGTCTACTACGCCAAGCACGTCACTGGCCCTGGGCCTAACGACTACACGATGGACCACAGCTCGATCCTGTATCTGATGGGCCCCGACGGGCACTTCATCGCGCCAATCGACGCCGATGAGTCTGGCTCCAGCATGGCCACATCTATCGAGAAGATGATATCGTGAGCCTGGGCAACATCATGCGCCGACTTCTCGCCATCGCGATCATGGCAGTACTTCCGCTTACCGTGCTGGCGCAACAGCGGGGCATCCGGATCGAGCACGCCTGGTCCCGCGCCGCCTTGGCCGGACGCACGGGCGTCGTTTACCTCACCGTCATCAACTCCGGCGCGCCGGACCAGCTGACCGGCGTATCGACCCCCATCGCCGCCAGTGCCGGCCTGCATCAATCAAGCGAGACGAACGGCATCATGAAGATGCGCCCCGTTACCTCAATATCGGTCGCGCCGGGACAGGCGGCGGCCCTCAAGCCGGGCGGCTACCACATTATGCTGATGGACTTGAAGCAGCCACTCGCACCGGGGCAGAGCTTCCCGCTCACGCTTACCTTCGCCAAGGCCGGCACGGTGACGACGATGGTCGCGGTGAAGAAGGCCGGCGCGACGAGCGACATGGATGGCATGGACGCCGGGAGCATGCACGGCGTGATGCACCACTGAGGCCATGCATGACATGCGCGGCAACTGCCAGCGCACTCGCAACTCCGCCCAATTTGCGGCTAAGCTCGCGCCATGAACCGTCCGTTGGCCCAGATCACCCGTTTGCACCTCCCTTCCGCCGCCTTGGTGCCGAAGGCCGCGGAGACAGAGCCGGCGCAAAATCGCCAGCACGCGATCGGCCTCACGAGTCCTGACCGCTTCATCAATCGCGAGCTTTCCTGGCTCGACTTCAACCGCCGGGTCGTCGAGGAGGCCGAGAATCCACGCCATCCACTGCTCGAGCGGGTGCGATTCGTCTCGATCAGCGCTTCGAACCTCGATGAGTTCTACTCGGTTCGGGTTGCGGGTCTGGTGGGTCAGGCCGCGGCCGGCGTCACGGCGCTCTCGCCGGACGGTCGAACTCCCGCCCAGCAGCTTCTGGAGATCAAGACCCGCGCGGAGGCACTGCTCGCCGACCAGCAGCGGGTTTGGCGTGAGCTGCGCGGGTTGCTGCGCGAGGCCGGCATCGAGGTCTGCGAGGCCGGCGGGCTGGAGCACGAGGACGTCGCTTGGCTAGAAGCCTGGTTCATGGAGCGGGTTTTTCCGGTGCTGACGCCGCTCGCGATCGATCCGGCGCACCCGTTCCCTTTCATTCCCAACATGGGCCTGGTGATGGCACTGCGCCTCCTGCGCGAGCTGGACGGCATCACAATGCGTGCCCTGATCCCGCTGCCCTCTCAAGTAGGGCGCTTCGTACGCCTGCCTGCCTGGGGCAAGCAGCCGATCCGGTTCGTGACGATGGAGGCGTTGGTCGGCTTGTTCCTCGGTCGGCTGTTTCCAGGCTTCCGACTCGCCGGGCAAGGAATGTTCCGGCTAATCCGCGACACCGACGTGGAATTCGAGGAAGAAGCCGAGGATCTGGTTCGTTCCTACGAAAGCGCGCTCAAGCGGCGCCGCCGGGGCGTGGCGATTCACCTCAGCATCAGCGCCGATATGCCGCAGGAGCTGCGCGAGCTGGTGGCCGACGAGTTGGACGCCACGCCGGGCGAAATTTACGCTCAGCACGGCATCCTCGGCGTCGCCGACCTTCGGCAGTTGATCGTGGACGATCGGCCGGACCTGCTGTTCCCACCCTACACGCCGCGTTTCCCCGAGCGAATCCGCGATTTCGGCGGCGACTGCTTCGCCGCGATCCGCGCCAAGGACATCATCGTCCACCATCCGTTCGAGAGCTTCGACGTGGTCGTGCAGTTCCTTCGCCAAGCGGCGCAGGATCCAACCGTGATCGCGGTGAAGCAGACGCTCTATCGCACCAGTCGCGACAGCCCGATCGTGAAGGCGCTCATCGAGGCGGCGGAGGCCGGTAAGTTCGTGACCGCGGTGGTCGAGCTGCGCGCCCGTTTCGATGAAGAAGCGAATATCCGCCTCGCCCGCACCTTGGAAGCCGCTGGCGTGCAGGTGGTGTACGGTTTCGCCGAGCTGAAGACCCATGCGAAACTGTCGCTGGTGGTGCGCCGCGAGGCAGGTGCGGTGCGTTCTTACGCGCATTTCGGCACCGGCAACTATCACCCGATTACCGCGCGTGTTTATGCGGACCTGAGCTTCTTTACCTCCGACCCCGACCTGACGCGCGACGCGGCGCGGTTGTTCAATTACCTTACCGGCTATGCGCGGCCGGAGAGCATGGACGCGCTCGCCTTTTCGCCGCTCACGCTGCGCACGGCGTTGATGGAGCTGATCGAGCGGGAAATCGCCTTCGCGCAAGCCGGCAAGCCGGCCAACATATGGCTGAAGATGAACAGCCTGGTCGATGAAACCCTGATCGACGCGCTCTATCGCGCTTCTTCGGCCGGTGTGAAAGTGATGGCGGTGGTGCGCGGCATCTGCTGCCTACGCCCGGGCATTCCGGGCCTCTCCGAAAATATTCGAGTGAAGTCGATTGTCGGGCGATTCCTGGAGCACAGTCGGATTTGCGTGTTCGGCAACGGCTATCCGCTGCCGAGCCGGCGGGCGCGGGTCTATATCAGCTCGGCCGACTGGATGGTGCGCAACATGGATTGGCGTGTGGAGACGCTGGTGCCGATCCACAACCCCACTGTCCACGCCCAAGTGCTGGACCAGATCATGGTGGTGAACCTGAAGGACACCATGCAGTCCTGGGAGCTGAAACCCGATGGAAGCTGGCGGCATGTGCCCGCGGGCAAGCGGCCCGTCTCGGCTCACGACTATTTCATGACTAACCCCTCCTTGTCCGGCCGTGGTTCGGCGTTGCACGGTTCGGTGCTCGCTTCCCCGCTCGCGCCGCTCCGCCGGCCCGACCGCGTGAACCAGGACTGACCGATGCCCTTCCTGCCCCGTGCCGATGCACCGCGCTGCGCGGTGGTCGATCTTGGCTCCAACTCCGTTCGCCTCGTGGTCTATGAGGGGCGGCGCCGAAATCCGGCTGCCATTTTCAACGAGAAGGCGGTGCTGAAGCTGGGTAAGGGCTTGCAGAGCACCGGCCGGCTGAACGAAGACGGCGTCGCTCAAGCGATTACCGTGATGCACCGCTACCACGCGGTTGCACGGGCGATGGGCGCCGACCCGTTCGAGGTGCTGGCCACCGCCGCGGTGCGCGACGCGGAGAACGGGCCGGATTTCATCGCCGTGCTGGAGAGGCGGATGCCCGGTGTGCCGATCCGGGTTCTCTCCGGGAGAGAGGAGGCCGAGTATTCGGCGCTTGGCGTGCTGTGCGGCATTCCCGACGCCGATGGCGTGCTGGCCGATATTGGCGGCGGATCGCTGGAGTTGGTGCGGCTCGCGGAGGGTCGCGCCGGACCAACGCAGACGCTCCGGCTAGGCGTGATCCGATTGGCCGAACGATCGGGCGGCGACCCGTTGCGGGCACGGGCGGTCGCCGAAGCCGACCTCGCGACCGTGCCGTGGCTGCGGGAAGGCGAAGGACGCGACCTCTATCTGGTGGGTGGCGCCTGGCGGACGCTCGCACGCGCGCACATGGCCGAGACCGCCTACCCGTTGCACATGGTGCATCAATACTCCATTGGCCGCGAAGAGGCGCGCCAGCTTGCCGGCATGGTCGCCGGCGCCGGGCGGCGCGCGCTGGAGCGCCTGCCCGGAGTATCGCGCCGCCGCCTGGACGATCTGCCGTTCGCCGCCGTGGTGTTGCGCCGCCTGCTGCGCGCGACTGGGGCGCGTCGCGTGGTGTTCAGCGCGAGCGGCCTGCGCGAAGGCTGGTTCATGCGCGGGATACCGCCCGAAATCCGGGTCGAAGACCCGCTGATCGCGACCGGGGTGGACTACGCGCACCGGCTGGGCCGCGATCCGGCGCTGCCGCCGGGCCTGATCGCCTGGACCGCACCGCTGTTTTCGAACGAAACCCCGGAGATGCGCCGCCTGCGCGCGGCGCTGTGCTGGATGTCGGACCTCGGCAGCCATGATCACCCGGAGTTCCGGGCGGAGCAGGCCTTCTGGCGGGTGCTGCGCCAGCCAGGGCTTGGGCTCGATCATCAGGCGCGCGGCTTCCTCGCGCTCGCCATAGCGATCCGCTACGAGGTGGACAACGACGCGGGATTCACTCGCTCCGCGCGGCTGCTGCTGGACGTTGCGAGCGCGCACCGCGCCGAGATCCTGGGGATCGCGCTGCGGCTGGCCTACACGCTGTCGGCGGGCACCCCGGACCTGCTCGCGGCAACCGCACTCAGGCTGGAAGGCAGGCGGCTGGTCTTGCGGTTGCAAGAAAGCATGGGCGTATTCGCCGGCGACAGTGTGCTGCGCCGGCTCGACCGCCTCGCCCAAGCGATGGGACTCGAGGCCGGCACGGAAGTGGTCGAGGGATTTGCGGCCTGAGCGGGATCAGCGGCTACCGATCACGATCAACAGAACGCCGCAGACCACCAACACGAGCCCGGGCGCATCGCCTCGTGTCAACCGCTCCTTCAAATAGAAGCGGCTGAACAGCAGAGTGAACACCACCTCGACCTGGCCGACTGCGCGAACGAGTGCCACGTCGGTGAGCGTGAAGCCGGTGAACCAGCAAGCCGAGCCGGCCGCCGAGAGCAGGCCGACCCACGAGGAGGTCCGCCAGGTGGTAACTGCCTTGCGCAGTTCCAGCGGGTCGCGCACGGCGATATAGGCGCCCTGCATCAGCGTTTGCAGCGTGTTCGTGACAAACAGCACGAACATCGCGCGGACGAAGACGCTGGGGCCGGAGGTGGCCTGGCTCGCCAGCTTGATGAACACGACCGTGACCGCGAAAAAGAACCCCGCGCTGAGACCGGCCAGTGCCGCCGGCTGCACGGTCGCCGCCGCCAGCTCGCGCGGCTTGAGCCCGCGCCCGGCGAACGAGAGCGTCAGCACCCCCACTAGCCCGACCGCGATCCCTGCCCAGGCGATCGGGCGCAACGCCTCATGCAGCACGATCAGGGCGATGATGCCGCTCTGCGCCGTCTCGGTCTTGGAATAGGCGGTGCCGACCGCGAAGTTGCGGAAGCCGAACGCCATGATCAGCAGGTTGGTGGCGAGGATCTGGCTGAAGCCGCCGGCCGCGGCATACGCCACCATGCGCGGGCTGATCGCCGGCAGAACGCCGCCCGTGGCCGCGAGCGCCGCCAGAAGGAACACCAGGGAGCCGGGGGCTCCATACAAGTAGCGCACGAACCCCGCACCGTTGACCGACAGACGGGCGCGGAGCTTCTGTTGCATGGCCGTGCGCCAGCACTGAAACAGCGCGGCGGTGACGGCGATCGGAATCCATAACGGCATTCCTGGGTCTTTAGGCCGGTGCGCTTGCCGGTCAACCCGCACCGAGGGCAGGCTCGCGAAACAGACGGGAGCGGCTGGATGCGAACCGGGACGTTGCTGGCGGGGACAATCGTCGCGTTGTGCGCGGCGTGCCCCGCGCTCGCGGATACGATCCTCCATCTGTCGGAAACGGCGACGGTCCAAGCCTCACCCGATGAGCTGACTGGAACGCTGCGGGCGGAGACGACTGCGCCTACGGCGGCGGAGGCGCAGGCGCGGGTGAACACCGAAATGGCCGCGGCGCTGACGCGCGCCCGACAGGTTGCGGGCGTGACGGCCTCCACCGGCGCCTACGCCGTCTGGCAACCCGAGCCCGCGCACCAGAGCGGCGCGTCGGGCGGCGCCGCGCAATGGCGTGCGAGCCAAAGCCTCGAGCTATCCAGCCATGGCGGGCAGACGTTGCTTGGGCTGGTGGGCAAATTGCAGCAACAGGGGCTAGCGGTCGGACAGCTCGCCTGGCAGTTGTCGCAGCCGGCGAGTGAGGCCGCGCATCAGCGGGCCTTGCGTGACGCGCTGAGCCGGCTACGCCTCCGCGCCGAGGAGGCGGCCGGGCTGCTCGACCTACGCTTCGGCTCGTTCAAGGAGGTGCGGCTCGGTCCCTCGCCGGTGCCGGTCTTTCCGCACGCGATGATGGCGGCAGCGGCGCCGACGCCGAACGCGGAGGCCGGGCCAGTCGATGTCAGCGCGACCGTGGAAGCGGACGTGGTGCTGCTGGCGCGATTGCAGTGAGGGTGTCTGGCTCCTCCTGCATCGATAGCGTATCAGGTGCGCTTCGATACCGGCTTGCCGCGGGCGGCGGCCTTCGGCGCCACCGCCCGTCTTGACCGGAGTGCGGCCGGCTTGGCAGCGGGCTTGCCGGCGCGCAACTCGGCGATGGTGGCGCGTGTGGTGATCTGGTCGGGGTTGGTGCGCAACTCGATCACGGCCGGTCGGCCGCTGGCGGCAGCACGCTCGAATGCCGGCGCGAACTCGGCGGTTTCGCTAACCACCTCGCCATGCCCGCCGAACGCCTCGATGAGCTTGGCGAAATCCGGGTTGGTGAGCGCGGTGCCGGAGACCCGGCCCGGAAAGTCGCGCTCCTGGTGCATCCGGATCGTCCCATACATCTGATTATTGAAGACCAGGACGATCGGGGCCACGCCGTGGTGGAACGCGGTGGCGAGTTCCTGGCCGGTCATCATGAAACCGCCATCGCCCACGAGCGACACCACCATGCGGTCCGGGAACGCGATCTTGGCACCGACTGCGGCCGGCACGCTGTAGCCCATCGCGCCGTTGGTCGGGCCGATATAGCGCTGCTGCTCGCTGAAGTTGATGAAGCGAGTCGCCCAGCCCGCGAAATTGCCGGCGTCCGTCGTCAGAATGGCGTCGCGGGGCAGCAACTGTTCCAGGTCGCGCATTGCCTGGCCCAGGTTGAGCGCGCCCTCGTACGCAGGCACTTGGCGCCCGGTTTCGCGGATCTCGCGCAACTCCTCCCGCCAATCGCCCCAGGTGGCATGGACCGGCTCCATGGCCGCCGCCGAGAGCGCGAAGGCGTTGAGGTCGGAGACGATGCCGAGCGCGGGACGGACCACGCGACCAATCTCGCTCCCGTCTGGATGGATCTGCACGATCGGCGTCTCGTTCGCCGCCTCGAACAGCGTGAAGCCCTGGGTCGCGGCATCGCCCAACCGGGAGCCGATCGCCAGGATCAGGTCCGCCTCCTTCACTTTGGCAATCAGCGCCGGGTCGGACCCCACGCCGAGATCGCCCACGAAGTTCTCCAGCGTGCCGTCGTAGAGGGCCTGGCGGCGGAACCCGACCGCAACGGGAAGGTCGTTGCCGTGCAGGAAGTCGCGCAAGGCAAGGCGCCCAGCCTCGGTCCAGGAAGCCCCTCCGAGCACCACGAGCGGCCGGCTCGCCTGACCGAGCATGGTGCGCAATTTGGTCATGGCCGCCGGGCAAGGATGGGCGAGCGCCATCTCGGCGCGGGAGATATCGGGCACGTCGGCCAGTTCTCGCTGCATCTCCTCGGAGAGGGCGACCACCACCGGGCCGGGCCGACCCGACGTTGCGACATCTATCGCGTGAGCGACCACTTCCGGAATGCGCTTGGCCTGGTCGATTTGCGTCGCCCATTTGGCGATCGGACTGAACATCCGCCGGTAATCGATCTCCTGGAACGCGTCCCGGCCGGAATCGGCCAGCGGGATTTGGCCTACGAACAGCAGAAGCGGCGTGCTGTCCTGCATCGCGATATGCACGCCGATCGCGCTGTGACAGGCGCCCGGCCCACGGGTCACGATGGCCGCGGCAGGGCGGCCGCAGAGCTTCCCGTAGGCTTCCGCCATGTTGACCGCGCCCGCTTCGAATCGGCAGGTGACAAGCTTTATCTTTTGGCGGACGTCGTAGAGCCCATCCAGCACCGGCAGGAAGCTCTCTCCGGGAACAGAGAACACGTGGTCGATCCCCTGCGCGACCAAGGTATCGGCCAGGATGCGACCCCCGATGCGCGGCGTGCTGCGTGCCTTGCGAGCCTGTGCCAGTTGCATTGGTAGCGCCTTCCTCGTCCCCGGCCTAGCACGGTATCGGATCGATAACGGGGCCGTCACGTCATTTTGACGCTGAGAAGAGAGAAGACAGACCACGCGCCCTCTGTCATCTGTTTTCTGGGTTCGCTCGGACAGGAGGTGCGGAATGCGCGCGATCTTCGTAATGATCAAATGCGAGATGGGTCAAGCGTATCGGGTCGCCCGAGAGGCCGCGGACGCGATTGAGGAGATGTCGGAGATGTACTCCACATCCGGCCAGTACGACCTCCTAGGCAAGTTCTATCTGGATGGGGATCAGGACATCGGGCTGTTTGTAACCGAACGGGTGCAGACATTGCCCGGCGTGAAGGACACCTACACGCTGATCACGTTCAACGCATTCAGTGGCGGCCAGGGATGAGATGCGCCAAGCGGCCCTCACCCCGACCCTCTCCCGCAAGCGGGAAAGGGAGCAGAAGTCGGCCCCTCCTTCAGCGAGACGGCGCAAGGGGCGCAGTAAAAAGCCCTTGCCCTTTGGGAGAGGGTTGGGTGGGGCCGGGCAACTAGTTGCGGGCGCGCTTGATCGCCGCCCAGACCCGTGAGGATGTGGCGGGCATATCGAAGTTCCGGATCCCGACCTCCGCCAGGGCGTCGTTGACCGCGTTCATCGCCGCGGCGAGCCCGCCCACCGTCCCCGCCTCGCCCACGCCCTTCACCCCGAGCGGATTCACCCGGGTCGGTACCTCCCGCAAGGCCAGCCGGAAGTCGGGCAGGTCGGCCGCGCGCGGCATCTGGTAATCCATGAATGACGCGCTCAGCATCTGGCCCGACGCCGGATCATGCACGATCTGCTCGCCCAGCGCCTGGCCGAGCGCCTGGACCACACCGCCATGGATCTGCCCGTTCACCAACAGCGGATTGAGCACGCGGCCTAGCTCCTCGACCGCGCTGTAGCGCACCACCTCCGCCACTCCGGTCTGCGGGTCGATCTCGACCTCGCAGATATGCGTGCCGTTGGGAAAGGTCACGGCGGTCGCCTGGAACTCGCCTTGCTCCTCGATGCCTGGGGTCTCGCCGGGCGGCAGGCGGGCAGGATCATTCGCGGCGCGCGCGACATCCGAAAGGCCAACGAAGCGGTCGGTGCCGGTGATGCGGAATCGCCCGCGCTCGAACGTCACGTCGGCAACCGCCGCCTCCAGCAGCTCCGCGGCGATCCGGCGCGCCTTCTCGATGACCTTGTCGGCCGCGATGGAGACGGCGGATGCCCCGATCGGCAGCGCCCCCGAGCCGCCGCTCCCGCGACCCTGCGGCAACTGGTCGGTATCGCCCTGCATGAATTCGATCCGTTCGATCGGGATGCCGAACCGCTCGGCGAGAAGCTGCGGGAACGCGGTCTCCAGGCCCTGGCCCACCGACATCGTGCCGGTACGCAGCAATAGCCGCCCGTCCTCGGTCAGTCGCAAGCCGGACGTGTCCTTGCCGGGTCGCAGGAACGGGCCGCCCGCGACCTCGATGCAGTTGCAGATGCCGAGGCCCCGCAGCTTGCCCGCGCGCCGCGACGCCTCGCGCCGACGCGCAAACCCGTCGCGCTCGGCGAGCTCGGCGGCGACGCGCATGTTCTCCTCGAACTCGCCGCAATCATAGGTGAAGGTCAGGGCCGTCTTGTACGGCATCGCCTCGGGCGGGATCAGGTTCAGCCGGCGCAGCTCGAATGGGTCCAGGCCCACATCGCGCGCGGCCACGTCGATGATCCGCTCGATCGCGTAGGTCGCCTCCGGACGGCCGGCGCCGCGATAGGCGGCGGTGGGGACGGTATGGGTCAGCACGCCGCAGACCTCGGCGGCGATATGCGGGATGCGATAGACCCCGGCGACACCGCCGATATTGCCCACGCACCAGGCGGAGCGGCCCGAGACGTAGGCGCCTAGATTGACGTTCCAGCACAGCCGGAACGCGGTGAACCGATGCGCCGCATCGAGGCCCAGCTCGGCCGTGACCTCCATCTCGCGCGCCTGCTCGTCGGTCAGGAACCCTTCCGTGCGCTCCGAAACCCACAACACCGGTCGGTGCAGTTTGCGCGCCGCCCAGGCGACGAGCACCACTTCCTGATGCAACCCCGCTTTCATGCCGAACGAACCGCCGACATCGCCGATCGTGACGTGGACCCGGCTGGGTTCCTCCTGGAAGGACTGCGCCAGCCCGCCGCGCAGCGCGAACGGGCTCTGGTGGCTCGCGCTCACCGATAGCCGACCGTCGGCGGCGACCGAGGCCAAGGCGACTCGCGGCTCCAGCGAGTTGGCGGTGACGCGCGAGATGGTGAAATCCAGCTTGGTCACATGCGTCGAGGCGCGCAAGGCGGCATCGGTCGGCTCGGCCTGGCCGCCTTTCCACAGAAACGCGACGTTGCCGGGCGCGAGGTCCCAAACTTGCGGCCCATCCGGCGCCAAAGCCGCGACCGGTGTGGTGACGGCCGGCAGCGCCGCGTAATCGACCAGCACGGCCTCGGCAGCCGCCTGCGCGGCTGCCTCGGTTTCCGCGATCACTGCCGCGACCGGCTCGCCCACGAAGCGTACGCGGCTCTGTGCCAGGATCGCTCGGTCGGTCTTCGGCGCCGGGCTGCCGTCGGGCCGGGGGAAGTTGATGCCGCCGGGAATGGGGGCAACGGCCGCGAGATCGGCGGCAGTGGCTACGCAGGCGACGCCTGGCATTCCCCGCGCCGCCTCGACATCGATTCGGCTGATATCGGCGTGCGCGTGCGGCGAGCGGACCAGCACCATGTGCAATAGCCCAGGCGGTCGGGCGTCGGCGGTGTACCGGCCCTTGCCGGTCAGCAGCCGCACATCCTCGCGCCGGCGCAGCGATTTGGCCTCGAATGCTGCCATCGTCCGGTCCCCTTTTCTACTTCGCCGAGTTTGATCAGCCGCCGGGCTTGCGCTCAAGTGCGCGCGGAAGATCGGAAGGAACGGACATGCAGGCGATCGTGCCCTATCGCGTGCAGGCCTACAACACGTCGAGCAACTCGGAGAACAAGATCCACGACGATGCGGTTGCCCGTCGCTTCGGGTTCAGCGGCGGTCTGGTGCCCGGGGTGGATGTCTATGCCTACATGACGCACCAGCCGCTGCAACGCTGGGGCCGCGCCTGGCTCGAGCGCGGGAGCGTCGAATGCCGGTTCGCCAAGCCGGTTTATGATGGCGAGACGGCCACAGTCATCGCCGAGGACGCCGAAGAAGGAATGCTGCTGCGCGTGGAAAGCGGCGGCGAGACCTGCGCGACCGGGTTCGCCGCCCTGCCCGAGGCGGCACCCGCGTCCTCGTCGGCCGGTTTCCAAGCACCAAGACGGCGTGAACACCGCCCGGCGGCAGACGAGGCATCGCTTGCGGTCGGAACATGGCTCGGGATGCGCCCGCTTCGGGTCACTGCGGAGTATGCCGCGGAGTCTTTGCGCGCCTGGCGGGAGACCGATCCGATTTACGCCCGCGAGGGACTTGCTCATCCGGCATTGCTGTTGCGCGCCTGCAACTGGGCACTTAGCCACAACGTCGAGCTCGGTCCGTGGATTCATGTCGGCAGCAAGGTCCAGCACGTAAGACTGGCGCGCGTGGGCGACGAGATCTCGGTGTGCGCGCGCGTGAGCGGCAACTACGAGCACAAGGGGCACTGGTTCGTGGAACTGGATGCGCAGGTCGTGGCGAACGATCGCGTGCCGCTCGCGCGGATCGCCCACACCGCGATCTACCGCCCACGCCAGGTCGCGGCGGCGGCCGAGTGAGACAAGACCGGCCGGACTTGACGGCGACGCTCGCCTGGCAGCGAAATTCGCGCTGCAAACGGGAGCGGCGCAATGAGCGAGATGCGGATCATCGCGGGCGGCCTGAAGTTTCCCGAGGGGCCGGTCGCGATGCCGGACGGCTCGGTGATCCTGGGCGAGATCGCCGGCGGCGCGGTCACCCGCGTTGCAGCGGACGGCACGCTTGCGCAGGTGGCGGCGGCCGGCGGCGGGCCGAACGGGCTCGCCATCGGGCCGGACGGCGCGCTCTATTGCTGCAACAACGGCGGCAATCGTTACGGCTCGGTGAGCTTCCTGAGCATCGGCCCTTCGGCCGATTACCAGGGCGGCAGCATCCAGTGCATCGACCCGAACAGCGGCGAGGTGCGCGTGCTATACACGCATTGCGGCGAGCATAGGCTCTCGGCCCCGAACGACCTCGTGTTCGACACCGCGGGCGGGTTCTACTTCACCGATCTCGGCAAGCGATACGACCGCACGCGTGATCATGGCGGGCTCTACTACGCGCTGCCGGACGGCTCGCGGATCGCCGAGGTGGCGTATCCGATCGTCAGCCCCAACGGCGTCGGCCTGTCGCCGGACGGCAAGACCCTGTATGTCGCGGATACCGAGGCGGCGCGACTCTGGGCGTTCGACATCGAAGCGCCCGGAGTGGTGCGCAAGCAGGGCTTTCCCTCACCGCATGGCGGGCGCTTCCTCGCCGGGCTGCCAGGCTTCGCGCGGTTCGACAGCCTCGCGGTCGAGGCGGGCGGCAACATCTGCGTCGCCACGCTGATCGGCGGCTGCATCACGGTGATCGCGCCGGACGGACGGATCGTGCGCCAGGTTCCGGTGCCGGACGTCTATCCGACCAATGTCTGCTTCGGCGGTCCGGACATGCGCACCGCCTATGTCACGCTATCGGCGACCGGCAAGCTGGGGGTCATGGAGTGGCCGGAGCCCGGTCTCAGGCTCAACTTTGCACCCTGACGTCGCGAGGCGTTCAGTTTACGACCGCAATGGGTCGGGTTGCATGGCCGGTTCCCGGCGCCCCGGAGCGGTCTCCGGCATTGCCGCCGCAAATACGGTGAATGCCACGGCCGCCGCGGCGCCGAGGGCGAGGAATGCGCTCGTATAGCCTGCATGATCCACCAGGACGCCAGCAAACAGGCCGCTGGTTGACGCGCCGATACCCTGCACCGTGGCGACCAGTCCGAGCGCCAGATTGTAGCGGCCGGTCCCGCGCATGAGGTCGGCCACCACTAGCGGCGCGAGCGCGCCGAAGATGCCCGCGCCAACGCCGTCCAGCAATTGCACGCCGATCAGCCAGGCGCTGTCGTTGGAGAGCGTGTAGAGCACGGCGCGGATCGGCAAGATGCCGAAACCGATCAGGAACAGCGGCTTGCGGCCCCACGTGTCGGCGGTACGGCCGACCAGGATGGCGATCGGCAGCATCACCATCTGCGCGGCGATGATGCAGGACGACATCATGGCGTCGGCGAGTTTGGGATGCACGGCCGCGAGCTTCTGTCCGACCAACGGCAGCAGCGGCGCGTTCGCGAAATGGAACAGAGCCACGCAGAGGCAGAAGATCAGTAGCGGGCGACATTGGAGCAGTACCCGATAGCTCGCGGTCTTGTCGCCGGCCGACGCCTCACCAGGTGACGGGTCGAGCCCCCGCGCCCGCTTGAAATCGATCGCGGTGGAAGGAATGGAGAGCGTCGCCAGGATCGAGAGCGAGGCGAACACGGGGACCAGAAGGAACACCGCGCGCTGCGAGAGGAGATATCCAACTGCTCCGGCGGCGGCCGCGATTGCGACATTGCCCAGGTGATCGAAGGCCGAATTGCGGCCGAGCCGACGCGCGAGCTGCTCGCGGGTATAAAGGCCGAGCGTCAAAGCGGCGACAGCCGGGCCGAACACGTCGCCGACCACGGCGATCAGGCTATTGGCGATGGTCACGGGCCAAAAGGTCGGGGCGGCGAAGATCGCGATCGAGCCGAGCGCCAAGACGAGCAGCGCCACCACGATCGCGCCGCGTTTCGCCCGCGTGCCGTCGATGGCGGCACCGATCGGCGTCTGCACGGCGAGCCCGATCAGGCCGCCGGCCATCGTCATCACCCCGACCTCGGACTGGCTCCAATGCCGCTGGCTGACAAGGAATACGTTGAGGAATGGCCCCAGCGCGCCGCGCACGTCCGCGAGCAGGAAATTCAGCGCGTCGAGCGACGCGGGATGGAAGGGGCGCGGGCTGTCTGCCATGCCCTGCCTCAGAACCGGGCGATCAGTGCGACGCCGACGATCATCAGGACAGCGCCGATACCACGCAAGAGGCCGATCGTGTGCAGCGGCAGTCCCATGATGCCAAATTGGTCCAGCACGATCGAGGTCAGCAGGTTGGCGCCGATCGTCAGCGCGGCGTATGGGCCAGCGCCGATCTTATCGACGAACAGCAGCCCGGCGACCACCGCGAACGCACCCGCCATGCCGCCGAGCGGTGCCCACCACGGCATGTTGGCGACACTTTCGCCTGTGGGCAGCGGGCTCGGTACCATGGCCGCGACGAAAACGAAGAATGCGACGATCAGCAGCGAAGGAAACCCAGCGTCGCCAGCCACGGATTGACTAGGGCCCGATACAGTGCCGCGTTCATCGGCGGCCCCAATGCCTGCAGCACGCCCGCGACGATAATGATCGGATAAAGGAGAGTGGTGAACACGGGCGTTTTCCTCGATGTCGTCGATCTAGCGCCGCTCATCCCACCGCGGTCAGCGCGGCGAGGGCGAGCAGCAGCGCCGGCGGCATAACCAGCACGCCGACGCGCAGGAAGCGGGTGAAGCTCACCTCCAGGCCCTCCCGCCGCAGCGCCACGAGCCACAAGATGGTTGCGAGCGAGCCGGTAACCGACAGATTCGGACCCAGATCGACACCGATCAGCAGCCCGTCCGTGACCAGCCGGGGCGTATGTGCCGCTGCGATGGCGGAGGAAGCGATCAGGCCGGCCGGCAAGTTATTGATCAAGTTGCACCCGACCGCGAGGATGACGCTGGCGCCCCAGGTCGTGCCGAGTACGGAAGCTCGCGAGGCCCGGCCCAAAAGGCCGGCAAGCTCCGCGATCACCCCCGTATGCGCGAGCCCCGCGACCAGCACGAACAAGCCGGCGACCAGCGGCAGCACGGGCCAAGACACGCCACGCAACACCGCCCAGGGCGCCTCCCGCTTGCTGAACAGCACGATCGCCACCGTCGCGATCCCGGCGAGGCAGGTGGGCAACCCAAGTTTAAGGTCCAACGCCGAGACCGCGAGCAGGATCACGGCCGTCGCGCCGATGCCGACGGCCGCCGTGCGCCCTCCGGACGAAAGCCGTGGCAAATCGACCTCGACCGTGACCTTGCTGCGGAGCGATCGCCGTTCGGCGATGCGCAAGGCGATATAGGTCGCGGCGATGGCAAGGATCGACGGGACGGCAAAACGGGCGATCCAATCCGGCAACGGCGGCATATGGCTGGCGTAGAGAACCAGGTTCGCCGGGTTGGAGATCGGCAGCACGAAACTCGCCGCGTTGGCGATGAAAGCGCAGATGAACAAGTAAGGCAGCGGCTCCGCCTTGGCGGCCACGGCGGCGGCATACACCGCGGGCGTCAGCACCACCGCGCACGCGTCATTGGAAAGGAACGACGTGACGACGACGCCGACGACATAGATCAGCAGGAACAGCCGCCGCGCCGACCCGCGCGCCATGCGGGTTGCCAGTGCCGCGAGCCAGTCGAACAGTCCCTCGCGCCGCGCCACCTCCGACAGCAGCATCATGCCGGTCAGGAACAGGTAAACGTCGAGCCCTTCGCGAACGGCGGCAAGTGCGTCCCACCAGGGCAGCAGGCCGAGCACGACGAGCAGGAGCGCGCCGAGTACGGCCCAGATCGCCTCCGGCAGTTTCAGCGGGCGCGCGATGACGCCGCCGGTAGCTAGCGCGGCAATCCCCCACGTGAGCGCGTTTGCCATCATCGGTGCCAAATTGAGCGAATCCTAAGCGGGAACCGGCTCTCCACTTCAGGCCGGTCCTGTTGGAGCAATGAGCATGCCAGCTTCGGGCCTTGGAATAGCTTGGGGGGAGCCGCCTGCAAGCCCCGATACGTCCTGCATTCGGACAACAATCGTCCGGTATGCGGACAGCGGCGGCGCGGACGGAACGCCAACATGGGGCGCGCGGGCGGCCCTTTGGCAAAGCGCCTGGGAATGCTAGGGGATGTCGATGGGCAGGACCAAAGACGAGTGACCATGCCGTATTCAGCCGGGATACCGCGCTTGACCCCTGCGCCCGTGAGCCCCGCGTCGATCGAGGCGGTGGAGCGCGGCCTCGCCGCTGTGGGCTACATCCCGAGCCGGCAGATCGCCACGGCGGTCTATCTGTCGCACCACCTGCAGAAGCCGATCCTGGTCGAAGGCCCCGCGGGCGTCGGCAAGACCGAGCTTGCGAAGTCCATCGCCGCCTGGATGGCGCTGCCGCTGATCCGGATGCAATGCTACGAAGGGCTGGACGAGTCCAAGGCGCTGTACGAGTGGAAATACGGCAAGCAGCTTCTGTACACCCAGATCCTGCGCGACAAGATCGGCGAGGTGCTGGGCGACACGCCGACGCTCGCTGCCGCGATCGACAAGCTGCACGGCTTCGGCGACCTGTTCTTCTCGCCCGAGTTTCTGGAGCCGCGACCGCTGCTGCGTGCGCTGCGCGAGCCCGTTGGCGCGGTGCTGCTGGTCGATGAGGTGGACAAGTCCGACCAGGAGTTCGAGGCGTTCCTGCTGGAAATCCTGTCCGATTACCAGATAACCATCCCGGAAATCGGCCGGGTGGCCGCCGACGTGCCCCCGGTGGTGGTGTTGACCTCGAACAACATGCGCGATCTGGGCGATGCGCTGAAGCGCCGGTGCCTGCATCTGCACATCGGCTTCCCCGACCCGAAGCTGGAGCAGCGGATCATCGAGTCCCGCGTGCCGGGGCTTGGCGCGAGCTTGCGCCGCCAGCTTGTCGCCTTCGTCCAATCGCTGCGCGGGCTCGACCTCAAGAAGGCACCCTCGGTCAGCGAGACCATCGACTGGGCGCGCGTCCTGGTACTGCTGCACGCCAGGGTGCTGGACGCCGAGATGGTGCGCGACACGCTGAATGTGCTGCTCAAATTCGAGACAGACATCGAGACCGCGGCCCGGCAATTGGGCGAGCTGACCGGCAAGGCGCGGCGCGAGGCCGGTTTGGCGGAGTAGCGAACGTGCACGCCGCCGAGCCGCTGCGACGTTTCTTGGAGGCGGCGCGCGGCGCGGGCGTGCGCATCTCGCCGGCCGAGAGCATCGACGCGATGCGTGCGCTCGAGGTGGTGGGCTACGCCGACCGCGCGGTGCTGAAGGACTCGCTGGCATTGGTGCTCGCCAAGACGCGGGAGGAAAAGGCCGCCTTCGCCGAGTGCTTCGACCTCTATTTCCGCCGCGACGATCTCGTGATCCCGGAGGGCGAGCGGGAACAGGAGGCGTCGGACCAGGAGCCGGGCGCGGCTCTCGGAGGCGAGGGCTTGGGCGGGAACGGCGGCGGTGGGTCGCTCGGCCAGATGCTGCTGGAGAATGACGCGGCGGGCCTCGCCGCCGCGATGGAGGAAGCGGGCGAGGCCGTGGGGGTGCGGACGATCCGCTTCTTCACCCAGAAGAACCTTTATGCGCGCCGGGTGCTCGACCGCATGGGGCTGCGCGCGGTGGAACGCAAGGTGCTGGATCTGCGCCGGGAGGGTGCCGCCGCGGGGATCGACCGGGCACGGCGGCTGGAGCGCGGCGTCGAGGGGCTGCGTGAGCAAGTGCGTGACTTCATCGAGCGCAACCTGCTGCTGTTCGCGCGCGGCGAGACCGAGGCGTTCCGCGAAGAGCTGCTGAAATCCACCCGCCTGTCGAACCTGGAGCGGCGCGATTACGAGCGGATGCGCGTTCTGGTGCGCGCCATCGCCAAGAAACTCGCCGCCCGCTACGCGAGGCCGCGCCGACGACGGCTGCGCGGCCAGCTCGACGCGCGACGGACCCTCCGGCGCAACATGGGCTGGGGCGGCGTACCGATGGTGACGGTCTGGAAGGAGAAGCGGATCGAGAAGCCGCGCGTGATCGTGCTGTGCGATGTATCCGGCTCGGTCGCGGCGATGGCGCAGTTCCTGCTGATGTTCCTTTACGCGCTGAACGAGGCGCTGGCCGACATAAGCAGCTTCGCCTTCGCCGGCTCCATGATCGAGGTGAGCGCGATCCTAGAGAGCGAGCCGATCGAGGCGGCGATCGCAAAGATCCTCGGCATCATCGGGTTCGGCTCCTCGAACTACGGCAATTCCCTGGTGGATTTCGAGGAGGGTTGGATGGGCATCGTGGACCGGAAATCAACGGTTCTCATCCTGGGAGATGCCCGTGGCAACCGCACCGATCCGCGCGTGGACATCCTGCAACGCATCGCGGCGCGGGCGAAGCGGGTGATCTGGCTCAATCCAGAGTATCGGGCGGCTTGGGGGACGGGCGATTCTGACATGTATCGCTACGCTCCACACTGCCATATGGTGCGCGAGTGCAATACTCTGCGCGGGCTGGAGCGGGTGGTGACGGACTTGCTGGAGATGTCGCGGTGACTTGCAAGAACAAGAGCCTCGCAACTCTTGTCGCAGGCCCGGACGGCGATGGAGGTATGTTATGCGGGTTGGCGTTTTCTACTTCCCGACCGACTACGGTATAGATGTGGCGGAGTTGGCGCGCGCGCTGGAGGCGCGCGGCTTCGAGTCGCTGTTCGTTTGCGAGCACACCCATATCCCGGTCAGCCGGCGCACCCCATTCCCAGGCGGCGGCGACTTGCCCAAACGCTACTCGCACACTCACGACCCCTTCGTCGCGCTGTCGTTCGCCGCGGCAGCCACGCGCAAGCTCGTGCTCGGGACCGGCATTTGCCTGGTCACCGAGCACGATCCCATCGTCACGGCCAAGAGTGTGGCCAGCCTCGATCGGCTGTCTGGCGGGCGCTTCGTGTTCGGCATCGGGGCGGGCTGGAACGCCGAGGAAATGGAGAACCACGGCACTCGCTACGATACGCGCTTTAGGTTGATGCGCGAGCGGGTCATGGCCATGAAGGCGCTATGGACGCATGAGGAAGCCGCCTTTCGCGGCGAGATGGTGCGTTTCGATCCCGTTTGGTCTTATCCCAAGCCGGCGCAGCACCCGCATCCACCGATCCTGCTGGGCGGGGAGAGCGACCATACGTTGCGGCGGGTCGTCGCGTTTTGCGACGGCTGGTTCCCGCGCCCCGGCCCCGGCTTCGATGCCAAGGAGGCGGTGGGCCGGCTGCATCGGATGGGATCGGCCGCAGGGCGCGATCTGTCGACGTTATCGATTACGGTGTTCGGGGCGGCCGCCGACGCGAGAACCCTCGCGGCATACCAGGAGGCTGGCATTCAGCGGGCGCTGTTGCAGATCCCGGATCTAGGCCGCGACGAGATCCTGCGCGTCCTCGACAAGAACGCGCCGCTCGCGGCCAATGCAACGGCCTGATGGCGCCGCCCGGCTAGCCGCTTGCGGCCCTCGCGCCCGCGTGCTCCCGTCACTTCATAGGAAATCGGGTCGAAGGGAGCGGCATATGCGAGCTGCAATTGCACGGCGCGGTCGGATCGAGTGCGACGAGATCAGCGATGTCACGCCCGGCGAGGGCCAGGTGCTGGCGCGCACGCTTGCCTGCGGCATCTGCGGCTCCGACCTGCACGCGCTCCATCACACCGATGTGGTGAGTCGGCTCTATAAGGCGGTCGGGGTGGAGAACGCGCTCGATCCCTCCGCCGACGTCGTGTTCGGCCACGAGTTCGCGGCCGAAATCCTCGACTTTGGGCCGGAAACAACACGGCGGCTCAAGCCTGGAGCCCTGGTCGTCTCGGTCCCGCGCGTGTTCGACCGGACGGGGGCGCACACCGTGGGCTACTCCAACCGCTTCCCCGGCGGGTATGCCGAACGCATGGTGCTGAGCGAGCAATTGCTGATCGAAGTGCCGAACGGGCTTTCGGCCGCCCAGGCCGCGCTCACCGAGCCGATGGCGGTGGGCGAGCACGCGGTTGCCGGGGCCGACCTCGGCAATGCCGGGGCAGCCCTCGTGATCGGCTGCGGGCCAGTGGGCCTCGCGGTCATCGCGGCGCTGAAGGCCCGCGGCTTCGGCCCGGTGATCGCCGCCGACTTCGCCCCCGGCCGGCGCCGCATGGCCGAGCATCTTGGCGCCGATGCAGTGATCGACCCTGCCAGCGGCTCGCCCCATCGGTGCTGGGCGGATTATGGCGTCCCGCGCACGCGCGCGGACCAGGCGCGCGCGCTCGCCGACGGCCTGAAACGGAGCCGGCCAGTGATCTTCGAGTGCGTCGGTGTCCCTGGCGTGTTGCAGTCGATCATCGCCGAGGCGCCGGTCGCGAGCCAGATCCTGGTGGTTGGCGTGTGCATGGAAACCGACCGGATCGAACCCGGGCTCGCGGTCGCCAAGGAACTCGAACTCCGCTTCTGCTACGCCTATTCGGCCCAGGAGTTCGAGCGGACGCTGCGCAACATCGCCGAGGGCCGGATCGATGTCGCCCCCCTGATCAGCCGGCGGGTGTCGCTCTCCGAGGTTCCCGCGGCGTTCGAGGCGCTCGCGACGCCTGGCGAGGAGGTCAAGGTGGTCATCGAGCCCGGTCGCACCTAGCGGAGCACTGGCCGGAAAGCAGCATCGCGGGAGGAAATTATGCGCGCACTTGTCTTGGCTGCCGGCTTTTGCATTGCCACGGTCTCAGCCTGGGCTGCGGGCTTCGCCGTGACCAGCCCGGCCTTCACAAACGACGGCACGATCCCGATGGCGCAGGTGTTCAACCAGGGCGGCTGCACCGGAGCCGATCGTTCGCCAGCCCTGTCCTGGTCGGACGCGCCCGCCGGTACCAAGAGCTTCGCGATTACGATGTACGACCCGGACGCGCCGACCGGCAGCGGCTGGTGGCATTGGACCGTGTTCAACATCCCGCCCACCGTTCACAGCCTACCCGAGAATGCGGGGGCGGCGCATTCCAGCCTGCTGCCGCCAGGCGCGATCGAGGGCCGCACGGATTTCGGCTTCTCGAACTATGGCGGCCCATGTCCGCCCGTGGGCGACCCGCCGCACCATTACGAGGTCACGGTTTACGCCGTGAAAGTGGCGCAGCTGCCGCTCGACAATCAGGCCTCGGGCGCCTTGGTCGGATTCATGCTGCACTTCAACACCCTGGCGACGGCACGAACCACTGGCCTGTACGGTCGGTCGCGGTGACACAAAAGCACGGCAGCACGCGGTGAACCATGGCAAGCCCGATCTGGCTAGCTTACGATCTCGGGGTAAGAGGCGATTACGAGGGCTTATATAAATGGCTCGACGAGCATGGGGCGAAGGAGTGTGGCGACAGCGTTGCCTTCCTGAAATACGAGCATACGGGATCTCTCCATGACGCCCTCACTCGCGATCTCCGAGGCGCCATCAACTTATCAACCAACACGCGCATTTATGTCGTTTGGCGCGACACAAATAAGAAGATCAAGGGCCAATTCATAATTGGCGGTCGCAAGGCTGCGCCCTGGTCCGGCTTTGCGTCGGTTCCAGAACAAGCCGAGGTCGACGAGGAATAGCCGATGAGGAGTGTTCTTCCCGATACGGGGCTCTGGTACGCGTTATTCGACGCTCGGGACCGGTATAGCGAACAGGCACAAGCTAAAGTCTCCTATCTCGAACTATCAACAATTGTGATCCCGTGGCCGGTGCTTTATGAGACATTGAGCACCCGCTTCGTTCGCAACACCAGGGCGCTCGGGCATTTACAACGGTTCCTCGCACGACCCGGCATCGAGCTTCTGGACGACAGCCCGTACCGGGATGCCGCATTTGATCTTGCGTGCAAGTCATCGCTCTTTCGCGCCCGGCCGCTCAGCATGGTGGATTGCGCGTTGAGGCTGATACTTGATGATGTGAATACCAGAATCGACTGCTTTTTGACATTCAACGCAGGCGACTTCGCCGACATATGCCGCAAGCGACGAATTGAGCTTGTCTGAGCGGACAGTGATCACCCGATATCCGACACCGGCCGCTCCCCCAATCCAGCCTCACGCGGTCGCCCCGCCATCCACAGGCAGCGCCGCGCCTGTGATGTAGGAAGCCTCATCGGAGATCAGGAACAGCGCCGCGTTGGCGACCTCCTCGGGGCGCGCGGGGCGACCCATCGGCACTTGCCCACCGCGCCGCTGCACCAGGCTTTCCGCCGTCTCGCCCGGCGGGAGCTGGCTGTCCGGGCGGGCCACGAACACGCGCAGCATCGGCGTGTCGGTGGGGCCGGG
This sequence comes from uncultured Pseudomonadota bacterium, assembly GCA_963849305.1. Lineage (GTDB taxonomy): Bacteria > Pseudomonadota > Alphaproteobacteria > Acetobacterales > Acetobacteraceae > CAWKGV01. The sequence goes on from CAWKGV010000006.1 coordinate 131,619, forward strand.
GCAAACCGCGTTCACCCGGATGTTCTCCTTGGCGTACCGTTTGGCCATGCCGCGCACCAGACCCACGATGCCGAACTTGGCGATGTTGTACACCGGGCTGAACTGCGAGCCGACCAGCCCGGACGTGGACGCGGTATAGAGCAGCGCCCCGCCGCCGCGCGCGCGCAGTTCCGGCAGCGCGGCCTCGGTTGTGACCAGCACCGTTCGCACATTCAGGTCCATCGCCAGCTCGAAGTCCTTCCAATCCAGGCCCTCGATGGAGGCCGGGCCGGGATGGCCGACATGGTTCCAGACAAAATCCAGCCCGCCCCACTCGCGCGACGTGCGCCGCACGATCTCGCGCGCGAACGCGTCCTGGCGCAAATCCCCGGCCAGCGCGATCGCCCGGCCGCCGCCGCTTGCGATCTCGTCGGCGACCGCGCGCGCGCCAGCCTCGTCGATGTCCACCACCGCGACCGCGGCGCCCTCGCGCGCGAACCGCACCGCCCCGGCGCGCCCCATGCCCGAGGCCGCCGCAGTAACAATGCCTACTTTGCCCGCAAGCCGCATGGCTTCCTCCCGCTATGACCGATGGCGCTGGGCGCCAAGCCACTCGGTCAGGATGTGGTTGAACAGGTCGGGGTGCTCGACATTCGGGAAGTGTCGCGCCCTGGCGACCTCCTCGTAACGGCTCCCGGCCACCAGTTCGGTGATCCGCCGGTTCTCGGCCGGAGGGGTGCCGGCGTCCTCCGCGCCGCACACCACAAGCAGCGGCAGGCGCAGCGAGGGCAGGCGGTCGGTGAAGTCGAAACCCAGGATCGCGGCGCAGCAACCGAGATAGCCCTCGGGCGAGGTGGCCGCCACGGTGTCGCCGATCTGCTTCCAACGGCCGGGCCGATGCTCCTTGAACGCCTCGGTGAGCCAGCGCTCCATGGTCGCGTCCGCCAGCGGCGCCAGCGAGCCCGCCTGCCGCACGGTCGCGATGCGCTGGTCCCACGCGTCCCTGCCGCCCTTTGGACTACAGGGCAGCGTGTCGCACCACATCGCCGAAAGCAGCTTCCCGCCGTGATCGAGCGCGAAGGCCTGCCCGATCATCCCGCCGATCGACAAGCCCACGTAATGCACCCGGCTAATCCCCAGCGCATCGAGCGTGCCGGCCACGTCGGCGGCCAGCGCGCTGATCGTGTAGTCGCCGGGAACGGGGTCGCTGCCGCCATGCCCGCGCATATCGAGCCGCAACACGCGGAACCCAGCTTGCAGCAGCCCCGGCACCTGCTCGGCCCACATCCCGCCATCCGCGGCCAGCGAATGAGTGATGCAGACGACGGGCGCATCCTCGGGACCAATCAGGTCATAGGCGATACGGCGTCCATCGAGCGCCAGCAGCATGATCGCATCTCCCCCGATGACAGCGTCGCGAAAACGACGGTTCGTCTCAATAAACGAAAATGGTGATTTTCCGGGACACCACGGGCGGATCGAACACGAAGTGCTTGGCGTCGCCCAGCACGAGCTGAAGCGTGTGTTTGCCGGGCGGCAAATCGAGCCGCGCTTCTGTCTGCCCGCCGCCGAAATGCAGATGGGTCTTGTCCGAAGGGATCGGCTCATTGAGATCAAGGGGCTCGGTCACATCGACCAGCAAATGGTGATGGCCGGAATTGTGGTACGCGTCGCCGGCGTGCGTGACCCCCATGTTGCGCAGTCCGAAGCGGCACCAGAATGCGCCTCTGATGCGCTCCCCGTTCTGCGGCCAGATGATATAGAGGTAGGCATCCTTCGGCGCCGGCGTGCGGGCGACGGCGCGAACGGGCAATAGAGCCGCGGCCGACGCCAGCAACATTCGTCTCGGTAGCATTTTTTCATTTCCTCCCGCGTCAGTCCGAGCGAGCGACGCGAAACCCGTTCCCTGGATAGCGCACGCCCGTCTCGTAATATTCCCGATCCGAAACCCGCACGTATTCCGGCTCGCTCAGCCACGACCCGCCACGCAGCACATGGTCGGGACAATCCGAGCCCTCCCAGGCCGAGCCATTACTTGGCGCGCCGACATAGTTGGGGTGCCAGCAATCCGCCACCCATTCGGCGACATTGCCGCCCATGTCGTGCAGCCCGAAGCGGTTGGCGGCGAAGCTGCCGACTTTGAGCGGTCGCCCAGGATCGTAGGGGCCGCCGCAGCCTTTGCAATCCGCGCGGCCAGCGCCGATCGTGTTGCCCCACCAATATTTGGTCGCGGCACCCGCGCGGGCCGCGTATTCCCATTCGGCCTCGGTCGGCAGGCGATAGGGCTTGCCAGTGACCCGCGCTAGCCAGCCGGTGAATTGCTGGGCGTCCGCCCAACTGACGTTCGAAACCGGACTATCGTCGGCCCCTTGGGCCGCATAGCTGCACGCCCGCGCGGCCACGCAGGCGCGCCATTCCTTGATCGTGACCGGGTACTTGCCGATCCAGAAGGGCCGGATGGCCACGATGTGGATCGGCTTTTCCGAGGGATCTTCGGTGCTGCCCATCCTGAATCTGCCGCCAGGCACGAGCACCATGTCGGGTTCCGTGAAGGCGGGCGGCGACGGCTTCGGCGCCGCGGGCGGCCGCGGTGGAATGAGCGCCACCTGTTGCTCGGCTGGGGCAACGGCCGGAGCTACCGTGACATGTGCTTTGCCGGTATCCCCAGCGGCCGCCGTCAGCTCAGGCTGTGGGGGCGTCGCTTCGGGCCGGGCGGAGGCCTGATTGGTTTGCAGCCGCCGCGCGTACCAGCCTCCGGCGGCGCCACTCACCACGATCACTGCCCCGATCGCCGCGACGGCGCGGACCCGCCATTGCTGGCGCTTGCGTGCCCGCTCGACGGCGGCCGGATCGGGCAGCACGCGATAGATCGGCACCGGGTCGGTGATATTCTTGACCTTGCGATCCCCGAGCGATTGATAAGCACAGACCAGCTTGTGCTTGATCTGCTCGTAGATGCCGCCCGAGATGTAAACGTTCCCCGGTTCCGCCAACTGCTCCAGCCGCGCGGCGATATTGACGCCCTCGCCGTAAATATCATCCGTTTCTACGATTACGTCACCGAGATTGACCCCGATTCGATATTGAATCCACTGAGACCTGGGCGTTTCCAGGTTGCGCCCGGCCATGTTTTGCTGAATGACGATGGCGCAGCGCACGGCTTCTACCGGGCTTTCAAACATGGCCAGGAAGCCGTCGCCCGTGGTCTTGATCAGCCGCCCGCGATGTTCCGCGATCGTTGGCGCCACGAAGTCGCGCACCAGCCCGAGCACGCGCCGATGCGTGCCGGATTCATCGGTCTCCATCAAGCGGCTATAGCCGGCGATGTCAGCGGCCAGGACCGCCGCAAGTCGGCGCGGGCTATTGCTCTCCACGATGATCGCGTTTCCTTCGCCCTGACAGGAATGTAATTGTGCGACAGCACCTCTAGCAAGTGTGGAACGGCAGGGGACCCATCTACCCTGCCGGCCGCGCCTTCGTTGTGAACTATATCACTTTGCTGGCCAGGTCCCGCAGATCGGACTCTGGCCGCGCCCCATAATGGCTGATGACCTCCGCGGCCGCGAGACTGCCGAGCCGCCCGCAGACGGCCAGCGGCCGGTCCGCCGCGAAGCCGGCGAGGAAGCCTGCCGCATAGGCGTCCCCGGCGCCGGTCGTGTCCACCACGCGCACGGGCTCGGGGGCGACCGGCACGGTCTCTTCGCCACGCACGATCAGGCTGCCGGCCTCGCTCCGGGTAAGCGCGGCGAGCGCCACCTTCTCGCGGGCGATCGCCACGGCCTCCTCGAACCGATTGACTTCGTAGAGACTGGTGATCTCCGCCTCGTTGGCGAACAGGATGTCCACGTCGCGGCGCATCAGTTCGCGGAAGGCGGCGCGGTGCCGATCGACGCAGAACGGGTCAGAGAGCGACAGCGCGACCTTCCGCCCGGCAGCGTGGGCCGCCGCGGCGGCCCGGCGGAACGCCTCTTGGGCGGCCGGCGGGTCGAACAAGTACCCCTCCAGGTAGAGAACGGCGGCATCGGCGACGAGCGCGGTATCCACATCAGCCTCGCCGAAGCCGATACAGGCGCCGAGATAGGTGTTCATCGTCCGTTGGCCGTCCGGGGTGACCAGGATCAGGCAGCGGGCAGTCGGCGCGCCGCCGACCAGTGGCGCCGAGGGAAAATGAACCCCGGCGGCGGCGATGTCGTGGCGGAAAACCGCGCCCAGCGTGTCGTCGGCGATCTTGCCGAGATAGCCGACCCGCGCGCCGAGCGCGGCGGCCACGGCGCAAGTGTTGGCGGCCGACCCGCCGCTGCTCTCCTGGCCGGGCGGCATAGCGGCGTAGAGCGCCTCGGCCGCTGCCGCGTCGATCAACGCCATGCTCCCCTTGCGCATCCCGTGCTTGGAGAGGATGGCATTGTCGGCCCTCGCCACCACGTCCACGATGGCGTTGCCGATGCCCAGGATGTCGAAACGTGCCGTCATGCTCAAGCCCTTGCGGTCCCGAGACGTGATTAGCGCGCGGGCGCGACGCCGGCTAGGGCGCCCCAGGATTGCAACCAGACCCCGCGCCGCGCATATCGCCGTGCGCGAAGGAGGACTGGGATGGACGACGCGCGCAAGACTACGCCCGAGGCGGTAAGGGATGCCGAGACGCTGAATTTCGGAGCCGAGGTCGGCCGGCTGCTCGACCTCGTGGTTCACTCGCTCTACTCGGAACGAGAAATATTCCTCCGCGAGCTGGTGGCCAACGCCGCGGATGCGATCGACCGGCGCCGGTTCGAATCCTTGACCGATACGACCATCGCGCTGCCGCCCGATGTCAAGATCCGCATCGTTCCTGACAAGCAGGCCCGAACCTTGCTAATCGCCGATGACGGCATCGGCATGACCCGCCAGGAGTTGGTCGATAACCTGGGCACCATCGCCCGTTCCGGTACCCGCGCGGTCGGCGAGGCGCTGGAAACCGCCAAACCCGAGGACCGGCCGAGCCTGATCGGCCAGTTCGGCGTGGGGTTCTACTCGGCGTTCATGGTCGCGGACCGCGTGGAAGTCACCTCGCGCAAGGCCGGCGCGGAGGAAGCGTTCGTGTGGGCCTCCGACGGCGCCGGGGCCTTCACCATCGCGCCCGCGAGCCGCGCCAGGGCGGGAACCGACGTGCGGCTCTATATCCGCGCCGATGCCGAAGAATTCCTCGACCCGATGCGCCTTGAGGCGATCGTTCGCAAATGGGCCGATCATGTCACCTTGCCGATCACCATAGAACGTGACGGCAAGGACTTGCCGGCCAATGAAGGCACCGCGCTCTGGCGCAAGCCGAAGGCCGACATATCCGAGCAATCGTATAACGGCTTCTACCGGCATCTGGGGCACATCTTCGACACGCCCTGGGCGACTTTGCATTGGCGCGCCGAGGGCACGCTCGAGTTCTTCGCGTTGCTGTTCGTCCCCGGCACTAGGCCGTTCGATTTCCTGGAACGCGACCGCGAGTCGCATGTCCGGCTGCATGTGCGGCGCATGTTCATCACCGACCGGGCCGAGCTGCTGCCCGGCTGGCTGCGGTTCGTGGAAGGCGTGGTGGACACCGAGGATCTGCCGCTTAACGTCTCGCGCGAGATGCTGCAAACGACCCCGGTGCTGGGGCGCATTCGCAAGGCGCTTGCCGGGCGCGTATTGGGCGAGCTGAAGTCGCGTGCCAAGGAACCGGCCGACTACGCCAAGTTCTGGGAGAATTTCGGGCCGCTGCTCAAGGAAGGCGTTTGGGACGACAGCGAGCACCGTTCCGAGATCGCGCCCCTGCTGCGCTTCCGCTCCTCTGCGCAGGAAGGCTGGACCTCGCTCCCCGAGTATGTGGGCCGGATGCAGCCGGGGCAGGAGGCGATCTACACGCTCGCCGGCGACGATGCCGATGCGCTCAAGGCTTCGCCGCAACTGGAGGGCTTTCGCGCGAAGAACCTTGAGGTGCTCCTGCTCGCCGATCCGATAGATGCGTTCTGGCCCGATCGGCTGGTGACGTTCGAAGGCAAGCCGTTGCGCAGTGTGACCCAGGCGGCGGCGGAGCTGAACAAGGGCACCGAGCAGCCCGACATCTCGCCGCTGACCGCCGCGCTCAAGGCCGCACTCGGGGAGAGCGTGACCGACGTTCGCGCCACTGGCCGGCTGACCGAGAGCGCGGTGGTGCTCGCGGCCAACGACACTGGGCCCGATTTGCAGATGCAGCGCCTGCTGCGCCGCTCCGGCCGGGCCGGCCCGCTCGCGGCCCCGGTGCTGGAAGTGAACCCGCATCATAAGCTGATCGAGGGGCTCGGCCGACGGGTCGGGGACAAGGATCTGATCGCCGAGGCGGCGGCCACGCTGCTTGACCTCGCACGGGTCCAGGAAGGCGAGCTGCCGCGCGACCCCGCGCAATTCGCGCGTCGCGTGACGGCATTGCTGGCGGGTAGCATGGGCTGAGAACGGTTTCATCGCTGCATACGGAGGATTGGCGAATGCTCGACCGCCCGCTGGATTGCATCGCCTCCGGTGCGGAAGACGGGTTGCCCTTGCTCGCCGTCCGTCCGCGTGGTCTGGCGGCCCTGCTCGACACTCTCCCCGAGCCGCAGGCGAATTATCTGCGCGCGCTTGGCTTCAGCGGCGAAAGCCAAGCACTTGTGCTGCTGCCTGGCCAAGCGGGCGTCGCTGGCGCCGTGCTCGGTCTCGGCGACGACCGCTCGCCACACGTCTTCGGCGGCTTGCCGCTGCGGCTGCCGGAGAACAGCGTCTGGCAAATCGAGCCCGGCGACTTCGATGCCGCCGACGCCGTGCTCGGCTTCTGCCTCGGCGCTTATCGTTTCACGACGTTTAAGCCCGGCAAGCGCACGCCTGCCAAGGTGATCGCTCCCCCGACCCATGCGCGCGCGCTGTCGGAAGCCGGCGCGACCTGGATGGTGCGCGACCTGATCAACACCCCGGCCAATCTGCTCGGTCCCGCCGAATTGGCGGAGGTCGCGGTGTCGTTGGGCGAGCGGCACGGCGCCGTGACGCAGATCGTCGATGGCGCGGCTTTGGAACAGGGATACCCGACCGTCGCCGCCGTGGGTCGCGGGTCGGCTCGTGCGCCGAAAGTCGCCGCGTTCCGCTGGGCGGGCAGCCGCGCGCACGCGGCGGCGCCGCTAGTGTCGCTCTGCGGCAAGGGCGTTTGCTTCGATACCGGCGGCTACGACCTGAAGCCGTCCGCCGGGATGCTGCGGATGAAGAAGGACATGGGCGGGGCGGCGGCGGTGCTGGGTCTGGCGCGGCTGATCATGGAGGCGGACCTTCCGATCCGGCTCGCGGTGTGGATCGGGTGCGTGGAGAACTCCGTCTCCGGGACGGCGATGCGTCCGCTCGACGTGATCCGGACGCGCGCCGGACTGACCGTGGAGGTCGGCAACACCGATGCCGAAGGCCGGCTGGTGCTCTGCGACCTGCTCGCCGAGGCGGCCGGCGAAACCCCGGCCTTGCTGCTCGACTGCGCGACGCTGACCGGCGCCGCCCGCGTGGCGCTCGGCCCCGACCTGCCGGCGCTGTTCTGCACCGACGACGCCTGGGCGGATGCCATCCTGAGCGCGGGAACAGCCCAGCACGATCCGCTGTGGCGCCTGCCGCTCTGGGCCGGCTACGACCCGTGGCTGGCCAGCCCAGTCGCGGACCTCAACAACGTGTCGTCAAAGCCGTTCGCGGGGGCAATCGTTGCGGCCTTGTTCCTTAAACGATTCGTTCCGGCCCCTATTGCCTGGGCGCATATCGACCTATATTCATGGAACGACCAGGGCCAACCTGGCCGCCCCGAGGGGGGTGAGGCGCAAACTATCCGAGGCATTTTCTCGGCAATTTCAAAAAGATTCGTTGGTGCGACCCCGGACCGGAACAGCGGGGTAACATCCTCGTGAGGCCACTGCAACGAAATGCTGACATGCGAGTATGAAGGACACCGACGTACACCATCCTGCGAGTTTCGGCCGGCGCGCCTCATCCTACCCGGACCCGAGCGGGAGTGAATGAAAGGATTGAGCATGGCAACAAGCCCCGCCCCTGACCAGTTGATCGGCATCCTAAGGGATACGATCGTTGCCTTGGTGCGCCGGGACGGGCCGGATCTGTCGGCCCGGCAGCTCGGGGTGTTCCTGACCTGCTACTTGCAGGACGGAGCCCATACCGTGCGCGGCTTGGCCGCCGATCTGCACGTCTCCAAACCGGCGATCACCCGCGCGCTCGACCGCCTTGGCGAACTCGACCTCGCCCGGCGCAAGGTCGATCCCCTGGATCGCCGGAGTGTGCTGGTCCAACGCACCCTGAAGGGCGCCGCCTTCCTGCGTGACCTGCGTGCCATCATGGGCGAGGCCGCGACCACCGCCCGCAAGGCCGGAACGACGCCGGAACGCGAGGCGCAGCACCGCAAGGCTGCCGCCACCAGCAGTTAGACGGCACGCCGCCAAGCCGGACGCAGTCCAGGCCCGAAGCCTCCCGCTGCTCTGCCATGAAGCGCGGGGCCGTCCTGGCGTGGTGCCTCTACGACTGGGCCTATAGCGCCTTCAACACGGTGGTGGTCACGTTCGTGATCGCCACCTATTTTGTGCGCGCCGTCGCGTCCGATCCGGCAACCGGCACGGCCCAATGGGCGGCCGCGCAGACCGTCGCCGGGCTGGTGATCGCGGTCTGCGCCGCGCCACTCGGGGCGATCGCCGATCGCGGCGGACGGCGCCGGATGATGCTGGCGGGGTTCACCGGGGCGATGGCGGCGCTGACCGCTTGCCTTTGGTTCGTCCGCCCCGAACGGGCCTTCGCCCTGCTCGCGCTCGCCTTGGTCACCGGCGCGACCATCGCCTACGAGATCGCGACCGTGTTCTACAACGCCATGCTGCCCGAAATCGCCCCGCCGGGGCGGACCGGGCGCGTCTCGGGGCTCGCTTGGGGCCTCGGCTATGTCGGCGGCCTGGCCTGCCTCGCGCTCTGCCTCGTTCTGCTGGTCAACCCGGACCCGCCGCTATTCGGCCTGTCGCGGATCGGGGCCGAGCCGGTGCGTGCCACGGCGCTGCTCGCGGCGGCCTGGATCGCCCTGTTCTCCTGGCCGGTCCTGCTGCTCGCCCCCAATGAGGGACGCCGGCTCGGCTGGGCGCGATCGGTGCGCGAAGGGCTGGCCGCGCTGGCCGTGACCATCCGGGCCGCCGCGCGCGACCGGGGGCTTCGGGGTTTTCTGCTGGCGCGGATGCTCTACACCGACGGGCTCACCGCGCTGTTCGCGTTCGGCGCCATTTTCGCCGCGGGCACGTTTCGGATGGGCGCGCAGGAGGTGCTCGTGCTTGGCATCGCGCTCAATGTCAGCGCCGGGGCCGGTGCGCTTGGGTTCGCGTTCGTCGAGGACCGGATCGGCGCCCGCGCGACCGTGCTGGTCTCGCTCGCCGCCCTGACCGCGCTGGGTGCGGGCGTGCTCGCGGCCCGGACGGTGGGCACGTTCTGGGGCCTCGCACTCGCGCTCGGCCTATTCGTCGGCCCCGCGCAAGCAGCGAGCCGCAGCCTGATGGCCCGGATCGCGCCGGCCGAGGCACGCAACGCGCATTTCGGGCTCTACGCCTTGTCGGGCCGGGTCACCGGCTTCCTCGGTCCGTTGGGGCTCGCCATCGTCACCGCCTCCACGCACAGCCAGCGGGCCGGGATGGCGGTGATCCTGGTCCTGCTGGCGGCCGGCGGGCTGCTGCTGGCCGCGACCCGGCTGCCCGCTACCAGCGGGTGAGCCCGGCCTGGCGCGAGCGGACGAGCACGTAGCCGGTCCAGGGGATCTGCGGCAGCACCGTCAGCCCCGGAACGAACGGCTTCAACGGCGTGGGCGCGGCGATGAAGGCCAGGCAGCACACGCCCCCATAGGCGGCGAAGCCCCAATGCGCCAACGCGACCATCGGGGCCGGCACGCCGGAGCGTTGGGCGATCTGATACAGATGGCCGCGATGCGCCTCGGTCAGCTGCTCGCCCGCCAGCGCCCGGCGCGCGAGCGTGAACGCCACGTCGTAGAGCACGCCCGAGAGCAGCATCGGCACCAGCAGGAACGAGAGTTCCACGCCGTCGAACCGGCTCGCCACTACGCCCAGCATCGCCAGCACGAAGCCGCAGAACTGGCTGCCCACGTCGCCCATGAAGATGCGGGCACGGGGGAAGTTGAACGGCAGGAAGCCGATCAGCCCGGCAGCCAGCAGCAGCGCGGCGAAGTAGGCGAACCAGCCGCCCTGCGCGGCGCCAATGCCGGCGAGGAAGCAGGCGGCGATCAGCGCCACGCCGCCCGCGAGGCCGTCCAGCCCGTCGATGAAGTTCATCGCGTTGGTGACGAAAACGATCCAGAATAGCGTCGCCACGCCGCCGATCCAGCCGAGCGAGAGAATCCCGACATAGGGCAGGCGGTAGTCGCGCACATAGACCCCGCTCGCGACCGCCACGAGGCCGGCCAGGAGCTGCGCGCCCAGTTTCACCGTGAACGGCCAGTCCAGGATGTCGTCCAGCAGCGCTACCAGCGCGATCGCCAGCGAGGCCGCGATCACGCCGAGAAAATAGGGCTCGGCCAGGCGCGCGAACTCGGCGAAGCGATAGAGCACGAACAGGCCGACCAGGAAGGCCGCGACCACGCCGACGCCGCCACCCTTGGGTGTCGGCGCATCGTGCGCCTTGCGCGGCGCCGGGGCGTCCATCACCCGGGCGAGGATCATGAGCCGCACGGTCGCGGCGGAGAGGCAGGCCAGCCCGGCGGCGAATGCCAGATGGCGCAGCACGGCGGCGAGGGTCATGCGCGCTCCTAGCTTTGGCAGGCCAGCTTGTCGAGACGCCGGCGGGAGTCTTGCGTGGCTTATGCCGCGCGATCAGAGTTTTCGTCGCGTCCAAGGGAAATAAGGCAATGCCGCACAGCGCCACGCGATTCGCCGGGCTTACGCCGCTGCTGGCTCCGCGCTCCATCGCCGTCCTCGGCGCCTCGAACGACCCAACCCGGATCGGCGGCCGGCCGATCGCCTACATGAAGGCCGCCGGCTTCAAGGGCGCGATCTATCCGGTAAACCCGAACCGGAAGGAGGTGCAGGGGCTGACGGCCTACCCGACCGTTGCCGACCTGCCCGACACCCCGGACGTCGCGATCGTCGCGGTGCCGGCCGAGATCGCGGTGCAAGCGGCTGAAGACCTCGGCAGACGGGGGGTGAAGGCGGCGCTGGTGTTCACCGCCGGCTTCGCCGAGGTGGACGAAGCGGGCCACGCGGCCCAGGACCGCATGGTGGCCGCCGCCCGCGCGCACGGAATGCGCATCCTCGGCCCGAATTGCCTGGGCGTGTTCGACGGCCGGACCGGCTATTACGCCACCTTCTCCTCCTCCTTCGACAGCGGCTGGCCGGTGCCCGGGCGGATCGGCATCGCCAGCCAATCCGGCGCCTATGGCACGCATCTCTACACCCTGGCCCGCAATCGCGGCATCGGCGCCTCGCTCTGCATCATGACCGGCAACGAGGCCGACGTGACCGTGGGCGAGTGCATCGGCTGGCTGGCCGAGAACCCCGAAGTGGACGTGATCGCGGTCTACGCCGAGGGCATCCGCGAGGCGCCGGGCCTGATCGCCGCCTTCGAGACCGCGCGGGCGGCGCGCAAGCCGATCGTGATGATGAAGGTCGGTCGCAGCGCGCTGGGCACGGCGGCGGCCAAGTCGCACACCGCCTCGATCGCCGGGGACGATGCCGTCACCGAGGCGGTGATGGCGGAATTCGGCGTGGTCCGCGCCCGGACCTCCGAGGAAATGCTGGACATCGCCCAGACCGCCACGCGGCGAATCTATCCCGCCCGCAATACGCTTGGAATGATTACGCTTTCCGGCGGCGCCGGGGTGCTGGTCAGCGACGTCGCCGAGCAGGCCGGGCTGGCCATGCCGGAGATGCCGGAGGACGCGCAGGCGCGGCTCAAGGCCCTGGTCTCGTTCTGCGCCCCGCGCAACCCGGTGGACGCGACCGCGCAGGTCGGCAACGACCTCAGCCTGCTGGAACCTTTCATGGAAGCGGTGGTGCGCGACGGCGGCTATGCCTCGGTACTTGGGTTCTTCACCATGGTCGCCTCCGCCAACCGCTGGCCGGCGATGTTGGAGAGGCTGAACGCGGTGCGGGCGCGCTATCCGGACCGGCTCTATGTGCTGTCGGTGATCGCGCCATCCGAGGACATCCGCGCCCTGGAGGGCGAAGGCTGGGTTTGCCACGAAGACCCGACGCGCGCCGTTCACGCCATCGCCGCGATGGGCCGCTTCGGCGCCGCCTTCGCCGCCCCCCGGCCCGCGCCGCCGCCCGCGGTGCCGCGCGTGGTCTTGCCGGCGACGGCGCCGACCGAGGCCGAGGCCAAGCGCCTGCTGGCCGAGGCCGGCATCCGCTCGGCGCCCGAACGGGCGTGCGACACGGCGCAGGCGGCGGTGGCGGCGGCCGAGGCGTTCGGCTACCCGGTGGTATTGAAAATTCTATCGCCAGACATCGTCCACAAATCCGAGATCGGCGGCGTGCTGCTGGACGTGGCCGATGCCGCCGGCGTGCGCGCGGGCTTCGCGGCGCTGATCGAGCGCGCCCGGGGCGCCGCTCCGGGCGCGCGGATCGAGGGCGTGCTGGTGGCCAAGCAGTTGCGGGGCGGCGTGGAGTGCATCCTGGGCATCAACCGCGACCCGGTGTTCGGCCCGGTGGCGATGTTCGGCCTGGGCGGCATCTTCGTCGAGGTGCTGAAGGATGTGGTGTTCCGCCGCTGCCCGTTCGGCACCGACATCGCCGAGGCGATGATCCGCTCGATCCGGGGCGCGCCCTTGCTGCTGGGCGCGCGCGGCCGGCGTCCGGCGGATATCGGCGCGCTGACCGAGATGCTGTCACGGCTTTCGGTGTTCGCCGCGCAGGCCGGTCCTGGTCTCAAATCGGTCGACCTCAACCCGGTGTTCGCGATGCCCGAGGGCGAGGGGACGTTCGCGGCGGACGCGGTGATCGAGGTCGGCGGGTGAGTGTACACCTGGGTGGATTCGAGCCGTTTCGCCGGGCGCGGCGTGTACACCCGAGCGGGGTTGCAGTGGTCGGGTGTACACCGGCCGTTAACCGGCTGTTCATGTTTGTTGCTTCGTACGGACGTCGGGAGCCAGCGATATTGATGGAATGCCTCCCACATCGTCATGGTCGCGCTTGTCGCGACCATCCACGACTTTTCGTGCCTGCAAGGAAGTCGTATAGGTTCGCGACGAGCCCGAGCCTGACGTAAGAAACGTCACGTTCCTTACTCTACGACGAGGCGATGATGAGCAAGGAAGTTGAGGTCCATGTCGGCGAGAGCCTGGGCGAGCTGGGCGCCGGCGTGGTCGATGCCTGGCATCGCATCCGGCGTGGCGAGGATGTCCAGGAGCGGCACGTCAGCTTCGAATCCCGGGAGAGCTTCGTCGCCGTGATGACGCCCAAGCGCCTGGAGCTGCTACGCCACGTGCACAAATCGCCCGCGCGGAGCATTCGTGCCCTGGCACTGGTCCTGGGGCGCGACTATCGGCGGGTGCATGAGGACGCGGAGACCCTGGTCAACGCGGGCCTGCTCGACCGTACGAGGACGGCTTGCGGACGGAGTACGACAGCATCCACGCCAAGACACGGCTCAATTTGTAGCCAACGATACCATCGGTCCCATGAGTCAAGCCGCCACGCAACGCCCCCTCTCCCGCTTGCGGACCGCTCGCGGGAGAGGGCCGGGGTCAGGGTTACGCGCGGCACCAGGCGCCATCAGGCGGAGCGCGGCGAGGCGTCGGGCGACATCGCGCACATAGCGTGCCTCGCCCGGCTTCGGCGCGCGACCGAGCAACGGCCGTTCGCGATAGGAAAGCCATTTCTTCAGCACCTGATAACCGCCGATGGTGAAGCCCCAGATCGCTTCGGGGATGTTGCGCCAACAGGCGTCCGCGTTGAGGAACATGTCCTGTGTGCGCGCGCCGAGCAGCGCGGCTTCTGCCGCCGTAGCGACGCCCGGGGCCGGGCGGAGCGCGTCGCATTCACGCCCGAGACGCCGATCCCGGAACTTGATCCGGCCAGCGTCGAGCGGTGGACGTTCCATGCCTTGCCCAACGGGATACGGCCCGAGTTCCTGTCCCGATCTGGAAGGACGAGATGTGCCTGGGCGGGGTTCTCCGGATCCCGGCGCGCAAAGCGAGGCCGGCCAATCCGGCGGCGGCGTCGCCCGGCGGGCTCGCCAAGCTAGGCGAGGACGTGACCGAGACGCTGGAGGTGAATTCCCCGGCGATGGAAGGGCGTGCGCGAGCGGTTCGCTTGCCGCGCCTGCGAGACCGTCAACCAGGCGCCTGCACCGTTCCACGTCACCCCGCGCGGACGCGCCGGGCCCGAACTGCTGGCGATGATCCTGGAAGCCAAGTTCGCCCAGCACCTGCCGCTCAACCGGCAGAACGAGACTATGCCCGCGAGGGTGGCGACCGAATGTGTGTTGCGCGGCATCGCCATCGGCCGCAAGGCCTGGCTGTTCGCAGGCTCAGACCGGGGCGGCGAGCGGGCGGCGGCGATCTCCACGCTGATCGTCACGGCCAAGCTGAACGGCCTCGACCCGCGCGCCTGGCTGGCCGACGTGCTGCCGCCGCATCGCCGAACACCCGGCTTTGCTGCTCGATGAGTTGCTGCCCTGGAACTGCGCGGAGCGGGCTGACAAACTGGCGGCATGAACCCGACCGGTAAGGCGCCTGCCAACGACACCTCGGCATCGGACAGCTTCAACCAGATCTGCACGATCCGGATCGAGCTGCTGGACACCGACCCGCTCATCTGGCGCGAGGTCGAAGTGCCGACCTCGGTCACGCTCAAGGTGCTGCACGACCTGGTGCAGATCACCATGGGATGGCTCGACTACCATCTTTGGGAGTTCACGATCGGCGGCCGAACCTACGGGCTGCCGACTGACGAGGATTGGGGCACGGCGCCGCGCATTGAGGCCATCAAGGTCCGCCTGCGCGACCTGCTTGAGCAGACGCCAACGACGATCGACTACATGTATGACTTCGGCGATTGCTGGGCGCACAGGTTGACTGTCACCGATATCCGCCAAGGCAAGCCCGGCGTGTCCTACCCGCGCTACGTCGGAGGCGAGTGGAATGCGCCACCTGAAGACTGCGGCGGCATCCCAGGCTTCTACAACATGCTTGACGCCCTCGCCGACCACGAGCACCCAGACCATGCCGAAGTCTCAGAGTATCTGGAGGGCTGGGATCCGAAGGAAATCGACGAACTCCCGCTCAGGATCGCCCTCGGCCGCATCGCCAATCGCCGCAATGCCGCCCGAACGCGCATTGCCAAAAAGGTCACATGATCAGGCCATGAAGGCTTGCGGGACCTCCGCCATGGCCTTCGCCGGGTGGATACCCGATGGCGATCGGTGAGCCGCCTTCAGCGCCACCCTGCCACGCCCTGTCCTCCGCCGCTCGGCGTCGTTGGCGGATGTCTACCACCAGGCGGCGGCGGACGTGCTGACTCTGCCGGCCAGCGGGAGGAGGTCCGAGAGTGAGAGGACAGGGTGGTCATCGGCAGAGTAGGGATGAAGCGCCTTTGCCTCGTCGCCGGGGCAGGTTTCTTCATCCCCCGCTCCGAACCGGACGTGCGAGTTTCCCCGCCTCCGGCTCTCCATGCGTGGCCTTGGCCGGGTGGCCCTCACAGTGAAGCGCGGGCGTGGGTTGCCTCCCAGAACCATCATTTCGCCCGCGTGATTGATCGGCCGCCCCCCGACAAGAGTAAGCGTCCGGCCTTGGGCACGGATTTGGTGAGTGACGCCGGTGTCAGGCTGCGAGGCGGTCTGCTGGAGCGACGCCGATCACATTGGCGCAGTTCCACGGCAGCAAGTCATCGACGCGTTTGACGGGATGCTCCGCGATGCATCCGAGCACGTGACGGAGGTAGGCTTCGGGATCGAGGCCGTTCAGGCGGGCGGTGGCGATCAGGGAGGCGATTGCCGCGGCGCGCGTGCCGCCCGCATCGGAACCGGCGAACAACCAATTCTTCCGTCCAAGCGCGATCGGGCGGATCGCGCGCTCGACGGGGTTGTTGTCGATCTCGATGCGCCCGTCGCCGGCGTAGCGCGTCAGCGCCGTCCAACGGGAGAGCGCATAGCGAATCGCGGCGGCGAGGTCGCTACGTCGGGACGTGCGACGGAGCGTCTCGTCCAGCCAGACGCGCATCTCCCCGAGCAGCGGTCCGGCCCGCTTCTCGCGCACCCGGCGGCGCTCGTCCGGCGGACGGCCGCGCACATCGTCCTCGATCGTGTAGAGAGCCTGGATGCGTTGCAGCGCCTCCGACGCGATGGGCGACTTGCCCGATGCATGCAGGTCGAAGAACTTCCGCCGCACATGCGCCCAGCAGGCAGCCTCGATCACCCGCCCGCCGTCATACAGGCCCTCGAACCCCGCGTAGCCGTCGGCGTACAGCACGCCGGCGAACCCGGCCAGGTGCTCGCGCGGATGCTCGGCCCGGCGGTCCGGGCTGTAGCGGTAGAACACCGCTGGCGCCGCGGCCCCCGCATAGGGCCGCTCGTCGCGCAGATACGCCCAGAGCCGCCCCGTCTTGGTCTTGCCGGCGCGGGGCGCCAGCACCGGAACCGGCGTGTCGTCGGCATGCACGCGATCGCCGGCCAGCACCTGCCGGGCGAGCGCGTCGAGCAGCGGCCGCAGCAGCGCCGCCGACTGACCGACCCAATCGGCCAGCGTCGAGCGCTCCAGCTCGACCCCTTCACGGGCATAGGTCTCGCTCTGGCGGTAGAGTGGCAGGTGGTCGGCGAACTTCGCCACCAGCACGTGCGCGAGCAGGCCGGCGGTAGCACGGCCGCGGCGGATCGGCAGCTCCGGTGCCGGCGCCTGGGTCATCGCCTCGCAGCTCCGGCAGGAGAACTTCGGGCGCACATGCCGGATCACCCGGAACGACGCCGGGACGTAGTCCAGCACCTCGGTGACGTCCTGGCCCAACGGCCGCAGTGCGCCACCGCATTGCGGACAGGCGCAGGCCGCCTCGTGGGCGACAGTCATGCGTGGCAGGTGATCCGGCAACGGGCGCCGTGCGGGCTTCTGGTCGGGCGCGTCGGGACCGGCGGACGGCTCAGGGTCGCTTGGCGCGTCCTTGCGCTCGATCCCCGCCTCGAGATCCTCGAGTGCGAGCGTCAGCTGCGCGATCTCGGCGTCGATCTTTTCCGACGAGCGGCCGAAGTGCATGCGGCGCAGCCGGGCCAGCTGCAGCCGCAGCGTCTCCACCATCGCCCGATGCGCGACGAGCTCGGCCCCTTGGCTCGCGATCGTCGCCGCCTGCGCCTCGATCAGTGCGCGGACTTCGGCAGGCAGGGATGCAAGGTCGACCACGCGCGAATCGTCGCAAATGCCGCCGCGCCGGCGCAACGGAAAGACGCCGCTCAGCCCGCCATCTCGGGCTGCCAGGTGCGCGCCGGCATGCGCCAATCGATCCCTTCCAGCAGCATCGACAGCTGCGCCGGCGTCAGCGTTACCACACCCTCCTTAGCCGCCGGCCAAATGAACCGACCGCGTTCCAGCCGTTTGGCGAACAGGCACAGTCCTTGGCCGTCCCAGAACAGCACCTTCACCAGGTCACCGCGCCGGCCACGGAAGACGAACAGGTGGCCGCCGAACGGGTCCTGTCCGAGCACATGCTGCACCTGCCGCGCCAGACCGTCGAAGCCGCGGCGCATGTCGGTCGACCCGGCCGCCAGCCAGACGCGCGGGCCCACTGCGGGCGAGATCACCCGCGCAGCGCCGCGATCACCCGTCGAAGCGACGCCAGGCTGACACTCGCGTCGAATCGCACCCGGCTGCCGTCGCGCAGCTCGACCTCGATCTGGCCTATCGGGCGTGACCCCGGTTTGTCGGTCACCACGGGCGCTGGCGCCGCGCGGACTGGCAGAAACAGCGGCATCGCGGCCGGCGTCAACGTTCCCTCGCGAACTTGCCGCCGCCACGTGAACAGCAGCCCTGGATAGATGTCGTGGCTCGCCGCCACCTGCTTGACGCAGGCACCCGGCTCATACGTCGCGGCGACCATGCGCAGCTTCTCTTCGACGCTCCATCGCCGACGCCGCTCGCGTCCGGTGACGATCTCGATTGTCGTGTCCGCCATCAACCTTACGCCGCACCTTAATGCCGACCTTAAGGTCTTACCCCTGCAGACATCAGAGCCGCGCCGCCAGACGGGTCAGGCCGGACGCTTACCGACAAGAAGCAGGCCCCGGGGCATTGCCGTCCTGTTTGGTTGCGTGGCTTCGACGATGCGGTTTGATGCCCCGCGGCGCCTGTGTCCGCGTTGCGCCGACGGTGCCACTGGCTGGTAGCTGTTCTGCACACGGCCCCCTGCGGCCTTTCTTGTTGGCGTATCTGGCGCGCCAGGGTCCCGGGCGCTGCGCTTCCCGGCCTCGATCCCGCAACGGCCGGCGCCGATCTTCTCCCCCGCCGTGCTCGGCTGTACCTGCGCGCGACTTCCTCGCGAGACAACAAAGATCGGCACCGCGCCGTCCTCCGCTGCGGCCGCCACCCATCCCACGGCGCCGGCCCCCGCCCACGCGGCGCGGGCTTGGCCGGGCACTACTCGTCGCTCAGCAGCTCGTCGAGCGTCACCGGGCAGCTCGGAGGCACCGGCAAGGGCGGCTGGCCGTCCATCGCCTCCGGCATGGCCCGCAGCGCCCGGCGATAGAGACGCGCCAGGTCGATCCTCTGGCGCATGGAGGGTGCGAACCGGTCGACCGCATCACCGCGGAACCTGATCGCCTCCGCTCGCCAGCCCGGAGCATCGCGCGACAGCGGCCACGCGTCGGCCTTCAGCATGTGAACGAGGGCCTGGACCAGGAGCGATTCGACGGCGTGGAGTTGCTCACTTCCCACGCTTTCGACCTCCTCGATGATGTTCGGCCAGTCGAGCGCGGCGTCGTTGACGCGCTCGCCCGCGGCGAGCCGGCGCAGCAATGCGGCCTGCTCTTCCGACCAGATCAGGATGTCGTCGTCGTACAGATCGGCCATGGCCCCTCCTAGCGGCTCGCAGACGCTACCGGCGGGTCGAGCCAGACCGGCACATCGCACGCGCGTCGGCCGCCGTCATCTCGGGCGTGCGCGCAATTCCCGACCGATTGCGTGATATAGCCCGCGTTCCATTGGATCAAGTCGCGCCACGTCATCGCGCCAGGGCGTCTTCCGCGACACCGGCCCGCAGATCGGTGACGGCCTTGGTGGCATCCGCTCCGCCATGCCGGTAGCACACGAGGTAACCGCCGCCGATGCCCAGCAGAAGCACAACGGCACCCCCAAGCACGGCGGCGACCACCGCCCAACGATTGACCTTGCGCCAGTGATTGACCCTGCTCCAGTGCAAGAACAAGAGCCGGGTGACCTCCCCCGGCAGATGCCGTACTGCCCCGCTACCGCGCGCAGCCGGAACAGCCGCTCCGGCTGTCTATCCGGCCCGCGCCGACGCCATACGGTTCTGTTGCGTTGAGTGGAGCGCCGCTGGCGGGTACGAAACGAGCACCTGGACCAAGGGCCATGGATGACCGTGGCCCGGCCCTTTCGGGGCTTTCGCTTCCCACCCGGCGTCATCCTGTGGGCCGTGCGCTGGTATCTGCAATTCGCGGTTAGCTTCCGGGACCTCGACACGGCTGTGGCCTAGCTCGACCGTCTATTCCGCATCGTGAAAAGACCTCAGGAGCTAGCTTGATCTTTGAGTGCGGTTTGGAGGATGAGTGTTTGCCAAGGCGTAGCTGACTGGCAGAAAAGCGCCGGACAACGGCAAAAAAAGGAGGAGGGCGATGGGCAGGCTTACCACGCACGTGCTCGACATTGCGTCGGGTCGCGCGGCAGCCAATGTCCGCGTCGATCTGTGGGCGATCGGCGAGCCCGATCGTCGACGGCTGCTCACCACGACAATGACCAATGCCGACGGGCGGACCGATGCGCCGCTTCTGGCCGGCGCCGCCATGGCGATCGGCCGCTACGAGCTCCTGTTCCGCGTCGGTGGCTATTTTGCTGCGTCCGGCCAGCAGGTTGCCGATCCGCCGTTCCTCGACGAAGTACCCATCCGCATCGGCATCGCAGACGTCGAAAACCATTACCACGTGGCGCTTTTGATCTCGCCATGGAGCTACACGACCTACCGGGGGAGCTGAGGATGGCGGCATCGCAGACAGCAGCCACGGGCGCGGTCGTTTCGAGTAAGCGCCATCCGGTGGATCAGCTCCTGCCTCCCGCCCGGCTGATCGTGCTCGGCATCCAGCATGTGCTGGTGATGTATGCCGGCGCGGTAGCGGTGCCGCTCATCATCGGAACCGCCCTGAAATTGCCGAAGGATCAGATCACCTTCCTGATCACCTGCGACCTTTTCGTCTCAGGCATCGCCACCCTCTTTCAAAGTATTGGTGCCTGGAAATTCGGCATCCGCCTGCCCGTCATCATGGGGGTGACCTTTGCCGCGGTGGCGCCGATGGTGGCCATGGCCCAGGATCCGCAACTTGGTGCCCTCGGCATTTTCGGCTCCACCATCGCCGCTGGCGTGTTCACCATCATTGTGGCGCCCCTGGTGGGCCGTGTTCTTTTCCTTTTCCCGCCCGTCGTCACCGGCAGCATCATCTCGGTCATCGGCCTGTCGCTTGTCGAGGTCGGCATCAACTGGGCGGCCGGCGGGGTCGGCAATCCGCAATTCGGCAAACCGATCTATCTCGGAATGGCGCTCCTGGTGCTCGTTACGATCGTTCTCATCAACAAGTTCGTCAGCGGCTTCTTCCGCAATATCTCGGTTCTCCTGGGCCTCATCATCGGGATGATCGTCGCGACCCTGCTGGGCCTGGTCAACTATGGCGGGCTGGCCAATGCAAGCTGGTTCTCGCTGGTCTACCCGCTCCATTTCGGCCTGCCGCTGTTCGACCCGATCGCGTGCCTCACGATGATCATTGTCATGATCGTTGTGATGATCGAAATCCCTCGGCATGTTCCTGGCGCTGGGCGAGATCACCGACCGCCAACTCACAACGGCGGATCTCGCCCGGGGTCTGCGGGTCGATGGGCTCGGTACCGTTATCGGCGGCCTCTTCAATACCTTCCCGCACACCTCGTTTTCGCAGAATGTGGGGCTGGTCGGCATCACCGGGGTTCGAAGCCGCTGGGTGTGCGCGGTGGGCGGCATCATCCTCATTATATTGGGGCTCGTTCCGAAGCTCGCCGAGGTGGTCGCGTCAATTCCTCCCTTCGTCCTCGGAGGCGCCGGGCTGGTCATGTTCGGCATGGTCGCGGCGACCGGAATCAGGATCCTGGCCGGCGTGAACCTTGAGGAGAATCCCAACAACCTCCTCGTCATCGCCATCAGCTTCGGCTTCGGCCTGATTCCGGTCGTCTCGCATCCATTCTTCAATCAACTGCCGAAAATCCTGGCGCCGATCCTGCACAGCGGCATCCTGTTGTCCGCCGTGAGCGCGGTCATATTGAATGCCGTCTTCAACGGCGCGAAGTCGCTGCCAAAGAAGGGGTTCAAACCCATGCACGCGGCACACGGCGCGGAGCCGCCCTGAATGCCGTTGAGAGCCGACGCCTCGCTATCCGGACAATACGCCTACCAGGGAGAAAACCCATGACACTGCTCAATGCCACCTACGGCAAGGCCCGAGTGCGCGTCCTGCGCGTGCACCGCGAGGGTGACCAGCACGAGGTCCGAGAGGCGACCGTCAAGGTGCTGCTCGAGGGCGGGTTCGACAAGTCGTTCACGGCGGCCGACAATTCGTCGGTCATCGCCACCAACTCGTGCAAGAACATCGTCAACATCACCGCCCGCGAAAACCTGCGCGCGGCCAACGAGACGTTCGGCATCGCCATCGCCAAGCAGTTTCTCGACCGCTATCGGCAGGTCGAGCGCGCGAATATCGATGTCGTCGAGACGCGATGGCAGCGCCTGTCGTTGGACGGCAAGCCGCATAGCTACAGCTTTACGAAGGCCGACAACGGCAACCCCATCGCGCACATCCGGGCCACGCGGGGCGGCGTCGAGATCGAATCCGGCATCGAAGGGTTCACCTTCATGAAGACCACGGGCTCGGGGTGGGTCAACTACGTCATGGACGACGTGACCACCCTGCCGGAAACCAAGGACCGCATCTGCGCGACGAGCATGGACGCCACCTGGCGCTACGCGCGAGAGCCGAAGGATTTCACGGCCGCCAACGCCACAATTCTACAGACGATGCTCAAGGTGTTCGCCACCACCTACAGCGAGGGTGTCCAGGACAGCATGTATCGTATGGGCCTCGCGGCGCTCGAGGCGGTGCCCGAGATCTCCCAAATCAGCATGGCATGTCCCAACAAGCATTACCTGTTGATCAATCTTTCCCCGTTCAAGCTTGAGAATCCCAATCTGGTCTTCCTTCCGACCGACGAGCCGCACGGCCAGATCGAATGCACGGTCGGACGCGGCTGAGAAGGCAAAAGTGGCGACGGAGCGCGGGGCGGGCGCGGGTGTTAGCCGGGCCACCGACATGGCGGCGGGCGGACCCCTGCCCGCGCCGCGCTCGTCTTGCCAGGCCAGCGCCTATAGTCTTGGCGCCGCCCGGATTACAACGTCGTTCCCTCGGGTACCCTTTCTTGCAGCCGCATCGCCGCGATGCGGTCGATCTGCTGGATGCACTCTTGAAGTTCCTGGTCCGGACCATTCCGCAGGCGACGGGCGAACTCTTCAATGATGCTGGCGCGGGTGTGACCGCGGACCGCAATGACGAAGGGGAAACCGAATTTCGCCCGGTAGTCGCGGTTCAGGCGGGTCAGGGTCTCGAACTCCTCGGCCGAACACCGGTCCAGCCCGGCGCCGCTCTGCTCGCGCGTCGAATTCGGCGGTCAATTGTCCCCGCACCGCCGCCTTGCCCGCCAGTTCCGGGTGAGCGCGAACCAGGGCTACCTGCTCTGGCGGCGCCGCTTCGTGAACCGCCTGGCTGAGCGCCTCGCGCAACGCCGCGAAGCTGCGGAACGGTCGCTTGTGCCAGGCGGAAGCGGCCACCCAGGGCGAGTGCTCATAAAGGCCGTCGAGCGCCGCCACGAACTCATCCTGCGACAATGAAGAGAGATCAGAGATCGACGGCAAGGTCTTAGCAATCGCCATGCGCGTTCTCCTGAAAAGAGGATAGCACCGCACTACTACCCGAGCCGAAGCGAATTCCAAAGCCTGCCTGGACTGTCAATTCGGAGGAAATAAGGACATGAGCCCGAGACTTGCAGCCTTGGCTTACCGTACTTTTCGCGCGGCGCCGGTCGTTGCGGCTCTCCAGCCGCTCGGCGCGGCATGGGTCGCCGCCCAGGACGTTGGCGTGCCGCCACCGGCCACCAATTTGCAACCGCAGATCCTTGCCCCCACACCGGTCAATCCGACGCCGCCGCCCATCGCGCCGAGCGGTATCCCACAGGGTGATTTCTTCACGCTCGGCAAACCGCTGGCGCCGCTCGGCGACGCACTCGCTAATGTCGGCATCTATTTCAAAGGCTTCTTCGCCAGCACGCTTTATTACAATGTCTCCGGCGGCGTGCAGCAAGGCACCATCGGTTACAATGACGCCTTTTACGGCTTCGACGTCGATTTGCAGAAGATGGCCGGGCTGACCGGCTCGGTCATACATTTCAGCCTGGATTCTCGTTTCGGCGGCATTCCTCAAGGTGTCAATGACTTCAGCGGCAGCGCGGGAGGGTTCCTGCAAGGCGCGGGCCCCAATAACCTGACGCGGTTGAACGAGTTGACACTTGAGCAACGTCTTTTCGACGAGCGGGTGCGTGTCATCGTCGGCCGCACCACGCTGGCCAGCTACTTCGCCACCTCCGAACTCTATTGCACGTTCCAGGTCGGCATCTGCAGCAACATCGGGCCATACACCTGGTCGCTGAACACCAACGTGCCGTTTTGGCCGATCTCCGTCTGGTCGGGAGCGATTTCGGTCCTGCCGACCAAGAACACCTACATCCGCGTCGGCGCCTCGGAGGACGACGTGTTTCAGTTCTTCTACCCGGGATTCCCATGGAACGGCGGCTGGAGCACAGAGCATGCCACCGGCGTGACCGTGCCGGTCGAGTTGGGTTACGCGACGGAAGCAGCCGAGACCCGCTATCCCGAAAAATACGATATCGGGTTCTATTACAATTCCACCAACTTCCCCGACCCGAGGTTCAACACTGCCGGCTTGCCACTGGCGACCGCAGGTGGCGTGCCGGCATCGGACGGCTCGCGCACCGGCATTTATGTACAGGCGCAAAAAATGGTCTGGCGT
Organism: uncultured Pseudomonadota bacterium; assembly: GCA_963849305.1. Lineage (GTDB taxonomy): Bacteria > Pseudomonadota > Alphaproteobacteria > Acetobacterales > Acetobacteraceae > CAWKGV01. Next base: position 155,880 of record CAWKGV010000006.1, read on the forward strand.
CCCGATCCGGCCAAGCCGCAAGGTCTCTGGTTGTTCGGAGCTGCGTCGTTCTCCACGTCCGGACAGGCGCCGGTGCAGAGCTACTACATGGCGGGGCTGGTGGAGCACGGCACGTTGTCCAGCCGACCGAATGACACGTTCGGGCTAATGTGGGCCTACTACGTGTGGAATCCCCGCTTCGTGGACGCACTCAATGATCGGATCGCCGCCAATGGCCTGGTTGGCACCCTCCCCGGTACCGAGAACATCGTTCAGGCGAGCTACGGGTTCGAGCTGGCACCGGGCATTCAGGTCAAGCCGTACGCCGCCATCACCTTTAACCCCGACCAGCAATTATTCGACGTGACGCCAAGGCCGGGGATCAAGACCTCCTTCGCGGTGGGCGCGGTGTTCTCGGTGCTGCTAAACGACGCGCTTGGTCTGCCCTCGTTCTTCCGCCCCTTCTAAGCGAAATGTCAGTGCGCCTGAGCGTCAGCGCCCCGGATAGTAGCCTTGGTTGTGAGACCCGTTATCGTATGGGTTGCCGGGAGGGTAATAGTAGTAATGGCCACTCCCGTAGCCTCTAATGGAACCATTGGTGTAGGGCACCGGACTCCCCTGGTTGCCGCGGTACCGGCCCGGCGGATATCCCTGATTGACTTGGTATTGCTCGCGTCGGTATTCGCGATGAGCTTGGTCCTGCTCCTGCTGGTTCAACCGGCCCTGCTCATACTCATTGTGCCCGGGAGCATTTTGGCCGGTGAAGAACCGCCGCGCCTGCGGGAGCAAGCCGTTGTTGTCTTGCTGGGCTCGGGCCGGCCCGACCGCGAGCGCGAGGGGAAGCGCCAGGATGAGCCCCGCCGAAACTGCTCCGAAGACCCGCATAGCGGCTCACTCCATAATCTCGGCGCCAGGAACGCGCGGCGGCGTCGATGAGTTCCCACTAACGAGGGGGATGGCCCGACCGCGCACCGCAGCGGTCGGGCGGAGGATCACCGGGGGATCACTTTCGTTTTGCCGGCTCCCGGGCCGGCGCCGAGATCGGCCCTGGTCGTCGGGTCGCCGGAAGTTTGCGACTTGGCGCGCTGGTGCAGAACTATTTTGAGCTGGGGCTGGTGCAGCATGGCCCGTTCCCCGGCCGGCCGAACGATACGTTCGGCGTGCCGCTGACAGAGTTCCTCTTCAATGGCCGTGCCGCCGGTGCCGTCAATGACCGCATCGCGGCCGCCGGGCTCTCGGGTAATATCGCTAGGACCGAGCAGATCCTCGAGCTCAACTACGGGTTCGAGTTCGCTCCGGGCATCCAGATCAAGCCCTACACGGATTTCACCTTCCACCCGGACCAGAACCTGTTCGACGTATCGGTGCCCAACCCGCGCGTTCATTATGCCTGGGCTGTCGGAGCGCAGCTTTCGGTCTTGTTCAACCAGGCTTTCGGCTTGCCCTCGTTCTTCCGCGCCAACTGGTCCGGCGAGGGCGTGCCTGCGCCAATCCGGGGCCGCTCATGGGCGGCTACGCTGCTTGACGCTTTTTCCACAATGCGGAAAGCTTAGTACTCTATCCGGGAAACCAGCCCGGAACGGGGAAGGCTCAGCCTCCCCCCTCGCAAGGATGGGGCCTGGGCGTCGCTGCAGACTAAAGGAGCCGAAAGCTTGGCAAAACGGGCGGTTGCGACCACAAAGCCGACGCGCGGCGGAGCCGCACCATCGGCGCGCCGCAACAGCAACGTCCAGGCGCTCACGCGGGCGATGGGAGCTCTCAACATTCTCGCCCAGCACGATCTCGGGATGACCCTGAGCGAGCTTGCTCGCGCTGCCGGTCTGGCGCCCTCGACCGCTCACCGCCTGCTGACGACGCTGCAGGACGAGCGGTTTGTCCGCTTCGATGCGGAGACGATGCGCTGGCTTGTGGGGGTGCAGGCCTTCATCGTCGGGAATGCATTTCTGCAATCGCGGGACGTCGGGCGGATTGCTCGGCCCTTTCTGCGGCGGCTGGTGGAGGAAACAGGCGAGACAGCGAACCTCGCCATCGAGGACGAGGGGATGGCCGTCTATCTGGGCCAAGTCGAAAGCCGGCAGCTCGTGCGCGCCATTGCGAAGCCCGGCGGCCGCGTCTTCATGCACAGCTCGGCATTGGGCAAGGCAATCCTCGCCGCGATGCCCCGCCCGGAAGCAGTGCGGATCATCCGCGAGCGCGGCTTGCCGGTGTTCACGCCGCGCACGATCGACGAACCCGGACGGCTGCTTCGCCACTTGGACCAGGTGCGTGCACAGGGCTTCGGGCTGGACGACCAGGAGTACGCGCTCGGGTTGCGTTGCGTCGCGGCCGCGGTGCTGGACGCCGACAGCTTGCCGATCGCCGCTGTCTCGGTGTCCGGTCCGACGGTGCGCGTGACCTCGGAACGCCTGCCCGAACTCGGCGCCGCCGTCCGGCACGTCGCAGCCGAAATCACGGCCGAGCTCGGTGGGCGCGCAGCCGTGGCCGCATAGCCAGGTTTGCTTTCGAACCACGTGACCGACTACTCCAGCTGCAGGTTTGCACAGATGCAAACCTGCTTCGTACGTGGCTTCAAGCCCAATTCACGGGGAAAATTCGGGCTACGGTTTTTCCCTTCCGCATTGCGGAAAGTGCTGCTGACGAGCGGAGGAATTCCAGTCATAGTGCTTGCAACCTGAAGCGAGGGAGGAAGCGCCATGGCAAGAATGACGGCGGCGGCGGCGGCAGTGCGCGTGCTCGAACTCGAGGGCATCACTGCCGCCTTCGGCGTCCCGGGCGCCGCGATCAACCCGTTCTACGCCGCCATGCGCACCCGCAACGCGATCCGCCACGTGCTGGCGCGCCACGTCGAGGGCGCCTCGCACATGGCCGAAGGCTACACTCGGGCGCAGGCCGGCAATATCGGCGTCTGCATCGGCACCTCCGGCCCGGCCGGGACCGACATGATCACCGGCCTCTACTCGGCGTGGGGCGACAGCATCCCGATCCTGTGCATCACCGGCCAGGCGCCCCGTGCGCGGCTGCACAAGGAGGATTTCCAGGCGGTGGACATCGAAGCCATCGCCAAGCCCGTCAGCAAGTGGGCGGTGACGGTGCGCGAGCCGGCGCTGGTGCCGCGCGTGTTCCAGCAGGCATTCCACGTCATGCGCTCGGGTCGGCCGGGTCCGGTGCTGATCGATCTGCCGTTCGACGTCCAGATGGCCGAGATCGAATTCGACGCCGAGACCTACGCGCCGCTGCCCGTCCACAAGCCGCGCGCGACCCGGGCGCAGGCCGAGAAGGCGCTGGCGATGCTGAACGAGGCCGAGCGGCCGGTGATCGTGGCCGGCGGCGGCGTGATCAACGCCGACGCCACCGATTTGCTCGTGCAATTCGCCGAGCTCACCGGCGTTCCCGTAATCCCGACGCTGATGGGCTGGGGCGCGATCCCTGACGATCATCCGCTGATGGTCGGCATGGCCGGGCTGCAAACCGCGCACCGCTACGGCAACGCGACGGTGCTCGCCTCGGATTTCGTGTTCGGCATAGGCAACCGCTGGGCCAACCGCCACACCGGCTCGGTCGACGTCTATACCAAGGGCCGCAAGTTCGTTCACATCGACATCGAGCCGACGCAGATCGGCCGGGTGTTCGAGCCGGACTACGGCATCGCCTCCGATGCCGGGGCAGCGCTCGAGCTCCTGGTGGGCTTGGCCGCGGAGTGGCAGCGCGCCGGCAGGCTCCGCGACCGCTCGGGTTGGGTCGAGCAGTGCCGTGAACGCAAGCGCACCATGCTTCGCCGCACCCACTTCGACGAGGTGCCGATGAAGCCGCAGCGCGTCTACGAGGAGATGAACCGCGCGTTCGGCCGCGACACTTGTTATGTCAGCACCATCGGCCTGTCGCAGATCGCGGCGGCGCAGTTCCTGCACGTGTTCAAGCCGCGACATTGGATCAATTGCGGCCAGGCCGGCCCGCTCGGCTGGACAATTCCCGCGGCACTCGGCGTGCGCGCGGCGGATGCCGAGCGGCCGATCGTGGCGCTCTCTGGCGACTACGACTTCCAATTCATGATCGAGGAGCTGGCGGCCGGCGCCCAGTTCCGTCTTCCGTACATCCACGTGGTGGTCAACAACTCCTATCTCGGACTGATCCGCCAATCGCAGCGCGGCTTCCAGATGGACTACTGCGTCCAGCTCGCCTTCGAGAACGTCAACGCACCGGAACTCGGCAGCTACGGCGTGGATCATGTCGCGGCCGCGCAGGCGTTCGGCTGCAAGGCGATCCGGGTGCGGCGGCCCGAGGAGATCCTGCCCGCTTTCGACCGGGCCAAGGCGCTACTGGCCGAGCATCAGGTCCCGGTAGTGGTGGAAGTCATTCTTGAGCGCGTGACGAACATCGCCATGGGCACGGAGATCGACAACATCACCGAGTTCGAGGACCTGGCCGAGGACGCAGCGACGGACGCGCCGACCGCGATCGCGCTGCTCGACTGATCGGGAGGACCTCGCATGCCACGCTTCTGCGCCAATCTCACCATGCTCTATGGCGAGCATGACTTTCTCGATCGCTTCGCCGCGGCTCGCGCCGACGGGTTCGAAGCCGTCGAGTATCTGTTCCCGTACGCCTATCCGAAGGACCGGCTCGCGGCGGCGCTGGAGCGCCACGGTCTTGCCCAGGTGTTGCACAACCTTCCCGCCGGAGACTGGGAAGCGGGTGAGCGTGGCATCGCCTGTCACCCCGACCGCACGGGCGAGTTCCAGGATGGTGTGGGGCGGGCGATCGAGTACGCCGCCACGCTCCGTTGCCCCCAGGTCAACTGCCTGATCGGCGTCCCGCCGCGGGATACGGACCCGGAGCGCATCCGCCGCACGGTCGTGGAGAACCTCGGCTTCGCCGCGCGCGAGCTGGGGCGGGCGGGCATCCGGTTGCTGGTCGAGCCGGTCAACCGCTTCGACATCCCCGGCTTCTGGCTGAACCGCTGCGACCAGGCAATGGCGCTGATGGATGAGGTTGGCTCCGACAACCTCTTCCTGCAGTACGACCTCTACCACCAGCAGCGCACGGACGGCGAGCTGGCCGGCACCTTCAAGCGGCTGAAACATCGCATCGCGCATGTGCAGGTCGCCGATAACCCCGGTCGGGGCGAGCCCGGCACCGGCGAGATCAACTACCCCTTCCTCTTCGCGGAACTCGATCGCGAGGGATACGCGGGGTGGATCGGCTGCGAGTACCGCCCGCAGGCAGGCACCTCGGCGGGGCTTGGCTGGGTCGCGCCCTACCTACGCGCTCCGGCAAACGCATGATCGGACAAGGAGGAGACGTTGTCATGAAGATCGGCTTTATCGGCCTCGGCATCATGGGTCGACCCATGGCGGACAACCTGCAACGCGGCGGGCACGAGTTGTTCTTGCACACCATTGGCAAGCTGCCGCCGAACCTGCTGCAAGGCGGGGCGACCAGCTGCGCGAACGGCCGCGAAGTGGCCGAGCGGTCCGAGGTCGTCATCACGATGGTGCCGGACACGCCTGACGTCGAGACAGTAATCTTCGGGCCGGACGGCGTGGCGGAGGGTCTGCGTCCGGGCAAGATTGTCGTGGACATGAGCTCGATCTCGCCGATCGCGACCAAGGGCTTCGCCAAACGCGTCAACGAGCGTGGCTGCGACTACCTCGACGCGCCGGTCTCGGGCGGCGAGGTGGGCGCCAAGGCGGCGAGCCTCACCATCATGGTGGGTGGCCCGGAGCGGGCCTACGCGACGGTGAAGCCGCTGTTCGACCTGATGGGCAAGAACATCACTCACGTGGGGGGCAACGGCGACGGGCAGACGACCAAGGTCGCCAACCAGATCATCGTCGCGCTGACGATCGAGGCGGTGGGCGAGGCGCTGTTGTTCGCCTCCAAGGCCGGGGCCGACCCCGCCAAGGTGCGCAAGGCTCTGATGGGGGGCTTCGCGAACTCGCGCATTCTCGAGCTGCACGGCGAGCGCATGATCGCTCGCAACTTCGATCCCGGCTTTCGGATCGAGCTGCATCAGAAGGACCTCAACCTAGCGCTCCAGGGCGCGAAGGAGCTGCGGATCAGCCTGCCGAATTCGGCGACGTGCCAGGAGCTGTTCAACGCTTGCGCCGCGCACGGCGGCTCGGCCTGGGACCATTCGGCCATGGTGCGTGCCCTGGAGCTGTTGGCCAATCACGAAATCGGCGCGAGCGCGGCGACATGAGAGTCTGACCACGAAAAACAGAGGCTTTGTCACGGCCTTTGGCAGGGGAGGAAAGCCAATGTCGTTTTTCAAGTCGCTGTTCGGCCAGGTGGTCGTGGCGCTTGTGCTGGGGATCGTCATCGGCATGGCGTGGCCCGGCTTTGCCGTCACGCTGAAGCCGCTGGGGGACGGCTTCATCAAGCTCATTCGAATGACCATCGCGCCGCTGGTGTTCGGTGTCGTCGTGCACGGCATCGTCGGCGCCGGGGACCTCAAGAAAGTCGGGCGGGTTGGGCTCAAGGCGATCCTCTATTTCGAGGCAATGACGACGGTCGCGCTCGCGCTCGGCGTGGTGCTCGCCTACGTGGTCAAGCCGGGCGTCGGGATGAACATCGACCCGAAGTCGCTCGATGCATCGTCGCTCGCCGTCTACACCTCGCATGTGGGCCAGGTCACCAACGGCGTCGATGTGGTGATGCGGATCATCCCCACGACGATCTTCGATGCCTTCTCCAGCGGCGACGTCCTGCAGGTGCTGTTGTTCGCCATCCTGTTCGGCGCCGGCCTGGCACTGCTCGGCGAACGTGGCCATCAGCTCACGCACGTGATCGAGCAAGCGGTCGATGCCTTATTCAAGGTCATCGGCTTCATCGTCCGCCTTGCACCGCTCGGCGTCCTAGGCGCGATCGCCTTCACGGTCGGAAAGTACGGCATCGGCTCGCTCAGGCAGCTCGGGATGCTGGTCGCGCTGTTCTATGTCGCCGCCGCCATCTTCGTGCTTGTCGTGCTTGGCGCGGTCCTGGGACTCGCAGGCTTCAACATACTGAAGTTCCTTCGCTACCTGCGGGAGGAGCTGCTGATCGTGCTCGCGACGACCTCCTCCGACGCGGTGCTGCCGCAGGTCATGCGCAAGCTGGAGGCGATGGGGATCAAGGACTCGACGGTCGGCCTGGTGATCCCGACTGGGTATTCGTTCAACCTGGACGGCTTTTCGATCTATCTCACCTTGGCGGCGGTATTCATCGCCCAGGCGACCAACACGCCACTCTCCACCGGCGATCTGTTGCTTGTGCTGGGGGCCGCTCTGCTCACCTCGAAGGGGGCGTCAGGCGTACCCGGTTCGGCGATCGTCGTTTTGGCGGCGACGCTGTCCTCCATTCCGGTGATCCCGGCGATCGGCCTGGTGCTGGTGCTTTCGGTGGACTGGTTCATGGGCATCGCGCGTGCCGTGTCGAACCTGGTCGGCAACTGCGTCGCGACGGTGGTGATCGCCGCTTGGGAGGGCGACATCGACCGGGTCCAGGCCGCGCGTGTCCTCAACGGGCGCGTCTCGACCGAGGAGCTTCTGGCCATACCCGCGGAGACAGCAGAGCCGGTCATGGCGCCGGTCGTGACGACCGCGCAGCCTGCGGTGCGCTGAGCAGAAACCGCGGGCGCAGAGGGGGGGCGGATCGATGGCGATCGCACCACGGGAACTGCTGAGGACTATGTTCGGCGCCGCCGTCGAGGTCGCTCTTCCGGCGCGGACGATCCCTGCGCATCTGCCGCTCCCGCCCAAGGGCCGCACCGTCGTGGTCGGGGCCGGCAAGGCCACTGCCGCGATGGCCAGGGCCGTAGAGGACGCCTGGCCCGGGCCGCTGGAAGGCCTGGTCCTGACCCGCTACGGACACGCGGTTCCCTGCCAGCGTATCGAGGTCGTCGAGGCATCCCATCCCGTCCCCGACGAAGCCGGCTGGCGCGCGGCCGCTCGCATCCTCGAACTGGTGCGGCCGCTCGGGGAAGACGACCTCGTCATCGCCCTGATCTCCGGCGGCGGCTCCGCTCTGCTCTCGCTGCCGGCGCCGGGTCTGACGCTGGCGGACAAGCAGGCGATCAACCGCGCGCTGCTGCGCTCAGGCGCCAGCATCGGCGAGATGAACTGCGTGCGTAAACACCTCTCGGCGATCAAGGGCGGCCGGCTCGCGGCCGCTGCGTATCCGGCGCCGACCGTCACGCTCGTGATCTCGGACGTGCCGGCGGACGATCCCGCCACTATCGCCTCCGGCCCGACGGTTGCGGATGCCTCCACCTTCGCGGACGCTCGCGCCGTGCTCGCTAAATACGGGATCACGCAGCCGGCCGCGGTGCTGCGCCATCTGGAACTTGGTGCGGAAGAGACGCCAAAGCCCGGAGATCCTCGCCTGGCGCGCGCGCGGACGGTGATAGTCGCCACGCCGCAGACGTCGCTCGAAGCGGCGGCCTCGGTCGCGCACAGCGCAGGTTTCGCACCGCTCATCCTCGGCAACGCGATCGAGGGCGAGGCGCGCGAGGTCGGGCGGGTGATGGCCGGCATTGCCCGGCAGGCGGTGCTGCACGGCCAGCCTGCGCCGCCGCCTTGCGCACTGCTCTCCGGCGGGGAGACCACGGTCACCCTGCGCGGAAACGGTCGCGGTGGCCGCAATGTCGAGTTCCTGCTCGCGCTCGCGGTGGAGCTGGACGGGCTGCCCGGCGTGTTTGCGCTGGCCGGCGACACGGACGGCATCGACGGCGCGGAGGAAGTGGCGGGGGCGATCATCTCGCCCGACACGCTTGTCCGCGCCGACACGCGCGGAATTCGGGCGAAGGATCGCCTGGCCGACAATGACGGCCACGGCTTCTTCGAGGCGCTCGGTGACCAAGTGATCACTGGCCCGACGTTGACCAACGTCAACGATTTCCGCGCCATCCTGATCACCCCCGCGACAGAGGAGACGGCCTAAGGGGCCGGATGATCCCATGCGCCGCTATCGCAAGGCGAAAATTGTCGCCACCCTCGGGCCGGCGAGTTCCACGCCGAAGGCCATACGCGCCCTGTTCGATGCGGGTGCGGATGTCTTCCGCCTCAACTTCAGTCATGGCACGCAGGACGATCATCGCCGTCGTCTCGATACGATCCGTGCCATCGAGCTCGAGACCGGACGGCCCATCGGCGTGCTGGCCGACCTGCAGGGACCGAAGCTGCGTGTCGGCACCTTCGTCGAGGGTCGGATAGACCTCGAGCCCGGCGCAGGCTTCCGACTCGATCTCGACGAGACACTCGGAGACGCGCGGCGCGTGCGGATGCCGCATCCGGAGGTATTCGAGGCGCTGGCTCCCGGCGTGGAACTGCTGTTGGACGACGGGAAGGTCCGGTTGCGCGTCGAGACCTGCGGATCACGCCACGCCGAGACACGTGTCGTCATCGGCGGTCCGCTCTCGGACCGGAAAGGCGTCAGCGTTGTCGGGGCGGTGCTGCCGGTCTCTGCGTTGACCACGAAGGATCGCGACGATCTGGCCTTCGCTCTCGGACTCGGGGTGGATTGGGTCGCCCTGTCGTTCGTGCAGCGCCCGGAGGACGTCGAGGAGCTGAAAGCGATCGTGGGCAGCCGCGCCGGGGTCATGGCGAAGCTCGAGAAGCCGGCCGCGATCGAGCAGCTGGAAGCGATCGTCGAGGCGTCCGACGCCATCATGGTGGCGCGCGGCGACCTCGGTGTGGAGATGCCTCCCGAGAAGGTGCCGACGATCCAACGGCGGATTCTTCGCGTCTGCCGCGCTGCCGGCAAGCCGACAGTGGTCGCCACGCAGATGCTCGAATCGATGATCCAGGCGCCGACGCCGACGCGCGCGGAAGCCTCGGACGTCGCCTCCGCGATCTATCACGGCGCCGATGCCGTGATGCTCTCCGCTGAATTCGGCCTCGGGCCGGTACCCGGTCGAAGCGGTCGCGGTGATGGACCGCATCATCGCCGAAGTCGAGCGCGACCCGTTCTACCGACAGATGATCGACGCGGCGCATCCCGAGCCGGGCGCGACGATTCCCGACGCGATCTGTTGCGGCCTGCGACGCGCCACCACCCTGCTGCCGTTAACGGTGGCCGTCACTTACACGAACTCCGGTTATACCGGCCTGCGCGCCGCACGCGAGCGCCCGACGGTGCCGATCCTCGCCTTGGCGACGAGCGCCGAGACGGCGCGGCGCCTCACCGCCGTCTGGGGCGTGCACTCGGTGCGGGTTCGTGAGGTGCACGACGTCACGGAGATGGCCGACTACGCTTGCGAGACCGCCGTCAGAGAGGGTTTCGCCCACAAGGGGGATGTCATCGCCATCGCAGCAGGGACGCCGTTCGGGGTGTCCGGAACGACGAACCTGCTCAAGATCATGAGTGTGTAATCACAGCCGAAGCGAAACAGGGGGAGAAGCAATGATGTCCGAATCCGGACAGGCAGGACCGCCCACCACCCAGCTTGGCGGCGATGCGCTTGGAGTGGTTGTGATGCGGCGGCTGGAGGAGCTCGCGCAGTTCTCGAGCGAGACGGGCGCGCTGACGCGGCTTTACCTCACGCCACAGCATAAGGCGGCCGCGCATCAGGTGATGAGCTGGATGCGGCAGGCCGGCATGGAGTCCAAGATCGACGCCGTCGGCAATGTCGTCGGCCGTTACGAGGGCAACGCCGGCTCCGGCGCCCCCACCCTGCTGCTCGGCTCGCACATCGACACGGTGCGCAACGCCGGCCGCTATGACGGCATTCTCGGCGTGGTGCTCGCGATTCAGGCCGTTGAGGCGCTGCACGCGCAAGGCGAGCGCCTGCCTTTCGCCGTCGAGGTGGTCGCCTTTGGCGACGAGGAGGGTGTTCGCTTTCCGGTGACGCTGACCGGGTCACGCGCCGTCGCCGGCATCCTCGATCCCGCGGCCCTCGATGCCGAGGATGCCGACCGGATCAGCGTGCGCGAGGCGCTGCGGCAATTCGGCTGCAATCCCTCCGACATCCCGCAAGTGCCGCGCTCAAAGGCGAATGTTGTCGGCTACATCGAGGTGCATATCGAGCAGGGTCCGGTGCTGGAGGCGGAGCAGCTTCCAGTCGGCATCGTGACCGCCATCAATGGCGCCAGCCGTTTCGCGATCGAAGTCGAGGGATTCGCCGGCCATGCCGGGACGGTGCCGATGCGGCTTCGACGCGATGCCGTCGCCGCGATGGCGGAGATGGTGCTCGCGGTCGAACGCGTGGCCTCCGAGGCGGACGGGCTGGTGGCGACGGTGGGCTGCGTCGAGGCGGTCCCCGGCGCGGTCAACGTCATCGCCGGGGCGGCCCGCTTCACCATCGACCTGCGGAGCTCGGACGACTCCGCGCGCGCGGCCGCGACCGAACGGCTGCGACGGGAGTTCGCTGCGATCGCGGCGCGGCGGCACGTCGCGGCGGGGCTGCGCCAGAGCTACAACGAGCCTGCGGCGGTCTGCGCGCCGGCATTGGTCGAGGAACTGGAACGTTCGGTCGCGCGGGTCGGCGTCCGGCCGCTGCGTCTTCCCAGTGGCGCCGGCCATGACGGCCTGGCCATGGCCGCGCTCTGCCCGATCGGGATGCTGTTCGTGCGCTGTGCCGGCGGCATCAGCCACAACCCGGCCGAGAGCATCACCGCGGAGGACGCGGATGTCGCGACCCGAGTCTTGATCGACTTCCTCCGTCACTTCCAGCCCACGCCACGCTGAGGACGCCATGTCGCACGACGCCAGCATCCGTGCCTTCCTCGACCACGAGCGCGCCGCTCAAGCCGCCTTCCTGGCCGAGCTCGTCAGGGTTCCATCCGACAACCCGCCCGGCGACTGCCGCCGCCATGCCGAGCGCGCCGCCGAGCTGCTGGAGGGGCTCGGTTACCGGGTCGAGCGCCACCCTGTTCCCGACGATCGGGTACGCGCCAACGGCATGATCAGCGCCACCAATCTCGTGGTACGCCGCCGCTTTGGCGAGGGCGGGCCGGTGATCGCGCTCAACGCGCATGGCGACGTGGTGCCCCCCGGCGAGGGCTGGACCCGCGACCCCTACGGCGCGGAGGTGGTGGACGGCTGGATGTACGGCCGCGGCGTCGCCGTCTCGAAGTCCGACTTCGCGACCTACACTTGGGCGCTCCGCGCGCTTGAGGCATTGGACGCGCCGCTGGCCGGCACGGTCGAGCTGCACTTTACCTACGACGAGGAGGCAGGCGGCGAGATCGGGCCGGGATTCCTGCTGGAACAAGGAATCAGTAAGCCGGACCTGGCGCTCAGTGCCGGGTTCTCATATGGCGTCGTCACCGCGCACAACGGCTGCCTGCACCTCGAGGTGCAGGTGAACGGTCGTTCGGCGCACGCCGCCATGCCGTACACCGGGGTGGACGCGCTGGAGGCAGCAACCGAGGTGCTGAGCGCGCTCTACGGATGGCGCAAGAGCTTGGGGCAGAGGGTCTCGAAGGTGCCGGGCATCGGCTCGCCGCAGCTCACGGTGGGATTGATCCGCGGCGGCATCAACACCAACGTCGTCCCAGACCGGGTCACCTTCCGGCTCGACCGGCGAATGATCCCCGAGGAGAACCCAGCCGATGTCGAGGCCGAGCTGCGGAGGGTGATCTCCGGGGCCGCCGGGGCTTTTCCGGAGGCCAGCGTTGAGGTTCGCCGTATCTTGCTTGCGGAGCCTCTGAAGCCCTTGCCCGGCGGCGAACGCCTGATCGAAGCGCTTTGCCGGCACGCGAGCCTCGTCATGGGCGAGCGGATCGAGGCAAAGGGCGTGCCGCTCTACACCGATGCCCGGCTCTACGCTGCGCGCGGCATCCCGGTCGCACTCTACGGCGCCGGCCCTCACACGATCGAGGAAGCGAATGCGCACCGAGCCGATGAGCGCCTGCCGCTCGGCGACCTGCGAAAAGCCACCGAGGTCGTGGCTCTTACCCTCCTGGACCTGCTGACGCCTGCGCGCGGGTGAGCCCGGGCGAGAAGCTCGAGCCGCACTGCCCCACAGGAGAAAACGAGCCGCAATGAGGCCGGAGGAGCATGCAGCCATGGCGAAGATCGACGAGGTCCGCGCGCGCGAGATCCTGGACAGCCGCGGCAATCCGACCATGGAGGTCGACGATCGAGGGACCTTTATGTGCCGCGGCGGAGGTAGGGCGGGAAGCGACCATGGCAGACGATATCCAAGGTCAGCTTACCCGCGGGGCCAGCGAGCTCGACCTGATGCTGCTGGACTGCGCCGAACCCGAGGAGATTGGGCCTCGCAAGTAACGCCGAAACGGTGGGCGTCGAGCCGGCGCCCGCCTGGGGGAGGAACAGCAGATGGCTTACGTCAAGACAGCCGACGGCCTATCGGTGGCCCGTCCCTTGTACGACTTCGTGACGCATGAGGCGATGCGAGACACCGATCTCGGAGCCGACCGCTTCTGGCGAGGTTTCGGCAAGCTGGTGCGGGAGCTGGCGCCGCGCAACCGAATGTTGCTGGACGCGCGCGATAGCTTGCAGGCACAGATCGACGAGTGGCACCGCTCGCGACGCGGCACATCCTTGAATTTGGTGGAATACCAGGAATTTCTGCACGGCATCGGCTATCTGCAGCCGGAGCCGCCCGATTTCACGATCGGCACCGCGAACGTGGACCCGGAAATTGCCACCATCGCCGGCCCCCAGCTCGTCGTTCCGCTCACCAACGCCCGCTATGCCTTGAACGCCGCCAACTCGCGGTGGGGCAGCTTATACGACGCGCTATACGGCACCGATGCGATCCCGGAGGACGGCGGCGCCACTCGCGGCGGCGGCTACAACGAGTTGCGCGGCGCGCGCGTGCGAGCGAAGGCGCGCGAGGTACTCGATCAGGCGGCGCCGCTGGGTGGCGCCAGCCATGCCGACGCAGTCGGCTACCGCCTCGACGACGGTCGCCTCGCTGTCGCATTGAAGAGCGGCGGCGACGCCGGGCTTGCCGATCCCGCGCAGTTCGTGGGCTACGAAGGCGACGCGGCCGCGCCCGCGGCCGTGCTGCTGAAGCACCACGGCCTGCACATCGAGATCAAGATCGACCACACCCGACCGGTCGCCAAGAACGATGTCGCCGGCATCGGTGACGTGATGATGGAAGCCGCGCTGACCACCATCCAGGACTGTGAGGACTCCATCGCAGCCGTGGATGCCGAGGATAAAGTGCTCGCCTATCGCAACTGGCTCGGCCTGATGCAGGGCACGCTGGAAGACAGGTTCGAGAAGAGTGGCCGCACCATGACCCGCCGCCTCAACCCCGATCGCGTTTTCACCGCGCCGGCCGGCGGCCAACTCGTGCTGCCCGGGCGCAGCCTGATGCTGGTGCGCAACGTCGGCCACCATATGTATACGGACGCCGTGCTGGACGCGAGCGGCGCAGCGATCCCGGAAGGCCTGCTGGACGCGGCGGTGACTTCGCTGATCGCTATGCACGACCTCAACGGCACCGGCCCGCCGCGCAACAGCCGTGCCGGCTCGATCTACATCGTCAAGCCCAAGATGCATGGAGCCGACGAGGTTGCCTTCACCGGCGAGCTCTTCGCCCGCGTTGAGGACATCCTCGGCCTGAAACGCAATACGCTGAAGCTGGGGGTCATGGACGAGGAGCGGCGCACCTCGGTCAATCTCAAGGCCTGCATTTTCGCCGCCAGGGACCGCGTGGTGTTCATCAACACCGGCTTCCTGGATCGCACCGGCGACGAGATCCACACCTCGATGGAAGCCGGGCCGATGCTCCGCAAGAACGACATGAAGCAAACGCCCTGGATCAAGGCCTATGAGGATCGGAACGTCGATATCGGCCTGGCTTGCGGCCTGCGTGGCAAGGCGCAGATCGGCAAGGGCATGTGGGCGGCCCCCGACCGCATGGCAGCGATGCTGGAGCAGAAGATCGAGCACCCGCGCGCGGGCGGCAACGCCGCCTGGGTCCCCTCGCCGACTGCCGCCACCTTGCACGCGCTGCACTATCATCGGGTGGACGTATCAGCGCGCCAGGAAGAGATCGCTACGAGGGAGCATGCGAAGCTCCAGGACTTGCTCACCATCCCCGTTGCGGACCGGCCGAACTGGCGGCCCAACGAGGTGCAGCAGGAGCTCGACAACAACTGCCAAGGCATTCTCGGCTACGTGGTGCGCTGGATCGACCAGGGCGTCGGCTGCTCGAAGGTACCGGACATCCACGACACCGGTCTGATGGAGGACCGCGCCACCTTGCGCATCTCCAGCCAGCACGTTGCCAACTGGCTGCACCACGGCATTGTGTCGCGTGAGCAGGTAAAGGAAACCCTGAAGCGCATGGCGCAAGTCGTGGACCGGCAGAACGCCGGGGACGCGAACTATCAGCCGATGGCCCCATCCTTCGACGGCACCGCTTTCGAGGCGGCCTGCGACCTGGTCTTCAAGGGCCGCGAGCAGCCAAACGGCTACACCGAGTTCGTCCTGCACGGCCGCCGACGGGAGGCGAAGCGAGCCTCCGGCGACGGTGGGCGCGGTCGTGTCGCGCGCTGAAACGGGAGACGCACCATGCGCATCAAGGTCATTAATCCCAACACCACGGCCAGTATGACCGGGACGATCGCGGCTGCTGCCCGCGCATTTGCGGCGCCTGACACCGAGATCCTTGCCGCGACCTCGCCGGCCGGACCGGTCTCGATCGAGGGGCATTACGACGAGGCGGTGAGCGTCATCGGCCTCCTGCAGGAGATCCGCAAAGGCGAGGCCGAGGGTGTTGCCGGTTACGTCATCGCGTGCTTTGGAGACCCGGGCTTGCTCGCCTGTCGGGAGATCGCGCGGGGGCCGGTGCTCGGCATCGCCGAGGCCGCGATGCATGCGGCGAGCATGATCGCCACCGGCTTCTCGGTGGTCACCACACTGGGCCGCACGCGGATCATCGCCGAGCATCTGGTACGCAATTACGGCATGGAGCACTTCTGCCGCCGGGTGCGCGCTACCGAGCTGGCGGTCTTGGAGCTCGAGAACCCCGCCTCCGATGCGCGCCACGTCATCACCGAGGAGTGCCGGCGCGCGGTCGCGGAGGACGGCTCCGGCGCGATCATACTCGGCTGTGCCGGAATGGCGGACCTCACCGAGCATATCGCTCGCGAGATCGGCGTACCAGTGATCGACGGTGTCGCGGCGGCGGTGAAGCTCATTGAGGCGCTGGTCGGGCTCGGGCTCGGCACCAGCAAGGTAGGCGACCTCGCCTTTCCGATTGCCAAGCCATACTCGGGTGCCCTCGGTCACCTGGCGCCCGGCGCGGTGCAGTGACCGTCCCGAACCATGACCAACGCGGGAGATGGGGTTATGGGTGAGCCGAAGACAACGCGGCGTCGGCTGCTTGGCTCGGTAGGCGCATCGGCGGTGCTCGCGGCGGGCTCGGGTCGAGCCATGACCCAAGTTCGGCCGGCGGCCGGCCCGGAGAAGGTGCTTAAGGTCGGCGTGCTCGGCGTTCTCCGCGGCCCGGCCGCGTCCTGGGGGCTGGTCAACAAGTATTGCGCCGAGGTCACGGCGCAAATGTACAACGAGCAGGGCGGCGCCGAAATCGGCGGCCAGCGGTACAAGATCGAGGTCACGGTCATCGACGATCAGCTTGACCCGAAGCTCGCGATCACCGGCGCCGAGCAAATGATCGGCCAGGGCATCCGCTACATTATCGGGCCGAACATCGACACGACGGCGGCGGTCATAGTGCCGCTGCTACGAACCAACAACGCGGTCAACATCGCTTACGGCTTTGCGCGTTATCTCTATAGCCCGCCGCAGCGCAACTCGATCCTTGGAATGATTGCCTCCTATCAGGACGACCCGATCGTCTTCGAGTATTTGAAAGCGAACAGACGCGTGCGCAGCGTCAGCTTCCTCGCCCGCAACGAGGCCGACTCGCTCAACCAACGCGATGAGGGAGTGCGCGGTGCTTACGGCGTCGGGCTTGGCGTCATCTCGTCCTCGGTCGTCTATCCTTACGGCACAACGGATTTCCGTCCTTACGTGGCGCAGATGCTGCATGGCTACGACGTCAGCGCGCTCGCCGGGGTACGAGGACAGACCTATCTCGGTGTAGGCGCCCAGCCGGCAACCGGCACGCCCGATCTGGTCGTGCTGTCGGGCGTAGCGCCCGGCGATGCACCGCTCGCGCTACTTGCGCTCCGCGAACTCGGCTACAAGGGCTTGGTCAGCACAGAAACCGCACAGGACGCGCGCGCCCTCGCCCAGGCGGGGGCTGCCGCCGAGGGCTTCATCTCGGTCGGCGGTGCAAGCCCGCCCGAGACCCGGAGCCCGTACATGGAGGAGTTCGTCCGACGCTACGAAGCGCTGGCCGGCGAATGGAACGACGAGGCCGGGACCAAGGTCTACGCGCTCGAGATGATCGTCCGCACCCTGCAGCTGGCGGGGTCGGCGGCAATCGATGACCCGACCAAGTTCCTCGATACCATCCCGAGTTTCGCGATCGACAACCCATTCCTCAAGAGCAAGAAGGCGCTGCGGTACGTTGGACAGAAGAGCTTCGGTCAAGCGCGGCAACTCGGCGTTCCTTTGGTCGTGGATGAGTTTCGCAACGGCGCGTTCAAGGCGCTGTTCGTCGGATCGGTCGACTAGCTACGGCGCCGAAAGGGAGCAGGACAATGACTGGCGGAGCACAAACTGGCGAGGTCTACACCCCCGCTTACTACAGCGAGAATCTCTACAATTCAGATCTGGCGCCGCTGAAGAACCGGTCCTGGGGTTGGTACCAGGTATTCTGCATGTGGATGTCGGACGTCCACAGCGTCGGCGGTTATCTGTTCGCCGCCAGCCTGTTCGCGCTCGGCCTCGACGGCTGGCAGGTGCTGGTGTGCCTGATCGTCGGCATCGTGATCGTCATGTTCCTGACAAACTGGGTGGCGCAGCCGGGCGTTGATCTTGGCGTGCCCTACCCGGTCGCCTGCCGTCTTTCGTTCGGCGTCTACGGCGCCAACGTTGCCGCCGTCATTCGCGGCATTATCGCGCTAGCCTGGTACGGCATTCAGACCTATGTCGCCTCCAGGGCATTGATCGTCGTCATACTTAGGTTTTTCCCGCAATACATCGTCTATCAGCATGAATATTTCCTTGGGCTTTCCTATATTGGCTGGTTTTCGTTTCTCGCCATGTGGGTATTCCAATTTCTCGTATTCTACCGTGGCATGAAGACCATCACGGTGTTTATCGACTGGGCTGGGCCTGGCGTGTATACTGTCATGTTTCTGTTGATGTTTTGGCTAATCTACAGGGCCGGCTGGAGTCACATCAGCTTCACTCTTTCCGAGGTAAAATTCAGCGGGCTTCAGGCATTCTGGGAGATGATCATCGCCATCTCGCTTGTGATTGCTTATTTCTCCGGACCGATGGTCAATTTCAGCGACTTCGCGCGATTCGCGACAAGCACGGCCGCGGTCAGGAAGGGCAATTTCTGGGGCCTGCCGGTGAATTTTGTCGCCTTCTCGATCGTCACCGTGATCACCACATCGGCCACCTTCCCAGTGTTCGGCGAATATTTGCATGACCCGGTCGAGATCGTGGCGCGGATCGACAGCACCGTGGCCGTGGTTTTGGGAGCGCTCACCTTCATCGTCGCGACAATCGGGATCAACATCGTGGCCAACTTCGTCTCGCCGGCGTTCGATTTTTCGAATGTCGCGCCGAAGTACATCACCTTCACGCGCGGCGGGATGATCGCCGCCGTGGGCTCCGTGTTCGTGCTGCCGTGGCATCTGTTCAACGCGCCCGATGTTATCCACTACACGCTTGACACGCTTGGCGCCGCGATCGGCCCGCTTTATGGCATCCTTGTCGCTGATTACTTCGTTGTGAAACATGAGCGCCTGTTTGTCGACGACCTCTATAGCGACAAACCCGATGGCCACTACTGGTATCAGGGCGGCTTCAACCCGGCCGCGGTGCAGGCCCTCGTGGTTGGGTTCGTGGCCGCCTTGCTGTTCGTCTTCGTTCCACCGCTGTCTTTCCTGGCCTCCTTCTCTTGGGAAGTCGGCGCAATCGTGGGGTCCGGTGCCTATGTCGGACTGATGCGGCGTAGCGGTATCGCCGCGGCGCGCGCGCAGCGTTGTCGCCTCAAGATGGCCGGTCAGGCATGAGGCGGCTGTCAATCGCGGACGATCGTTCTGGCAAATAGGGAGGATCTGGCAATGACGAACACCTATCCCCGCGATCTGATCGGCTACGGCGCCAATCCGCCAAACGCCGACTGGCCGGGTGGCGCGCGGGTCGCCATGCAGTTCGTGCTCAACTACGAGGAAGGCAGTGAGAACTGCATCCTGCATGGGGATCAGGCCTCGGAGGCGTTCCTCTCGGAAATAGTCTCGGCTCAACCGCTGTTGGGCGTGCGCCACATCAGTATGGAGCAGATTTACGAATACGGCTCCCGCGTCGGCGTCTGGCGAATCCTGAGACTGTTCGAACACAAGCGGATTCCGCTCACGATATACGCCGTCGCGATGGCCGCCGAGCGCCACCCGCAGGTGATCCAGGCGATGGTTGACAGCGGCCACGAGATCGCAAGCCATGGCTATCGGTGGATCAACTATCAGTATGTGCCCGAGCAGGTCGAGCGCGAGCACATCGGGAAGGCCGTCGAGATCCTCACCCAGGTGGCGGGCTCCAGGCCATTGGGCTGGTACACTGGCCGCACTAGTCCTAATACCCGACGACTGGTCGCCGAGTACGGCGGTTTCCTCTACGACGCCGATGACTATAATGACGACTTGCCTTACTGGACCATCGTCGAGGGCAAGCCACAGCTCATCGTGCCGTACACGCTGGATGCTAATGATATGCGGTTTGCGTCAGTGCAGGGCTTCAATTCCGGCGATCAGTTCTACGCCTACCTGAAAGATACGTTCGACGTACTCTATGCCGAGGGGGCGGAGACCCCGCGCATGATGTCGATCGGATTGCACTGCCGGATCATCGGCCGTCCGGGCCGGATCGCGTCGCTCGCGCGCTTCATCGACTACGCCCAGAGCCATGAAGCGGTGTGGTTCTGCCGGCGGCTCGACATCGCCCGCCACTGGCGCGAGCGGCATCCGTTCCGAGGGATCAAGACGTAACCCGTACCTCGTGTCGCGGCTTTGGGGTCGTCTATCCGAACAGACCATGGGAGCGCACGGAACAGACGATTACGTGTCATGAACCAATTTTGTCGCCAGCCTATTGTGCCGTGCGACAACATTAGGAAGGTCGATCGTGGTTAGAAATCCGTCGCGGACGACCACGCGTCCGTCAATCACGCTCCACGCGACTCGCCCTGGATCGCAGAAGACCAGGGCCGCGACCGGGTCATGATGTCCGCCCGCCAGCCCCGGCGTGTCCAGGCGAAACGCCACGAAGTCGGCGGCCATTCCGGGTGCGAGCGCGCCAATGTCGGCACGGTTCAAGACGGAAGCGCCGCCCCGCGTGGCGATTTCCAGAGCCTGGCGAGCCGTCAAGGCGTTCGGGCCGCCAAGCACGCGTTGCAGCAGCAGTGCCTGACGTGCCTCGGCGATCATCCGGCCAGTATCGTTGGAGGCGGAGCCGTCCACGCCCAACCCGACCGGCACATCCTCGGCCAGCATCTTCCGGATCGGCGCGATACCCGACCCGAGTTGCATGTTCGAGCACGGGCAATGCGCGACCCCGGTCCCGGTGCGGCCGAACAGAGCGATACCCGCGTCATCGAGATGCACGCAGTGGGCGTGCCACACATCCTTGCCGACCCAACCAAGGTGCTCCGCGAATTCGGCCGGCGTCATGCCGAATCGCTCGCGACTATAGGCAACGTCCTTGGCGTTCTCCGCGAGGTGCGTGTGCATGGAAACGCCATAGCTCCGCGCAAGCCTCGCCGACTCCCTCATGAGGTCCGGACTCACCGAAAAGGGCGAACATGGCGCCACGGCGATTCGCACCATGCCGAATGGCTCCGGCTGATGAAAGGTTTCGATCAGCCGCGCGGCGTCGCGCAAGATCGCCGCCTCGTCTTCCACAACGGCATCCGGTGGCAACCCACCTTTGCTCCGCCCGACGCTCATCGCTCCGCGGCTGGCATGGAAGCGCATCCCGATCTGCTGAGCAGCCTCGATGCTGTCGTCAAGGCGGCAGCCGTTCGGATAGATGTAGAGATGGTCGCTGGATGTGGTGCACCCGGAGAGAATAAGTTCCGCCATGGCGATCTGGGCGGACACGCCGATCATGTCCGGCGTGAGACGAGCCCAGATCGGGTAGAGGGTCGTGAGCCAATCGAAAAGCTCGCCGTCCTGTGCCGCTGGCACGGCACGCGTCAGGCTCTGGTACATGTGGTGATGGGTGTTGACCAGGCCCTGGCAGGACAATGTGCCCTGCCAAGTCTATAACCTCATCGGCGGAGCCGGGCAGGGTTGTCCTCCAGGCCGACCGCCACGATGCGGCCTCCTTCGATATAGAGGCCGCCTTGCCGTAGCTCGCGTCGTGTCTCGTCCATGGTGACGAGGATGTCGGCGTTGCGTGCCAGCATCGTCCGTGCGGGCGGTGCCAATTCAGTCCACTCCACCCGCGGTTTCCGAAACCATATGCGCGGGCCCGAGGCGGTTTTCAGGCATCGGCTCCGCACCCGAGCTTTCGAAGAGCCCTAGCCGGGCGCTGGCGATCGGGTTGGCGTTGGCGACCAATTCGTCGAACCGGTGATTTGCGATCTTGGTGATCTCGATCAGGCCGGCCACCCGCTCCACGCTGGGTGAATTGGCCATCCGATTCCAGCCATCCGACAGCACCCGCCCGTAGCGCTCCACCTGGCGGGCGCACACGATCAGCGGGAAGCCAAAATGCTGGCGATAGGCGCGCGCCAGCTGCAGCACCTCACCGCGCTCCTTTTCCAGCAGTGCGTCGATGCCGGCGTCCGCATGGTCGAGACTATAGGCGTCGTCCCGCTCCTGCTCGCTGCCGAGATCGGCGAAGGAGTTCATCAGCTGCAACTGCTCTGCCGGCGTCCCCGTCAGCAGTGCCTCGTGGAAGGCAGACCGCAGGGCCAGGGTGTCAGCGAACGGCTTCATCGCGTACGCCCGCTCCAGCACCCACGGCGTGTTTTCCACCAGGCCGCCGAACGTCGCGGCGAACCGCTCCTGGCTCATGGCGTTGACATCCGCAAGCGTCACGAGGTGGTCCGCCGGCCGGCCGGCGACGGCGGTGCCGCGCAGCGTTCCGATGTGGTTGAAGATGACGTTGAGCGCGAGCGCCGACAGGGCGCCGAGCGTGATGCCGCTGCCGAAGATGATGTGGGCCCAACCGGGGAATGCGCCGGCGACAAACGGCTGTGCGGTGACCAGCATACCAAGCCCGACGCTGGTGCTGACGATCACGATGTTGCCGTGGTTGTTGAAATCAACCTTGCTGAGCGTCTGCACGCCGACCACCGCCACGGCCGCGAACATCGCGAGCGCGGCGCCCCCAAGGACGGGAAGTGGGATGCCGGCGACGATGGCGGCCGCCTTCGGCAGCGAGCCAAGAATGATCATGATCACCGCGGCGGCAGCCACCACCCAGCGGCTCTTGACCTGGGTCAAGCGGACCAGGCCGACATTCTCGGCGAAGCAGGTGTAGGGAAACGAGTTCAGCACGCCGCCGATGAAGGTCGCGAGACCATCGGCACGGATGGCGCGGCCGATATCGTCCTGGCGGATGCGCTTGCGCACGATCTCACCCGTCGCGTAGACGTCACCCGTGGTTTCCACCATCGTGATGATCATGACGATGAGCATCGAGAAGATGGCGGTCACGCTGAAGGTGGGAATACCGAAGAAGAACGGCGACGTGTAACCCAACCACTGCGCGGACCCGACCTCCGCGAAATGGGCGTCGCCGAGCGCCCAGGCAACGAGCGTGCCGACAATCAGGCCGACCAGAACCGCCACGGTGGCCATGAAGCCGTGGAACAGCCGCTGGATGGCCACGATCAGCGCAAGCGTGCCGAATGCGTAAAAGAGATTTGTGAGCAGCACCGGGTTCTGGATGGCATCGGGACCATTGCCCATCACAATGTCGCTCGCCGCAACCGGCAGCAGGGCGATCCCGATGATCAGAATGATGGTTCCCGTGACCACCGGGGGAAGAATCGCACCAGTTTGGCGAAGTAGCCGGCAACGAAGAAGGTGAACAGCCCGGCGATGATGACCGATCCATAGATCGACAGCAGCCCCGCCGTGCCGCCCCCGGCGGCAAGGCCGATGGCAATCATCGGGCTCACGGCGGTGAAGGTCACGCCCTGCAACAGCGGCAGCCGCACGCCCACCTTCCAAAACCCGACTGATTGCAGCAGGGAGGCGATGCCGCAGGTGAACAGGTCGGCGTTGATTAGGTGGATCAGCTCGCCTTGGCTCAGCTTCAACGCGCCGGCAACGATGATCGGCACCAGGACCGCGCCGGCGTAGAAGGCGAGCACGTGCTGGAAGCCATACACGGCCAACTTGCCGATCGGCAGTACCTCATCGACTGGATGGATTTTGGGTCGGCGACCGTACAGGTGCTGCAGCTTCGCGGCCAGAGCTGGCCCGCATTGCGGGCCTTCCACGCGATCACGCGCGGCAATGCCGAGGCGCTGGATTTGGCGGAGCGGATCGGCAGCATCGAGGTGGGGCACGAGGCCGACCTGGTGCTGCTCGATTCGCGCGCGACCCCGGCGATGGCACACCGGATGGCGGCGGTGGACGGGGATCTGGCGGAAGAGCTGTTCGTGCTGATGATGCTGGGGGACGACCGCGCCATTGCGGCCACCTATGTGGCCGGGCGGCCGGTTGTCCCCAGCGCTTTCATCCCGGATAGCGACTCCGCCTACAGCAGTGTGCGCGTTGCCTAGCCGGCACCTGAAGAACGGTGCTCTGCTGCTCTACGACGTGACCTCCACCTGGCATTGCCAACTTAACAAGTAGCGGATGAAGCTCGGCCCGATGGGGAGATGCCCCAGTCTATGGCGCCCTGCAGGCGCATGTCTCCTGTTGCCAGATCCGGACGGCCTTGGCTCGAGCACGTTGATAGGCGCCTGCTGTCATCAGATGTCGACGTGGGCGGAACTGACCATAGATCATGCCGTGCGCCGACAGAGACCGCTGTGCCTGGGCCGACGACTTGAACCGCTGCATCTGCCGTTCTCGTCGTCGTGTCGGCCGATGTGAATTCTCGGCCCGGTTATTCAGATATCTGCTCGTTCGGTGCCGGACATCGGGTAGGACCTCGCGCTTCGCCGCTCCGTAACTCCGCAGGCCATCGGTGATCAGGCGCCGCGGTTCGTACTGTAGTCCTCGGAGCAGGCGCTTGAAGGAAAGCTTGGCTGCCTTGGCGTTCCTGCGGTTCTGTACTAAGGATGTCGAGCACCACGCCATGCTGGTCGACGGCACGCCATAGATAGTGTCGTTCGCCGCTGATGCGGATGAACACCTGACCCAAGTGCCAGATGTCGCCTGCCCGTGGTCGGCGCTTGCGGAGCCGCTTAGCGAACTCCGCCCCAAACTTCCTGCACCACCCGCGAATGCTCTCGTGGGTCACGAACACGCCCCGTTCGGCCAGGATCAGCTCGACATCTCGTAAATTCAGGCCGACCACGTGATACAGCCAGACCGCGTGGCTGATGATCTCGGCTGGGAACCGGTGCCGGTAGTAGGTGGCGGGCTCTGGTGTCATCCCGCTAGACTCGCCCAACTCCGGTTCGGATGCTACTGGCCGTCAACTTGGCAATGCCCACGATGATCATGTCGCCCGTGGCCTCGCGCCGTCGCCAGCGCGCGGCCCAAAGATCGAACACGTAGTGCAGGTAGACGTTTGCAAGCAGCGGCGATGCCACTGATCCTTGCCCGGTCCCCTTGTCACTGACTGTCACGACCCCGTCTTCGAGGATGCCCGCCTTGAGCCATTTCTGGACCAGGCGGATGATGCGTGGGTCGCCGATCCGATGTCTTAAGGAACCGTTCCATATTTTGTTATGAAACTTCGTCAAAACCGATCGGATGTTGGCGTCCAGTATGTAGTTCACCTTGGTGCTGGTGATCCCGACAATCAGTGCATCCAGCGCATCATGCTGGCTGCGCTTCGGCCGGAACCCATACGAGAAACCGACCAAGTCTTCTTCGTGTATCGCACTCAGCACCGCTACGGTCGCCCTTTGGACGATTTTGTCTTCGAGGGCGGCCACCGCGAGCGGGCGCTGTCTTCCGTCCGCCTTCGGTATATGTTGCTGTCCGCGCCCCAGAGATAGTCACCGGTGAGGTTGATGTGCTGCCATCCGAGCGGGGCGAGCTGCGCGAGTAGCGCGTCGTGGACGACATCGCCGCGCAGGCGAAGGGCGTCCAGCGCGCGGCAGTATTCCACAGCGCGATCGCCGCGGTGACCAGGGCGAGCCCGCTGGCGCGATGCTGCTGCGCCTCGGCCGTGCGATCGCGCAGGCGGCCAAGGCGATGGAAGCAGACGGCGCGGGGGAGCGCGTTGCACGACTCGCTCTTGTTGAGTTCCGCCGTCCCCTGTCGTCGCAGTGAAGGCTGTTCCAGCCAGTCCAGCGTGAACAGCGTCCGCTCGATGCGGTCGATCTCGCGCAGTGCCAGCGCCAGCCCGTTCTGTCGCGGCTACGAGCCCGTGACCCGACGCGAACATTCGGACGCCAAACGTCGCGCGAAGGCCGTCGAGTTGCTCGCGCCGTGTCTGGGGCCGGGCGGCGTAGGACAGCAGCGCCCCAGGGCCAACACGGAGCTGCTCGGCCACGAAGCGCAGCGCCGGTTCGGGGATGGCATCGCCCGGTCGCAGCAGCCGGCCGGGATAGCGGAATGCGCAGAGCTGCAGGGTGTAGCCTAGCCGATTCGCACGGCCGCACCGCCTCTCGACCACGGCGAGGTCGGCTTGGTCCAGCGTCCAATGCCGAACGAGATCGGTTTCGGCGATGGGAAGGGCGAAGAGGTCTTCGAGCTGCGTCTCGGTGAGCGCGCGACGTCTCGGCATGGCGGATTGTCCCAGCTGAAGTGTAGGCTGATTGCTGGGCACCGCGCGGTACGGTATCTTGTCGGCGAGACGGAGTAGCGTCTGTGAGTATTCCCGCGCCTGGCGCGATCGATTGCGACATTCACCCGGCGCTGCCCGGCAGCCATGTTCTCGTGCCCTATTTCGACGAATACTGGCGCGAGCACATCGTCATGCGTGGGCTCGACAGAGACGACTACGCCATCGCCGCGTACCCGGCCGGAGCGCCTCTGTCCAGCCGGCCCGATTGGCGGCCGGCGAAGGGGCCAGCCGGTAGCGACGTCGATCTGCTGCGTACCCAAGGGCTCGACGCATTCGGGACGCGGTTCGCCATCTGCAACTGTCTGCATGGCGCGCTGGTGGTGTTCAACGAGGATCTGTCAGCCGCGTTCTGCCGGGCGATCAACGACTGGATCAGGGCCGAGTGGCTCGACCGCGACCCTCGTCTGCGCGCATCCATCGTCATCCCCGCGCACAGTCCGGAGCTGTCGGCCCAGGAGATCGAGCGTTGCGCCGTGGATCGCCGCTTCGTGCAGGTGCTGATGCTGGCGATGCAGGAGCTGCCGCTGGGCCGGCGCCAGCACTGGCCGATCTATCGCGCGGCCGAGCGGCTCGGTCTGCCCATCGGCATCCACGCCGGCAGCAGCTCCCGCCATCCGCCCACATCGCTCGGCTGGCCCTCCTACTACCTCGAAGACTACGTGGTGCAGTCCCAGGGCTTCGCTGCCGTCTTGAACAGCCTGATCGCCGAGGGCGTGTTCGTGGAGTTCCCGCGCCTGAAAGTGGTTTTGATCGAGGCCGGCGTGACCTGGCTGCCGGCCTGGATCTGGCGCGCCAACAAGACCTGGCGCGGCGTGCGGGCCGAAGTGCCGTGGCTGAAGCGTCCACCGTCGGAGTATCTGCGCGAGCATGTGCGCTTGACGCTGCAACCCTTCGACGCGCCGCCCACGCCCGCCCAGGTCGAGCGCGTGATCGAGGAGATCGGCTCCGACGAGCTGCTGCTGTTCTCCACCGACTATCCCCACTGGCATTTCGATGGCGCCGACGCGGTGCCCGACGCGCTCTCTGAGGCGTTGGTGCGGAAGATCCTGGTCGAAAACCCGATGAGCACTTATTCGCGTCTTGCGGACGCAAGCCAATGAACATGGAGATTGTGCGATGACCGTGACCGTCCTGGAGCGCGGCGCCGATCTCGGCAAGCAGACCGAGCTTGGCTTCGTCGATTGCGACCTGCATCTCTATCCCAAGAGCGGCGCCGACCTAGACGAGTTCCTTCCGGCGCGCTGGGCGCAGCACCGCCGCAGCTTCGGCGGACGGTCGCGCCAGGCGCTCGCCAACGCCGCGGCCTATCCGCGCATGTCGCCCGCTACCGGGATGCGGGTCGATGCCTGGCCGCCCGGCGGCAGCGTGCCGGGCTCCGATCTCGACTTCATGCGCGCGCAACTGCTCGATGCCTTCGGTGTCGCCTACGGCATCATCCTGCCGCTGGTGGGCCGCTGCTCGGACGAGCGGAACGTGGAGTTTGGCGCCGCGATGAGTACGGCGGTGAACGATTGGCAGGCGAAGGTCTGGTGCGACCGCGAGCCGCGCCTCAGGGCGTCGGTGCAGGTGCCGATCGAACACCAGGACGCCGCCATCACTGAGATCGAAAAGCGCGCCGGCGACCGCCGATTCGCGCAGGTCCAGATCCCGCCGCGCGGACTGGAGCCGCTGGGCCGGCGACGCTACTGGCCGATCCTGGAAGCGATCGCCGCGAACGGGTTTCCGGCGGCGCTGCATCTGGGCGGCACCGGCGGGCACGCCTCGACTGGGGGCGGCTGGCCCTCCTTCTATCACGAGGAGCACCATTCCTACGTGCAGAGCATGGAGGCGCTGGTCACCAGCTTGGTGGTGGAAGGCGTGTTCGAGCGCATCCCCGGCTTGCGCGTGGTGCTGGTGGAGGGCGGGTTCGCCTGGCTGCCGGCGCTCTCCTGGCGGCTCGATAAGCATTGGAAGCGACTGCGCGAGGAGGTGCCGCACCTCAAGCGACTGCCGTCCGAGTATATTCGCGAGCATGTCTGGGTGACCACGCAGCCGGTGGAGGAGCCGGAGCGGGCCGAGGACATACTGGCGACGCTGGAATGGATCGGCTGGGACCGGGTGATGTTCTCCACCGATTATCCGCACTGGGACCAGGACAACCCGCGCTACGCCTTCAAGGTGGCGTTGCCCGAGCAGGGGCGGCGGATGATCTTCCGTGACAACGCGATGGCGTTCTACGGCCTGGAATGAGCCGGCATGTCGTGGCCGCCGTGGGCGAGATCGCGCCGGGAGCCTGTAAGATCGTCACCGTTCAGGGGCGCGAGATCGGCGTTTTCTTCGTCAATGACGCCTATTTCGCCCTGATCAACCGCTGCCCGCACGAGGGGGCGCCGCTATGCCGGGGGCGGTTGCTGGGGCTGATGGACTCCGACCGGCCGGGTCGTTACCGGCTGACGCGCAACGGCGAGATGCTGCGCTGCCCCTGGCACGGCTGGGAGTTCGACATCCGCACTGGCCAGTCCTGGTGCGAGCCGGACAGCGTGCGGGCCCGCACGTACAACGTGACGGTCGAGCCGGGCGCCGGCCTGGCGAAAGGACCGTTCGCCGCCGAGACCGTGCCCGTGGCGGTGGAGCGGGAGTACGTCGTGGTCGAGGTGTAGGGTTTGGGAAGCGTTGAGGGCCAGCAATGCAATGGAGCAGGCGGGATATAGCCTTTGGTCTCGGGGTGCTGCCGGCGGTGGCGATGCCCGGGGCCGCCAACGCGGCGGCGCAGGATGGGCCGCAACAGGCGCTGCCGCCGACGCTTGACGAGCCGGGGAAGATGCTGCTCACCGTGTTCCTGCGCCATGACGAGGCGAAGACCGTTGATCAGATCAATGAGCATCTGCGCCAAACCGGCTGGTACGATCGGTTTCCGCCGCCCGGCGTGGACGTCATCGCCTGGTTCGTGATGATGGGAATTGGGCAGGTGGCCGTCCTTCGCTTGCCTCCCGACCGGCTGCGCGACACCAACCGAGTGATCGAGTCCGCTGCCTGGGGCGGCTTTCGCACCGAGTTCTACCCGACCTACGACTATCGCCGCCTTTGGGCCGAGGCGAAGCGGCGGGCGGACACTCAGCCTCGTTAGGCGAGCGCGTCGGCGTGTGCGCCCGAGACCGAACAACAATAGTTTGCTTGTCCCGGTCCAAACCTGATCTTTAATCTCTCCTCGGGAGAGGGGAAGACTCGATGCTGAAATACTATCTCTGGGCAGTGGGCGAAAAGACGCTGTCCTACGTTCCATTCGGCCCGCGCGTCTATAGCGGGCTAGGCTACCTGGCAAACCGCACGTCGAAGCGCCAACTCCTGGGATGCCCCACCTCATATCGCCTCGCGCGGAAGGCCAAGGAACTCGCGCCGGCAGGCGGAACGATCCTGGATGTCGGCACCGGCTGGCACCATCACGACGCTTTCCTGCTCTATCTGATCGGCGATTACAAAGTTTACTTGTTCGACGTTCAGGACAAGGCCAGATATATGTACATCAGAACCTACCTCGATTATCTCTTGGAAAATTTGGAAACCGTGGCCGCCGAACTCTCTATCGACACGGATGGCGCGAAACGCAAGCTGGAGGAGCTGCTCAGGCTGAAGTCGCGCGAGGATATCTATAGGGCCTGCAATTTCGAGTCATGCGTTACCGACAAGACCTCTGAGCCTTTCCTGCCGGATGACAGCATCGATTTCATGGTGTCGAATTGTGTCCTCACGCATATCCCACCCGATATCCTGGAACCGGAATTACGCGCACTGCGGGCGATGCTGAGAAAGGACGGCTACATGTATATGATGATCGGCCATGACGATCATTGGTCGTTTCATGATCCCTCAGTGAACCAGTTCAACTATTATCGGTACTCGGATCGATACTATCAAACCTTATTCGACACCAGGTTCGAGTACCAGAACCGGTTCGTCAAGCAGGAATGGCTGCCGATCTTCGAGCGCACGCGCCTGGAGATCGTCGATTACTTTGGGCATGTAACGGACGAGAGCCGGGCGGACATCCGCGCTCTGCCGCATGTGGACCAACGTTTCGCGAAGTATCCGCTCGATGAGCTTGCGACCATCCACAGCTACTTTCTGTTGCGTCGGGCCGCCGACGCATAGAGCCGGTTCAGGCGGACCGAGAAGCGGGTTTGTTTCTCATCCGCACCGGCTCCCATGGGCGATGGGGAGTTGAGCCGTGCCGGACGCCGTGCTGGCGCTGAACGCGGGGTCGTCGAGCATCAAGTTTGCGCTGTTCGAGGCCGCTGTCGGTGCTACCAAACCGGTCTTGCACGGCCAAGTCGAGGGGATCGGGACCGCCCCGCACTTCATCGCACGCGATGTGTCGGGCGACGTGCTGGGAGAGCGGCGCTGGCCGGAGGGCGGGGCGCAATCGCATGAGACCTTGCTGCGCGATCTGCTGGACTGGGTGGACATCCATCTCGGCGCCGAGTCCCTCGTTGCTGTCGGCCACCGGGTCGTGCATGGCGGACCGGACTATTACCGGCCAACCCGCGTCACCGAAGAACTTCTCGCGTCTCTGGAACGGCTGACGCCCTTGGCGCCCCTGCATCAGCCGCACAGCCTGGCGCCGATCCGGGTGATAGCGTCCCTGCGCCCTGCACTACCGCAGGTCGCGTGTTTCGACACCGGCTTTCATCATGGGCTAGTGCCGGTGGCGACGCGCCTTGCCATTCCGCGGGAGTATGAGGCCGAAGGCGTCAGGCGATATGGGTTTCATGGCCTGTCATACGAATACATCGCCGGCCATCTGAGGGAGATCGCGCCCGATCTGATCGCGGGACGGGTGATTGCCGCGCATCTGGGCAACGGGGCCAGCCTGTGCGCTATGCGCGATGGCTACAGCGTGGACACCACGATGGGGTTTACCGCTTTAGACGGGCTGGTAATGGGCACGCGATGCGGTACCATCGATCCAGGCGTGCTGCTCTACCTACAGCAGCAGCATGGCTTGAACGCCGGACAGGTCGAGGACGTGCTCTATCGCCGGTCCGGCCTGCTCGGGGTCTCCGGCGTCAGCAGTGACATGCGTGTCCTGCTGGAGAGCACCGACACACGCGCACGCGAGGCGGTCGAGCTCTTCGTATTCCGGGTCGCCCGCGAGGCCGGCGCGCTGGTGAGTTCCCTGGGCGGCCTGGACGGCCTTGTGTTCACCGCCGGGATCGGCGAGCACGCGGCCCCTGTGCGGGCGGCGATCTGCGAGCGCCTTGGATGGCTGGGTGTCCTGCTGGATGACGATGCCAATGCCCGCGGCGGCGCGCGCATCAGCCACAAGGACAGCCGCGTCGAGGTTCGGGTCATACCAACCGGGGAGGAGGCGATGATCGCTCGCCACACGCTGGTCGCCCTCGTACGCTCTTACCAGTTAGGGAGACATCGTGATGGTGAAGGATCTGATTAGCCCAGTTTCGGGCGGAACCGGCGATATGGAGCAAGGGTCTCGCGCCGCGCCGTTGAGCGCAGACGAATTGCGCAGAATGGATGCGTGGTGGCGGGCAGCGAACTACCTAAATGTCGGCCAGATCTATCTACAGGCGAACCCGCTGCTGCGGGAGCGGCTCAGCCCCGACCACATCAAGCCGCGGCTGCTCGGGCATTGGGGAACGTCGCCCGGACTGAACCTCATCTATGTGCATATGAACCGGCTGATCAGGAAGTACGACCTGGATGCGATCTACATGGCAGGCCCAGGTCACGGCGGACCGGCGCTCATCGCCAATGTCTGGCTCGAAGGCAGCTACACCGACTTCTATCCGAAGATCACGCGGGACGAAGCGGGCATGCTACGTCTCTTCCGCCAGTTCTCCACCCCTGGTGGCGTGCCGAGTCATACCAGCGTCCCTACGCCCGGCTCGATCCACGAGGGCGGAGAGCTCGGCTACGTCCTGGTGCATGCGTTCGGCGCCGTGATGGACAATCCGGATCTGCTGGTGACGGCCGTGGTGGGCGATGGCGAATCCGAGACGGGCCCATTGAGCGGCAGTTGGAAGAGCACCGACTTCATCAACCCGGCGCGGGATGGCGCGGTGCTGCCGATCCTTCATCTGAACGGCTACAAGATCTCCGGGCCGACAGTCTGGGGCCGACGGAGCGATATGGATATCGCGAACTTCTTCCTTGGCCAGGGATATGAGCCGCATTTCGTGGAAGGGGACGAGCCGACGAAAGTCCATCAGGGCTTCGCCGCCGTGCTCGAAGGCGCCGTTCTGAAGATTCGCGCCATTCAGCAAGCCGCGCGGCATGGCGGTGCGAAGGAGCGGCCCTCATGGCCGGTGATTATTCTTCGCACGCCGAAAGGCTGGACGGGGCCGAAGATCGTGGACGGGCTTCGCGTCGAGGGCACGTTCCGCGCGCATCAGGTGCCTGTGGCGGAGGTCAGGACTAATCCCGAGCACCTGCGCATCCTCGAGGAATGGATGCGCAGCTACAAGCCAGAGGAGCTGTTCGATGAAAACGGCGCGTTCCGGAGCGAATTCGCCGCGCTCGCGCCGGCGGGCGCGCGCCGCATGGGATCCAATCCGCGCGCGAATGGCGGAACTTTGAGGGTTCCGCTAGAACTGCCGGACTACACAAACTACGCGGTCAGGTTCACCGCGCGCGCACGCGAGCGCATCGGCTCGACCGCTCTCCTCGGCCAGTATCTGCACGACGTGTACAAGGCGAACCCCCGCAATTTCCGGCTGTTCTGTCCCGACGAGACAAACTCCAACCGGCTCGGCGCGGTGTTCGACATCTCCGACCGCTGCCTGATGAGCGAAATCCTGCCCGATGACGATCATGTCTCCCATGATGGGCGGGTGATGGAGGTCTTGAGCGAGCATTGCTGCCACGGCTGGCTCGAAGGATACACGCTGACCGGCCGCCACGGTCTGTTTGCGACCTATGAAGCTTTCGCCATGATTATCGATTCGATGGCGATGCAGCACGCCAAATGGATCGAGCATGCGCGGCGTCTGAACTGGCGCGCCGATATACCCTCTCTCAATTACCTCCTCACCTCAACCTGCTGGCGGAACGACCATAACGGCTTCAGCCACCAGGGGCCCGGCTTCATCGACACGATCATTCACCGCAAGCCTATCGTAGCGCGCGTCTATCTGCCGCCAGACGCCAACTGTCTCTTGTCTGTCGCCGATCACTGCTTCCGCAGTGTCAACTATCTGAACCTGATCGTCATCGACAAGCAGCCGCAGCTGCAGTGGCTGACGATGGACGAGGCGAAGGCACATTGCGCGATCGGCGCCGGTGTGTGGCCTTCATACAGCCATCATCCGGAAACGCCGGATGTCGTGCTCGCCTGCGCCGGCGATATTCCCACGCAGGAGATTGTAGCAGCCGCATGGATGTTGCGGCGCTACGCGCCGGATGTGAAGTTCCGCGTCGTCAACGTGGTGGACCTGATGCGGCTCTGCCCGCCCGACCGGCACCCGCACGGAATGAGCGACGAGCAATTTGTTAACATCTTCACGGCGACGGCGCCCGTCGTCTTCGCCTTCCATGGCTATCCAGGCGTGGTCCACGACCTGCTGCACGGCCGCGCGGCGCACGATCGCATCCATGTGCGCGGCTACATCGAGGAGGGCACGACGACGACGCCGTTCGACATGGTGGTGCTGAACCGGATTAGCCGGCTTCATCTCTGCCTGGACGTGGCGCGCTACGTGCCCAGCGTGTTGCGAGGCGGCGGTACGCTCGTCGAGCGATGCACGAAGCTCCTGGCCGAGCACGGAACCTATATCCACGAGCACTTCGACGACCTGCCCGAAATCAGAGACTGGATCTGGTCCGACCAGTAACGGAGGAAAGCCCGGCTTTGCTCAACTCAAGGGGCCTGATCTGGCGATGCACCAGGTGGTGCTATGGCGTTGTCTGGATTCGCGCGAAGAGGTTGCCCGCCGCTTCAACGCACGTACACTCAGAACTGAAGGCGCTGTAGCACGCGGCAAACGAGGAGGCGTGAGATGTCCGAGACCAGCCGTTCCGAGCAGGGCCGCGCGATGCGGCGCAAGCTGATGGGCGAGGCATACGCCGACCGGCTCGACCAAAGCGTCTATACCGACCCGATCATGAAGAAATTCGCCGACATCTCGGTGGAGAACGTGTTCGGCGGGCTATGGACGCGCCCAGGGCTCGACCTCAAGACGCGGGCGCTGGTGTGCGTCGTCTCCGACACGGTCATGGGCCGCGCCCCGGAGCTTGCCATCCACGTGCGGATGGCGCTGCGCCAGGGCTGGACCGAGGACGAGTTGGTCGAGGTGCTGCTGCACCTATCCGGCTATTGCGGCCTGCCGCTGGTGCGCGAAGCGCTGATCGAGGCGCGCAAGGTGTTCCAGGAGATGAGGGCCGAGCAGCAGCGCGGGTAAGCGTTCGGGGCGCCACTCACCCGACTCTCTCCCAGAGGGAGAGGGCTGGGTGAGGGCTCACGGCTGGGTGTAGCCATTGTCATCAGGGGCCATTGGTATAAAACGGCGCCTCGCGGCGCCGCTTTCGTTAGATATTGCCTGCTGGGGTTACTCCCACGGACTTTTATAATTTGGATCGGTCGCCTTGCGCTGCTGGTCGTAAGCTTGCTGATTTTGCAGCGCTTGTTTGGACACTTGATGTTTATGCCATTGATGCCCGGCGATGCAGCCGCCGATCGCCCCCAGCACACCATGACCTGCCATATGCCCTGCGAGCGCCCCCGCCGCACCGCCTGACAGGCAGCCGACGGCATGCGCCGATGGGCTGAGCGCCCCCAGGCTGAGCAGCGTCACGATCGCAAACAGTGCTTTCCGCATGGGACTGCTCCTAATGGGCATAAGGTTGTTTATGGAACACCATGGTCTCAGTGCCTGTGGTAAGTGTTAACACCTTACCGCCTTGGTCAAGCATGTAGGTATCTTCCTCGACCTTAGCAGCGCCATGCTCTTGGTTGGTCTTAGATTTCACCGGCGTGAATGCAAGTTTGCCGTGCGCATCATCGGTCTTGGTTTGCTCATAAGTGCCCGCCATTTCGGCGACCACTTTGTCATTCTGCACCGTCTCACTAAGCCAATGTCCGTCCGCTAACACGTCCATAGAAATCAGCACGCCGTGTCCCAAATCGGCGCGCCATTGACCGGAAATACTTTCGTCAGCCATCGCCAGCATCGGACATGATGCTAGCACGGCGGCGAGTAGCAGGCGGCGCATCTTCACCTCTCCCTGAATGTGCGTATGAGCGATAAACTACCCGCGCCCGTTCTGCTCGACAAGTGACCTGAGCCCCTTTGTTGGGAGCGCGTTTGTTGTCCGCCTTTCGTAGCGCGTGAGTTGTGGCGCAAGAAATGTCTTCATCGAAAACACTCCCTTCGACATCCGAAACCGGATATCAGGCTAGCGGCGGCGTTTTCAATGCGAGCCGCCGACCAGCTTCGCACCCGGCCAATTGTTGAAGACGTTCCCACTCAGTTGAGCCGCGCCGCCTGGGCCATGACCTCGATCGCCTCCGGCTGCCGCGAACGGACCGTGAGCGCGGTTGCGCCCGATCCCTCCCACGCCCGAAACCGTTCTTTGATGCGCTCCGGTGGCCCGACCAGCGAGCGATGGTCCACGAAGTCATCGGGCACCACCGCGCTCGCCTCCTCCTTGCGGCCGGCGAGGTAAAGTTCCTGCACGCGCTCGGCCTCGGCCTGGAAGCCGCGGCGCACCATCATTTGTTTGTGGAAGTTGATGTCGCGATGACCCATGCCGCCGACATAAAGCGCGACTTCCGGCTTGAGCCTCGCCAGCGCGGCCTTCACGTCGCTGTCCACAATGACATGCACCGAGGCGTGGATCTCGAAATCGCGCAGGCTCTTGCCCCCGCCGGCGCGGCGGAAACCCTCTTCCAGCCAAGGCAGATATTCCGGCAGCGAGCCGGGCACGAACCCGAGCGGCAGCCATCCGTCGGCAATTTCGGCGGTGAGCTTCACCATGGACTCGGTGCCGGTGCCAAGAAAGATCGGGATGTCCGGATTCATATGCAGGATCGCCTTGAGCGGCTTGCCGAGCCCGGCCGCGCCCTCGCCGCGATAGGGCAGGCTGATCTCGGACCCCGTATGCGTGACCGGCGCCTCGCGACGAAGGATCTTGCGCATGATCTGCACGTAGTCCTTCA
The DNA here is from genome assembly GCA_963849305.1 of uncultured Pseudomonadota bacterium. Lineage (GTDB taxonomy): Bacteria > Pseudomonadota > Alphaproteobacteria > Acetobacterales > Acetobacteraceae > CAWKGV01. The sequence goes on from CAWKGV010000006.1 coordinate 191,974, forward strand.
CCCGGTAATACGGCCGGCCCCAGGGCTGGCCGTACCAGCCCTCGACGATTTGCGGCCCGGAGACGCCGAGGCCGGCGATGAAGCGTCCGCCGCCCGCCAGCGCATCGACTGTGGCGGCGCACATCGCGGCATTGGCCGGCGTGCGCGCGGCAAGCTGCATCACCCCAGTTGCAAGCCGGATCCGGTGCGTCAGCGCCGCCAGGTAAGCCAGCGGCGTGACCGCGTCCGACCCGTACGCCTCGGCGGTCCAGACCGTGTCATAGCCAAGCTCCTCGGCCCGTTGGACGAGCTTCACCGGAAGGTCGAGCTTGCCCCCGGAATAGCCGATGCTGAGACCGAGCTTCATTGATCTGTCCTCCCCGCGGTCGCTCCACCCGCGCCGGATCGCCCGCCGTCCACCACCAGATGGGCGCCCGTCAGGTTGCCCGCGAGGTCCGAGCAGAGGAACAGCACGACATTCGCGACCTCCTCGGGCAGGGTGTAGCGGCCGCTGGGCGTTGACTCGCTTACCGCCTGATGCGCCGCCTGCGGATCGGCGGGGCTACGTTGCGCCTCCAGCGAGCGCATCATGCGGGTCTCCACCGGGCCGGGGCAAACGGCGTTCACCCGGATGCCGTGGCGGGCGACGTCGGCAGATGCAACCTTCGTGAGCCCCAATACGCCATGCTTGGAGGCGACGTATGGTGCCATGCCGGGAGTGCCGAACAGGCCGGCGACCGAGGCGGTGTTCACGACCGCGCCGGAGCCCTGCTTCAGCATCACCGGCAGCACATGGCGCAGGCCGAGGAACACGCCCTTGAGATTGACGCCGATCACCGTGTCGAAAATGGCTTCATCATAGTCCTGCGTCGGCGCGACCTTGCCCTCGATGCCGGCGTTGTTGAAGAAGCAATCGATTCGACCGAACGCTTCGAGCGTTGCTTGCACATAGGCTTGCACCTCGGAGCGAACGCGACACGTCTGCGCTGACAAACCGCGCATCCCCGCCGATGGCGCGCACCTGCGCCACCGTGGCTTCGCCTGCCGTGTCGTCCAGATCGACAACCATGAGCTTCGCGCCGCTGCGCGCGAAGGCGAGCGAAGCGGCCCGACCGATCCCGCCGCCTCCGCCCGTGATCAGGGCGACCTTGCCGGCGAATTCCATTCCGTCCCTCCTGTTGATCGCACCGAACCGAACAGGATTACCTTCCCTGAAAGCCCGGCTTGCGCTTTTCGTTGAACGCGCGGATGCCCTCGCGGCGGTCCTCGGTCGGGACCATACGGTTATAGGCTTCGATCTCGAACATCATGCCGCTCGCAAGGTCCATGTCGAGCCCGTGATTGACCGACTGCTTGACTTGCTGCGTTGAGATCGGCGCGTTGGATGCGATCACGGCCGCGGTCTCCAGCGCTTCGGGCAACAGGCGGTCGGGCTTGCAGATGCGGTTGACCATGCCCCATGCGAGTGCCTCCTGTACCGAAAACGGCTTGCCGGTCAGCATGATCTCCTTGGCGCGCCGCGCGCCCACCGCACGCGGCAGGGTCTGCGTTCCGCCCGCGCCCGGCATGATGCCGAGCGTCACTTCGGTTAGCGCGAAGCGCGCGTACTCGGCGGCGTAGATGAAATCGCAGCCGAGCGCGATCTCCAGCCCGCCGGCATAGGCCGCCCCGTTCACCGCGGCGATGATCGGCACCGGGCAGTTGATGATCGCGCGGATGGCGCGCTCGAAGATGAGGTGCTGGTCCTGCCATTGCTGGTCGGTCATGCCGTTCCGCTCCTTCAGGTCGCCGCCGGCGCAGAACGCGCGAGCACCGGCGCCGGTGACAACGATGCAGCGTTGGCGCGCGGGTGCCGCATTGACGGCATCGAACAGATCGAACAAGTCGCGCCCCATCTGCGTGTTCATCGCGTTCGCCGCGTCGGGCCGATTGAGCGTGACCACAACAATGTGTGGCTGCATCTCTTCGGCGCTAAGCGTCTCGTACGCCTTCGTCATGCTGGGCCTCCGCGACGGTTGAGCATGTCAAATGGATCGCAGTGCCGCCGTCACCCGGCCGATGAACCCATCCACCGCGCCGGGGTCGATCCAGCGCATCACGCCGACGATCCCGCTCTGGGGATCGACCCAGATTTGATTGCCGCCGGCACCGACGGCGAAGAAGCTGGAGGAGGAGGCGCTCGGGACATCGCGGCGGTCAGGGTTCAGCCACCAGAGCAAGCCGTAACCGGGATTGAGCTTGCAGGGAGTGAGCGATTGTTTAATCCATGCCTCCGGCAGCAGCCGCGTGCTGCCCCAGTTGCCTCGATTGAGCATCAGCAGCCCGATCCGCGCCTGATCCTCGGCGTGCATCTCCACCCCGCCGCCCCAATGGGATCCGCCCGAGACGGATTCGATCACGCGTCCGTCAATCTCCACCAGCGACGTGCGATAGCCATGCCACGCCCAGGACGTGGAGCCTCCAATCGGGGACATGATGCGTTCGGCGAAGACGTCCGGCAGCGGCTGACGGAACAGCCGAAGCAGCGCCAAGCTGAATCGGTTCACCCGGACGTCGTTGTATTCCCAGAAAGTGCCTGGCGCCTGGAGTTGGCGCTTGCGCCCTCGCGCCGGGTGAGGGTTGCGGTCGAACATGTCCGCTTTGCCGAACAGCTCGCCCTCCCACTCGGAGGTCTGTTGCAGCATCTCTCGCCAGGTGATGGCGCCATTGTGCGGCCCCTCGAACCCGCCGTCATGCACGCGACGACCGATCGGTTCGTCGAGATCGGGGATCAACTTGTCGGCCCAGGCGATTCCGGCGAGCAGGCCGAGATAGCTCTTGGCGACGCTGAAGGTGAAATCGACCTGGCGCGTATTGCCCCAGGAGGCGACCACCCGGCCTTGCCGCAGCAACAACCCGTTCGGCGGGCCACGACCGCGGATCGGCCCAAGCAGGTCGCAATACGGCTTCGGCTCGAAATAGCCCGTTTCGAGATAGGCGCGCAGGTCGCGCGGCCAGGGCGACTCATGCGCCGTAGCGAAGCGCACCGCTCGATCCAGCGCCGCCGGGTCGAACCCCGCCTCGGCCGGGTCCGCCCGTTCCCAGTTTTGCTGTGCCATGCCGTCACCCCTACGGGGCCATGATGACCTGAAGCGCGGCGCGCGCCTATAACGACACGGGCAAAATGATCGGGAGGGGCGGGATGGCCAAATCGGAGGCCGATCCAAGGCGCACGGCGCTGCTCGCAAGCCCGCTGTTTCAGGCGATGGAGCCCGCGGAATTGGACGAGATCCTGAAATTCGCCGGCGAGCGTCGGGCGGCCAAGGGGTCCACGATCTTCCAGAAGGGCGACCAGGGCTCGTCGCTGATGGCGGTGCTAAGCGGTCGGGTACGCGTGAGCACGGTCTCGGCTGACGGCAAGGAGATCACGTTGAATGTGATCGACAAGGGCGAGGTGTTCGGGGAGATCGCACTACTTGACGGCAATCCGCGCAGCGCGGACGCGACCGCAAGCGAGGACACCGTGCTGTTGGTGATCGAACGGCGGCACTTTCTTCCGTTTCTTTGTAGAAACGATAGCCTATATCTGCGTCTGCTCGCGGTGCTGTGCGATCGTCTGCGCCAGACCAGCACGGCGCTGGAGGAGATCGCGCTGTTCGACCTGCCGGCGAGGCTTGCCCGCGTGCTGCTGAAGCTCGCCGGCGACTATGGGCGCGCGGCCGGGACGGGGATGCGGATCGAGGTGAAGATGTCGCAGCGCGACCTCGCCAACCTCGTGGCTTCCTCGCGCGAGAGCGTGAACAAGCAATTGCGGGTATGGCGCGAAGGAGGCGTGGTCGAGATGGAGTGCGGCTATCTGGTGGTTCGCCGACCACAGGAGTTGAGGGCATTGTTGGAGTGAGGCGAGCACCCGCTCAGCTTCCCGCCAGGCCGCGCCACTCCGCCTCGGTGATCGTTCGAACCCCAAGCTCGGCCGCTCGGCGCGCCTTCGAGCCGGCGTCGGCGCCCACCACCACCAGATCGGTCCGCTTCGACACGGTGTCCGTCACCTTAGCGCCTAGCGCCTCGGCCCGCGCCTTGGCTTCCGGCCGGGTCATCGTCTCCATCGTGCCGGTAAACACCATCGTCTTGCCGGCCAGTGGGCTATCGGCGGCCTCGGACGGCGCGGCATCCTCGATCACGAGCAGGGACGCTAGTTCGTCGAGTGCCGTGACATTGCGTTGTTCGGCGAAGAACTCGGCCAGCTCCTCGGCGATCGCTGGACCGATGCCGATGATGCTGCCCAATTCGCCGCGCGCCTCCGAGCCTACCTCGACCGCCGCCAGCATCTGCGCGCGCCAGTTGATGAAACCGCCATAATGGCGGGCGAGCAATTGCGCGTTTCGTTCTCCGATGCGGCGGATGCCGAGCGCGTAGATGAAGCGCGCCAGCGGAATGCGCCGCCTAGCGTCGATGGCGCGCGCAAGATTGCGCGCGGACTGCTTGCCCCAGCCTTCGCGTGCCGCGATCTCCGCCTCGCGCGCGGGCAGGCGGAACAGGTCCGCCGGCGCGGTGAGCCAGCCCTCGTCGTAGAATTCCTGAATCGTCTTCTCGCCCAGGCCGTCGATGTCAAAGGCAGGGCGGGAGACGAAATGGATCAGCCGCTCCACGCGCTGGGCGGGGCAGATCAGCCCGCCGGTGCAGCGCCGCACCGCCTCGCCCGGCGGGCGCACCGCGGCGCTGCCGCAGGCGGGGCAATGGTCCGGGAATACGAACGGCCGCGCGTCGCCCGGCCGGCGCTCGGTTACAACCGCAAGGATCTGTGGGATCACATCGCCCGCGCGCTGCACCACCACCGTATCGCCGATCCGCACGTCCTTGCGGATGATCTCGTCTTCGTTGTGCAGCGTGGCCCGCTGTACCAGAACTCCCCCGACATTCACCGGCTGCAACTCCCCCACCGGCGTTAGCGCGCCGGTGCGGCCGACCTGGATGCGGATGTCCTGCACCACCGTCGTCGCCTGCTCGGCAGGGAACTTCCACGCCACCGCCCAGCGCGGGGCGCGTCCGGCGAAGCCGAGCCGGCGTTGCAGCGCGAGGTCATCGACCTTGTACGCCACGCCGTCGATGTCGTAGCCGAGCCCGGCGCGGGCAGCCGCCATCTCGGCCTGAAACGCGGCGGCCTCGGCGTCGGACGCCAACCGGCGCGACAGCGGGTTCACCGCGAACCCCCAATCGCGCAGCCGCTCTAGATAGGCCCAGTGCGTTTCGGCCACCGGCTCGCTGGTCTCGCCCATTGCATAGGCGAACAGCGAAAGGCGGCGCCCGGCGGTGACCGAGACATCGAGCTGGCGCAGGCTGCCAGCGGCGGAGTTGCGCGCATTGGCGAATACCCTATCTCCGGCTTCCGCCTGCGCCGCGTTCAGCGCGAGGAAGTCGGCCTTGGTCATGAACACCTCGCCCCGAATCTCGATCAGCGCCGGGGCGCTGCCCTTCAGACGCGACGGCACGGCGCCCATGGTGCGCAGGTTGGCGGCGACATCCTCACCCTCGGTGCCGTCGCCGCGCGTGGCACCGCGCACGAACCTGCCGCGCTCATAGGTAAGATTGATCGAAAGCCCGTCGATCTTCGGCTCCCCGACGATTGCGAGGGGCGCGTCCGGCGCCAGACCCAAGAACCGGCGGGCGCGAGTCCAGAACTCGGCGAAATCCGGGGCATCGAACGCGTTGTCCAGCGAGAGCATCGGCAGCCGATGCCGCACCTTGGCGAACCCGCTTGCCGGCGCGCCACCCACCCGGCGCGCCGGCGAGTTCGAACGGATTAGCTCGGGGAAGCGTGCCTCTATCGCAGCGTTGCGGCGGCGCAGCGCATCGTACTCCGCATCCGTGATTTCGGGCGCATCCAGCTCATGATAGGCGCGGTCATGGCGGGCGATCTCGGCGGCCAGGCGCTCCAACTCTTCGGCCGCCTCCTGCTCGGTCAGCGCCTCGACCGGCTTGGTCACGCGGGCGCCGTCAGCAGGTCGTCGGCGGCGGCGCGAGCCGCCTCAGTGATGGTCTCGCCGGCGAGCATCCGGGCGATCTCCTCGCGTCGCGCCACGGCGTCAAGGGCATCGACCCGGGTCGCCGCCCGGCCGCGCGCGGTGGCCTTGGCGACGCGCAGATGCGCCGCCCCACGCGCGGCCACTTGCGGGCTGTGCGTGACCACCAGCACTTGCACCCGCTCGGCCACACGGGCCAGCCGCTCGCCCACCGCAGCGGCGGTGGCCCCGCCGATGCCGGCGTCCACCTCGTCGAATACCAGCGTCGGCACCACCGAGCCGCTGGCGAGCACCACCTTGAGCGCTAGCATCAGCCGCGACAGCTCGCCCCCGGACGCAACCCGCGCGAGCGGCCCCGGTTCCTGGCCCGGATTGATGGCGACCAAGAAACGCACGGCATCGGTCCCGCCCGGCCCCCAAGCGCTCTCAGCCAGCGCCTCCACTTCCACCCTGAACCGGGTCCGCGCGAGCCTGAGCGGCGGCAGCTCGCGCGCAACCGCCTGCTCCAGACGCCCAGCCGCGCTGTGCCGCGCCTCTGAGTGCCGGGCGGCTGCCGCTTCGTAAGCCGCTTGCGCCGTCCTCGCCGCATGCGCGAGTTGCTCCAGTTCAATCGCCCCGGTTTGAAGCGCGGCGAGACGGACGCTTAACTGATCGAGTAGGCCCGGAAGATCGGCCACTGCAACCCCATGCTTGCGGGCCGCCGCGCGCAACGCGAACAGCCGCTCCTCTACCTGCTCCAGCAGGCGCGGGTCGGCCTCGGCTTCAGCCGCCATCCGGGAGAGCAGGCTTTCGGCCGCCGCTAGCGCCTCTTCCGCCTGTTCCAGCGCGGCGAGCGCCGGGGCGGCCGGGTTCTCGGCCTCCGGCGATTGCGGCGCGACGAGCCGCTGCAACGCGCGTGACGCGGCGCGCAGCCCCGCCGCCGGGCCGGGGCTACGTCGATCGCGTGGCGCGATCTCCGCTAGCGCGGCGGCGATCGCCTCGGCCCGCCGCTCGCCTCGTTGCAGCGCCTGGCGCTCGGCGGCCAGCCGATCCTCCTCGTTCTCCCGTGGCGCTAGCCGCGACAGTTCATCGACTGCGTGACGCAGCCAGTCCTCGTCGCGGGCGGCGGCGGCGATCGCCTCGCGCGCTGCGGTCAGTGCCGTCACCGCATCGCGCCAGCCGCGCCATGCCTCAGCAACCTCCCGCCGCATCGCCGTCGGCACGCCGAACGCATCGAGCAGGCCGGCGTGGCTGGACGGGTCGGCAAGGCCCATTTGCTCGTGCTGGCCTTGGATTTCCACCAGCAGCGCGCCCAACCGGCGCAGCAGTCCTACCCCGACCGGCTGATCGCCTACGAAGGCGCGTGACCGGCCGTCCGTGCCGACGGTTCGCCGGAGGACCAGCTCATCCTCCGCCTGGAGGCCCTGTTCCGCCAGCAGTGCCATCACCGGATGTCCGGCCGGCGGGGCGAAACAGGCCGTCACGCTGGCCTGCTCGGCGCCGGCGCGCAGCAAGCCCGACTCCGCTCGGCCGCCGAGGGCCAGACCAAGGCTATCGAGCAGAATCGATTTCCCGGCACCCGTCTCACCGGTGAGCACGGTCAGCCCCGGGCCGAAATCGAGGTCCAGCCGCTCGATCAGCACCACATCGCGGATCGAGAGGGCGGTCAGCATCCCGACGCGGGGCGGCTCAGAAGATCGCGCGATACGCGCGAGTGAAGAAGCCTGGACCCGAGGCCGGCTGGGCATAAGGCGTAGCGGAAGCCACACCGTCCTGGGCAAGAGCGTCGTACGCGTCCGCGTACCAGCGCGTGCCCGGAAAGTTGTAGCCTAGCACCGCCGCGGTCCGCTCCGCTTGGCTGCGCAGGCCGAGTTTCATATACACCTCGACCAGCCGCTCCAGCGCCTCCGGCACGTGGTTCGTGGTCTGGAAGTCCTGCACCACGCGCTGAAACCGATTAATCGCCGCGCCATAGAGATGCTGGTCCTCGTACCAACGGCCAATCGCCATCTCCTTGCCCGCCAGGTGATCGCGGCAAAGGTCGATCTTCAGCTTGGCGTCGCGCGCATATGGCGTGCCGGGGAACCGGTCCACGACTTGCCGCAGCGCGGTCTCAGCATCCACGGTGTTCTTCTGATCGCGCTGCACGTCCTCGATCTGTTCGTAAAAACAAAGCGCCCGGAGGTAATAAGCATAAGCGACGTCGCGGCCGGACGGATGAAGCTGAATATAGCGATCCAGAGTGGCAATACCCTGATCGTACTGGTTCTGAAGGTAATGCGTGTAGCCTTGCATCAACTGCGCGCGGCCGGCCCATTCGGAATAAGGGTAGTTCTCCTCAATCGCGTTGAATTGGTCGCTGGCCGTCTTCAAGCGATCGGCGTTCAGCGCATCCATGCCGTTGTTGTATAACTGTTCCACCGGCAAGGGTGGCCCGCCGGTCTTGGCCTGTTGGTCGGACGAGCTGCCACATCCGGCGAGCAGCGGCGCGAGTGCGAGAGCGACGCAGGCCAGGCGGCGTAGCGAGGCGGGGGATGGGTCGAGCGAATCCGGCTTCATGACCGGGGCTTATAGCAATCCATCCGCGCGGCGCGAAACTGCGTGCGGCGGGGAGGCTCTGGCGGGCGCGCGCCGAGCCTCCTAGGCTGTCCGGGATCGGAGAATTCGGGAGCTGCGGCATGGAATTCGGCATGTTCCACGAGTTTCAGAGAATGCCGGGCCAGACGGAAGCCGAGGCGTTCGCGGAATCCTTCGAGCAGGTGGACGCCGCCGAGCGTTGGGGTCTCGATGCGATGTGGCTCGCCGAGCTTCATGTTGCCCCGGAACGATCCGTCTTGGCCGCGCCGCTCACTGTCGCGAGCGCGATCGCGACCCTAACCAGCCGGATGAAGATCGGCATTGCCGTGCAGGTACTGCCGCTCTGTCATCCCCTTCGGCTGGCCGAGGAGGCGGCCACGGTCGATCATATCAGCCACGGGCGCCTGATCTTCGGCGTCGGGCGCAGCGGATTCCCGCGCACCTACGAAGCGTACGGCATTCCGTACGCCGAGAGCCGCGAACGCTTCGCCGAAGTGCTGGAGATCGTCAACCGCGCCTGGACCCAGGATCGCTTCAGCTTCAAGGGCAAGTACTATGCGTTCAACAACGTCTGCCTGGTGCCGAAGCCGTATCAGGCGCCGCGCCCGGAGATCCGCATCGCGGCCACCAGCCCAGACACCTATCCGGCAATCGGCGCCATGGGATACCCGATCTTCTGCGCGGTCCGGCTCGGCACATTCTCCGAGCTGGCGCCGAACATTCGGGCGTTCCGGAAGGCGCACAAGGCGGCCGGGCATCCTGCGGAGGGGCAGGCGTTCCTGCGCGTGCCGGTCTATGTGGCTGCGACCGAGGAGCAGGCGCGCGCCGAGCCCGAGGCGAGCATCATGCACTTCTATCGCTATCTGGGCGCGCAGCTTGAGGATTCCGCGAGCCGGGCCGGCGCGCGGGCGGTCGAGCAACGTGCCGAGCGCGGCCAGCGATTACAAACGATCAACTACGATGAGGTTCTGCGCGAGAAGGTCATCGTCGGCACGCCCGCGATGGTGGCAGAGCGATTGCAAGCGCTGCGCGAGGAACTGGGACTGAACGGCATCCTGGCCGAGATGAACTGCGGAAATCGCATCCCGCACCAGCGGGTGATGACCTCGCTGCGGTTGCTCTGCGAGGAGGTGATCCCGCGCTGCCGGTAGGTGGAGGAGGAGAAAGGCGCCTCTTCCCTGGCGGCAAAAGCCTCTCCCGTTTGCGCGAGAGGGTGAGTGAGGGGCGAAGCGGCATGCAACCAAGCGTTTAAGCCCAAACCCACCACCGCCCGCATTGTAGCCTCGGTCTGCAGCCGCCGCCGCGAATACTCTCTCGCTGGCCGGCGGCGAGCATGTTACGGTTGGCTAGGATTGCGGGCCGAGGGCCCATGAAGTGCCTGAGCTGCAGCGTTGACCTTCCCGAAGGCAGTAAATTCTGCCCCCAATGCAGCAGGGCGATCGGGATCGCTTGCCCTGCATGTCACCATTCGAACCAGGCTGGCGCAAAGTTCTGTGCTCAATGCGGCGCGCAGCTCCTGGAGCGTCGGGACGAACACGCCCACCCCGTGGCGGCCAACGGGTTACCCGTTGCCGAACGGCGTCAGGTAACCGTGGTGTTTTGCGACCTGGTGGGCTCGACGGCGCTCTCGGCGCGGCTCGATCCGGAAGACCTGGGCGCGGTGATGACCTCTTATCACCGCTGTTGCAGCAAGGTAATCAAGGATGGTGGCGGCTTTGTCGCCAGGTATATGGGCGACGGCGTTCTCGCCTATTTCGGCTACCCGCGCGCCCACGAAGACGATTCCGAGCGGGCGGTGCGTGCCGGGTTGGCAGTGGTGCAGGCGGTCGGCATGCTGCAAGCCACTGGTGAACCGCTTGAGGCGCGGGTCGGGATTGCAACCGGACTGGTAGTGGTTGGCGACCTGATCGGTGAGGGAGCCGCGCACGAGCAAGCCGTGGTCGGTAAGACGCCCAACTTGGCCGCCCGCCTGCAAACGCTGGCCAAGCCGGGCTCGGTGGTCATCGCGGCGAGCACCCGTCGCCTGGTCGGGGCTTTGTTCGAATACGACGATCTCGGCGCGGTTGCGCTCAAGGGCTTTGCCGAGCCAGTGGCGGCGTTCCAGGTCCTGCGACCCAGCGCCTTGGAGAGCCGCTTCGAGGCACGTCAGGAGCGCGGCATTGTCCCGCTGGTCGGGCGCGAGGAGGAGCTGGAGCTGCTACAGCGTCGCTGGCGCGAAGTACAAAGCGGCGAGGGCCGGGTGGTGCTGCTGACCGGCGAGTCTGGGGTTGGCAAGTCACGAATGTTGCGGGCGCTGCAAGACCGGCTGGCGGACGAGCCGCACATCCGGCTGCGCTATTTCTGCTCGCCCCATCATCAGGACAGCACTCTTTATCCGGTCATCAGGCAGCTCGAACGCGCCGCTGGTTTTACCCGCGACGATACTCAAGATTCAAAGCTCCTTCAGCTCCAAGCGTTGCTTGCCCAATCGAACGCGACCGCGGAAGAGATTGGGCTGATTGCCGGGCTGCTCTCGATTCCGACCGGCGAGCGTTATCCGCTGGCGGACATGAGTGCGCAGAAGCGCAAGGAGAAGACGTCTGAGGCGCTAATGGCGCAACTGGAGGGCCTCACTGCCCAGCAGCCGCTGCTGATGATTTATGAGGACGTGCATTGGATTGATTCCACTTCGCTCGAACTCCTGAGCTTGATCATCGAGCGCCTGAAGCGCCTTCCGGTTCTGCTGCTGATCACCGCGCGGCCAGAATTCAAGCCGCCTTGGCCCGACGAGGCGCACGTGATGGCGTTGGCGCTCACTCGCCTGAGCCGGACGAACGCGGCGGCACTCGTGGATCGCGTGACCGGCGGCAAGGCGCTGCCCACGGAGGTGATGGAGCAGATCCTGGCGCGCACTGACGGCATCCCGCTGTTCGTCGAGGAACTGACCAAGGTTGTGCTGGAGAGCGGCATGATTTGCGCGACCGGCGGTGGATACACGCTGACCGGCCCGCTGCCGCCGCTGGCGATCCCGACAACATTGCACGATTCGCTCATGGCGCGGCTCGACCGGCTCGCGGTGGCTCGCGACGTGGTGCAGACCGGCGCTGCGCTCGGCCGCGAGTTCTCCTATGATCTATTGCGCGCCACCGCCGCGCTGACAGAGGAACGCTTGCAAGAGGCGCTGCACGACCTCGTTCGATCGGAGCTGGTCTTTTGTCGCGGCGTGCCGCCCGAGGCGGCGTACACGTTCAAGCACGCCCTGGTGCAGGATGCCGCCTATCAATCGATGCTGAAGAGCCGGCGCATTCAACTGCACGCACGCATCGCGGATGCTTTTGAACGCTCCTTCCCCGAACTGGTACAGGCAGAACCCGAGACGCTCGCCCGACACTTCACGGCTGCGGCTCTCCCAGAACGTGCAATAAGTTATTGGCTCGCGGCTGGGCAAAGAGCACGACAACGCGGCGCGCACAAGGAAGCGGTTGGCCATCTCAACTCCGGCACCGCGTTGCTTACCGAAGTACCCGAGGAAGCCGCCCGCACGCGGTTCGAGGTCGATCTGCAAGCTGCCCTAGGGTTTGCATTGACCGCCATTAAGGGCTACGCGGCGCCGGAGGTTGAAGCGGCGTTTTCTCGCGCTCACGAATTATGCCAGACGATCGGAGACACCTCGCTGGCAATTCCGGTTTTACGAGGAATCACTACCTTCCACTGGGTCCGCGGAAATTTGCCTACGGCGAGGAGGTTCGGACTGCAATTGGTCCAGATCGCCGAATGCACATTCGATGAGGAATTATCGTGGGTCGCGCATGGCATGCTTGGTGGGATACTCTACTACCTAGGTCAGATCTCAGAGTCCGAAGTGCATCTCGGGAAACTCCAAGCAGCATACGATCAGCGGAAGCGCCGAAGCATCGTCGCAAGATTCGGGGAGGACACCCCTAGCACTACGTGGTGCTTTCACGGGCACAACTTGGCTTGGCTGGGGCACTTGGATATGGCGTTGGCCGCTATGCGGCATGCGGTGGACTCGGCACGCCGTACAGACCATCCGTATTCTGTCGCGAACGCGCTCTGCCGCGCGGCAGCGGGCCGCGCGATACTGCGAGATCCGGTCGGGGCTACTTCTGTTGCCAAGCAGTGTATGGCAATCTCCGAGGAGCTTGGGTTTCCGATCCCGCAGGCAATTGCTTCTATCGTGCTCGGTTGGGCATCCGCTCTGGATGGAAAGGTTGGCGACGGCATTGATCAGATTCATGACGGAATCGCGTTATGGCGGTCGACCGGGGCCGTCGTTACTCTTCCATTCTACTTCGCCCTGCTGTCCGAAGCGACACTCGCCCGCGGGGATGCTGGCGCGGCTATAGCTGCCGCCGACGAGGGTTGGCAATGGAGCGCCAGAAATTCGGAACACGCATGGGATTGCCTTCTGCACTGCGGCCGAGGCGACGCGCTGTTGGCGTCAGGCGATCGTGCGAAGGCGGAAGCCGACTACGAAACGGCATTGGCGTGGTCGCGCGAGCGGAGCGCAAAATGGGGCGAGCTGAACGCCGGCATCCGTCTGGCGCGGCTGTGGCGATCCGAGGGCCGCACGGGAAAGGCACGCGAGTTGCTGGCCCCCATCTACGGCTGGTTCACCGAGGGCTTTGACACCGTCGTTCTGAAGGAAGCCAAGGCCCTGCTGGATGAACCCGCGTTCCTCCGGAGGTAGAACACTTGCAAAATAGACGGCCCCGCCGCCCGTCAGGTAAGGAGATTGGGCAGAGGCGGAAATGCCACGAGCGCCAGTATTACAAGGGCCGCGCCCGCATCCAGCCAGTTCATAGTCGTTCCGAGCGAGATATTGCGGCAAAACAGCACCAATCCTATTGCCGCGGCCAAAATACCGGCGACGGCCAGAGAAGAAATTGTTGCAACGGATATACATGCCCCAGCGACGCTTACAACTGCCAGCCTCCTCGCAATTCGATCTCCGTACGCCAAAGGGATCGTCCATTTATAGTCTTCATCAAACCTCACGTCCTCTAGATCCTTCAATATCTCGCGTCCAAAGATGTACAAGGCTGCTGCGGCAAAGAGGGGCAGCATCCGATCCATGTCAGGCTCGAGAGTCGAAGGGAGAAAGGCTGGGCTGGCAGAAGTGATGGCAGAGATTAAGATAGGTACCCAGGGAAGCTTTCGCGTTTCCGAGTAAAGCAATCCTGCCAGTCCCATTGCCGCGAGCAAAAGCGCCAACGGTCCGTTCTGGAGTGCAACCGCCCCTACCAGCAAGCAACACACTGCCCAGCATGAAAGAAGACAGAGTAAAAACAGTTTGGCGTGTGCGAAAGCGAAACTTTTCCCTCTTTTTACATCCTGATACCGATCACGCCAATCGTTTTGTAGCCTTGCCGCGCAAAAGATGCAGAACACTGAGGCCAGTGCCAGCACGGACAGTTGGAGTCTCGCAAGTCGAAATGCACTCACAGCAAGGCCAACAGCCAAGCACGCCATAGTCATGCGCAGAGCCAATCTCACCGTAATCCCCCGTACAAAAATGCACTTGGGAGCCCAATAAGCCTTGATCCGCAATGATTCAAGCTCGCCGGTTACTGGGAAGCGGAGCGGCGGCAACGAATTTTGATTGACTGACACGGGTGGGCTGCGGTTGAGTCGCATCTGCCGAAGAAACTGCCGAGATGTGAAGCCCCGTCGCAACCGCGAGATGGCGTTGGGCGCGGCGGACGCGCATCCGCCGCCATCTCTGTGCATGACGAGATCTATCGGCGTGCCTTCTCAAGCCAAGCCCACCACCGCGCGCATCGTATCCTCCGTCTGCTCCAGATGCGGCACGTGGCCCGCCTTCGGGATCATCACCAAATCGGCGCCCTGAATGCCGGCGCGGAACGCCTGCGCGTACACTGGTGGAATAAGCTTGTCTCCCTCGCCCCAGATCAGCCGCGTGCGTGCCTTGATCCGATAGAGCCGGTCCTTGAGCCCGCGATCGGGCACCGGAAACAGGAACTTGCCGGCCATGCCAAGGGTGCGCGCGTTGTTGACCAGGAAGGGTATCAGGAAATTCGGGTCATCCATGTTGATCCCGCCGGTCAGCACCTTCTCGCCGAAAGCGGGGTCATGGAACAGCAGCCCCGGCACCTCGTATGGCATCGCGGCGAAAATGTCGGGAATCGGGTGTTCGTCCAGCCACAGGCCGGCCGGCGCGATCAGGATCAGCTTCTCGACCTCGTGCGGCGCGATAGCGGCCATCTCGGCGGCGATCATGCCACCGAGAGAGCAGCCGATCAGCATCGGCCGCCGCAGGCCGAGCGCCTCCAGCACGTCGAAACTGTGCAGCGTCACATCCAGCATGTCGCGGATCGACGGCGCCTCCTCCGAATCGCCGTAGCCCGGCAGCAGTGGCGCATGGACCCGGTAGCGTTGCGCCAGCGCGTGCAGGAACGGATGCTCGGCGGTGATGCCGCCGGCATCGTGCAGCAGCACGATATCTTCGCCCTCTCCGCCCTCCAGTACTTGGACCGGAGCGTGGTGAGTGCTGACGGTCCGGAGCACGATCATGGCAGCCTCCCCGCGGCGGCGACCGGCGCAGGCGTGGCGCGCTCGCCGAGCGGATGGCACCAGAACCGGCCATCGTCGGCGTAGTCCGCCCAGCGGTCGCGGAACGCGGGCATCACCTTCTCGGCGAACAGCCGCGTGGAGTGCATCGCCTTCTCTTTCGACATATCGCCAATATGCAGCAGGCAGAATAGGTTGCCGACGCGCAAGCTGCTGACCAATTCCTCTAGCTTGTCGCGCACTGTCGCCGGGCTGCCGGCGATGACGAAAGCGTCGTCGAGCAGGTTCTTCCAGCTCAACGTCTGCCAGTGCGGATCGGGCGAATATTGCGACAGCGCGCCCGCCTTGATGGTCTTGATAGTGCGATATCCCGGCGCGTCGAAGAACGCGGGATATATGTGCAGGCAGCGATTGTAGAAGTAACTCACATGCTCGGCGTAGAGTCGTTCCGCTTCCGCGTCCGTCTCGCCAACGCAGATCGCCTGCGCGAAGCCCGCGCGGTAAGGCGAGTCATCCAGGCCGCGATCTGCGACACGATCCCAATACGCCTTCATCACCGCGCGGGCACGGATGTAGCCGAAATAGCTGAGATACGAATAGGAGTAGGTGTTATCGAGACAGAAATCATATGTCTCCACCGAACCCCCGCCCGGAATGTGAATCGGCGGATGCGGCTGCTGCAGCGGCTTCGGCCAGGTGTTGACATAGCGCAGCTTCGTGTATCGACCGTTGAACGCGAACGGCTCGTCTTCATGCCACGCGCGCATGATCAGCTCGTTCGCCTCGGCGTATTTCTCGCGCGTGAGCGCGGGGATCTGGCCGTAGCAGAAATTGGTGTCCATCGAGGTGCCGACCGGGAAGCCGGCCACTAGCCGTCCGCCCGACATCACGTCAAGCATGGCGAACTCCTCGGCTACGCGGGTCGGCGGATTGTAGAGCGCGATCGAGTTGCCCAACACCACCAGCGCCGCCCGCGAGGTCCGTCGCGCCAAGGTGGCGGCGATCAGGTTGGGCGAGGGCATCAGACCATAGGCGTTCTGGTGGTGCTCATTGACGCCGAGCCCGTCGAAGCCGAGCGTCTCGGCGTATTCAAGCATGTCCATGTACTCGTGGTAGAGTGCGTGGCCCTTCACGGGATCGTACAATCGCCGATCGATATCGACCCAAACGGAACGATGCTTCTCGCGGAAATCGTCCGGCAAGTCGCGCCACGGCATCAGGTGGAAGAACGTGAATCGCATCCGTTCCCTCCTTGGATCTTGGCGGCTCGATGCAGCGCTTCTTCTTAATCATCGATCCTATGAGCCGTACCGCGCTGGCGCAAGCGGGGGCTGCTGGCCACCGTTACGTGCGCGCTCGAACGTCGGCCGGGGGCCACAGAGCGTGACGCAGACGCGTGGGCAGGAGGTCGGCGGGGTTGCCGGGCAGGCCGCCCAAGTCGTCGAAGAAGCAGCGGCATACCCGCTCGATCCGGCCCAGCAATTGGGCAAGATCACGCCCGGTGCGGACATAGGGCGTATGGCCCGGCGCCAGTGAGGGGCTGTGGTAGTGCAGCACGAAGGTGCGCTGCCCGGCGCGCAGCATCGCGCGCAGCAACGCGATCTGTTCATCGGCCGGCACCCCCTCCGGCGTCAGCGTGACCGTGTTGACCAGCCCGAGGCGGGCAAGGATACCGGGCAGGCGCAAAGCAAGCGCCGGGGCCGACTGCACGAGGCCTTGCAAACGGTCCGGCAGCGGCGCGAGCCGGCCGACCTGTCCGCGCGTGGCCGGCACCGACAGCAGTCCCTCCGGTTCCACCCAATAGGGTACCGCCCGGGCGCGGCGGAAATCGGCCCCGCCTTTCCGGCGGAGATCGGAGACCGGCAGGATGCTAAAATCGACCGCGAAGCCCAGCCGAGCCAGAATGGCATAGGTGTTGGCGCCGATCCCGAAGCGGCCGGCCCGGAAAAACAACGGTCTTACCTGGAACGCACGTTCGATCGCCCGAACCAGGGCGCGGAGCTTCCGCTCCTCAAGATCGGGGGTTAGGTTCCCGCAAAACGAGTTGCGCTCGGTAACCGGCTCCTCGAACGGCGGGTTGATCCAGGGATGCAGATGCGCCCCGATCGCGCAGCCCTGACGGTCCAGGATGCGCCGCAACGGTTCGTAGCCCTCGGGCTGCGAAGCGACCGCGTAGTCCACGACATATACCGGGCGCAGGCCAAAGCCGTCGAACAACACCTGGGCGCGCTCCTGCGCCACCATCGCGCTGACCGCGACGAAGGAGCGGTCGAGCGGCCGGCTCCAGTCGAACTCCGCCTCGGTATCGACGACGACGTAAAGTCTCGGCGAGCTGTCCAGCTGCTCCGGCAGGGGCGTGAAGCAAGTGCCCGCCAGCACTACGGGGTTCGCGCGACTCGCGGAGGAGAGGCGGCGGACTTTCAACGCCGCCCCCGTCATGCTTGAGTACCCATCGACTGGTGGCGGTCATAGCAGGAGCAAAACGATGACGCAAGTCAAGGATGATACCGCACGGACTCGCATTGCACGACGGGCGATGCTGCACGGCGCGGGCCTTGGCGGAGGGCTGGCGCTACTTGGCGGCGCGACCACCGCGCGAGCAGCCGACGCCGGCCCGTTCCCTCCGCACCCGCGCTGGCGGATGGTGTTCGTCAACCACGTCACCACCAACCCGTTCTTCGTCCCCACTCAGTACGGCATCCAGGACGCCACCGCGCTGCTCGGCTGCGACTACCAATGGACCGGTTCGGCGAACGCGGATGTCGGGCAGATGGTGAATGCCATGAACGCCGCGGTCGCCAGCAAGGCAGCGGCGATCGCGGTCCCGATCGTCGATCCCAGGGCGTTCAACGCGCCGACCGAGCGGGCACTGGAGGCCGGCATCCCGGTGTTCGCCTACAACGCCGATGCGCCGCCCGGCAGCGGCAATAAGCGCCTCGCCTATATCGGCCAAGATCTCTATCAGTCCGGCTACCAGATGGGCGAGCGAATCGTCTCGATGATAAATTCAGGGCTGGTCGCGATCTTCATCGCCACTCCCGGCCAGCTCAACATCCAGCCGCGGATGGACGGCGCCATCGCGGCGATCAAGAAGTCCGGCAAGAACATCGACGTGCAGTCGATCGCGAGCGGCGCCACCGTGAACGAGGAACTGTCGCGCATCCGCTCCTTCTACCTCGGCCACCAAAACCTCAAGGGCATGTTCGCGGTGGACGCGGGCAGCACCCAGGGCGTCGCCGAGGTGATGCAGCAGTCCAACCTGCCCGCCAAGGGCGTCCACGCTGGCGGCTACGATCTCCTGCCGCGCACGTTGCAGCTCATCAGCGACGGGTTCCTCGACTTCACCATCGACCAGCAGGCGTATCTGCAGGGCTTCTACACGGTCATGGAGATGTTCATGTTCCTGGTCTCGGGCGGACTGACCGGACCGGCCGACATCAATACCGGGCTCAAATTCGTCACCAAGGCGAATGTCGGCCCGTACCTCACCACCAAGTCCCGCTACGAGGGATCTTCCACCGCGCCGGAGATCATCAAACGCTCCGGCCCAATCACCTCCTGAGCGCGCGCCCACATGTCTGCCCGCGTCCCGGCTCCCCGCCGACGCCTACTGGACTATTTCCTGCTCTGGCAGGAGGCCAGTATCTTCGTCGTGGCGCTGCTGCTGATCGCCTATTTCGAAACCGCCAATCACGATTTCCTGCTCTCCAGCGCCAGCCTCGAGAACCTCTCGCAATACATCGCCCCGGTGGCGATCATCGCCTGCGGCGAAATCTTGTTGATGATTCAGGGCGAGATCGACCTGTCCGCCGGCATGGTGTTCGCCCTCGCCCCGTTCGTCATGGCCTTCGCGGCCGAGGCCGGCATCCCGACCTGGGCGGCCTTGATCCTCGGCATCGGCTCCGGGGCGGCGGTGGGGTTCATTAACGGCGCGGTCACGGTGCTGCTCAGCGTCCCCTCGTTCGTCACCACGCTCGGCACGTTGTTCCTCATCAACGGCCTCACCCTCACGATCTCGCACGGCACGCCGGCAACGCCACCGGGCGGCCAGACCTTTGCCCGCGTGATGGGTGGGTATGGTTACAGCGAGATCCTGTGGGCGCTGCTGGTCGTGGTGGTCATGCACGTGTTGCTGCGCCGCACGCGCTGGGGGCTGCACACCATCGCTTCGGGCGCCAACCTGCTCGGCGCCAGTGAGGCCGGCATCCATGTGAACCGCATCAAGGTCGGTAATTTCACCTTGATGGGTGCGCTGGCCGGCTTCACCGGAATCTTGGAGGCGTTCCGAATTTCGTCGATCGATCCGCAGGCCGGCGGCAACCAGATGATGTTCCTCGCGGTCGCCGCTGGGGTGATCGGGGGCACGCCGCTGGCCGGTGGGTCCGGCACGATCATCGGCGGACTACTCGGCGCCGGCGTGCTCGGCATCCTGAGCGATGGGTTCACCCTGATTGGGGTGAACGCGTTCACCTTCAACATCATTCTCGGCGGCGCGATTCTGGCCGCGATGATGTTCAACATCCACATGACGCGGCTGGCCCGAACCGGAGGCCGGACATGAGCGGCCCCCCCCGGGCGCTCCGCGCCGACAATATCGTGAAGCGGTTCGGTGCGGTGACGGCGCTCGATGGGGTCTCGCTGGAACTGAGCCGCGGCGAAATCCTCGGCATCCTCGGCGACAACGGCGCGGGGAAGTCCACGCTGATGAAGATCCTCACCGGCTTCCAGCCGCAGACCAGCGGTCGATTGTTCATCGACGGCCGTGAGACCGCCCTGCGATCGGTGGATCATGCCCGCGCGCTCGGAATCGAATGCGTTTATCAGGACCTCGCACTCGCCAACTCGCTCAGCATCTTCCACAACCTTTTTCTGAATCGGGAGATCACGTATCCCGGCCCGATCCGGCTACTAAACAACCGCGCAATGCGCCGGCGCGCGAGCCAGCTGCTCGACGAGATCGGCGTGCATATCCCCTCGGTCGATCTGCCGGTGGAGCGCCTTTCCGGCGGGCAGCGCCAGGCCATTGCCGTCGCGCGCGCCGTGAACTCGGAGGCACGCATCCTGCTGCTCGACGAGCCGCTGGCCGCGATGGGCGCGCGCGAGGCGGCGCTGATCGTCGATCTGATCCTGCGGCTCAAGGCCAAGGGCGACCTCTCCATCGCCATGATCATGCACAACTACGCGCAGACGCTCGACATCGCCGACCGCATCGTTCTGATGCAGCGGGGTCGGATCACCTACCAGAACGAGGCCAAGAACACCTCGGTCGCCGAGCTGATGGAGATTGTGCGCCGCGAGTACCCGGGCACTGCGGGGCGACTGACGGAGGGCGGCAGATGGCGGCGGACCTGTTCGGCACCGCCGGGGCGCGGCCCGCCGCCAAGCCGCTGACCGTATTCCGCGCCGAGCTGGCCACCGCAGAGCAAGCGAGCTGGGAGGAGCTGTTCGCCGGCTTCACTTCCCTCAAGGCCATCACTTTCTCGAGCAGCATCGAGCTGCTGCTCCGTCTTGCCGAGCGGCTGGCGGAGATGGAGGTCGTCTTCGGCTCGGAAAGCATTCTCTCCAAGGAGCACCTGGCGCTGGCGCAGGCCAGCCAGACCATCCAGGCATACGGTTTCGCGGATGCGTTGGCCGACCAGAAGGCGCTCGTGGAGGCACTGTCGCGCCTGCTAGGGCGCTCTGGGCGGGCGCTGCTCGCGCGCGTGCTCGATGGAAGCCTCCGCTTCCGCTTGCTGCGCGGGCGCCCCAGTCATGAAAAGCTCTATCTGCTATCCGGCCCCGCCGGCCGTCGCGTGCTGACCGGCTCGGCGAATCTGAGCCTCGCCGCGTTCGAGGGCCGCCAGCACGAGGTCCACTATCGCCTTCGACGGAGAGGCGGCCTGGACGCTGTTCGACGGCTATTACCAGCGGGATTGGAAGGACAGCGTGCCGGTCGAGCCGGATGCCCTGGTCGCCACGACAAAGGCGGACGACGCGGGCGCCGGCGGCTTTGTGGCGCGCGAGACGCCGCTCGCGCTCGAGGAAGTGCCGATCGTGCGCCTGCTGAATGCCGGGGTCGCGCTGGTCGATCAGCCGCCGCGGCCCGCACCCGCGGGCTTCGCCACCGACGCGCTGCGCCAGGCCGCCGCGCTCGGCGCCGAACTGAAGGAACTATCGCTGCCCAAGGACAAGGTCGGCCGCACAGTGGTCAACGCCGCCTCGATGCTGCGGGTGATCCGCAGCCACCAGGCGAGGCCGCTGGCCGACGCGACCACCGAGCGCATTCCCCGGGTCGATATCGACTTCGCGACCGGCACGGTGCATCTCGACGCGGCGCAATGGCTGGCCTCGAACGAGGTTCTGCCGGCCGCCGAGGTGGCGCGCGATGCCCGCCTGCTGCTCGATTATCTCGGAAGCTTCCTGGCGTTCTTCGGCAATGCGGCCGGCGCGGTGGAAGTGTACTGGGCCTTCCTGGTCTGGCTTTATGCCGCGCCGGCCGCTCCATATCTGCGCCAGGCAGCGGTGCCGGTCGGCATCGACCCGTGGGTCTATCCGGTTTACGCGGTGCTGTACGGCCGATCGAGCGGAGGCAAGACCCTGTTCACGAGGGTCGTGGCGCGCTCGATGTTCGGCTTCGAGAAGATGATCCGCAGCGGCCAGTTCACTGCCAACAGCGCGCTCGGGTTGCGCGAGAAGCTCGGGGCAATCCCGCTGCTGATCGACGACGTGACGCGCGACAAGTTCACCCGCTACGTGCCCGACCTGGTGCGCACCGACCACGAGATCAGCGGGTTATATGCGCCGATCGTGCTCACGACCAACCGCGACGTCAGCACCATCCCGCCCGACCTCACCAAGCGCATGGTCACGTGCCACATCGACGCCGCGATCCCGGAGAATCGCTCGGTAACGGAGCGGATCGCGCGAAGGGCGCAGAAGGAGATCGGCACCGCGCTCTACCGCACCTATTTGCAGCGCCTGATCCCACAGGTGCGGGCGATACGCGCGGAGATCGACGCGGATGCCGAGCCCTTCCCCGATTTGCTGGCACGCTCGGCCGGGATTCTGCGCGACATTCTGACCGAGACGACCGGCGAGCTGCCTACCTGGGCGCGACCGCTGGATTTCGCCGATTATTTCGGCATCCGCCACCGGCGCTTCCGCGATCAGCTCGCCGACATGCTGGCCGACGCCGAGGAGCGGGTCGCGGTCAACCGGCGCGCCGGAGAACTGACCATCGGCTTCGGCGGCGATACCAACCAGGCGGCGCAATTCGCCCGCAGCGTGCCGGATTTCGTGCTGAAGGGGCGGTTCGCCGACGTGGTCAAACTCGACCTGAACGCGCTGCAACAGGAGATGGGGTTCACTGCCGGGCGGACGCGCTCATGGTGGCGGCGGATCTTGCAACGATGAACGCCGGAGGGCTTCCGGCTGATGACCTCACTATCCGCGGTCCGCGCCGGAACCGACCCGTTCTATCTCCAGCGGAAACAGCCCGTCCGGGTCCGTCGCGCGCAGTAGGTGGAAAATATTGAAGCGGTACGCCGGGCCGGTGGAGACCTCGGGCGGGGTGAACGGAAAGGCCAGGTTCCCAGCCGTCGAAAGCCGCCCCGGATAGCCGTGGTGCAGCAAGTATTGCTTGGTCGTGCGCATCACCTCGGCGGCGCGCCCGCGCGTCGGGGCGATCACCTCGCCCAAGACGAACACCTCTCTCGGCGGCGGCTCGCCCTCGGCCACCGCCATGCGCACCCCGTCCACGCCATAGACCCGGAAGCGCAGCGTGTAATCCTCCGGCGCGTCCTCACAAACGAGTTCACGCACCACCTCAGCCGCGGCCGGCAGGATGTCGCGGTGATGAGCGATGAAGCGCGGGTCGGCGGCACCCGCCAGCAGGATGGCGCGTTCGCCGATGCAGACGGCGCCTTCGAGCTTGATCATGGGATCGGAAGACGGTTGCCACCGTGCGCCCGAGACGCGCGTGCGCCGCTCGTCGATTGCGACGTAGCGAGCGGCGGCCAGGTCCAGCATCCCTTCCGGCTCATGCACCGTGAACGGGTCGCCTTGCTCGTACATACTATGCGCAGCGACCGAGACCGGGGTGGCCCGGCGCTGCGGCGCCATGCTCTCCAGCTCGAATCCCTCGTCATCCAGCGTGGCGAGGATCGAGTCCCGTCCGCCCGGCAGACAGCAGAGCGAGGCGCACTCGATGATCTTCGCCATATGAACGGCGAGGCCGGTCGGGAAGCCAAGCATGGTCGGCAGGGCCGCGAAGATCGCGGTATCGCAGGCGCGTCCCGCGATCAGCACGTCGATATCGGCCTCCAGCGCGCCGCGGAACGCGCCCATGCCCATCTGGCCCACTACATGCGCGGCCTGGTCCACATCCTGTTCGGTGAGCGCGGACATTCCGTCCAACCCGACCACCTTGCCCGACCGCACCGCGTCCTTCAGCAGTGCGCGCGGCATATCTGCGCGCAGCACGCCTAGGCGGAACGATAGGCCCTCTGCGCCGGCGATATCGCGTATTATGGCGAGCGTTGCGTCCAGATGCGGAGCAGCGCCGGCCGAGCCGGCCGAGCCGATCAACAGCGGGATGTCGAGCCGGCGCGCGCCCAGCAACGCCTTGCGCAAATCCCGCCGCGTCGCGGCGGGCGCCGTCGCCATCTCGCCCTTGCCGAGATAGGTTGGGCCGATGTCGATCGAACCCATGTCGCAGCCAATGAGGTCGGGATGGCGCGCCAGCCCCGCCTCGAAGGCGGGCGTCGGAATGCCGTAGCCGAGCTGACCGGAGGCGCCGAGGAAGCGCATCTTTCGCCGTGCTCGGCGAATCGCGTCCAGGACGCGTCCCGACGCGCTCACACGGGCAGCCCTTCGTTTTGACCCTTCCCCCAATCCCTCCCGCAAAGAAAGTGGGGCGTTTGGTCGCGGCATCGACTTCCCCTCCCCTTGCGGCAGGGGGCCAGGGCGAGGAGTTCGAGCAAATAACGTCACACCTCGATCTCCAACAGCGGCGCGTGCTGCTGCGCGCCATACACGTCCTTGTCGCCCGGATCGCCCGCCATGACCGCGCGGGCGAGCGTGATCTTGATGGCGCGGCCGAGCGGATACGGGATCACCGTCACGTCCTCCGGTGCGAGGCGATAGAGCGCGGCGATGCGCTCGCGCTCCAGCGCGGGTGATTGGGCGACGCGCTGGTAATCGGCGTCGGAGGCGAACATCACGTCCAAGGTCAGCCGGCGCGGCCCGGCGTTCTTGCTGCGGATTACCTGGGCGATGTCCTGGAGCTGCATCCGCCTACCCTCCCGCCAGCGCGGCGGCGCGGCGGGCGATCTCCTCGGGTGCGACATTCTCGACATGGGTGGATACGTGCCAGACATGGCCGAACGGGTCGCGGACCGTGCCGCTTCGATCCCCATAAAACTTGGTCTCGACCGGCCGCAGCACCGTAGCCCCCGCCGCTTCGGCCGCGCGAACCGTGGCATTGGCATCGTTCACGTACAAGTGTAGTGTAACCGCGCTGGAGCCTTCCGGCCCCGGCGCCACCGCCCCGTGCTCTGGGTTCTCGTCGGCCAGCATGAGCAGCGAATCGCCAATGGCGATCTCGGCATGACCGATCTTCCCGTCCGGCCCCGGCAGGCGCATCCGCTCGTCCGCGCCGAACACCTTGCGGTAGAACGTGATCGCCGCCGCGCCGCCGCGCACGATCAAGTACGGGGTGATGGCGTGATATCCGTCCGGCGTGGCTTTGACCTGTGCGGCCATGTCGCTGCTCCCCCTCGCTGACGGGCAGGATCATGGCACGTTTCGCGCGCCGCCGATGCTCAGTCTCGCGCGATCCGCTCCATCCCGCCCATGTACGGCCACAGCGCCTGCGGGATTAGAATCGAGCTATCGGCCTGCTGATGGTTCTCCATCACCGCGATCAACGCTCGCCCGACCGCCACGCCCGAACCGTTCAGCGTGTGAACGTAGGCCAGCCCCTTGCCATCGGCGGAACGGAACCGCGCATTCATCCGCCGCGCCTGGAAGTCGCGGCAGTTCGAGCACGAGCTGATTTCCCGCCATGCCTGCTGACCGGGCAGCCAGACTTCGAGATCGAACGTCTTGGCAGCCCCAAAGCCCGTGTCGCCCGCGCACAGGACCACGCGGCGATAAGGCACCTCCAGAAGCCGCAGCACCGTCTCGGCGCAGCGCGTCATCCTCTCGTGCTCCTCGGCGCTGTTCTCCGGGCGAGTAATGGAGACGAGTTCCACCTTGCGGAACTGGTGCTGGCGCAGCATCCCGCGCGTGTCGCGTCCGGCCGCGCCCGCTTCGGCGCGGAAGCAGTCGGTCAGAGCGGTCAGCCGGAGCGGAAGATCCTTCTCAGCCACGATCTCGCCGGACACCGTGTTGGTCAGCGGAACCTCGGCGGTCGGAATGAGCCATCGCCCGTCCGTGGTGCGAAACTGGTCCTCGGCGAATTTCGGCAACTGGTTGGTGCCGAACAGGGCCGTGTCGTTCACCAGCAGCGGCACGAAAAGTTCGGTGTAGCCCCGCTCGCGCGTATGCAGGTCAATCATGAATTGGCCGAGCGCTCGCTCCAGCCGCGCCAGCGCGCCCCGCAACACCACAAACCGGCTGCCGGCGAGTTTCGCGGCCATGGCAAAGTCCATCATCCCGAGCGCCTCGCCCAGCTCGAAATGCTGGCGCGGCTGGAACCCGAGGTCGCGCGGCGCACCGTGCCGCGCCAGCAGCACATTGGCGCTCTCGTCCAGCCCGTCTGGCACATCCGGATCGAGTATGTTGGGGAGGGAAGCGAGTGCGTCCCTGATTTCCTGGTCGAACTCCGCGGCGCGCTTCTCCAGCCCAGCCATCTCTTGCTTTAGCTGCGCCGATTCGAGAATTCGCTGGTCAATCGGTGCGCCTTCGCGGCGGAACTCGGCAATCTGCTTGGAGACCGCGTTGTGTCGGGCCTGCTTTTCCTGCAACGCCGTCAAAACCGCGCGCCGCTCGGCATCGCGCGCGAGAAGGCCGGCCGTGGCGGGCGGCAAGCCGCGCCGTGCCATCGCGGCGTCGAACCCAGCCGGATCGGCGCGGATCGCGCGGATATCGTGCACAGCTCAGACCTCGATCGGCTTCGGCTCGACCAGCTTCGCCGCGACCACCGAAATCTCGTACAGCGCGATCAGCGGCAGCGCGAGGCTGCATTGCGTGATGACGTCTGGCGGCGCCAGGATCGCGGCGATCACGAACATCCCGACATACGCGTAACGCCGGAACCGCCCGAGCGACTTGGCGGAGACGATGCCCACCTTGGCGAGCAAGGTCAGCAGCACCGGAAGCTGGAAGGTGATGCCGAAGGCGAAGATCAGCTTCATCACCAGGTCGAGATATTCGCTCACCCGTGGCAGCAGTTCGATCGGCACGCCGCCGCCGCCCGTCGGCGACTGGAAGCTCGCGAAGAACTTCCACGCGAAGGGGAACACGACGTAGTAGGCGAGTGCGCTGCCCATCAGGAACAATATTGGACTGGCCAGCAGGAACGGCAGCAGCGCCCGCTTCTCGCTGCGGTACAGGCCCGGTGCGATGAACAGCCAGATCTGCGTCGCGATGATCGGGAATGCGAAAAACAAGGCGCCGAACATCGCCACCTTGATCTTCGTGAAGAACACCTCGTAGAGCTGGGTGTAGATCAGGTGCGGCGTCGGCGCCCCGCCGGGTCGCACCAGCACGCGCGCCAGCGGCTCGGCCAGGAAGTAATAGATGGCGCTTGAGAAGTAGTAACAGGCGAAGAAGGCGATCAGGAACGCCGCCATCGCCCACATCAGCCGGCGGCGTAGCTCGACCAGATGGTCGAGCAACGGCATCGGCTTGTCGTCGATCGTGTCTTCGATGTTGTTGAGCTTGGCCACTGTCATACCGAAGCTTTCAGGGAACGCGGCCGAGATCAAGGGCCAGGTGTCAAGCGTGTCGCGATCTCCGGCGGGATGAACGCCGGCGGGACCAAAGCGGGCGGCTCCGGCGTCGCGATCACCCCGCGCGGCGGCACGGCGGCCCCTGGCGGAATGAAGGCCGGCGCCTCTCGCGGCAGCTCGCCGGACGACCGCACCAAGGGCTCGTCTTCCAGCCAATTGGACGGGCTCGGGAGGGGATCGGGGCCGGCCATAATCGGCTCGGGCAGAGACTCCGCCGGCCCGGCCGCCGGCCGCTCCGCCACGGCCACATCGCCCGCAGCCAGCTCCTCGAATGCGGCGCCCGTGACCTCCGCCGTCCGTGCCGGGGAGGGATTGAGCGGATTTTCTGTAAAGGTGCGGCGAATCGAGCCGTCGGTGTCCACCATGCGCTCGATCGCACCTGCGACATTGAGGCTGCGCAGATCGCTGATGTGATCGCGCACTTCCTGGAGGTTCGCCTCGCGCACCATCTCGTCCACATGGGTCTGGAACTCGGAGGCCATGCGGCGCGCCTTCTTGATCCATCCCGCGGCGGCGCGGATCGCCACGGGCATGTCCTTCGGCCCGATGCAGATCAGGGCGACGACCGCGATGACGGCGAACTCGGACCAGGCGAAATCGAACATAACGGGAAACGTCTCCGACCGGCTTGCTAGCAGGAAACCGCCCCGGCGGGAACACGCCGTCGGTGAACATCGGGAAAGCCGGGCAAGGCCTCGCACCAATCCGGTCGAAGCCTTAATCCATTAGCGGCTTGACCGTGCTCCGTCCGATGGGGACAGATGCCAATAGCCAAAATGAGGAAAAGTCGGCGTGACCGAGACCGGGGCTTCGGAGCCGAAACAAGAGCTACAAGTGCGCCTCCGCCAGCAGGCGTTGCTCGCCGAATTGGGCCGGCGGGCGCTGTCTGGCGTGGACTTCGAGGGTCTGCTCGAGGAAGCGGCGCGGCTGTCCGCGCTTGGCTTGGAGACCCGCTACGCCAAGGTGCTGGAATACCTGCCTGAGTTGAACAGGCTGCTGGTGCGGGCGGGCGTGGGCTGGGAACCGGGGGTGGTGGGGCACGCCACGCTTGGCGCCGAACTCGATTCGCCAGCTGGCTACGCGCTTCACACCGGCAAGCCCGTCATCTCCAACCATCTCTCGGAGGAAAGCCGGTTCCGCACCCCGGAACTGCTGGCGCAGCATGGAGTGCAGCGGGCAGTCAACGTCATCTTGCTCGGGGAGGGCAAACCGTTCGGCGTGCTGGAGGTGGATGGCCAGCAGCCGGGCGCTTTCTCCGAGCACGACGTCGATTTCCTCCAGGGCATGGCCAATCTGCTTGGCGTGGCGCTTGAGCGAAGGCAGGCGGAGCAGGCGCTGCGCCAGCTCAACGAGACCCTGGAGAGACGCGTCGCCTCGGCGGTGGAGGAGCGACGGCAGACCGAGGACGCGCTGCGCCAGGCACAGAAGATGGAGGCCGTCGGCCAGCTCACCGGCGGCGTGGCACACGATTTCAACAATCTGCTGTTGGTGATCGGCGGCAATTTGGAGCTGCTGGCCCGAGCGGTGGCCGACAACCCCAATCTTGCACGGCTGGTCGCCACCGCCCAAAAAGGGGTCACGAGGGGCGCGCAACTCACCTCCCAGCTCCTGGCCTACGCCCGCCGCCAGACGCTCCGGCCGGAGAGCCGGGCGATCAACGACATGGTACGCGAACTGGATGTGCTGGCGGCACGCATCCTCGGAGACGCGGTCGAGGTCGAGCTGGCCCTAAACCCCGAGGCGGGTGCATGCATGGTGGACCCGGCTCAGTTCGGCTCCGCACTGCTCAACCTCGTCGTGAACTCGCGCGACGCCATGCCCGAGGGCGGCCGATTGGCCATCCGTACGGGATACGTCGCGATCGATCACAGCGACGCGGCACGCCACCCCTACGCGCAAGTTGGAACTTACGTTACCGTGGATGTGGCGGACACCGGTACAGGCATGACGCCCGACGTGCTGGAGCGCGCCACCGAGCCGTTCTTTACCACAAAAGGGCTTGGGAAGGGCACCGGGCTTGGTCTCAGCCAGGTGTACGGCCTTCTGCGCCAATCGGGCGGCTTTCTCACGATCGACAGCAGCCGCGGCGTCGGCACCACGGTCCGGATGCATTTGCCCCGCGTGGCGCATGAGCCAGCGCAGCCCGTCGCCGCGCCCTCGGTCGAGCGAGGCTCGGGCACGATCCTGGTGGTGGAGGACGATGCGGACGTACGCGAACTGGTCGTCATTCAGCTCGCCGACCTTGGATACGACACCCTAGCGGCGGCGAACGGCCCGGAGGCGCTGGAGCTGCTGGCCGCGCCCGAGACGCCGTCGGTAAGCCTATTGCTGACCGACATGGTGATGCCAGGCGGCATGAGCGGTATCGACCTAGTGCGCGCGGCCCAGGCCCGCCGGCCGTCACTTCGGGCAGTGCTCACCTCCGGATTCATGGCGAGCAACGCGTCCAGCACGCCCGGCGCTGCCGGAATGGAAGGGTCCGGCATTAAGCTACTGCCCAAGCCGTACTCCCAAGCAAAGCTGGCGCGCGTGATTCACGAAGCGCTCGACCCGGCCGCTACTCCCCCTCCCCTTGCGGAAGAGGGCCGGGCGGAGGGGGCGTAACCGCCGACGGCGGCTCGACCAGCAAATCCTCCCTACGGGGCAGCTCGCGCAGGTCCTTGAGGCCGAAGCGAGCGAGGAAAGCGGGCGTGGTGGCCCACAGCGTCGGCCGGCCGACGGTTTCCCTTCGGCCGGCGGGCGTGATCAGCTCCGCCTCCAGCAGCGCGTCCAGTGTCTGTTGGGCCAAGCTCGCGCCACGGATCTCCTCGATCTCGGCGCGCGTGACCGGCTGGTGATAGGCGACGATCGCCAGCGTCTCCATCGACGCGCGCGGAAGGCGGCGCGGAACCTCGACCACCTTGCGCAGTAGCGGCGCGAGGTCGGGGGCACTCCGGAACATCACCCCACCCGCCACCTCGACCAATTCGACCCCACGGCCCGAGTAACGTTCGCGCAGGGCCGCCATCACCGCCTCAGGCTCCACCCGTTCGGATAGAAGCTGAGCCAGCGCGCGGGCGCCGACCGGCCCGGCGCTAGCGAACACCAACGCCTCGGCGACGCGCAGGCTATCTTCATCCGGCGTGTCGGTCATGCCTCCTCCTTCACCGGCTCAGTCACCCAATCCGCGCGCGCGACCAGGATCGGCCCGAACGGCTCGTCCTGGCGTAGCCGCACCGCTCCGTCCCGAGCCAGCTCCAACCCCGCCATAAGTATGCTGGCGAACGCGGCGCGCCGCTCGGGGCCGCTTGGCAGCATCTCCGGCAAGAACCGCTCCAGGCTCGCCCACGGGGGTAAGCTATCCGGCCGGCGTCCAAGCATCGTGGCCAGCCGGGCGAGCGCGTCCTGCACCGACCAGAAGGTCAGCGGTCGCGGGCGATAGCGGCGCGTACCCGCCGCCCGGCGCACCGCGCCGACATAGGCGCGCATCAACGCCGGGATATCGAGCGCCAGACGAGAGCGGTCGATCTCGGTATGGTCCTCCGGCGCGCCGCGCGCGAACACATCGAGCCCGAGCTGCGGACGCGCCCCGAGCCAGGCGGCGGCGGCGCGGATCACCTGCAAATCGCGCAGCCGCCCCGCCAGAACTTCGGCGGCGTCCTCGCCCTCTTCGGCGGCATCCGGCGTCTCGGGGACCAGCAGGCGCGATTTGAGCCAGGCGAGCCAGGCGGCCATCACGAGCCAGTCCGCCGCCAACTCCAGCCGAAGCTGCCGCGCGCCCTCGATCACCGCGAGATATTGCTCGACCAAAGCCAGGATGGAGATGCGGGCGAGGTCGATCTTCTGCGCGCGCGCCAAATCCAGCAACAGGTCGAGCGGCCCTTCGAACCCGTCGAGCCGCAGCACCAGCGAATCCGGAGGCGAAGCGTCAGAGGGCAAAGTGTTCATTGCCCGCCGCGCCGATGTTGTGCCCGGAGAGCATGAGCGTGACCCGGATGGCCCACGGCAGCACGCTGCCCAGCCCCTCCCGGAACGGATCAAAAACGATTCCGAACTCGCCCAGCAGCGCCGGCAGCACGAATACGACCAGCAGCACGAGCACGATGCCGGCGCGCTCCAGCCGTGCCCAGACGCGCGCCATCCCGAGCGGCAGCAGCCCGACTACGATGCGCCCGCCGTCCAGCGGCGGGATCGGAATCAGGTTGAACAGGCCAAGGATGAGGTTGTAGGTGATGAACGACACCAGGAACGTGGCGAGCAGCGGATGCATCCCGAACACCTGGTCGAGGTAGGCGCCGATACCCGGCATCACCATTACGGGCCGAGGTAGGAACAAGGCGGCGAGCCAAGCAAGGACGAAATTCGTCGCCGGCCCGGCGGCGGCAACCGCCATCATGCCTCGGCGGGGATCGCGGAACCGCCAGGCCGACACCGGCACCGGCTTCGCCCAGCCAAACATGAAAACGACCCGACCGATGGTGAGTAATTGGCCGATCAGCAGCGCGCCGGGCAGCAGGATCGTGCCCACCCGATCGACATGCCGCAGCGGGTTGAGCGACAGCCGCCCCGCGACGCGCGCGGTGTCATCCCCGAGCGCCAGCGCCGCGTAGCCGTGCGAGGCCTCGTGCAAGGTGATCGCGAGAATGGCGGCGATCGCCGCCAGGGCAATGCCCAGGATTGACTCGGTCATCCCAGCAGCCGGTCGCGCTCGGCCGCCAGCGAGTCGGCATTGAGCGCCACCCGGCTGTGGGCCGCGATGGCGCGCGCCGCGTTCAGCCGCGCGGCGGCGGCTGGCGCGAGGTCCGGGCAATTGGCCAACAAAGTCGCGGTGCGGGCGAAGTCGCCGGCGCAGTAAAGGGCGATGTCGCAGCCTGCCGCGAGCGCGCGACAGGCCCGCTCGGCGGGTTCGCCCGACAGCGCCTGCATGGCCAAATCGTCGCTCACCAGCACTCCTCGGAACCCGATCCTGCCGCGGATAACGCCCCCGATCACGACGGCGGACAGGGTAGCGGGCAGCATCTCGTCCCACCCCGGATACACGATATGCGCCGTCATGGCCCAGGGCAGGTCGGCATTCAAGGCGAACGGCAGGATATCGTCCTCGACGTCCTCGGCATCGACTCGCGGCAGGGCATGGTGGCTGTCCACCATCGCCCGGCCGTGGCCAGGCGCATGCTTGGCGACCGGCAGGATGCCGGCGGCGAGCAGACCTGCCGCCATCGTGCGCCCGAGCCGGGCCACGGCGCGCGGGTTGGCGCCAAACGCACGATCGCCGATCACGCCATGCGCGCCCGGAACTGCGAGATCGAGCACCGGCGCCGCAACCACATCGAATCCCGCCTCGGCGCAGTCGAGCCCGATCAATGCGCCGGTGAGCCAGGCCGCGCGCTCTCCCGCCACCGCATCGGCTGCGAATAGTTGGCCTATAACGGCTGCCGGCGGATGCTCCCGCCAGTGAGGCGGGCTCAGCCTCGCCACACGCCCGCCCTCTTGATCCACCATCAGTACGGCCTCGCGCGGAAGCTCTCGCCGCACGGCGGCGATCAGCGCGCGAAGCTGCCCCTTGTCTTGCACGTTGCGGCCAAACAGGATCACCCCGGCGGGCGGGTGCGCTCGCAACATCCCCGCCTCCTCGCCCAGCAGCGCCGGCCCCTGGAGCCCGACTATCGCGGCCTTCATGGGCGCGGGTTGCTCAGCCTAGCGGCAACCGACATGTAAGTGCCTGCTAGAACCGCGCGACCGAGCAGGCACTGCCCTTGGCGCGCACGCGCTCGCAGAAATCCCGCGCCTGGGTCGGATCGGCGAAACCTCCGGCTCGTACGCGCCACCAGGTCCGGCCATCGATCTCGGCCCGGACGATCGAGGGCGCCCGGCTGCCGAGGATTTTGGGCATCCTCCGTTCAAGAACGTGCCATTCGGCCTCCGCCTCCTCCTTCGTCGGCAAAGCGGCGAGCTGCACGACAACCGTGTTCGCGCCACCGGCGGGGGCTTGCCCGATGGTCGCGTCCTTGTCTGTCGCCGAAGCCGGAGCTGGGGGTTCCGCTGGGCGGGTTGGAGGGGCAGCGTCCGTCCCGCGAGAAGCCGCTGTCGGAGCGGTCGCCGGCGAAACGGGGGCGTTCGGCCTGGCCGGGACAGCCGCCGGCGGCTCGGCAGCGGTCAAGGGCTCAGCCGTGGGTGTGAGCGCCTGCGGGTCGGGCGTCTCGGGCAACGGCGCCAGCTTGCCGGCGCTACCGTTTTCCGCGCTGCCCGAGAGGATGAAATCGTTTTCCCCGGCGAGCTTCATCCCGCCCGGGTCCGCCGGCTTCACGCGCACCGGCCCCGCCGGCGGAGCGATCACCGGGATGCTGCCCCCGCCGGCCCCCATTGCCGACCAAGCCCCGATCACCACGAACAACGCGCTGCCAAGCCCTACCGCGATCAGGGCCAGCCTCTTGGTCGCCGGATCGAGCCCGCGCGAGCGGGCAACCCGGTAGGTCGGCGTTCTGCCGCTCAGTTCGTCCGACAAAGCCCCTCTCACTTCCAAGGTCAGCGCATTTCCTCGACGGGCGCGACACCCATCACGGCGAGGCCGGAGCGGATCACGGTCGCGGTAGCGGCAACGAGCGCGAGCCGGGCCAGGCTTTCGACCGGCCGCTCCGCTTGCAGGAACCGCAGCGTGGAATCATCCTTGCCTCGGTTCCAGAGCATATGAAAGTCGGCTGCCAAATCATAGAGATAAAACGCAATTCGGTGCGGCTCGCGCGCATCCGCCGCGGCCTGCACAGTACGCGGCCAGGCGCTCAGTCGCCGGATCACGGCAAGCTCCGGTTCGGCCCCTAGGCTGTCGAGCGAAACATCGGCCAGCGCGGCATCGCCGGTCGGCTCCGCGCCGAACATCTCGGCCGCCGCGCGCAGGACGGAGCGGCAGCGGGCGTGCGCGTATTGCACGTAGAACACCGGGTTGTCCCGCGTCTGCGCCACCACCTGGTCGACATCGAACTCCATCTGCGCGTCCGGCTTGCGCGTCAGCATGGTGAACCGGACGGCGTCCTTGCCGACCTCGTCGATCAGGTCGCGCAGCGTGACATAGGTACCGGCGCGCTTGGACATCGGCAACGCCTGACCGCCCCGCACGACATGCACGATCTGACACAACACGGCCTCCAGCTCCGCTTCACCGTGCGAGACCGCCTTCACGGCGGCCTTGAGCCGTGGGACGTAGCCGCCGTGGTCGGCGCCGAGCACGTCGATTAGCAGCTTGAAGCCGCGAGCTACCTTGTCGGCGTGATAGGCGATGTCGTTGGCGAAGTAGGTGTTCGAGCCATCGGACTTGCGCAGCGGGCGATCAACGTCGTCGCCGAACCGGGTCGCGCGGAACAGCGTCTGCGGGCGCGGCTCCCAATCTTCCGGCACCTTGCCCTTCGGCGGTTCCAGCACACCCTCATAGACCAGGTCTTCACCGCGCAGCCGCCCGATCAGGGCGTCCACTGCCCCACTCTCCACCAGCGAACGCTCGGAGCTGAACACGTCCTGGCGCACGCCGAGTAGCGTGAGGTCGTCGCGCATGTCACGCATCATCTCGTCGATGGTGAAATCCCGCACCCGGGGCAGCCAGATTTCCGGGGCGGCGATCCCGCCGCTGTCGCTTGCGAGCGCGGGGCCATGCATGGCCGCGAGTTCCGCGCCGATCGGGATTAGGTACTCGCCGCGGTACTGTAGGCCGCCGGGAACTTCCGCGCCGAACTCCTTCTCGGTAAGTGGGCTGCCGATCGCCTGGAGGTAGCGCCAGTACGCCGCCCAGGCGAGAGCCGTGACCTGGGCGCCGGAATCGTTTACGTAATACTCCTTCGTGACGACGTAACCCGCCTTCGCGAGTAGGTTAGCGAGCGCATCGCCGACCACGGCGCCGCGGCAGTGGCCGATATGCATGGGACCGGTAGGGTTGGCGGAAACGAATTCCACATTCACCACAAGCCCAGCGCCGGACTTGCAATCCCCATACGCCTCGCCCGCCCGCAGGATAGCAGGTAGGACCGCGCGCAGCGCCTCCGGCTTGAGCCGGATGTTGACGAAGCCCGGCCCCGCTGAAACGGCCTCGGCGATCTCGGGGTAGCTTCGCAACACGCCCACCAAGCTCAAGGCAAGCTTGGTGGGCGGCTGGCGCGCGATCTTGGCCGCGACCAGTGCGGCATTGCTCGCTACATCGCCATGCGCTTGCTCGCGCGTGGGCGTGACCTCCACGCGCGCAGCGACGTCGTCCGGCAAGTCGGCGACGATTTCACGAAGTGCGGACAATACGCGGTCGCGGATTGAGGAGAACAGATCGGTCATGGAAGCTCCAGCGGAAGCGGTTCCTCGAAGGGATCGAGGACCGCTATCCCGAGCGGTCCGAAGTGCTTCCTGTTTCGCGTCAACACGATCAGTCCACGGACATCGGCCGTCGCAGCGATTGCGATATCGGCAAGCCCCGGGTTCACGCCTGTTGCCCGCGCGCTATCAGTCATGATCCCAGCGGAACGCCCGATCGTGATGTCCAACGGCAGAATCCTCTCACCGTACAGGTTCAGGATTCGCCCAAACCAAACGCGCAAATCGTCGGCCCGGAGAGTGGCTCCGGCACGGCGCAGCTTTTGGATGCCGGCCTCGATCTCGATAACCGAAACCGCAGACAAGAACAGGCGATCAGTCTGACGCGTGAACCAGGTCGCCATTGCCGGCGAGATAGGTGTTTTGCCCGGTGCGAAGGCGCTGACGATGTTCGTGTCGAGCAGATAGCCCGTCACAAATCAACCTCACGCACCGGCGTTGTGTCCCG
The DNA here is from genome assembly GCA_963849305.1 of uncultured Pseudomonadota bacterium. Classification (GTDB taxonomy): domain Bacteria; phylum Pseudomonadota; class Alphaproteobacteria; order Acetobacterales; family Acetobacteraceae; genus CAWKGV01. Next base: position 227,745 of record CAWKGV010000006.1, read on the forward strand.
CTCGGTCTCCAACTCGTGTGGAATGCCCATGAGCAATGAGGCGAAGGAGGGGTGGTCACTGGCGTAAATGCGGCGTCCGTCCTCGACGGGGACAACCATCGCGGCTGGCCGGCCATGTTTCGTCACGACAGTGGCCTCACCCTTCTCCGCGGCTTCCACGATAGCGGAGAAGGTCGCCTTGGCCTCACGGAGATGCAAAGTCTTCATCGGCGGACCCTCGGTATGTGACTACCTGTGGTCACATTGGCCCAGTTGTCAAGCGGCCGCTATCCCGACACGCCAATATCGGTCAGCCGCCGGTGCTCGTCCATCGCGAACCGGTCAGTCATCCCGGCCACGTAGTCGCCCACCGTGCTGGCCGCGCGCTGCGTCCCGCCCTCCCCAGCGCGCGCCCGCCAGTCGTCGGGCAGCAGGCTCGGGTCTGCGTGCAGCAGCCGGAACAGTTCCTCGGTCAGCCGGCGGGCCTTCGTGGTCATCCGGTTAACCCGCCAATGGCGGTACATGCGGGCGAACAGGAATTCCTTGATCGCCTGGTTGGCTTCCGCCATCGCCGGACCGAACGTGACCATCCGCCGCTTCGCCCGCCGTACCGCATCGGCATCTTGGGGCGCCAGCTTGGCGAGCCGCCGGCGACTCTCCTCGATCACGTCACTGATCAGCGCGTCGATCACGCGGCGGATCGTCTCATGGCGCAGCCGGGGCGGCGGCACGTCCAGGCTCGCGCGCCGGGCGGCGAGGACCGCGTCGCCCACCACCGGCAGATGCGCGATCTCGTCGGGACCGAAGAGGCGGGCGCGCAGTCCATCATCGAGGTCGTGGCTGTGATAGGCGATGTCATCGGCCAGTGCCGCCGTCTGCGCCTCCGCGCTCGCGTACGTGCCAAGTTCGAGCCGGTGGCGCTCGTTATACTCCGCGATGTACCCGGGCGGCTTGGTCAACGGCCCGTTGTGCTTGACCAGGCCTTCCAGCGTCTCCCAGGTCAGATTGAGCCCGTCGAATCCGGCGTAGCGGCTTTCCAGCAACGTGACCACCCGCAGGCTCTGGGCGTTATGGTCGAAGCCACCATGCGGCTTCATCGCCAGGTTGAGCGCCTCCTCCCCGGCATGGCCGAACGGCGGATGGCCGAGGTCGTGCGCCAGCGCCAGCGCCTCGGTGAGATCCTCGTCGAGCCCGAGCGCGCGGGCAATGGAACGCGCGATCTGCGCCACCTCGATCGAGTGGGTCAGCCGAGTGCGGAAGAAATCGCCCTCGTGGTTGACGAACACCTGGGTCTTGTATTGCAGGCGGCGGAAGGCGGAGCAGTGGATGATCCGGTCGCGATCCCGCTGCCACGGCGAGCGTGTGGACGCCTCCGGCTCGGGGTGGAGCCGGCCACGGCTCGTCCCGGCGCAGACGGCCCAAGCGGCTGGCTCACGGCGCGGCAGGCTCATGGCGGCCGGGCTTACACCGCGCGGCGCGCCGCTTCAATTCGGCTCCGCCGCGCCTTATCTTGGGCCCATGGACTCGAACCCATCCTTCGCGCTGACCGATCGCGCCGCCGCCCGCATCACCGAGATCGTGGCCAGCGAAGGCCGCCCGACCGCCTTGCGTGTGGCCGTTCTGGCGGGCGGTTGCAGCGGCTTCCAATACCGCTTCGAACTGGACGAGGCTCGCCAGCCCGATGACGTGGTGATCGAGCATGGTGCGGCCCAGGTGGTCCTGGACCCGACCAGCCTCGACCTGCTCGCCGGGGCCGAGCTGGATTACACGGACCAACTCATGGGCAGCCACTTCGCGGTGCGGAATCCGAACGCCAAGTCGGCCTGCGGCTGCGGGACGAGTTTTTCGGTGGATTGAAGTTCCAGCCTTGTGAAGATCGCCACTTGGAACGTCAACTCGATCCGTCAGCGCGAACAGCATGTCTGCCGTTGGCTGGAGAAGGCGCAACCCGACATCCTCTTGCTGCAAGAGACCAAGTGCGAGCAGGCGGCCTTTCCCGCGCTCGCCTTTCACGGGCTCGGCTACACGGCCGAGACGGTCGGGCAGAAGGCATATAACGGCGTTGCCGTCCTCGCGCGCGTGCCGTTCGCCGTCAGTCATCGGCGCTTGCCCGGTCTGGCAGGTGACGATGCCCAGGCACGATACCTGGAGATCGAAGCGGACGGCATGACCATCGCGGGCATCTACCTGCCGAACGGCAACTCCGGCGGCGCTGACGGCTTCGCCTACAAACTCGCCTGGTTGGACCGGCTCGCCGAGCGCGCGGCGACGCTGCTGGAAGCCGATCGGCCGACCGTGATCGCCGGGGATTTCAACGTCTGTCCCGCAGCGGACGACGCCGCGCCGGGAACCCTGCCGCCCACCGACGCGCTGGTGCGCCCCGAGACCCGCGCGCGCTTCCGCCGTCTGCTCTGGCTCGGGCTCAGCGACGCCGTACGCGAGATCCATCCGCACGGCCCAATGTACACGTTCTGGGATTATCAGGCCGGTGCGTGGCAGCGTGACCTGGGGCTGCGCATCGACCACATCCTGCTCTCCCCCACACTTGCCGAGCGTGTGGGATGCGCCGAGCCCGACCGCCGCGAGCGCGGCGAGCCGCAGCCGTCCGACCATGTGCCCGTGGTTGTGGAGTTGCTGGCGTGATCGGAACGTTTACACCCGTTTACTAGAAACGGAAGCGCCGGCCGGGTGGTCACGACCGGCGCTACGAAGAGGCTTCCCGTGCACTGCTATGGATGACTTCCGTTCCGATAATCGTGGTCTTGGGATCAAGGTCAGAAAGTAGCGGAAGCGGCCCGGTCGGAACGATCCGGCCGGGCGCTTCCTCGCGGCTACTCCCAATGTGCCGGTCGCCATACCCACTGGCCGCGCGCCCGGCTAAAGTGCCAATGGCCGGGAACATAATGCCCATAGTGCGGTCCTCCCATCACGTAGCGGCCCTGGACCCAGACGTACCGATAGCCGTTCCAATGCCAGTGGCCCGGTTCCCGGACGTACCCGGGGCCGGGGGGCGGAGGGACCACCTCGTAGCGTGGCGGCGGCACCGGTGGATAGCCCGGCTGCGCCAGCGCCGGTGCAGCAGTGCCGGCCACCAGACCAAGCAGAAGGGCCGAACCAAGAATCCGTCTCATCGTGCTTACCCGTGATGATTGATCGTCCAGGAAGTAAGATGCCCGACTCGCTCCGGTAGCATCAAATGTCGGCGTAGCAATGGGTCTCGGCCGTAGCACCGGGATGCGTCACCGCGCCGAGATGAGCCGGACCGACCGCTTGGGCATATTTCCAGATCGCGCCGCTATTGTAGTCGGTCTTGCGCGGCGTCCAGACGGCGCGGCGGGCGGCGAGCTCGGCCTCGGACAGCGCGACGTCAATGGTCCCGTGCTCGGCGTCGATCACGATCCGGTCGCCGTTGCGCAACAGCGCGATCGGACCGCCGACCGCCGCCTCGGGCCCGACATGGCCGATGCAGAAGCCGCGCGTGCCGCCGGAGAAGCGGCCATCGGTGATCAGGGCTACCTGCTCGCCCATGCCCTGGCCGTAGATCGCCGCCGTCGTGGACAGCATCTCCCGCATCCCCGGGCCGCCCTTCGGCCCTTCGTAACGGACGACGATCACATCGTCGGCCTTGTAGGCGCGCGCCTGCACGGCCGCGAACGCCTCCTCCTCCGAGTTGAAGCAGAGCGCGGTGCCCTCGAAGCGGAGATTGTGCATCCCGGCGATCTTCACGATCGCACCGTCGGGCGCGAGATTGCCCTTCAGCCCGACCACGCCGCCGGTCCGCGAGATGGCGCGCGACACCGGATAGACCACGTCCTGGCCCTCGGGGAACACGACGTTCTCCAGCGTTTCGGCCAGCGTCTTGCCGGTGACGGTCAGGCAATCGCCGTGCAGCAATCCGCCATCGAGTAGCGCCTTCAGGATCACCGGGATGCCGCCCACCTTGTGGACGTCGAGGGCGACGTATTTGCCGCCCGGCTTGAGGTCGGCGATGTAGGGCGTGCGGCGCATGATCTCGACTACGTCGTCCATCGTGAAGCGGATGCCGGTCTCGTGCGCCATCGCCGGCAGATGCAGCCCCGCATTGGTCGAGCCGCCGGTGGCGCCCACCACCACGGCGGCGTTCTCGAAGGAACGGCGGGTGACGATGTCGCGGGGGCGCAACCCGCTCTCGATCAGCGCCATCACGGCGCGCCCGGACTCGGCGGCGAAGCGGTCGCGGTCCTCATAGGGCGCGGGCGAACCGGCCGAGCCGGGCAGCGCGAGGCCGATCGCCTCGCTCACCGTCGCCATCGTGTTGGCGGTGAACTGCCCGCCGCAGGCGCCGGCCGAGGGGCAGGCGACGCATTCCAGCTCGTGCAGTTCGGCGTCCGACATGTTGCCGGCGGCGTGCTGGCCGACCGCCTCGAACACATCGACCACGGTCACGTCGCGATCCTTGAAGCGGCCCGGCAGGATCGAGCCGCCATACATGAACACGCTCGGGATGTTCAGCCGCAGCATCGCCATCATCATGCCGGGCAGCGACTTGTCGCAGCCGGCAAGCCCCACCAGCGCGTCGTAGCAATGGCCGCGCACCGTCAGCTCAACCGAATTGGCGATCAGGTCGCGCGAGACCAGCGAGGACTTCATGCCCTGGTGACCCATCGCGATCCCGTCGGTAACCGTGATCGTGGTAAATTCACGCGGCGTGCCGCCTGCCTCCACCACACCCCGCTTCACCGACTGCGCCTGGCGCGAGAGCGCGATGTTGCATGGCGCCGCCTCGTTCCAGCAGGTCGCCACGCCAACGAAGGGTTGATCGATCTCCGCCTCGGTCAATCCCATCGCGTAATAGTAGCTTCGATGCGGCGCGCGGTCGGGCCCTACCGTGACATGGCGGGAAGGCATCCGCGACTTGTCCCAGTGCCCGGTCGGCATCGCCCCGCTCCTTCGCCCGAAAAGATCCTCGCCGGCATGGTTACAGCGCCGCTCGATTGACGCCAAGCCGCCCATTCTCCGAACAGTGTTTAGCAGTGGCGACCGTCGCGCCCGGCGAGAGTTCCAATCGCCTGCCTGACCGCTCACGTGGATTTTCGACGGCTGTTTACCTGCTGTTAACAGAACAAGAGCAGAACGAAGGAACAGAACGAGGACAAGCACCAATGCGACACCCTGCAGCATTCATTCTGGTCGCGGGTCTGGCGGCAGCGGGACCGGTGGCGAGCAGACCGGCAGCGGCCCAGGAGCCGACGCGCTCCGCCGTCATGGGGGTTCGGCTCTACGTGAGCGCGCCCGAGGTGCTGGCCGTGCTTTACGCTCAGGGCGTGGCGGCGGGTTCGATCATCGAGCACAGCCATCCCTGCTTCCTGCACTCGGTCGCGACTTGCACCGACACCATCACCGCCCGGTTGCCAGATGGACCGATCGTGGTGCGGTTCACCGACGCGCCACCCGGCTTCAATGACGGCCGTGAGGCGGCGTACAGCATTTCTTACACGATCCCGGGACGCGGCCCATCCGATGGCACGATGGTGCGATCCGCTGCCGAGGACCACTACGGCTTGCCGGCGAACCAGCTCGGGGTCTGGTGTGCCCACGCGCCGGCAAAGGCCGTCAGCAAGAGCTGCCCTGGCGATGCGCCGCGGCTGGCCTTCGTGCCAGGGCCTGATCAGGCGGGCGCTCTGATCCTGACCGACCTCGGACTGCCTGCCCGCCTCGGCGTTCCGTTCACCGCTGGCGCCGGACCGGACGCCGACACGGTTCCGGGTGGGACGCCACCGACCAAGACGAACTGACCGGCTTGTATCGTCCGAGCGGATGCTCGCGGGCGGCCATTCCTTCGAGAATGGCCGTCCGGCGGCAAGTCATCGGGAGTTGCCACCAGACGGCGACCCGCATAGCCAGGCAGGGTCGAAGAAGCGGTCGGCTGCGCCATCATATGGCAGGCGCGTGACGTCCCAGTGCCGTATCAGACGCGAATAGGCGGTCCATACCGGCGGACCACCGCCGATGTAGATAATGCGATCCGGAAAGCGCGCGATCACCTCCTCGGCCGGATCGGCCGAACGAATCTCTCGAATTGTTCGGTCTTCGTGCGCGAACGCCGGGATCGAAGCGAACGTTCGAGGGCCGGCGACAATAACGTGTCCACGCGTCATGTCCCAGAAGCGCTGAACGTCAGCCACGTATTCAGCGCCCTTCTCCCCCTCCCAGGGGAGTTTGCGGTTCAGCCCAAGCTGCCCATGCTGGCCGATGGCACACATCGCGCGTATGTCGGGCAAGATCGCCTCCTGGTAGTCGGAACTGATCCGGATCTTCCCCAATTCACTCTGGCGGCACGAGCTGGGCTATGCTCACAACAGCTCGCTCACAAAGGGTGTCGATCCAGAATAACCTGATAGGAGTATCGCGTCCGGCCACCAGGCGGGAGGGGGGCACAATTGGTCCGATCAGCGCTGGCACCCATCTGCTCGGCCACGCGCGACTTACTGGCGGCGTGAGCGTTGGAGCCTCGGTCTCTTTTCGTCCGAGCAATGTGATGAGGGTTCCATGTCGCGTCCGTCCGGCTGGCCGATGGAGCCGGGGCAATGGGTCCGCCATCCTGACCGACCGGAATGGGGGCTGGGGCAGATCCAATCGGCCATCGGCGATCGGGTGACGATCAACTTCGAGAATGCCGGCAAGGTGCTCGTCAATATCCGGCTGATCGCGCTGGAAACGGTCGATGACCCGCCGTGATCCGGCTGCGCGTCCTTCGCTCCGGGCGGGCTCTTGATCGGGGGCCAGCGATGGCGCAAGTGATCGACATGGCTAACGACAATCCTCCCGTCATCGACCCGTTCGGCCGGGCCATCACCTATTTGCGGGTATCGGTCACGGACCGGTGCGACCTCCGCTGCGTGTACTGCATGGCGGAGGACATGACCTTCCTCCCGAAAAAGGACGTGCTGACGCTCGAAGAGCTGGAGCGCATCTGCGCCGCGTTCATCCGGCTGGGGACGCGCAAGCTCCGCCTGACCGGCGGCGAGCCGCTGGTCCGGCGCGGGGTCATGACCTTGTTCGAGCGGCTGGGGGCACGCATTGGCGGCGGACTAGACGAGCTGACACTCACCACCAACGGCACCCAGCTTGCCCGTCATGCGGAGACGCTGCGCCGCGCCGGCGTACGACGGGTGAACATATCGCTCGACACGCTCGATCCCGTCCGGTTCACCCAAGTCACTCGCTGGGGCCGCATCGAGCAGGTGCTGGACGGCATCTTCGCCGCCAAGACCGCGGGTCTGGCCGTCAAGATCAACGCGGTGGCGATGAAGGGGGTGAACGAGCACGACTTTGATGCCCTGCTCGCCTGGTGCGGCGAGCATGGTTTCGATCTCTGTCTTATCGAGACCATGCCGATGGGAGACATCACCGGCGATCGCACAGATCAGTACCTGCCCTTGTCGCTCGTGCGCAGCCGGCTTCGCCGGCGTTGGACCCTGGCCGAGACCGGGTATCGCACAGGCGGCCCGGCGCGGTATTTCGACGTGGCTGAGACCGGCCGAAGGGTCGGGTTCATCACCCCAATGACCCATAACTTCTGCGAGAGCTGTAATCGCGTGCGTCTGACCTGCACCGGCACCCTGTTCATGTGTCTTGGCCAGGACGATCAGGCGGACCTGCGCTCCGTACTGCGTTCCGGTGCCGATGACGATTCGTTGGACGCGGCGATCCGGGCGGCTATCGCGCGCAAGCCCAAAGGACACGATTTCGTGATCGACCGTCGCAACGCTCGACCGGCGGTCGCGCGCCACATGAGCGTAACCGGCGGGTAACCCTCGCTGGCCGTTGACGCCGCAGTTGGCAACTCGGGCCGTCACCGAGCGTTTGTCACCTCACACCCGCCATGCGACGCATCGATCACCTTGTGGTTCTCATGCTCGAGAACCGGTCCTTCGACTGCATGCTCGGGCGGTTGTACCCGGCCAGCCCCGATTTCGACGGCCTGACCGGGGAAGAGTCGAACCCGGTGCATAATCCCGACGGCTCGGCCCACACGGTCCGCGTCTGGACCGCCTCTGACATGGGGCCCGAGGAAGCCCGCATCCCCGACCCGGATCCGGGCGAATTGTTCGACGATCTCAACATGCAGATCTTCGGCCTGAACGGGCAGCCCGGCGGCCCGGCGACCATGAACGGGTTCGCCGACAACTACGTGCGTCAGCCGCCCAATGGCAAGCGGCTGGATCCCAAGGCCGTAATGCATGTGTTCGCCCCGGAGCAGGTGCCGGTGCTGAGCGAGCTTGCCCGTGCCTTCGGTGTCTGCGACCGCTGGTTCTCCTCGGCCCCGTGCCAGACCTGGCCAAACCGCCTGTTCACCCATACCGGAACCGCTGCCGGCCGGGTGAACAACTTCACGATCCCGCTGCCCTTCTTCCTGCCGACCGTGTTCCGCCGCCTGGAACGGTATGACGCGAGCTGGCGGGTGTATTTTCACGACATTCCGCAGACCGCGGCCTTAGTCGATCTGTGGACGCGCATCCCGACGCATTTCCGCCTGTTCGAAAAAGAGTTCGCCGCGGACGCCGCGCATGGCCGCCTGCCGAACTACAGCTTCATCGAGCCGCGCTACTTCACCAGCCCGTTTACCAACAAAGCGCCGAACGACGCCCATCCGCCCCACAACGTGGTGTACAGCGAACAGCTCGTCGCCTCGGTTTACGCCGCGCTCCGGGCGGGGTCCGACTGGGAGCGCACGCTCCTGGTCGTCGCGTTCGACGAGCACGGCGGCTGCTACGACCACGCGCCGCCCCCGGCCGCCGTGCCGCCCGGGCCGCCCTACCCCGACGGGTTCACGTTTGATCGCTATGGGCCCCGCGTTCCGGTCGTGCTGGCCTCGCCCTGGATCGCCCCCGGCAGCATCATCCGCCCATCGGCCGATGGACCGCCGTTCGATCACACTTCAATCTTGGCGACGCTGCACCGCCTGTTCGGTCTCGGCCCATCACCCAATCCGCGCGTGGCCTCCGCGCCCGACTTGTTGTCGGCGCTCGCGCTTGAACGACCCGACAATCCGGGTCCGGAAAGGCTGGAGGTCTCCGACACGCGCCCCGGCCGCGAGGAGCTGCGCAGCTTGCGTCGTTCCGGCCACAACGACCATCAGCGCCGCCTGCGCCATCCGGCTGCCCTGATACCTGGGCTTCTGGCCAAGGGGTTCGGGCAGGCGCATCACTTGACTCACCGCGCCCAGCGCTAACCCGGAGAAAGAAAACTTGGCGACCGGCGCTTTCCTGTTGCATCTCACGACTTCGTGAAATACAACCCTCGCACTTCCTCCCGAGACCTCCCCCTCAGCCGCCGGGCGGTTCGCACTGCCCGGCGGCCTTTTGTTGGGAACTGGCTCGCGCGGCCGGTCAGCGGCTTGCGATTTGATCGGACGAGTGGGTCGCGTGCCCAGGAACGCGGGCGTGCCAGCGTGCGGAAGCGCCGTGGCGCACCCGGGCCCGGATTGCGGCCGGAGCCTCGGCGACCTGCCGATAGGGATCATCAACCGCCCGCAGCACGACAGAGGCCGGATTCAGGACGGCTTTCGGCGCCGGGTCGTCAGTCGCGACCAGCAGCGCGCCATCGTCCGGCCGGTCGTAGATGAACCCATAAGCCGGATAGATGTCTCCGAACCGCTCGCTCCGGCCCAGGGCGACGCGCACCGCGGTCCAGTCGTTCTGCTCCGACACGTCGACCACCGCGGTGCCTCGCGTGGGACCACGATGCGCCCAGTTGGATTGGTCCACCTCGATCTCGCGGCGGTTGATCACCCGGCTTACCACCGCCACGTGGCCGAGCCGCATGCGCGTGTTTGCCCGGAACACCAGCACGCTTCCGAGTTCGGGGATGTTGCCGCGGGCGTAGGCCCCGGCGGCTTTGCGCCACCACTGCCAGGCATTGCCCGAAACCCGGATCCCGGTGTCAAGCCGCGCGAAGGGGACGCACGACATCCAAACGCGGTGCCGGCTGTGACGGGCGCTTCCGGTGAGCGCTGGGCCGTCCGCTCGCACTTCATGTTGCGTCTGCGACGTAGCACGAGCCGCGAGCGGATAGAGTGGCACGGTCAGCGCCAAAACGGAACACAGAATCAACAAATTGCCGCCGGCTGCCCGCGCCTTCATTCGCCTCGCCCCCCGTTCTATTGGTCGCCCCCGAGATGACTGTCCCGGTAACCGCAGCCTCGCGAGGCTGACAACCCAGGACGGAATGACGGCGCGATTCGCGAGCGAAGTTTCCCAGCTAAGCCCTGTGGACGACTCCTTTCATGCGGATTGAGTTCCTAGCGGACGAAACCAGCAGCCCGATCTGCCGGTATCCTGGCTGCGGCGCAAGCGCCGGTCTGCGCCGAGTCTCTACTTGCAGGCGATCACCATGATCTCGACTAGCAAGCGCGGATCGGCCAGGCTGGCCTGAACGCACGCGCGCGCAGGAGCGCCGCCGGCTGGCAGCCAGGCTGTCCAAACTTCGTTCAATGCCTCGCGATCGCGAATGTCCTTCACCCAGATCTGCGCTTGCAGCAAGCGGGTATTGTCGGTGCCGTGGGTCTCCAGCAATCGGTCGATCTGATCCAATACATCGGCAGTCTGGCCCTTGATGTCCCCGCTCATGTCCCTGGCGGTCACGCCTTGGAGGAAGACGAAGCCGTGATACTCCACCGCCCTCGATAGAATCTTGTTGGGCTCAGTGCGGCTGATCCTGCTCATGCTCATCTAGCCCCCTCTGTGATGGTCAAAGCCCGCCCTTTAGAGCAAATAGCGGCAGGCCGGAAACACGGGGCGCGCGACCGGATAAAAAGGTGGCCCGGCCGCAGTGCGGCCGGGCCGGGAGGAAAGGTCCGGGTTGACCTGGGCCACCGCTGGCCCAACCGATCGGTGCAGGTAATGGGGCAGCACCGAATGGCAGCCCTTCATCCCACAGCCATGCCGCGCGGGCCTGTGAAGTAGATCACACCCCACCTAATTTTTCTTCGCTGCTGTCTGTTACGGAAACAGACCGCGCACGCGTTTGGCGCCGCGCACCTTCTCTACGCCGATCGCCATGGCCGCCGTTCGGTGCGGCACGCGGTCGCGCTCCACTCGCACCATCACCTGAGCGAAGGCACGATCGAGCACGTGATAGAGCCGGCTCATCACCTCCGCCTCGTCCCAGAAGAACTGCTGCAAGTCTTGGACCCACTCGAAGTAGCTCACCACCACGCCACCGGCGTTGCAGAGGATGTCGGGAATGACGAAAATCTCCGGGCGCCCGTTCAGCACCTCGTCGGCCTCCGGCGTGGTCGGGCCGTTGGCGCCCTCGGCCAATATTCGGCATTGCAGCCGGGTCGCGATATCGGCGTCGATCACCCGCTCCATTGCGGCCGGAACAAGTATCTCGCACGGTTGGGTCAGCAGCGAGGCCGGATCGAAGGACAGCTCGTTGGAAAATCCTGACAGCACGCCGCGCTCCGCGAGATGATGCGACAGGGCGGCGACGTCGAGGCCCTTCGGGTCGAAGTAGCAAGCAGTGTGGTCGGACACCCCGATCAGCTTCACCCCGCGCTCGGCAAGCGACTGGGCCGCCACGCTGCCGACGTTGCCGAAGCCCTGAACGATCGCCGTGCTCCCGACCGGCGGGATTTCGAGCCGCTGCAATGCTCGATCGACCAGATAGGCGACCCCGCGCCCGGTGGCCTCCCGCCGCCCCTCGGTGCCCCCGGAGGCCACCGGCTTGCCGGTCACGATCTCGGTGACGGTCTTGCCCTGGTACATGGAATAAGTATCCATAAACCAGGCCATCACCTGCTCGTTGGTTCCCATGTCCGGTGCCATGACGTCCGTATGCGGACCGACGAACGGGATCATCTCCTGCATGTAGCGCCGCGATACCGATTCAAGCTCGCGCCGGCTGAGCGCGTAAGGATCGACGGTCACGCCACCCTTCGCCCCGCCATACGGTAGGCCCGCCAGCGCGCATTTCCAGCTCATCCACACAGCGAGCGCCGCGACCTCGCTGATGTCCAGCTTGGATGAGTAGCGGGTGCCACCCTTAGTCGGCCCGAGCGTGAGATGATGTTGCACCCGGTAGCCATGGAACACCGCAAGCCGTCCGTCGTCCCGGTGGATCGGGCAGGCGACCGCAATCGCGCGCTTGGGATAGAGCAGGCGGTCGCGCTCGTCGTGCGGGATGTCGAGGTAATCGCCAATTACGTGGAATTGCTGGCGGGCCATTTCGAACACCGGCCCCGTGTAGATCGTCATGGCGCGCTCCCTTCGCGGCGCTGGCCTCGCCCCGACCGATGCGGACGCGCCGGCATCAGTAAATCGTCTGCTGCAACCGTTCGGGATAGGCGCGGTCGTACTCCGCGCCGCCAACCTCGCCGCGCGTGAGGGCGGCCAAGATCGTGCCGTTGCTAGGCAGCGCCGAGCGCGCCAGGCGCTTGTCGGGATTCCATAGGTCCGATCGCACCAATGCTTTCGAGCACTGGAAATAGACCGCCTCAACCTTCACGACGACGACCGAGCGCGGCAGCTTGCCATTCACCGGGAAGCGGGCGAGCAGGTCGGGATCGGTGGAGATCGCCGCACGCCCATTCACCCGCATCGTCTCGCCGATCCCCGGGATCAGGAACAACAACGCCACACGCGGGTCGGTGATGAGGTTTCGCAGGCTATCGGTGCGGTTGTTGCCGCGCCGGTCGGGCAGCAGCAGCGTGCGCTCATCATCTACCACGACAAAGCCCGGCGCATCGCCGCGCGGCGTGACGTCGAGGCCGCCCGGCCCGGCGGTGGCCATCGCCACGAAGGGTGCGGCCTCGATGAACGCGCGATAGTGCGGGTGGACGTAGTCGATTTCCTTCCTCAGCGCCGGCTCCGACGGCGCGCCGTAAAGCGCAGCCAGCTCCGCTTCGGTGGTGATCAGGTGACGGCGCTCCGGTAAGTCCATTCGGTGCCTCGCTGCACTATGATTTGCCGATCGTCGCCCTGTTCCGCCCAAACCGGCAAGAGCGGAGCTTTAGCGGATGGCGATCCGCACGCGGTACTCCCCGCTCCCCCAGCTCGTACCGAGCACCAGCAGATACGTGCCGCTGACCGGCAAGACGCCCGACCAGCCTCGGGCATCGGCGCGTTCGCCTGCCCCCGGCAAGGCTCTTCCCGTAACCGTTGTTGCGCCGGCAGAGGTCGCGATTCGCCAGGGCGGTCGGTAGAGTTGCAGGACGATATTCGTCTCGTCGCGGCCAGGCTGGGTCACGGCCAGGCGCTGGCCGCCGAGCGCTGCCAGCGTGTAGCAGTCGCGTTCACCGCGCGGGACGCCGCCGGTCAGTTCGGCTGACGTGGCGCCCGGAGCGAAGTGGACGGGAGAGGGCGCTCGGCACGATGCGGCCCGCGCGCCGCTCGCGAAAACGACGCAGGCCACGAGAGCAAGGAAGCCGCGGTGGGCAGTCATGCGGGTTGCGTGTCAGGCCGACGCCGCCTGCAGAAGCGCGTTCCAGGTCTCGGCGCCGACCACGCCATCCACGCTCAGGCCGTTCGCTTCCTGGAACTCCATCACCGCGTTCTGGGTGCCCGGCCCGAAATCGCCGTCCACCCCGCCGCCATCATTGATGCGCCTGAGCATGATTTGGAGGCTCATCACCCGGTCGCCTTTGTCGCCGCGCTGGAGCGGAGGTTGTGGTGGGTCGGGCGCGGCGGCCGCCGGGAGCGCGAGGGCGGCTTTAGCCTTTGCCAGATAAAGGCGCCGCTGGTCCAGGCCGTTGAACCCGCCATTGATGCGGTAAGTGATCGTCAGGACGTCGTCCCAGTCGGCGAAAGTGCTCAAATTGTCGCTGGCCCAATACTCGCAGGCGATGAGCAGGCAGGCCGGCGGATCGGCGGCCTGCCCGGGATCGCCGATCAGGTCCAGGTGCAGGATTTTCCCGTATCGTTGATAGTTGGTCCGTCCGGTCAATTGAATGAGGCCGCGCCCCTTGAACCGTGGACCGTCGCCCGCCTCCGTGTTGCCAAGGTCCGCGCGCCCCTCGTAGGCCTTCCCGCTCGCATATTCCTCCGTGGTGCAGAACCCGTCGGACTCGACGCAGGTCTGAGCGAGGAAATGAGCGGCGCGCAACGGCGCATCGAGCCCGTACTTGGCCAGGGTCGCTTGCAAAATCGGGCTGACCGACTGCAGGATCTCGTTCTGCCGGTTTCGTTTGCTGCCGCTCACGGGCGGCGCGATCTGGCGCAGTAGATCGGCACCTAATGTGGTCATTCGCTTGGTTCCATTGCGCGCTTGGTTCCATTGCGGCGCCGCTTCCGGCCGTCGTTCGCCAGCGCGGCGCGATGGTCCGAGCTTAGGCGCGATGCAACCGAAGGCCAACACCTTCATTCATAACGGGGAGGTAGCCGTCATGAGCGCGTCATCCACCAGCACCGGCGGGACCGGCCGGATCGCGGCCCGAATCGACCGGCTGCCGCTGACCTGGATGCAATGGCGGCTGGCGCTCATTAGTCAGCTCTTCTGGGGCGTGATCATCGCCGCCGACGGCATTCCGGCCAAGCTGTACCCGTTCACCTGGGGGCCCGAGCACGCATTCGGCTTGGGCGCGTTCTCGATATTGCTGGCCGTGCAGTTCGGCGTCGGCATCTTGGTCGGCGAGTACTTAATCGGCCTGGTCTCGGACCGCTGGGGACGCCGGACCGCACTGCTTCTCTCGACCTTGGCCATCGCCCTGCTGCTCTGGCCGACGGCGCTGACCAACCATTTCGGCCTGCTGCTGCTGTTCTTCGGCCTCTCGGCGATCGGCATGGGAGGCGTGCTGTCAACCAATGTGGTTTACATGGGCGAGATCGTGCCGCCCAAAGAGCGCGGCCGCGTGATGCTGGCATCACAGATCCTGGCCAACCTCGTCTTTGGCCTGCTGGGCAACATCCCTGCTATCGTCTGGATACCGGGCCACTACCATTGGTTCATCTATCTCTACTGCGTGGTCGCCTTCGTCGTGCTGGTGCCGCTGGCGCTTTGGGCGATCCCAGAATCGCCGCGCTGGCTGGAAGCTCATGGCCGGCACCAGCAAGCGGAGCACGTCATGGCGAAGCTGGAAGGCGAATGCCGGCGTCGCAGCCGGTTGGACAGTTTGCCGGAGCCGTCCTACGCGAAATACTCCGTGCCCCTCAGCGAGCACGTGCCGGTAAGGGAGCTTTTCCGCGGCCAATACGGCCGCCGCACCATTGTCCTGCTGACCGCGTGGGTACTGGGCTACAGCGGCATGGTCTATGGCTTCGCCGGCTACGAGCCGACCATCCTGGAAAAGTTTGGCCTGAGCTCCGGGCAAACTTTCGGCGTGATCCTGATCTCCATAGTGATCGGCGGCAGTTTGGGCCTGGCGATCTGCTCCATCCTCGGCAAATCGGTGGAACGCCGCATGACCATCCTGGTCGCCGCACTGGTCAACGTCGCGGCGCTGATTGTGTTCTATTTCATTCACGGCGTGGTTGCGTCATTCGTGCTGATCTCGGTGTCATGGGGCGCGGAGACCGTCTGGCTGTTCAGCATGTACAACTATACGGCGGCCAGTTATCCCACGCGGCTGCGGGCCACGGGCACCGGGCTCACCGATGGCGTGGGACATCTGGGCGCCGTGTTCGGCCCGATCGTCACCGGGGCGCTGTTCACGGCCACGGCGGCGACCGGCTACTGGGGCTGGTTCGCCTATATCATCATCCCCGGCGCCCTGATCCCGGCCGTTCTGGTGGCCTGGCTTGGGATCAATCAGGGAAAGGCGATCCTGGAGCAGATCTCGGCCTGACCGATTGTTGCTCGTGGGAGACAGACTTTTGTTCCCGATGCGCTGGATTGATATTTTCTGGCTTCCAAACGGGAGCGATGGGAGGAACAGTAACGCCCGGGCCACGCGCTCTACGCGACCGCGCCACTCGCTCTATGCCTACAATGTCGGAATGCAGGGGGTGGAACTCTAGATGGGTTAACGGGCCGGCTGCTGATTAGATGGCGGGGTGGCCGTCCCTCAGAGTGATGGTGTCTGAACGGAGTCGGGCGTGAGCCTGCTCCAAGCATCATCGAGGGACGACCATGGAGCAGTATGCCGGGATCGAGGTGTCGCTGGAAAGCTCGAGCGTGTGCGTGGTGGACGCGACGGGACGGGTGGTGCGGGAGGCGAAGGTCGCGAGCGAGGTGGAGGCGGTGGTCAGCTGGTTCCGCGGGCTTGGCGGCGAAATGGCACGGATCGGGCTGGAGGCCGGGCCATTGTCGCAATGGCTCTATGCGGGGATGCGGGATGCCGGGCTTGCGGTGGAGTTGTTGAAGACGCGGCATGTGCGGGACGCGTTCAAGGCGATGCCGGTGAAGACCGACCGCAAGGACGCGCGCGGGATCGCGCAGCTGATGCGGCTGGGCTGGTTCCGCCCGGTGCATTGCAAGTCGCTGCCGGCGCAGGAGACGCGGGCGCTGCTGAGCGCACGCAAGCTGGTGCAGGCGAAGCTGCATGACATGGAGATGAGCCTTCGCGGCATTCTGCGCGGCTTCGGGCTGAAGATCGGCGCGACGACCCCCAGAACATTCGAGGGCCGGGAGCGAGACCTGGTGACCGGCCATCCAACGCTGCTGGCGGTCACCGAGACGTTGCTGGCGGCACGGGCGGCACTGGGTGAGCAACTGAGCAAGCTGGAGAAACGCGTGCGGTCGCTGGCGCGCGATGACCGGCGGGCGCGACGACTGATGTCGGCGCCAGGCGTCGGTGCCATCGTAGCCCTCACCTTTGTGGCGGCGATCGACGACCCAGCGCGGTTCCGATCGTCGAAGGCGGTTGGGGCGCACTTTGGCTGGACGCCGAAGAAATATCAGTCCGGCGAGACCGACGTGACCGGGCGGATCTCGAAGATCGGCGATGAAGGCGTGCGCACCGCGCTCTACGAAGCCGCCGACGTGATCCTGACGCGGCCGGTGAAGGGCTCGTCTCCCGCTGAAGGGCTCGCCGCTGAAGGGCTGGGCGGCGCGGCTGGCGGCGCGTGTCGGGATGCGCAAGGCGAAGGTGGCGTTGGCGCGCAAGTCGGCTGTCGTCCTGCATCGAATGCTGGCGGACGGCACTGAATTCGTTGCAAACAAGGCCGCCGCCGCCGCGGCCTAGCCAAGGGAGAGATCATCGGTCGGGCGAACAGGACACCATTCGCCCGGAGCAGGTCCCGTCGCCGGGACGATGGATAGGTCAGACCGAAGAGCGCTCAGTGGGCCCCACAAGGTCAAACACGCGTCGCTAGATTGGCCGGCCGATCCTCATTCAGACGCCATCAGGTGGCGGCCCAGCGCCGACCCCGGACAGAAGAGCGAAACCGAAGGCAGGATCAGCTCGAAGGGGGTTGACACCAAAAGGCCCGTTACAGAAGAGCACTCTCAGCCTGACTGGCGATAACCCGAGTGCGCGAGATAGTTCGTGCACTCGGCAGGTGAAAACCGGTCCAATATTTAGTTGCGTGCGTCAAGTTCTGCAAAATGGACGGCGGATGATTGCGGTGTTGTTTCTCGGTTCGGCGGAACGGCGTTTCTCCGTCCCGGCCTGAGTGTCCGTCCGGGAACAGGTTAAGTCTTCTGAGTCGCTTGTGATTCCATGCTGGTTGCCCCGATTCGCAGGAGCGGCCGGATGTGGACGAACGAGAACCGCAGTCGCTACGACCGCAGCAAGCTGCGCTATCCGAGCGACGTGACGGACGAGGAATGGGCGCTCATCGGGCCGCTGATCCCGCCGGCCAAGCGGGGCGGGAACAAGCGTACTGTGGACGAGCGGGCAGTTGTGAACGGGCTGATGTATATCCTCAGCACGGGCTGCCAGTGGGCGCAGCTGCCGAAAGACCTTCCGCCGCGGAGCACGGTCAACGACTATTTCCGCCGCTGGGGCCATGATGGCACGCTGTCGCGTATCCATCACGCGCCTTACGTGAAATGCCGCGAATTGGCTGACCGGCAGGCCAACCCGACAGCCGGCATCATTGACAGCCAGAGCGTCAAGGGCGCGGAAAAAGCGACTGTCTTGTTCGTCAAGCGTCGTTCGCTTTTTCATGATCCGGCATGGACCGCGGCGCCTCAAGGCTGGCGCGCGACGCCACCGCCTTCGGCGGCTTCGGCCTTGACCCGCCGCGATCCATGCCAGCGGGGCTTTTGATCGGATCGATGCTGCCACTTACGCGCATTGCCATGGGGTCCTGGTCCGCATGATGGCATTGAGGATACCGAGAAGACGCCGCATGCAGGCGACCAGTGCGACCTTCTTTGGGCGTCCGCGTTCGACCAGGCTTTGATAATGCTTGCTGATGACGGGGTTCCACCGGATCGCAGAGAGCGTTGCCATGTACAGAGCATTGCGAACGTCAGTCCGACTTCCGGTGATGGTTCGCTTGCCGCGCATCTGCCCGGAATCCCGATTGATCGGTGCGACCCCGACGAGAGCAGCGAGACGCCGGCGGTCGAGTTGGCCGAGTTCAGGCAGACCGGCGATCAGCGTGTGCGCGGTGACATCTCCGACACCCGGAACGGAGGTCAGCAGGTCGTCGGCGGCGCGCCAGATCGGCGATCGCCTGATGCTATCGTCGATGTCACGATCCAGCGCGGCGAGCTGAGCCGTCAAGGCCTTCAGGGTTGCCTTGACCATGTGCGGGACGCGAGGATTGCGCGCCTGACGCAGCCGATTGGTCTCCATGCCGATCATTTCGACCACCTGACGACGGCGGGCGATCAGTTCGGCCAGGCTCTGGCTGTCGGCGTCAGCCAGCGGCCGCGGTTCGGGACGAATGCGTTCGGCAAACAGAGCAATGACCTGGGCGTCGAGTACATCGGTCTTGGCAAGCCGACCCGTGGCGCGGGCAAAGTCGCGAATCTGGTGCGGGTTAACGCGGCAATGGGCAGAGCGGCGCTGGCCAGAGCGGCCGCGACGACGATCTCAAGGCCGCCGGTGGCCTCCATCACGATCAGGGTTGGCGCCAGACTACGGAGATCGTTGACCAATTGCTCGAGGCCCCGATCATGACGTGGAGCGGTGAAGGCCTGGCCTGAGGGGCAAACATGCACATCGAGACGATCCTTCGAAACGTCGATGCCGACGAAGCGCGGCCCGATTGGCGATTGTTCCATAACCCGTCCTTGCAAATGCGGGCTCGGCTTGCGGCCCAGGCGACTGTTCGGGTTCCTTATGGAACCGGTGGACGGGGCGCCTTGCTTTTTCTCGGGCTCACTCACCCCGGGGGGCTGCGGGCTCCCGTCCACCGGTAGGCTTGCCGATGGCGTCCCCACCGGCAATGGAGAGATACAAGGGGGATCTGCATCGACCCGCCGGGCTTTGACGCAGGCAAGAAGATCAAGGGTAAGAAGCGGCATCTCCTGGTCGACACGCAAGGCTTGCTGATGCAGGCGATCGTCCATGCTGCCGACATCCAGGATCGTGATGGCGGTGTGCTGCTGATGAGCGCGCTGTTCGGACTGTTCCCGTTCCTGCTGAAGCTCTACGCCGACAGCGGCTACGAGGGGCCGAAATTCCAGCAGGGGTTGGGCGAGGTCTGTCGGCAGGTCAACGTCGAGATTGTCAAGCGCTCCAATATTGGCAGGTTCGTCGTGCTGCCGAAGCGCTGGATCGTCGAGAGAACGATCGGCTGGCTCAACCGATGCCGCCGGTTGGCAAAGGATTGGGAGTGCCTGAACCGCAACGGCTTGGCCTTCCTGCGCTGGGCATCCATCCGCTTGATGGTCAGAAAACTTTG
Organism: uncultured Pseudomonadota bacterium; assembly: GCA_963849305.1. GTDB lineage: Bacteria > Pseudomonadota > Alphaproteobacteria > Acetobacterales > Acetobacteraceae > CAWKGV01. The sequence continues at coordinate 247,442 of CAWKGV010000006.1, forward strand.
CCAGGCCACACTATGATTTCGGATGGACTCTGAGACCCGTGCGGCGGCGCGCGCAGCGGCGGTCAAGGATGGCCCCGAACTTGATCCGGGCCACCGCCGGAGGCGGCGCGCAGCGTCCTTGACGGCCGCGAGCACGGCGCGAGCCTCGGCCAAGTCGGGACCACGGCCGTCATGCCGCCTGCCGCAGCTGCTTCTTGTGCTCCTTCAGGTGCTCCATGTTCAGGTAGCGGATCGCCTCCAGCCAGTTCTCGTGGGCCTCCACCGCCAACGCGCGGACGAGCCGCAGACAGCTCGCCGCATTCGGAAAGATCCGCACGACATGCGTTCGGCGTTTGATCTCCTGGTTGAGTCGCTCCAGCATGTTGGTTGACTTCATGTGTTTGTGATGCGCCAGCGGCAGCCGGTAGTAGGTCAGCGTCTCCTCGATATTGTCCTCCACCCAGCCGCACAGCTTCGGGTACTTGCCTTGCCACTTGCCGAGCCAGGCGGCGAGGTCGCGGCGCACTTCCACCAGTTCGCGACGGTCATAGAACCAGCGCAGTTCCATCAGGCAGTCGTCGTCGACCTTGCGCGGCACGTAGTCCAGGGCGTTGCGCAGGAAATGCACGTAACAGCGCTGCCAGACCGCCTCGGACAGCACTTCCCGGATCGCCGCCTTGAGACCGGGATGGTCGTCGGAGACCACGAACTCGACACCGAACAGGCCGCGCTGCTTCAACCCCAGCAGGAAGTCGCGCCAGCTCGAGCGGCTTTCGCGGTTGGCCAGCTCGATCGCCAGCACCTGACGGCGGCCCTCGCCGTCCACCGCCACCGCGATCAGCACCGCCTGGCTGGCGATCACCCCGCCGTCGCGAACCCGCTCATAGCGGGCATCCAGGATCAGATACGGGTAGGGCTCGCTTAGCCGCCGCTCGGAGAACGCCGTCAGCGCCGCATCCAGCGACTTGTTCACCGTGCTGATCGCCGAGGCCGAGAAACCATGACCGCACAAGGCCTCGGTCACAGCCTTCACTTTGCGTGTCGAGACGCCCTGCACATACATCTCGGCCAAGGTTCCGACCAACGCCTTCTCGGAGCGCTGGTAGCGTTCAAACAGTTCCGTCGAGAATCGGCCCGCCCGATCCTGCGGCACCCGCAACTCCAGCGTGCCAACCCGGGTGATCAGCGCGCGCGGGTAATAGCCACTGCGATAGGCCAGCCGCGTCTCCGTCCGCTCGCCCTTCTCCGCCCCGATCGCCTCCGTCATTTCCGCTTCCAGCGCCGCCTGCACCAACGCCTGCATCGCCGCGCGAAGGAAATCCTCATCCCGCTCCACCAGCGCTTTGAGGTCGATGACTTCCGCCTTACCTTCGCTCCTGGCCATGGTCTGCTCCCTTCCACGGGGGTCGGTGACTTCGAACATCACCCGCATACCATGGCCACCCAGGCCTCAGACGCTTTGCAGAACCCTCCGCACACCACCATCGCGACGGCCAGTAGTCTGCGAACCTGCGCTCCATCGCGACACTTGCCAGCCATCGCACGAAGCTCAGCCGCCGTGTGCTCCATCCGCATGATCGTCACCGCCGCGCCCATCCTTGCCCCACTCATGCGAATCGCCCCGGGCGGCCATCGAATCAGAGCCGGACCCGGCTGGGAATCCCAAGAGAGCCAAAGCCCAAACGGGTTGGTACTAGGTGTTTAGTCCCGGCATTTGCTGGAGCGGGTTGAGGGCAAATCGTTCTGACTGTGAAGTCCAGGCCTTGCAGATGAACTCGTACGGGGTAAGACCGTTGAGGGTCTTCAGGCGCCGTGCGAAGTTGTAAGCATTGACGAAGTCGTTGAGATGGCGATCGAGCTGCGTGTGATTAGCGTAGTGATAACGTTGGACCGTTGCCTCCTTAATTGTCCGGTTCATTCTCTCGACCTGACCATTGGTCCAGGGATGATTGATCTTGGTGAAGCGATGTTCGATGCCATTTTCTCGGCAGCGCATGCCGAACATGTGGGTGACGAACCGTGCGGTTGGGCCATCGGCGTACCGCGGTGGCAGGCGGAACTGGACGCCATTGTCGGTCAGTACGGTGTGGATCTTGTAGGGCACGGCCTTGACGAGAGCTGCGAGGAAGGCGGAGGCGGTGACGCGGTTGGCCTTGTCGAGCAGTTGGACGAAGGCGAATTTGCTGGTTCGGTCGATGGCCACGAAGAGATAGAGCTTTCCTTCCGCGGTCTGCACCTCGGCAATGTCGATGTGGAAGAACCCGATCGGATATGGCTTGAACGCCTTCTTGGCGGGCTTGTTGCCCTCGACCTCCGGCAGGCGGCCGATCCTGTGACGCTGCAGGCAGCGATGCAATGAGGAGCGTGTCAGGTGCGGAATTGTCGCCTGCAATGGTAGAGACAGTCGTCGAGCGGCAACAGAGTGTGCCGGCGAAAGGCAACGACGATGGCTTCTTCCTCGATGGAGAGCACAGTTGATCTGGGCTCACGCGGTCCGGTTGGCAGATCGGCAACAGAGCTGCGCCGCTTCCACTTGGCGACGGTCTTCTGGTTAATGCCGTAGCGCCCGGCCAGCGTCCTCAGGCTCTCTTGACTATGCTGTATCGCTCGACGGACCGCCTCCGTCGTTGTGGCGCTGCCGTGAAGAACCTGGCCCATAGCGCTTCCTTCCACTCAGGTGAGAAGAGTGCACCACCAAAGCCTGGGATCAAACGCCAGTTCGCCTCCGGAATGCCGACCCGCCGGGCATGAAACCAGTGGCATGGTCTGCCGGTCTGCCGACGGAGAGGTTGGCTTGTCCATGGTGCGAGCGAGCCCGCGTATTAGTTGAACCCGAGGCATCCAAAGCACCCCCGATTGCGCGATGGACCGCGAGGTTCGGAAGCGCGCTGTTTAGACTCTGATCCGAGGGTGCCCTGCGTCGGCGGCAGAGGGATGGAGGAAGGCGATGGAAGTCCTCTACCCGCGCTGCGCGGGGCTTGATGTGCATAAGGAGACGGTGGTGGCCGGGGTCAGATTGGCGGCTGCCGGGCCGGTGCAGACTGAGGTGCGCAGGTTCGACACCACCACGCCGGGGCTGCTGGCGCTGTCTGCCTGGCTCGCTGGCGGAGTGCGACTGCACCCATGTCACGATGGAGGCGACCGGCATCTACTGGAAGCCGGTCTGGCACATCCTCGCCGACGGCGACATAACCCTGATTCTGGCCAACAAGCCAGCCACGTCCAGCGCATTCAGAAAACGCTGGAGGACGCTAATCTCAAGCTCGGCTCGGTGCTGACGCAGATCATGGGGATGTCCGGCCGCGCCATCCTGCAGGCGCTGATCGACGGCAAACGCGATCCCGACAAGCTGCTGGCCTTGGTGCGGCGCGGCGTTAAGGCGCCTCCGGACAAGCTGCGTGCTGCCTTGCAAGGGCGCGTCACCGAGCGACACCGCTTCCTGTTGCGCCTGCATCTGCGCCAGGTGGACGCGTTGGCTGCCACTATCGCCGAAGTCGACCGCGATCTCGACCCTTTTCGGCAGACGGTTCGGCTACTGCGGAGCATCCCCGGCGTCAGTGACCTGACCGCGCAGGTGATTGTCTCCGAAATCGGCACCGACATGAGCCGCTTCCCGACCGCCGGTCACCTGATCTCCTGGGCCGGCCTCTGCCCCCGCAACGACGAGAGCGCGGGCAAGCGGCGCTCCACGAGGCTGCGCAAAGGAGCACCCTGGCTGCGCAGTTCCAGCGCCTGAGGCATCGGCGCGGACCCAAGAAGGCCATCTGCGCCGTCGCCGCCTCGATCCTGACCGCGGCCTACCACATGCTGCGCGACGGTACGTTCTACCAGGACCTTGGCGCCAACCACCTCAACCGCGCTTCAGCCGAGACCCAAGCCAACCGCCTTGCTCGTCAGATCGCCCATCTCGGCTTCTCGTGCGTGCTCACGCCACTCGCAGAAGGCACGGTTTCTGTTTAGTATCGAACTCCACCCGCGAAGCAGGCAAAGACAGGGTCAGCGAGTTTTCCTCGCCCACGCCACGGCATCAGCCACATCGGCTTCGGTCAGGCCGAGTTCGGCGAGCTTCGCAGCCCCGACCCGAGCGGGCGTCAGCACAAGACGGCCCCGTTCACTTCCACCTGGAAATACGAGACGGCTCCAAGCGCATCGACGGCCTTTTGGGGCAGTGTGAGCTTTTGAGGTCAGCTTCGCGAGCATATCCCACAATAACGAAGTAAGGAATCCTTCTTCAAGGGTCGCTGGCAACCTTACGGCGCCTCCGGCATACGGAACAGCAGCGGAAAGGCGCTGTGGACATGTGGCGCCGAAACTGCCGGCGCGCCCAGGTGCAGATACGAACGGTCCAGCTCGGCAAGCTTGGTGACGCCCAGCAGCGCCATCGCCACCGCTGTCTCCTGCTCTAGAATCTCCAGCACGCGCCGCACCCCGGCCTGGCCCTCGGCGGCGAGCCCGTAGCAATAGAGCCGCCCGATCGCGACCGCGTCGGCACCGAGTGCGATCGCCTTGACGATGTCGGTGCCACGGCAGAACCCGCCGTCGATCATCACCCGCGCCCGGCCGCGCACCGCCTCCAGCACTTCCGGCAGCACGTCGATCGCGCCGCGGCCGTGATCGAGCTGCCGGCCGCCATGATTGGAGACATAGACCACATCCACCCCATGCTCGCAGGCGGTGGCCGCGTCCTCCGCGGTGGCGATGCCCTTCAGGATCAGCGGGATACGGTGGCGGGACTTGAAGTGCTCGACGTTCTTCCACGCGAAGCCGGCCTGGAACTGATGCCCGGTCGCGGCCGCCCGCCAGGGTTTCACGAACCGCGCGGCGATGTCGCGCTCGCGGCGCGAGTAGGCGGCGGTATCGATGGTGATGGCGAATGCATCGTAGCCGGCATCGGCCGCGCGACTCGCCACGTCATCCACCCAGGCATCATCGCCGCGAACGTAGAGCTGGAACACTTTGGGGCCCGGCGCCGCGATGGCCGATTCCTCAAGCCCCGGCTTGGTCACCGAGCTGACGATGATCGGCGCGCCGAACGCGGAGGCGCCTCGCCCCGCCTCGGCCGCGCCGCCCGGATGAAGCGACTCCAGCGAGCCAACCGGCGCCAGCATCACCGGCAGGCGCAGCCTCATGCCGAGGAAGGTCGAGGTGCAGTCCACGTGGGATACGTCGCGGCAGACGCGAGGGCGCAAGGCGATCTGGTCGAGCGCCAACCGGTTCCGGCGCATGGTCGTCTCGGTCTCGGTGGCGCCGACCAGATAGCCCCAAATATTGTCGCTCAGCTTGGCGCGGGCGGCGGGGATGAACTCGTGCAGCGTCTGATAGTCGCCGCCCAGCTCGGTCAAATGGAGGGTTTCGGGCATTGGCGCGGTCTCTCGATTGGGACCACTCCAATCAGCGCCCGCGCGCCTCCGCCCGCAAGAGGGTCTATCGGCCGCCGAAGCCGAGGAACCCAGCTTGCGGGATCGGCGCCCCGCCGTTCCCGGCAAACAGTTTCGGCAAGGTCTGTTCGCCCGCCGGCGCATCGCGCGCTTCAGTGGTCAGCTGGACGGCCATGGTGCGGCGCCCGCCGCGCACGAACCTGTCCGGCTTGGCCGGGCTGCTGGCGAGTTGGGCGACCTGCGTTCCTGGCGAGGACTTGGCCGGCCCCCCTGGCGAGGACTTGGCCGGCCCCGGCGAGTTGGAATCGGCCGAGCGCATCGACAGCAGCAGGAAGGAGATGTTGTTGCGGGCGAGATCGATCGAAAGGTCGAGCGGGGTCATGCCCAGCTCGTCCTTCGCGTTCAGGTCGGCGCCACGGCTCAGCGCGTCGCGCGCGGCGGCGATGTCGTCACGATTGATCGCGTCGAATAGCTCGTCGGTGGGGCTCAGCATGGAGGGCACGCGATCGGGTGGCGCGACCCTCTCCGTCGATGCTGCCCCGGGCAGCGCCGGCGGGGGGGCGCTGATTCTTCAAGCTTTTATCGAGCTGCTCATTGGCGAAGCTCGGCGCCGCCCCGGCTCCCCCGAAGCCGGTGGGCGCGCCACCTATGGCCTGCGCCCGCGCCGCCTGCGGCCCGAGCGCCGCGATCCCGGCGCACACCGCAGCCAGCGAAATCTTCCAACCGCTCGCCAAAAAAGCTCGTGATGTCATGGGATCAGCTGCCCCTTGCCAAGTCCGCTCGCACCAAACCCGACCACGCCGAGCCGATGGCGCTCAAGCCGGATTGAGCCAGCAGATTCCCGCGTTCAGGTAGAGCGCATAGCCGGTCCAAAGCAGATAGGGAACCATCATCCAGGCCGCGCCGTGATGGATTGGCGTGAAGCCGCGAATGGTCGCGACCAGCAGTGCGGCGAACGCCAAGGTGTCGACAAGGGCGAGCAGCGGGCTGTGCAGGCCGAACAGCGCCGGCGTCCAGAGCGCGCAGGCGGCGAGCTGCCAGCCCCAAAGCCGGAGCGGCAATCCGGCTCCGGCGCGCCGCCACACCAGCCAGGCAGCGGCACCCATCCACGCATAGAGGGCGGACAGCACCGGCCCGAACAACCAGACGGGGGTGCCCGGCGGCCGCTTCAGGGCGCTATACCAACTGTGAACCTGGGCGAATGCGACCGCGGAATCGGCGGCGCCCACCAGCAGGCACAGCCCCAGGAACCCGACCAGCGCGAGCGCCGGCGAGACGGGCGGCGATGATCCGGGCGCGGAACCCCATTCGTTCGGATCGGTGATCTGGAAGACACGCATCCTTTCAAAAGCGCGGCTTGCCTCGCTACAACCAATCTAGGTCGCTCTCGTTCCGTGCGAACTTGCAATGCCTCCGGCGCTTGACGCCTGGCGCGCCTACGTTCCCTCCCGCCTCCAGGCCCCAAGGAGCAGCCCCAATATCAGCGGCAGCGCCGCCCAGGCAGGCAGCAGAGAAAGTGAGGCCACGCCGGTCACCACATAGTCGTGCCGGCGTTGCAGGCCGACCCAGCCGTCGCCCGACGCCGCCCGATCCGGCTCGTTGCGCCGAAGTTCGGGGATATCGGGCGCGGCGGCGGCCCCAAGCCAGTGAACCCCGCCCCCGGAGCTGCGCGCCAGCTTGCCCACTTTGGTCGCGGTGGCGCGCAGATCGGCGATCTCCAGCGGGTTGGCGGCGCCGGCCGCGACATAGGCGCTGCGCTCGCCGTCGGTCACATGCCACACGCCAGGCATGGTGACCGGTACGCCCGCCTTGGCGCGGCCCGGCGCGGTGGCGGTCAGTGCCAGCTCTTGGGTCTTGCCGTCGGGAGCCGTCACGGTCACCGCCGGGGGCGGGGCTGGATCGGTCGAGCGCCGCTCGACCAGCAGCCGGCCGTCCACCACCCGCGCGGAGATCGCGTTCCCCTCCAGCTCCGGCTCCTTCATCAGCCAGTGCGCGACCCGCCGTAGCAGCTCCGCTTGCGGGCCGCCGCCCATATGGCCGCGCGACCACAGCCAGATCTGGTCCGAGAGCAGCAGCGCCGCGCGCCCTTTGCCCTCGTGGTCGAGCACCAGCAGCGGCGCGCCATCCGGCGCGCTCATGAGCACTTCGCCGTGCACGTCCGTGGGCTCGATGCGGCGGTACCACGGACCCCAGGTCGGTTTGCCCGCGGGGTTGTCCGAGGCATTGGCGCCCTTGAGATCCTCGGTGACCGGCTGGCGCGCACCGAGCGCGGTCACGCGTGGGCGGAACGAGCCGTCCACCTCCGCGTTGGCCGGCGTGGGTACAGCCGGCAACACCGCGGCGAGCGGGGTGTCGGCGAGCGTCGAAGGTCCCGAGAACTCTGGCCCCACGGACAGCAGCAGCGCGCCGCCGTCGCGCACGTAACGGGCGATGTTGGCGAGATACGGAAGCGGCAGCAGTCCGCGATTTTGAAATCGGTCGAGGATAATCAGGTCGAATTGGTCGATCTTGTCCTGGAACAGCTCGCGCACCGGGAAGGCGATCAGCGACAGCTCGTTGAGCGGCGTGAGATCGTCCTTTTCCGGCGGGCGCAGGATGGTGAAGTGGACCAGATCGACCGAGGGATCGGACGTCAGCAACCGTCGCCACGTCCGCTCGCCCGGATGCGGCTCGCCCGAGATCAGCAGCACCCGCAGGCGGTCGCGCACGCCGTTGATCTGGACCACCGCGCTGTTATTGAGTTGGGAGACTTCGCCCGGCAAATCGTTGACGGAGAGTTGGAGCACGGTCGGCCCGGCCCGCGTGATCGGCACCTCGATCGCCTGCGGGCGCCCGATCGGAACGCTCCGCGTCTCCGCCGCCTCGCCGTCGCGGCGGACGGTGAGTTGCGCGGCCCCGGTGGGATGCTCCACGCCGAGATCCTCGACCACGACGCGCAGCGTCACAGGCTTGCCCACGATGCCATAGCTCGGCGCCTCCACCACCCGCAGCGTGCGATCGGTCTGCTCACCTGGGGCGGGGATTAAGACATTGAGCGGCGCCCTGCCCGGCGCGACGCCGGGGATGTCGTGGATCTGCCCGTCGGTCACGGCGACGGTGCCGGCGTAACGGCTGCGCGGGATGTCGGCGAGCGCCCGGTCGATGGCCGCGAACAGCCGTGTACCGGCGTCGCCACCCTCCGGCACGACGATGGTGCGAAGCTGGAGGTCCGAGAACTTGTTGGCCTGGGTCTCGATCGACTGGCGCGCTGACTCGGCGAGCTTGGTGCGGTCGCCGATCTGCATGGACGCCGTCTGATCTACCACCAGCAGGCCGATATCGGGCAGGGTGTCTCGTGTCTCCTGCGACAGTCGGGGTCCGGCGAGCCAGAGCAGCAGAGCGGCGAACGCGGCGGCGCGCAGGGCGGTGCCGCGCGCCCGGCGCCAAACCCCGAGCGCCAGCACGACGGCGCTGAGAGCGGCGAGCGCGACGATCAGCGCGAGGGGCACCAGCGGCTCGAAGCGCAATGCGGCGATGGCCTGGACCGGATGCATGGCCGCTACTGCCCCAAACGCTGCAAGATGGCCGGCACGTGGACCTGATCCCCTTTGTAGTTGCCGGTCAGCGCGTACATCACGAGATTCACTCCGAAGCGGTAAGCGATCAGCCGCTGCCGATCGCCGCCCGGAATCACCGCGTATGGATTGTGGCCGTCGGCGTCCACCGCCCAGGCAGCGGCCCAGTCGTTGCCTCCGATGATGATCTTGCTCACGCTGTCATTGGCGCGATCCTGCCCGCGTTCCACCCAGACCGTGCCGCCGTCGTACCGGCCCGGATAGTCGCGCAGCAAGTAGAAGGCGCGGGCGAGTACGTGATCGACGGTGAGCGGCATGAGCGGCGGGATCTCGAGTCCCTCGGCGATGCGCTTGAGCGCCGCCCCGCTGCCAGGGGCGAAGCCGACGCCCGAGCCGGAATCCCTGGTATCGACCACGAGGATACCGCCGCGATTCATGTAGTCGTTCAGCGCGTTCGCCTGCTCGGCCGTCAGTGCCGGCAAGTCGGCGATGATCGGCCAGTAGAGCAGCGGGTAAAAGCTCAGGTCGGTCTTCCCCGGCGTGACCGCGTCGGGCTCGGCCAACGTGGCGGCGGTCCGCTGATTGACGAACAATGACAACCCTTCGAGGCCCTGGCGCGAGACCGTGTTCACCTGCTGATCGTCGGTCACCACATAGCCGAGCCGGGTGGCCAGCGCGGGGTTGGGGTTGGTGTCGAGGTCTTGCGCGCTCACTTGGGCCGACCCGAGCAGGCCGACGGCGAGCGCCACGGCCGCGATCCGGCCGGCCGCGAACGGGCGGAGCAGGCCACGAAGGAACAGGCCGAGCAGCATGTCGATCCCAAGCAGCAGTACCGCGGCGGCGAGCAGCCAGGGGCCAAGTGCCCGCTCGCGCGCCACCCGGCCAAGCGGCTCGACCGCGGCTCCGCGCAACATCGGCGCGGCCTTGGGGGCGCTGATGCCGGTCGCGAGATTGAGCGCCTGGCGCTCGTTTTCCGGGCCATAGAGACCCGGCGGATGGCGCGGCGAGATGGCGGTCCGCCCGAATTCGTCGGCCGCCAGCCCGCTGGCGGCAAGCGGGGGGCGAGCGAGCAGGCCGAAGCCGTCCAGCGTCTCGGCCGGGGCCAGGATAGTGTGCTCCGGCGCCGTGGCCACCCCGGCCGACAACGCTACGAGCCGGCGCAGCATGTCCACGAACAACCCTGAGAGCGGCAGGTTGGACCAATCGGCGTCGGCGGTGACGTGGAATAACACCACCCGGCCGGTGCCCTTTGCGGCCTCCGTCACCAGCGGCGTGCCGTCGGCGAGCCTTGCCCAAGTATGCGCCGCGAGTGTGGCGGAGGGTTCGGCGAGAACCTGTCGCGAGACCCTCACGTCGGTCGGGACGGCGAGCCCCGCGAACGGCGATGACGGCGGGAAGGACGCGAGTCCGGCCGGCTTGCTCCACGACATTGCCCCGCCGAGGTCGCGGTCGCCGCTCAGCAGCTTGACCGGGATCAGCGGATCGGTCTCGCCCGTCGGCTCCTCCGCCATGCGCGGACCGGCGAAGCGGATCAACAGGCCGCCCTTCTCCACCCACCGCAAGAGCGCGTCGCGCTCGGGCCCGGCCGGCAGCGGGACGTCGGCGAGGACCACTACTGACAGATCACGCGACAGTAGGGTGGCGAGGTCGGCCTCGCGCAGCTCGGCGTAGGGCGCGATCGCGCGGCGCAGGTAATAGAGCGAGCCGAGATAAGGCGCGTCGGCCGCGGTCGGGTCGCCCGTGACCAGTCCTACCGGGCGGCGGCGCCATCGCTCGTCCAGCAGCACCACTGAACCGGCGGAGGGCGCGCCCCGCAGTACCAGCCGGGCGAGTCGGTTCCGCACCTCGGCTGGCAAGACCAGCGATGCCTCGCCGGTGCTGGCGTCAGCGGGAAGCTTGATCGTGGCTTCGGCTAGGGTGCGTCCGTCGCCGCTCTGCGCCAGCACGTCGGCAGTCTCGGCGCCCGGCTGAGGCACCTGGGCAACGCGAGCGAGCAAGCCGTCGGCCCGGCTCTCGGGCGGCAACAGCAGCCGCGCGGGCTGGGTCGCGCAGCAGATCTCGGTGATACTTCCCGCGGCCCCGAGCGCGGCGGCGAAGCCGGGAAAGCCGGCGCCGTCCGTTAGGGCATCGGCGACATAGACCACCGACGTTCCAGCAGCCTTCCACGAGCGCAAGGCAGTGGTCGCGGCGGGGCGGTCGGCTGGCCAGGGCTCGGGGTGCAATGCGGCCAGCTTGGCGCGCAGGTCTGCGACTGGCATCACGGGGGTCGTGGCTGGCATGGCGCCGGACCCATCGGGCGCGGTCGCGAGCAGGGCCGCCGGGCGGCCAGCGCGCGCGGTCCGGTCCAGGGCCAGGTTCGCCGCTTGCACCCGTCGTGGCCAGTCGGCGGCGGACGCCCAGCCGTTGTCCATGACCAGCAGCACCGGGCCGGTTCCGGGCAACGCCGAACCGGCATCGAGCACCGGGCCGGCCAGCGCCAGGATGACCAGTCCGGCCGCGAGCACGCGTAAGGCGAGCAGCCACCAGGGCGTACGCGCCGGCGTTTCCTCGCGCGCCTTCAGCCCCAGCAGTAGCCGTATCGCCGGGAAGGTTTCGCTCCTCGGCGCGGGCGGGGTGACGCGCAGCAGCCACCACAGCAGCGGCAGGAACGTGAGCGCGAGGAGCACCCAAGGGGCGGTGAAGATCATGTCGCGGTCAGAGCCGTGTAGAGCGCGAGGAGCGCCGCCTCGGGCGAATGATCGGTGCGGTGGATGCCGAAGCCGAACCCAGCCGCCCGGCAGATCGTGGCCAGGCCCTCCTGTTGGGCGCGGAGGCGCTTGGCGTATCCGTCGCGCACGCTCTCCACGCGCGGGATCAGGGCGTCGGGCTCGCGCTCCAAGCCCCGGAAGCGCACCCGGCCCTCATAGGGGAGCTGGGTCTCCGCCGGATCAAGCACTTGGAGCAGATAGCCGCTGACGGGGACCGCCGCGAGACGCGAGACGAGCGCATGGATCTCCGATAGGGGCGCGAGGAAATCGCTGAATAGCACGACCTGCGCGTGCCGTGGCAATGGGACCGCCGGCGGCAGGCCGGCGTCATCGGTTTCCTTCCCAGGCTCCGCCGGTAAGACGGCAGCGAGGCGGTCAAGCCCCGGGCGGCCATAGACCGGGCGGAGACGCTCCTGGATCAGCGCCACCCGCTCGCCGCCACGCAGCAACAGCGCGGCCAGCGCGAGCAACAGCAGCTCGGCGCGCTCGCGCTTTTCGCTGATCGCCAGTCGCGAGCGCCAGCGCATACTGGCCGAGCCGTCGCGCCAGAGGCAGACGGTTTGCGCCGCTTCCCACTCGGTCTCGCGCACGAACCAACCGTCCGCGGCGGGGCGCCCCGACTTCGCGGATTGGCGCCAATCGATGCGTGTAGCGGCGTCGCCGGTGACGAACCGGCGGAACTGCCAAAAACTGTCGCCCTGGCCGACGCGTCTGCGCCCGTGAACGCCCTGGGCGACGGTCGCGGCAACCCGATCGGCCGCGACCAGCAGCGGCGGCAAGCGGGCAGCGAGCGCCTCGGCTCGGCGCGCGCTGGCGGCACTGAGCCTCGGGCTAGCCAAGCCGTTCGACCAGCCGGTCGATCACCTCGCTCAGCACCACACCGTCGGCGCGGGCGGAGAAGGAGAGCGCCATCCTGTGGCGCAGCACCGGGCGGGCGAGAGCGGCCACGTCGTCGATGCTGGGGGCTAGCCGGCCGTCGAGCAGCGCGCGGGCGCGGCTGGCAAGCATCAGCGCCTGGGCGGCGCGTGGTCCGGGGCCCCAGGCGACGTGTCGGCGGATGGTCTCGTCCTCGGCGGTTTCGGGCCGGCCGCCGCGCACTAGCGACAGGATCGCGTTCACCACGGTCTCGCCGACCGGCACTCGGCGGATCAACGCCTGCGCGCCAAGCAAATCCTCCGGCGCCATCGCTTGTTCCGGCATCGCTTCCCCAGCGCCGGTGGTGGCGAGCAGCATGGTCCGTTCGGCGTCCTGGTCGGGGTAGCCGACATCGACCTCCAGCAGGAAGCGGTCGAGCTGCGCTTCGGGCAGCGGGTAGGTGCCTTCCTGCTCGATCGGGTTCTGCGTCGCGAGCACATGGAATGGCGCGGGCAGGCGGTGCTCTTGCCCGGCCACGGCCACGCGCCGTTCTTGCATCGCTTGGAGCAGCGCCGACTGGGTGCGCGGACTGGCGCGGTTGATCTCGTCGGCCATCAGCAACTGGCAGAACACCGGCCCGGGGACGAAGCGGAAGCTGCGCCGCCCTTCGGCCTCGTCCAGCACTTCGCTACCGATGATGTCGGCGGGCATGAGGTCCGGCGTGAACTGCACCCGCTTGGTCGCGAGCCCGAGGACCACGCCGAGCGTTTCGACCAGCCGGCTCTTGCCCAGGCCCGGAACCCCCACCAGCAGCACATGGCCCCCACAGAGCAAGGTAATCAGCGTCTGATCCACCACGTCCTGCTGGCCAAAAATGACGCGGCCTATGGCGGTGCGGACACGGGCGACGCGCGCGCCAAGCGCCTCGACTTCGCCGAGGACCGGGTGCACGGGATCAGTCCCGAAACCCGCGATGTTTTGTTGCGCGGCAGCCGCGAAGGCCGACATGGGAGACTCCATCTTTGAGTTTTCCGGGCAGGTTTAACATAGCCGGACTTCCCGGAAGCGGGTGAGGCTACCTATATCGCAGAGCGGGACAAGAGCCCGACACCTTCTCTCCGGTCCCAGTCGCGAGGGAATCAGGCACCGTGGAACGATTGCGAGACGACGTGACCCCGAACGGGGTACTGGCGACCGCGGCGCTGGCCCATCCGCCCCGCCGGCGGCGGGCGCCTGTGGAATGCGGGGAGCTGCCCTTCCTCATCAAGCGCGATGGCACCTGGATGTATCGGGGCAGCCCGATCGGCCGGAAGGAGTTGGTTTGCCTGTTCGCCTCCGTGCTGAAGCGCGAGGCCGATGGCTCCTTTTGGCTCGAAACTCCGGCCGAGCGCGGCCGCATCGAGGTGGAGGACGCCCCGTTCCTCGCGGTCGAGCTGGACTGGACGGGCGATGGGCGCGAGCAGGTGCTTTCTTTCCGCACCAACGTGGATGAGGTGGTGACCGCCGGACCGGATCACCCGATCCGCATCGCGCACGACCTCCTGACCTGCGAGCCGACACCTTACATCAAGGTGCGGCCCGGTGCGGGGCAGTTCTACGTCGAGGCCAAGATCAGCCGCGCGATCTATTACGAGCTGGTCGCGCTGGGTGTGCCGGGGTGGGTCGGCTGTCGGCGGATGCTCGGCGTCTGGAGCAGCGGCGTGTTCTTCCCCTTGGGCGAGCTGCCGCCGGGCGAGGGTTGAGCCGTTCGGGCGTGGGCGCGCAGGAGCTGCGGCGGCGGCTCGCGGATATCGTGCTGCGCGCCGACGAGCCGGGCGGCATCGTGCATGGCATCGAGTTGATGGCAGCAGCCCAGCAGGCGCCGATGGCTGCCGCGGTGCTGGTGAGCTTCGTGCTGGGCCCCCGGCCGAGCGTGCTTTTGACCAAGCGGAACGAGCACCTGCGGCGCCACGCCGGCCAGGTGAGTTTCCCAGGCGGGAGGATAGACCCGGCCGACACCGATGCGATCGCCGCGGCTTTGCGCGAGGCGGAGGAGGAGATCGCGCTCGATCCCGCGCGCGTCGAGGTGCTGGGCCGGCTCGGCGATTTCCTGACCGGCACGGGGTTTCGCATCACGCCAGTGGTCGGGTTGCTGCCCCCGGGTCTCGCGTTCGATCCCGAGCCGGGGGAAGTGGACGAGGTGTTCGAATTCCCGATCGACGTGCTGCTCGACCCGCGCGCTCCGCGGCGCGAGCGGCAGGTGCGGAACGGGCTCACGCGCGATGTCTGGGTCTGGCCGCATCCCGAGCATTACATTTGGGGCGCCACCGCCGCGATCCTCGTCCATCTGGCGGAGCGGCTCCGGGACGCGGCATGAACGCGGGGGCGTGACGACGGGAGCGTGAAGGCGGCGCAAGGGTGCGGCTGACAGAGGTTGCATTATTCGCGGCCCCATTGGTGGCGTTCGTGGTCTGGCGAATGGCATTCGGGCGTGCTGGACCGGCGGCCCCCGCGCTGGCGATCGCCGCCGCCTGGTTGGTGCTGATGGCTGGCGTGCTGGTCTGGTTCGGCCTGCGGCCCGCCCTGACGCCAAACGAGACTTATCAGCCCGCGCGCTTGGAGAATGGCCGCGTCCTGCCGCCCGGCGCCCCCGAGGGCGCCGAAACAAGGTGAGCGACGATCCCGCCGCCCCGGCCACCGATCCGCCCGCCCTGATGGTGCCCCCGCCGACGCTGTTCGCCGATCGGGGGTTGGGTGCGGTACTGGCGGCGCTGCCCGAGGCGCGGGTTGTGGGCGGGGCCGTGCGCGATACGCTGTCCGGGCGGCCGGTCGCCGATATCGACCTCGCGACCCCGCGCCGGCCCGAACAGGTGCTCGGCGCCTTGCGGGCGGCGGGGATCAAGGCGGTGCCGACCGGGATCGAGCACGGCACTGTCACCGCTGTCATGGGCGGGCGGGGGATCGAGGTCACGACCTTGCGCCGCGACGTGGCAACAGATGGGCGGCACGCCATCATCGCCTTCACCGAGGATTGGCGCGAGGACGCGGCGCGCCGCGACTTCACGCTCAATGCCCTGTCGATGCGGCGCGACGGCGCGGTGTTCGACTATTTCGGCGGGATCGCGGATCTGCGCGCTGGGCGCGTGCGCTTCGTGGGCGACCCGGCCGAGCGGATCGCGGAGGATTATCTGCGCATCCTGCGCTTCTTCCGCTTCTACGCCCGCTATGCGGACGGGTCGCCCGATCCGGGCACGACGGCGGCCATTCGCGCCGAAGTGCCGGGGCTGGCGCGGTTGTCGGCGGAGCGGGTGTGGAATGAGCTGACCATGATCCTCGCGGCACCCGACCCGGTGGCAGCGGTGACGTTGATGGCGGAGCTAGGCGTGTTGGCCGCCGTGATCCCGGAGGGCGCCGAGCCGGCGCGACTGGCCCGACTGGTCACCGCGGGCGCGCCCGCCGATCCCCTGCTGCGGCTGGCGGCGCTGCTAACGGGCGACGGCGGAGCGTTGGCGGAACGTCTGCGCCTGTCGGGCGCCGAGCGCGAGCGCCTGACCGCGCTTCAAGCTGGCCCGGTACCCTCTCCCGGAGATGACGACATGGCGCTGCGCCGGAAGCTGGCCGACACCGAGCCCGCAATCCTGATCGACCGCACTTGGCTGGCCGGCGGCGGCGCGCCCGAATGGGCAGCGTTGCGGGCAAGACTGGCTGGGCTGCCCCGCCCGGTCTTTCCGTTGGCCGGGCGCGATGTGCTGGCGCTCGGCGTGCCCCCTGGCCCGCGGGTCGGCAGCCTGCTAAGCGCGGTGCGCACGTGGTGGCTGGACGGGGGATGCGCGGCCGACGCGGAGGCGTGCCGCAGGGAGTTGGTCGCTCGCGCTGCCCAACCGCGATAACTTTGGTCGCGATCACAAGCCATCGGGGACAGGAGCATTGGCGAGATGAACGTTACCCGCTTGAGCGAAGACCAGCTCAGTCAACTTCGCGCCGAGGGTCAGGTCGGTCTCGATCAGCTCGACCGAGGCGAGGCTGTCGATGGCGAGACGCTTTTCGCCGAGATCAATCATTGGCTCCAGATCGGACAGCGGGATTCGTGATCCGCTTCCGCGTCCTATACCGCAACATCGCCGCCATCCTCGGACGTTGCGGATGACTTCCGGTCAGCCGGCTGCCAGCCTCACTTCCGTTGCTTCCGCCGCGCCCGCGCGCGCACCGGCGGCGGACACCACCCGCGCGCTGCTCGCGCGGCTCTGGCGCGAGCATGTCCGCGACCATAAGGGCCGGCTGCTGCTCGTGCTTGTGCTTACCGCCTTGATGGCCGGCACGACCGCGCTCTACCCGGTGGTCATCGACCACGCCTTCTCGATGTTCGCGCACCGCGATCCGCGCATTCTGTATCAGATCCCGGCGCTCGTGGTTCTCGTGTCGTCGGTGAAGGCGGCGGCGCAGTACGTCCAGAGTGTGCAGGTGCAGCGGATCGTGCTGCTGGTGATCCGGGGGCTGCAAGGCCGGATGTTCGCGCATCTCACGCAGGCCGACCTCGCGCGCCTGGAGCGCGAGCCGCCCGCGCAGCTCGCCGCCCGTTTCACCACCGACGCGACCATCATCCGCGACTCGTTGACCCGCGCCGTTCAAGGCGTGGCTGACGCGGTCACGGTCGTCGGCCTCGTCGTCTCGATGCTGTACCTCGACTGGCTGTTGAGCCTGATCGCCGGGGTGCTCTATCCGCTGGCGGCGGTGCCGATCCAGCGCATCGGCCGGCGCGTGCGGCGGGCTTCGGGCGGAATGCAGGAACGCATGGGCCAGGCGGCGACGTTGCTCAACGAGAGCTTCACCCAGGCGCGCACGGTGCGCGCGTATCGGCTGGAGCAGGCGGAGACGCGTCGTGCCGAGGCCGCGTTCAACGAGCTGTATCGGGCGTTGCTGCGCATGACCAAGGGGCGCGCGCGCATCGATCCGGTGCTGGAAGTCCTGGGCGGCGCGGCGGTCGCGCTGGTGATCGGCTTCGCCGGCTGGCGCGCGGCCATCGGCAGCCAGACGATCGGCAACTTCACCGGCTTCGTGGCCGCGCTGCTGATCGCCTCGCGCCCGCTGCGCGCGCTCGGCACGCTCAATGCGTCGTTGCAGGAAGGCCTGGCGGGGCTCGTGCGCGTGTTCTCGGTGATCGACGAGCGCCCGCATATCGTCGATGCCCGCGATGCCGTGCCGCTGCCGGCGGGTCGCGGCCATGTCGCCTTCGAGGACGTGAGGTTCATCTATCCCGACGGCCGCGCGGGACTCGCGGGGCTCAGCTTCGAGGCAGTTTCCGGCACGACCGTCGCCCTGGTTGGGCCGTCGGGCGCCGGCAAGTCCACCGCGCTGGCGCTGATCCCGCGATTGCAGGACGCGACCGCCGGTGCGGTGCGGATCGACGGCGCCGATATTCGCTCCGTGACGCTGGCGAGCTTGCGCGAGGCGATCGCCTATGTGAGCCAGGATACGCTGCTGTTCGACGACACCATCGCCGCGAATATCGGCATGGGCCGGAAGGGCGCGAGCCACGACGAGATCGCGGCGGCGGCCGAGGCGGCGGCGGCCGCCGGCTTCATCGCCGCGCTGCCGGACGGCTACGAGACCCGCGTTGGCCCTGGCGGGCAGCGCCTGTCGGGCGGGCAGCGCCAGCGGGTGGCGCTGGCCCGCGCGCTGCTGCGCAACCCGCGCATTCTCCTGCTGGACGAAGCGACCAGCGCGCTCGATACGGAGAACGAGCAGGCGGTGCAGACCGCTTTGGCCGGTCTGCGTCGCGGTCGCACAACCATCGTGGTGGCGCACCGGCTTTCGACGGTTCGCGACGCCGATCTCGTGGTGGTACTGGCAAAGGGGCGAGCGGCTGAGCAGGGCACGCACAGCGCTTTGCTGGCCCGAGGCGGGGCCTACGCCCGGTTGGTCGGAAGTCAGGCGCTGGCGCGGTGACGTCGCAATTACGACAGATTAGCGCCTATTGGGGATGTGAAATCTAGGCGTGACCGAGTAATCTGCGAGACGGGATGGACGATTTTACCCGTATCGCCGATGTCGCCGAGCTGGGCACGACCGCCCGAAGACGTTCCGCGCGGGCACGCTGGGCGGTGCTCGCCATTGTCCTGGTCGCCGCGATCGTTGCAGTTGGATACTGGTGGCTTACCCAGGGGCAGGTGAGCACCGATGATGCGTTCGTAGACGGTCGCGCGGTGACGATCGCGCCGCAAGTGGCCGGCACAGTGGTCGCGCTCGACGTGAGCGACAACCAGCGGGTCAAAGCCGGCGGCGTGCTGTTGAAGATCGATCCCCGGCCATATGTCGCGGCGCGCGACCAGGCGGCGGCGGATCTCGGCGTGGCGCGGGCCGAACTGGACGACGCCTGGCTGAAACTCGATACCGCGCGGATCAGCTACCCGGCGCGTCTCGCCGCCGCCGACGCGCAGCTTGCCGCCGCGCAGGCGGCCCGAATCAAGGCCGAGGCGGACTATCGCCGGCAGCTCTCGATGTCGCGGCAAGCCACGACGCAGCAGGAAATCGACTCGGCGAACGCGGCGCGGCTGGGGGCGGACGCGCAGGTGCGGCAGGCCGAGGCGGCGCGGCGCGAAGCCGCCATCGTGAGTCAGTCGGTCGCCGAGGCGGAAGCGGTGGTGAACGAGTTGCAAGCCAAGGTCGCCCTGACGCGGGCGCAGCTCGACCAGGCGACGCTCAACCTGTCCTGGACCGAGCTGACGGCACCGCAAGGCGGCTGGATCACAAAACGCAATGTCGAGCAGGGCAGCTACGTCCAGCCTGGTCAGTCGCTGCTTGCCCTCGTGACCCAAGACGAGTGGGTGACCGCCAACTTCAAGGAATCCGAACTCGCGCAGATGCGGCCGGGGCAGCGCGTGGACATCAGCGTGGACGCCTATCCGCAACTGAAGCTGAAGGGCCACGTGGACAGTGTTCAACTCGGCACCGGCTCGCGCTTCACCGCCTTCCCGCCGGAGAACGCCACTGGCAACTTCGTCAAGATCGTGCAGCGCGTGCCGGTGAAGATCGTCATCGACAGCGGGCTAGACCCTGCCCTGCCGCTGCCGCTCGGCATCTCCGTGGTGCCTACCGTTTATGTGAAATGAGCGCCCCCAGGATGGGGGCTGTCCGCCTGGACACCACCCGCCTGGATGCGGCTTGGCGACCGCGTCATAATGCCTGGCTGATCGCCGCCGTCGCCACACTGGCGCCGTTCATGGAGATCCTCGACAGCACCATCGTCAATGTCTGCCTGCCCAACATCGCCGGCAGCCTGTCGGCGAGCTATGACGATGCCGCTTGGACGTTGACCTCGTATCTGATCGCCAACGGGATCGTGCTGCCGGTGTCCGGCTGGCTTGGCCGGCTGATCGGGCGCAAGCGGTACTTCCTCGCCTGCATCGCGCTGTTCACCGTCTGCTCATTCCTGTGCGGGATCGCGACGACCCTTCCGCAGCTCGTGGTGTTCCGGCTGCTGCAGGGTTTGTTCGGCGCCGGGTTGCAGCCGAACCAGCAGGCCGTGATCCTCGACACGTTCGAGCCGGCGCAGCGCGGGCGGGGTTTCTCGGTGGTTGCGATCTCGGTGATCTTCGCCCCGATCCTCGGCCCCCTGCTGGGCGGCTGGATCACCGATACCTATAGCTGGCGATGGGTGTTCCTGATCAACGTACCGGTCGGCATCGTGGCGTTCCTGGCCGTGCTGCGGCTGGTGGAAGACCCGCCCTGGGTGCGACGCGACCGGACCAGCGCGAGCGATATCGACTATGTCGGGCTCGGGCTGATCGCGCTCGGCCTCGGCTGCCTCCAGCTCACGCTCGATCGCGGCGAGGACTGGGGCTGGTTCGGCTCGCCGCTGATCCGGCTGTTCGCGCTGCTGTCGGCCACCGGCATCGCCGGCGCGATCGCGTGGCTGCTGCTGACCGACAAACCGGTGGTGAACCTGCGCGCGCTCGGGGACCGCAACTTCGCGGTGGGCGTGGTCTCGATCTCCTGCATCGGCATGATCCTTTATTCGAGCAACCTGATCATCCCCGAGTTCGCGCAGCAATGGATGGGCTACACCGCATGGCTGGCGGGCCTGCTGATCTCGCCCGGTGCGTTGATGACGTTGTTGCTGATCCCGTTCGTGGCACGGCTGGTGCTGCCGAATTTTCAAACGCGCCACGTGCTTGCTTTTGGATTTCTGGTCCTGGGTTGCGCTTCGCTGTACGCGTACCGGCTCACGCCGACACTCGACTTCCGGACCATGGCGCTGTGGCGCGCCGTGCAAGCGACCGGGCTCGCTTTCCTGTTCGTGCCGAACAGGTACTATCTCCTATTCCACCATGCCGCGTTCGCTGAACGCCGACGCGACCGCGCTGTACGCGATGTTCCGCAACATCGCGGGCTCGGTCGGCATCGCGGCCGCGGCCGCGATCGCGAACGAGCGGTTGCAGGTCCACCGGGCCTATCTGGCCGCGCATTTGACCCCGTTCGATCAGAGCTATGTCGAGACTTTGGCGCGGTACGCGCATACCTTGCGCGACATGGGTCACACGGTGGCGGGCGCGCAGCAGGCGGCGATGGGGCTGCTCAATCAGATGCTGACCCGACAGGCCGCGGTGCTGGCCTATGTCGATCTGTTCGCGCTGTCCGCCGCCTGCGCGTTCTGCGCTATCCCGCTGACGTTCCTGTTCCGCGCCAGCAAGGCCGGCGGGCGCAGGCATTAAGCAGCGAAGGACCGCAAAAAACTTCGGTGCTCAGTCCGATAATGCGTTGGCGACGGCGGCGGTTGTGAGCGGCCCAACGTCGTCCAGCAGGAGCGCCGTCGCCCTCCGCTCCCACGGGGCCTCCTCGGGGGCGAGCGGGTCACGCGGGGAGAGGCGGTGCGCGAGGACGCAACGGGCAACGACGGCACGGCGCGCGTCCGCGCCCGAGCGTGTCGCCTCCCAGGCCAGCAACACCGCGCTGGTTGCGTTGTAAAGCGCGGCGGCGGCCTGCCGGGCCAAGGTCTCGTTGCCAGCGGCGACGGTTTCGGCAGCAGTCACGGCACGGTCCAACGCCGCGCCAAGCTGGCTGCGGAACATGGCGGGGAGCGATCCGGCGGACTCCAGCCGCCGGCGCAGCGAGGCGTGCAGGGCGCGATGCGCGCCTTCCTTGGCCACCGCGCGGCCGATCACGTCGAGCGCATTGATGTTGCTCGTGCCCTCCCAAAGCAGGCCCACCTGCGCGTCGCGGATCAGGCGCGGGTTCACCCAGTCCTCGATGTAACCGTTGCCGCCGCGTGCCTCCATCGCGCCGGTGGCGACCGCGACGTTGTCGCGGCAGGCGCGCAGCTTCAACAGGCCGGTGAGGATGCGCACCTCATCCGATGCGCCGCGCCCCATGGCATCGGCGGTGGCGAAGGCCATCGACAGCGCTTGCTCGGCGGGCACGATCAGCTTGAGGAGCTGGCGGCGCATCAAGGGCTGGTCGATCACCGCGCGCCCGAAGGCGATCCGGCCGCGCGCGGCCGTCAGCGCCTCGTTGACGCAACGGCGCATCATCGCCGCCGCGCGCACGCCGTGCGAGAGGCGCGAGAGGTTTACCTGCTCCATCATCTGCTTGAGGCCCTGGTCGATCGCTCCGACCAGATATGCCGCCGCGCCATCCAGCCTGATCTCGCCGCTCGCCATCGAGCGTGTGCCGAGCTTGTCCTTCAGCCGTACAATTCGGTAGGCGTTGCGGCGCCCATCGGCCAGGCGCCGAGGGAGCGCGAACAGCGCGAGGCCGCGCGTGCCGCCCGGCGCGCCCTCCGGGCGAGCCAGGATCAGCGCCACATCCGCGTCGGCGTGCGAACAGAACCATTTCTCGCCGTATAGACGCCAAACACCGCCTTCATCGTGGGCGATGGTTTCGATCGCGCCGATGTCCGAGCCGCCGGCCTTCTCGGTGATGAACTGCGTGCCCTTCCACAACGATGCGAGGTCGGCGGAGAGCATTCGCGGCAATAGGTAGGATCGCAGCTCAGGACTGGCGAATCGGCGGATCAGGTGAATGGACGTATCGGTTACGCTGATCGGGCACATCAGCCCGAACTCGGCCTGCACGAACAAGTATTGGAACGCGTATTTCGCGACCGGCGGCAGGGCCACGTCCATGCCGAGCACGCCGGGGCGATGGCTCATGGCTTGGAACTGGAAGTCGCCGAACGCGATTGCCTCGATCTCGCGGTAGGCGGGATGATACTCGATCCAATCCTCGTCGCGGCCGAAGCGGTCGCGCGGGTGCAGGACCGGCGGATGGCGGTCGGCGATCCGCGCCAGCTCATCGAGCCGCCCGCCCGCGAGTTGGCCGAGACGGGCGAAATGCGGTTCGAGCACCGCTCGCGTCGCCGCGGGCAGATAGATCGCGAGCAGGTCGCGCAGCCCTCGGTCGGTGGCGTAGCAGTCCATGCCGGCGCAGTCGGGGGCGATCCAGTCGGAGCCGGCGCGGACCGGAGGCCTAAGCATCGCGCGAATGCTCGTTAGTATGGCTACGCTCTTTCTCTCGCGGCCGTCGCTGCGCTAAGGCCCGCGCGTTGCCCGGGTTGGGGGCTGCCTTCTGCCACTCCGGCGCTATGCGTATGAGCCGGCCCGCCAGGTGACACTCCTCGAGCGAGGTCGCGTACACCGGGTCCGTCGGCTTTCGATCGTCCATGGATAGACAATAGCATTGCAGCATTGCGGAATCACGTACGACAGGCCACCCTGCGGCTGCGCAAGGGGGCAGATTTGTTAGAGCAAAGGTAACATCTGGTAAAGTCGGCGCGCTGATGGAGCAGTAGAAGTGCACGGGAGAAACCTGCCGGTCAGGTCGCCTATGTCGCGATCAGCGATCATGGCTGCTGTCAAGTCCCGCAACTCGGCGCCGGAACTCCTTGTGAGAAAGTTAATCCATTCCAGCGGATATCGGTATTCGCTTCACAAAAAAACTTTGTCGGGATCCCCTGATATTGTTTTCCCGTCAAGACGTAAGGTGATTTTTGTGCACGGTTGCTTTTGGCACCGCCACCAAGAGTGTCGCTTTGCTTCCATTCCAAAGACCAATACCGACTTTTGGCTTGCGAAATTCGATCGGAACGTAGCTCGCGATCAACGGGACCAGCGGCTTCTTGCCGAGGCGCGGTGGCGGACGCTGGTCGTATGGCAGTGCGAACTGAAGAACCGATCCGAACTACTTATAAAGTTGAGATCGTTCTTGGAAGACGTGCAGCCCGCACGGCCTTGATGGCGATCGACACACCTAACTGTTTCGAGTAGGCTGTGCCGAATCGTTAGCCGGAACAGACAGATGAGAATAATTGACCTCTTCGCCGGCTGCGGCGGTTTCAGCGCCAGCGCGCACGCTGCCGGCGGCGAGACCTGCTTGGCTGTCGAGGTAGATCCGATCCTATCGTCCTCCTTTGCCCGCAATTTTCCAATGGCCAAATTGTTGCTAGCCGATGTACGCGATTTATCCGGTAGAGACCTACTTCGGGAGGCGGGCGGCCCAGTAGATGGCATTGTAGGAGGACCACCTTGCCAGGGGTTTAGCGAAATTGGGCGTCGAGACGCAAGCGATCCAAGGCGGTTGCTGATGGGAGAATTCTTCCGGCTTACCAGTGATGTAGAGCCGACCTTCTTTATAATTGAGAATGTCAGAGGAGTTCTATTTCGAGATAATTTTCCCATTCTGCACTCTGCGCTGGCTCGCATGCACAAGACCTACCGCATTTTTGGGCCGGCCATTCTCGACGCCTGCGATTTCGGGGCTGCGACAAAGCGCCCGAGAACGTTTGTTGTCGGAATACATCGAGACCGCCCCCAGCGGCACTTCGATCGTTATCTGAACCGGCTCCGAAGGGGGCCAGAGACGATTAGAGGTGCAATTCTCGATTTGGCGAACGCGAGGCTTTCCAACGTTGATGCAGATGGGCTTGATTGGTGGGAGTATGGCGACGCCGGCGAAATATCCCTTTATGCCCGCGGTCGCCGGACAGGGCTAGACGGAACTCCGATGATCCGCTTTTCCGGCCATCGTAGAGCTTCGCACTCGGACCTTGTGCTCTCGCGGTTTAGCAGAGTCCTACAAGGGGCCAGGGACGAAGTTGGAAAGCACATCCGGTTAGATTGGAACGGACAAAGTCCTACCATCCGCGCAGGAACCGGATCGGACAGGGGATCATATCAGGCCGTCCGACCGATCCATCCTGACGAACCGCGCGTAATAACTGTCAGAGAAGCCGCTAGGATTCAAGGTTTCCCAGATTGGTTTGTTTTCCATCAGACCCTCTGGCACAGCTTCCGGATGATTGGGAACAGCGTGAGCCCGGTTATTGGCGCGGCGGTGTTACGCGCAATGGCGGACTGTCTGCGAATTGAGCGTATGCCGGCGGTTGTGCAGCCGAGAGCGTGCGTGAGTGGGATTCCCAGCAGCCGCGCCGAAGTACAAGCGGGGTTCGAATGACGCCAACACCCTCTCAACACATCTATGCAGGGCCGACAAAGCGCTTTTTTGTCTCCATGCTTACGAAAGACATAGACCTTAAAGACGCGATCCTTGATCTGCTGGACAATTGCGTGGACGGCGCAATGCGGTGCCGAAGGGCCACGCAAACAGCGGAGGGTTACGCGGGATTCCGCGCAAGAATCAAAGCCACACCGGACTTGTTCGAGATCGAAGATAACTGCGGAGGGATTCCACACGATATCGCCCGAAATAGCGCGTTTGTTCTCGGACGACCAGACATGCTGCGTGATGCCGATCTCCCTACAATCGGAATGTACGGCATCGGTATGAAACGCGCGATCTTCAAAATGGGGCGCGATGCAGTAGTGCACTCGCGTCACACTGACGGTGCCTTCTCGGTTCATTATACGCCGGAATGGATGGATGAGAACAACGACGACTGGGACATGCCCATCGATTTCGAGGTGACTCCTCCAGCCGAGCATGGTACACGAATCTCAATTAGTCAGCTTGTGACTCCTGTCCGCCACCACTTCGAAGCTGGCTCAAGCTTCCTCTCAGAGCTTCTGGAAGACATCGCAATCTACTACGGCTATATAATCCAGAAGGGGTTCGTAGTCGAACTCAATGGGAAACGAATACTGCCACAAGTCCTTCGAACTCCACGCCTCGGAGGATATTAGCGCCGACGCGATCGCCCCATATTATTTTGAAGGAAGTGTAGACGGAGTTTCGATTACGGTTTCAGTTGGCTTCCGTCGTCCGCTGCCATCCGAACTAGAAATAGACGACGAACAGGCCGGTCCCCGCACTAGCGATGACGCAGGGGTTTCTATCATCTGTAACGACCGCCTTGTCCTACTGAACGACAAGAGCCGTTTGACGGGTTGGGGAGATGGCGGCGTCCCCAAGTACCACAACCAGTTTATTGCAATTAGCGGCGAGGCTACATTCTCTAGCATGAATGCCAACAAACTTCCTTTGACAACCACTAAAAAAGGCGTCGATGCTGGATCGATAGTATTTCTTACGGCGCGAACCTACATAATGGAAGGTCTGAAGCACGCAACCTCGTACACCAATAGATGGAAGGGGATGGAGGAAAAGACCGAGGAGTTTTTTCGAGCGGCTCCCCCGGTTACGATTAGGCGATTTGCCGATATTATAAGGGGAAATACATCGAATGTCCGCGGGATGCCCGGCGCGTCGCGCTTTGTGCCGAGACCGCCATTACCAAAAGACGAAAACCCTTTAAGGCGAATATCTTTTCACCGCCTGCTCTCCGAGATCAGAGATGTTGCTCGTTATCTGCTTGATGATCCGGCGGCCCGTCCGTCGGTCGTGGGCGAGGCGGCCTTCGACAAGGTACGCGAGCAAGCGAATGAGCGGCGCTGACGTTCCCTATCACCTGCGGCCTAACAAGTTCGTTGACCGACAGCTCTTCATCGATTTGCTTAGTCGCGTAGGGCAAATTCGACCTCTTGCCAACTATGTGTACAGCTCAATGGGTGGAAAATTCCTCGAGGATCATCGCGCTTTACACATGGCTACTGAGCTTAGAGAGTTGGTTTCTATCGACGAGAATGAGCGTGTGGTGGCGCGCCAAAACTTCAACAAACCATTTGAGTCCATAACGTGTCTCCCGATGACGGCGGGTAGCTTTGTCGATGAGTTTCCAACGTTCTCTAGCAGATACCCGGCCGGTACTGGATTCGTGACCTGGTTAGACTACACGGCGCCCAAGGATCGACTTACGCAACTACAGGAATTCTCTAATCTCGTCTCCCATTTGCAGGAGTTTGACATAGTTAAGATAACGCTAAATGCAAACGTGGAGACGCTTGGTGGCCGTGGCCAGTTGCCAGCCGGATTCCCAACAATCCGTTCATTTAGGCTTTCCGCCTTTCAGAAACAATTAAGCCAATTCCCGAGCGATCCGACCGAGGACGAGATGGTCCAGCCGACTTTTCCGCGAGCGCTTGCGCGGTCTATCGGCTGCGCTGCCCAGAAAGGCATCGAAGTCGTGACGGGTGCCGTGGTTTACCCACTTGCGGTCCTAGCCTATCGCGACGGTACCCACACGATGCTGTCGAGCGCTTGCATCGTGCTTTCGGACCGCGGAGCCCGTGCTTTCACGGAGCATCCAGCGATCTCCGACTGGCTTTATCGCGCGCGGTCTTGGGGCGATGTATCGTGGATTAGTGTGCCCGACCTCTCAGTCAAAGAGAAACTTCACATAGATCGTCTGCTCCGTAAGCGTTTGGTGACGACCGTTGGATCAGGGCGGTGTTGAGGGCGTCCACGGCATTAGTTCGTTGATCTGGCTGATCGGGTGCCCATTGGCGATCTGGTCGAGGGTGTTGCGCAGATACGCTTCCGGGTTGATCTCATTGAGCTTGACGGTCTGCAGGATGGAGTAGATGGCGGCGGCGCGCTCGCCACCGGCATCTGATCCGGCGAACAGGTAATTCTTCCGTCCGAGCGCGATTCCGCGCATGGCGTTCTCGGCGATGTTGTTGTCGATCTCGAGCCTTGCGTCGGTGAGGAAGCGCGACAATGCCTCCTGCCGCTTCAGCGTATAGCGGAATGCCTCGGCCAGCTCTGACTTGGCCGATAGCCTGGTGACGACCTTGCCTGCCCAATTGAAGAACGCGGCGAGCAGCGGCGCGGCATCGGCCCGGTGCATCAGCCGCTCATCGGTCGGCGCGAAGCGCGCTTTGGCCTCGATGGCGTAGAAGGTGGCAATGCGCTCGATCGCCTGCTTGGCGACCGGAGACTTCTTGCCGTTCCAGACATCGAAGAACTTGCGCCGGCAATGCGCCCAGCAGGCGACCTCGGTGATCGCCTGGTTCGTGCGAAGGCTCCGATCGGTGGCGCGCTGATCGTAGAGTGCCTCGAAGCCAGCGTAGCCATCGGCCTGAAGGAAGCCGGTGAACCCTGCCAAATGCCCGGCCGGATGCGCGCCACCACGATCGGGACTGTAGAAGTAGGCGGCCGCCGGCGGCGCCGTGCCGCAGAATGGTCGATCGTCGCGCACATACACCCAGAGCCGCCCGGTCTTGGTTCGGCCGAGACCTGGCGACAGCACTGGCACGGTGGTGTCATCGCCGTGGATCTTCTCCGCAGCGAACACGTGTCGTCTGATCCCCTCGACAATCGGCGCCAGCAGCCATGCCGCCTGACCGACCCAGTCGCACAGCGTGGATCGGTCGAGATCGACCCCGTCGCGAGCATAGATGTCGCTCTGCCGGTAGAGCGGCAGGTGATCGCAGTATTTCGACACCAGCAGATGCGCGAGCATCGCCGGTGTGGCACGACCACGCGGTGTCGGCATCGCGGGCGCAGGTGCCTGGGTGATCGCATCGCACGCCTTGCAGGCGTATTTGGGCCGGATATGCCGGATCACCTGGAAGCGGCCAGGCACATAGTCCAGCACCTCGGTCACGTCCTCGCCGAGCTTCGCCATGCCACCACCGCAGTCCGGGCAGACGCAGGCGCCATCAGCCGCAGGTTGATGAACGATCTCCTGCCGCAGCAGGTGCTCGGGCAACGGCTTGCGCTTCGGCGTCGCACGCTGGCGCAGCGGCGGCGGCCGATGTTCCGCCGCCGCCTTGACGATATCCTCGGCCTCGCTGGTCTCCAGCTCTTCAAGCTGCAGGGCGAGCTGCTCGATCTGCCGGGTGATCCGTTCCGACGAACGGCCAAACTGCATGCGTCGCAGTTTGGCGATCTGGAACTTCAGCTTCTCGATCTCCAGTGTTCGCAGCTGAACCGAAAGTTCGGCCGCCTTCAGCTCGGCCTGACAGGCCAGCGCAAACGCGCGCAACGCCTCGGGATCGGCGGGCAGGTCAGCCATGGCGAGCGACATAAGATAGCCTTGGCAGGTGCGGCAATTCGCCGACCATCATCAACAATGAATCGCTGCCTTGTCAGACCAGCACTGGCCGCGCCGGCAACGGCGATGCTACCGTTCTGCGCCAGTCCATCGCCTCGATCAGCAGCGCCAATTGCGCCGGCGTCAGCGTCATCGCGCCATCAACAATCGGCGGCCATACGAAGCGGCCCTTCTCCAACCGCTTGGCGAACAGGCACAGACCGCTGCCGTCCCAGTACAGCGCCTTCAAATAGTCACCGCGCTTGCCGCGGTACAGGAACAGGTGACCACTGAACGGGTCGGCGCCGATGATCTGCTGTGCCTTGGCTGCCAGGCCATCGAACCCGTTGCGCAGATCAACCGGACGGCAGGCGAGGAATACCTTGGTGCCAGGTGCGAGGCTGATCACACCGCGCCCTTCACGGCACGTAATACCCGCGACAGAGCCTTCTCACTGACGGATGCACCGACCTTCACCCGCACGCCATTGGGAAGCGCGATCTCGATCTTGCTGGTGCGTTCTTCCCGCTGCTCGCCTGTCGGCAACCGCGGCTCAGGTGCCACCAGCAGTGCCGGCGGCGCTTCATTTGTCCGACCGATCACGCCAATCGGCCTGAACTCCATCGGCTCCGCCCTGTGCGGCGGCATGGCCGCCTTCGCCACCGATCGCCAGTTGTAGAGCAGGCTCTCCGATAGCCCATGACGCCGCGCGACCATCGCAACGCGGCCACCTTCCGCCTCCACCTCAGCGAGCAGAGCCGCCTTCTCTTCCCCCGTCCACTTCCGCCGGCGCGTGACGATCTCCGCCTCGGTCATTCAGCCTCCTTCTGGAACACTCCAGAAGGAGGCTCCCGAAGCAGCAACATCTCTGACCGCGCCGCACGCCGCCAGACGGGTCACACCAAACGCTTACTCTGCTCCTGTCGAAAACAGATCAGGAAATAGCCCAATCTCTGGAATTCAAATTCGAAGACGACGAGGTTGAGTCAGCCGACCGGATTGCGCAGTATCGCCGTCATTATAGGTTCTATCCGCAATTCCTAAGATGGGCATACTGACCTCGGCTACAGGCAGAGACAGGGCTTGCCTACCAGCCAAGCTGCTACAACGTGTAGCATGTTAGTCAGCTAGATAATCGCCCGCCTTTCGTCAGGGGGTTGGACCTTTTTGCCCAACTCGCTAGGAGCTATCCAACCCGAGATCCGGACAGCTTGCCGATGACCCACAAACAGGAGAGGAGCTATTCCACCGTCACCGACTTCGCTAAATTGCGTGGCTGATCGACATCGGTGCCCTTCAGCACCGCGACATGATACGCGAGCAACTGCACCGGGATCGCATACAGGATCGGCGCCACGAACGGATCGACCGCCGGCAGAACCACCGTCTCGGCGGCGATGCCGCGCAGCTTCGCCGCACCGGCCTCGTCGCTGAACACGATCACCTGCCCGCCGCGCGCCGCCGCCTCTTGCAGATTGGAGGCGGTCTTTTCGAACAACGGGCCAGACGGCGCGATCGCCACCACCGGAACCGCCGGGTCGATCAGCGCGATCGGGCCGTGCTTCATCTCCCCGGCGGCATAGCCCTCGGCGTGGATGTAGCTAATCTCCTTGAGCTTCAGCGCCCCTTCCAGCGCGATCGGGAAGCAGTTGCCGCGGCCGAGATAGAGCACGTCGCGGGCTTTGGCCACGCGCGCGGCGATCGCCTGGATCGCCTCGTCCTTCTCCAGCACCTCCGCCGCGCGGCCCGGCACTTCGAGCAGTGCCGCGGTCATCGCCGCCTCCTGCTCGACCGTGATCGCACCGCGCGCTCGCGCCGCCGCCAGCGCGAGACAGGCGAGCACCGCGAGCTGCGCGGTGAACGCCTTGGTGCTGGCCACCCCGATCTCCGGGCCGGCCACCGTCTCCAGCACGCAATCCGACTCGCGCGCCATGCTGCTCTCGGGGACGTTGACGATCGAGAGCACATGCTGGCCCTGCTCGCGCATGTAGCGCAGCGCTGCCATCGTGTCGGCGGTCTCGCCCGATTGGCTGACCAGCAGGCCGAGCCCGCCCTCCGGCATCGGCGGCGTGCGGTAGCGGAACTCGCTCGCCACGTCGCCGTCGGCGGGGATGCGGGCGATCGCCTCGAACCACCAGCGCCCGACCAGGCCGGCATAGAACGCCGACCCGCAGGCGCTCAGCGTGATCCGCGAGACGCGCGCGAGGTCGAGGCCGAGATCGGGCAGCATCACGGCGCGGGTGGAGGGGTTCACCATGCGGTGCAAGGTGTCGCCGATCACCGCCGGGTGCTCGTGCAGCTCCTTTTCCATGAAATGGCGGAAGTTGCCCTTGCCGATCGCGGCCCCGGTGAGCTTGGTGAGCCGCACCGCGCGCTCCACCACATGGCCGCCGGCATCGAAGAATCGCGCGCCCTTGCGGTCCAGCACCGTCCAATCGCCGTCATGGAGATAGGCGATCCGGCGGGTGAGCGGGGCCAGCGCCAGGGCGTCCGAGCCAACATACATCTCGTCGTCGCCGAAACCGACCGCGAGCGGCGCGCCGTGCTGGGCGCCGACGATCAGCTCCGGGTGGCCGGCGAAGATCATCGCCAAGGCATAGGCGCCCTGAAGCCGGCGGAACGCCGCGCCGGCGGCCGAGATCGGATCCATGCCGCGCTTGAGGTTCAGATCGACCAATTGCGCGACGGTCTCGGTGTCGGTCTCAGTAGAGAATTCCTGGCCCTCCGCCTCCAGCTCCTCGCGCAACTCCGCGTGGTTCTCGATGATACCGTTGTGGACGATCGAAACCCGCGCGGTGCCGTGCGGGTGCGCGTTGCCCTCGGTCGGCGCGCCGTGCGTGGCCCAGCGGGTATGGCCGATGCCCGTGGTGCCGGGCAGCGGGGCGCGATCGAGGGCGGCGGCGAGATTGCCGAGCTTGCCCTCGGCGCGGCGGCGGTCGATGTGACCGTTCACCAAGGTTGCGACGCCGGCGCTGTCATAGCCGCGATATTCGAGCCGCCGCAGCGCCTCCACCAGCAGCGGGGCCGCTTGGTGGGTGCCGATCACGCCGATGATGCCGCACATGGCTAAGGTCTCTTTCGTTGCTGCCGAGCGCGGAACTCGGCCGCGCCATCATGTTTTTCCACCTGCCGGCCGCGCGCCAGGGCCAGCGCGTCCGGCGCCACGTCCGCGGTGATGACGCTGCCGGCACCCACCATCGCGCCGTCGCCGACCGCGACCGGAGCCACCAGCGCCGTGTTCGAACCGATGAAGGCGCCGGCGCCGATCGTCGTGCGATGCTTGGCGAAGCCGTCGTAATTGCAGGTGATCGTGCCGGCGCCGATGTTGCTGGCGGCGCCGACCTCGGCATCGCCCAGATAGCTGAGGTGATTGGCCTTGGCCCCCGCGCCCAGAGTGGCGGCCTTCAGCTCCACGAAGTTGCCGATATGAACGCCCTCGGCCAGCGCGGTCCCGGGGCGCAGCCGGGCGAACGGGCCGATAACGCAGCCCTTGCCCACCGCGCAGCCTTCCAGATGGCTGAACGCGCGAATCTCGGCGCCGCGCCCGACCCGCACGCCGGGGCCGAACACCACGTTCGGTTCGATCGTCACATCCGGCTCCAGCACCGTGTCGGCGCACAGGAACACCGAACCGGGGTCGGTCATGCTGACCCCAGCCTCCATCGCCGCCGCGCGCAGCCAGGCTTGAACCAAGGCCTCCGCCGCCGCCAGCTCGGCGCGCGCGTTAATGCCGGACAGCTCCGCCTCGGGCGCCTCCAGAGCGGCCACGCGCGCTCCCTCGGCCCGCGCGAGCGTTACCACGTCGGTCAGGTAGTGCTCGCCGTTGGCGTTGTCGGGGCCCACGTCGCGCAGCCAGCGCGCCATGTCGGCGGCGGTGGCGCACAGCCCACCGCCGTTGCATAGCGTTATGTCGCGCTCATCGGCGGAGGCGTCGGCCCATTCGACGATGCGTTCGACGAAGCCGCCCTCCCCGATCACCCGTCCGTAGCGGCCTGGGTCGGCCCGGTGCATGGCGAGCAAGGCAAGCCCGACATCGCCCTCCACGCGGCGCGCCAGCAGCCGGCGCAGCGTTTCGGGGCGGACCAGCGGGTTGTCGGCATAGAGCACCGCCACCTCGCCCGCGCCGAACCAGGGCGCGGCTTGAAGCGCGGCGTGCGCGGTTCCCAGCCGCTCGGCCTGCACCACGCACCGATGCGGCGCGGCGGCCCGCTCCAACTCCGGCATGTCCGGCCCGACCACGACCACGATCCGGTCGAACGCCTGCTCGCAGCTCGCGAGCAAATGGCGCAGCATCGGCCGCCCGGCGATCTTGTGCAGCGCCTTGGGCTTGGCGGACTTCATCCGCGTGCCATGTCCGGCGGCGAGGATGACGGCGGTTGCTGGCATCGCGGTCCCTTGTTTCACTGCCGTTCGGATAGCGGCTGCGCCGCCGGATTGTCAAAACTCGGCTATGTGAGATCGTTCACTTTGCGTGTCGGAGATCAACCATTGGCGCCGACCCTGCTGCTCGACCTGGACGGAACGATCGTGGATTCGGTGCCGGACCTCGCCGCGGCGCTGAACCGGCTGATGCGAAGTCGCGGACTGGCGCCGTTCTCGGAGGTGGAGACCGCGAGATTGGTGGGCGACGGGGTGGAGCGCCTGGTGGAGCGCGCCTTCGCTGCGCGGGCCGCCGCCGCGGACGGGCGCGCCATCGACGCCTATGTGGCCGACTATGGCGCCAACTACGCGGTCGCCACCCGCCTCTACCCGGATGTGGCCGGAACGCTGCGGGCCATGCGCGCGTCGGGGTGGCGCCTCGCCGTCTGCACCAACAAGCTCGAACGGCCGGCACGGGCCTTGCTCGCGAGCCTTGGGCTCGCCGGCCTGTTCGCCGCGATCGGCGGGGGAGACAGCTTCCCGGCGCGCAAGCCCGACCCGGCGCATCTGCTGGCGACGCTGCTGGCGGCCGGCGGCGAGCCCGCGCAGTCGGTCATGACCGGCGATCACCGCAACGACGTGGCCGCCGCGCACGGTGCGGGGCTACCCTGCATCTTCGCCGCATGGGGATACGGCGCGCCGGAAATAGGCCGGGACGCGGACGCGACCGCACGAAGCTTTCGGGATGTCCCCGCGATCGCGCAGCGGCTGCTTGACGTCTAGGGCCGGGCGGAACGGACTGTCACACAGGAATTGCTTTTAGCTCCCGACCTTCCTGATCAGCTCCGCCCAGCGATCCAGGACCGGCAGAATCTCGTCCGTGTTGGCCGACGAGGACAAGCTCATGGTCACGCGTGCCACTCCGAGGTCACGGAACTGCTTCAGTGTCTCCAAATCCTCCTGCACCGAGAACAGCGTGATCGGCAGGCTGGCCGGATCGCGGCCGGCTTCCTCGGCCATCCGGCGGAATTCCCTCAACTGATCCTCGATACTGCCGCCGCTGGCGCGGCCGGCGATCGGAATCCAGCCATCGCCGTAGCGGATCGCGCGGCGCGCCGCGTGCGGAAAGGCGCCGCCCAGGATCACCGGCGGATGCGGCTTCCGCGCCGGCTTGGGCCAGGCCATCATCGGCGGGAACTCGACGAACTCGCCGTGGTACTCGGGCTTCGTTTGCGTCCAGATCGCCTTCATCGCCTCGACCTGCTCGCGCATCCGCTTGAAGCGGGTGGCGAACACGGTGCCGTGGTCCTCCATCTCCTCGGCGTTCCAGCCGCCGCCGATGCCGAACAGGAACCGCCCGCCCGAGACCTGGTCGAGCGAGGCCACGACCTTGGCGGTTTGGATCGTGTCGCGCTGGATCACCAGGCAGACTCCGGTGCCGAGCTTGAGCCGCGAGGTGACGGCGGCGGCCACTGTCAGCACCACGAACGGGTCCAGCGCGTCGTAATAGGGCTTCGGCAGTTCCCCGCCGCCCGGCCAAGGAGAGCGGCGCGACAGCGGGATATGCGAATGCTCCGGCGCCCAAAGCGACTCGAAGCCGCGTTCTTCCAGCGCCCGGGCCAGCTCCGCCGGCTGGATCGAGTAGTCGGTGGTGAAAATAGATGCCCCAAAATCCATGACCGTTTCTCCCCTTCAGCTTGGCACGTTAACCAGCAGATCGCCGCCCTGTTGGCGCACCTCGAACACGTCGATGTCCTTCTCGACCGGAGCGCAGAGCGCCTTGCCGGTGCGCACGTCGAAGCGCCCGGCGTGCAGCGGGCATTCGATCTCGCCCTCTTCCAGCCAACCGTCGGAGAGCTGTGCGTATTCGTGCGTGCAGACGTTGTCGGTCGCGCGGAACTCGCCGCCCGGCAGATGATAGAGCGCGATCTCGCGCTCGCCCACGCGAACGCCGATCATCCCGTTCTCCGGCACGTCGGCTGCCGCGGCCACGCGCACCCAGTTCTCCGCCATCACGATCTCCGCCCGTTGATGGGATGCACCATGCCAGCGGCGGCGGCGCCGGCCAACCCGGGGTATTGGCACCATCGACCGCCCGCGCGAGCATCGTAGGATGAGCGGCAGCTCCACGCACATCATAGTCGGCGCCGGCCAGGCCGGGGCCTGGGCGGCAATCGCCATGCGCCAGGCGGGGTTCTCCGGGCGCATCCTGCTGATCGGCGCGGAACGCTGGCGCCCGTATGAGCGCCCGCCGTTGTCGAAGGCGGTGCTCACCGGCGAGACGGAGCCGCCGGTGCTGTTCTTCCACGATGAGGGCCGTTATGCCGAACAGGGGATCGAGTTGATGCTCGGCGCGGCGGTGGCCAGGCTTGATCCCGGACGCAAGCGGGTCCGGCTCGCGGACGGGGGCGAGCTGGGCTATGACCGCCTGCTGCTGGCGACAGGGGGCCGTGCGCGGGCGCTCGCGGTGCCCGGGGGCGAGCGGGCGCTGCTGTTGCGCACGCTGGAAGACGCGCGCGCCATTCGCGCGCGACTAACGGCAAGGGCACGCCTGGTGTGTATCGGCGCGGGGGTGATCGGCCTCGAGATCGCGTCCTCGGCACGAACGCGGGGCTGCGAGGTCACGGTGCTGGAAGCGATGGCGCTGCCGATGGGGCGTTGCGTCTCCCCGGAGGCCGCGCGGTTCGTCGCGGGGCTGCACGCGGGGGCCGGGGTCGAACTCCGTTGCGGTGTGGCGGTGGAGGCGTTGGAACGCCGGGCTGACGGCACGGAGTGCGTGCTCTGCCGCGGCGGCGAGGCGGTGCCCGCGGACCTGGTCGTGGCCGGGGTCGGGATGGAGCGGAACCTGGCGCTGGCCGAGCAGGCGGGCCTGGCGATCGAGGGCGGCATCGTCGTGGACGAGCTGGGGCGGACCAGCGCGCCCGACGTGTACGCGGCGGGCGACGTGGCGGCGTTCATTCATCCGCTATACCGCCGGCGGCTGCGGCTGGAATCCTGGCGGCACGCGCAGAATCACGGCGTCGCGGTCGGGCGGGCGATGTGCGGCGAGGCGGCGCCCTATGATGACGTACCGTGGTTCTGGACCGACCAGCACGGGGTCAATCTGCAAGTGGCGGGGCTGCCGGCCGAGGCGGCGCGGACAATCGTGCGCGTCGATGCGCCGCCGGCTTTCGTCGCGGTGCATCTCGCCGCGGACGATACGGTGGTGGCGGTGACCGCGGCGAACAGCCCGCGCGACGTGCGCGCCGGCACGGCGCTGATCAAGGTGCGGCGGCCGATCGACCCGGTGCTGCTGGCGGATTCTGCCGTGCCTTTGCAAAGGCTGATCCCGCGCTGAGGTCGCTCATTCTGTCTGATCGACCCCTCCCCCAACCCCTCCCGCAAGGGGAGGGGAGTATGTCAGGCGCGGCTTCTGCTCCCCCTCCCCTTGCGGGAGGGGGCCGGGGGGAGGGGTCGCGCAGGGTCAGAACATCGGGGCCGCTGGTATAAGTGCCCGAGATGCCGGCCTCCACCGCCCTCCCCGCCGACGGCCTCCCGCCGCGCGAGCGGGTCCGCGCCATGACCACGATCGCGATCGCGGTCGCGATGTCGGTACTCGATTCGGCGATCGCCAACATCGCCCTGCCCACCATCGCCCGCGAGCTGCACGCCACGCCCGCCGCGTCGATCTGGGTGGTGAACGCCTACCAGCTGGCGGTGACGGTCTCGCTCCTGCCGCTCGCCTCGCTCGGCGACATCATCGGCTATCGGCGTGTCTATTGGGCCGGGCTCGCCGTATTCACTGCCGCGTCGGGCGCCTGTGCGCTGTCGCACTCGCTGCCGATTCTGGTGGCCGCGCGCGTGGTACAGGGCTTCGGCGGCGCCGGCATCATGAGCGTGAACACCGCGCTGGTGCGCTTCATCTTCCCACGCGCCATGCTGGGGCGCGGCATCGGCTTCAACGCCTTCATCGTGGCGACCTCCTCGGCCACCGGCCCCACTGTCGCAGCGGGGATCCTGTCGGTGGCGAGCTGGCATTGGCTGTTCGCGGTGAACGTGCCGCTCGGCATCATCGCCCTCTGGCTCGCCGCTCGCGTCCTGCCGCTCACGCCGCGGACCGGCCATCGCTTCGACCTGGCCGGTGCGGGCCTGAACGCGGCCACGTTCGGGCTGCTCATGATCGCGGTGGACGAGATCGGGCGCGGCGAACGCATGATCTGGGCAGCGGCCGAGCTGGTCGCCGCCGCCGCGTTCGGGCTGGTGTTCTACCTGCGCGAACGGGCGCTCACGGCGCCGATGCTGCCCATCGACCTATTTCGCCGGCCGGTGTTCGCGCTCTCGGTCGGCACGTCGATCTGCTCGTTCACGGCGCAGACCCTGGCCTACGTCTCGCTGCCGTTCCTATTCGAGGATGTGGGCCGGATGTCGCAAATCGAGACCGGGCTGTTGATCACGCCCTGGCCGGCGATCGTGGTCATCGTCGCCCCGATCGCCGGACGGCTGTCGGACCGCTTCTCGCCGGGACTGCTCGGGGCGATGGGCCTGGCGGTGATGACGGTGGGAATGGGGCTGCTGCTGGTTATGCCAGCCACTGCGGGCTGGAGCGACATCGCCTGGCGGATGGCCGTCTGCGGCTTCGGCTTCGGCTTCTTTCAGTCGCCCAACAACCGGCTGCTGATCGCGGCGGCGCCGCCCGAACGCAGCGGCGGGGCGAGCGGGATGTTGTCCACCGCGCGCCTGATCGGGCAGACGACCGGCAGCGCGCTGGTCGCGCTGACCTTCGGGCTGGGCGCGGCGGCGGGAACGGGGATCGCGGGCGGGGTGCGCCTGTCGCTGCTGGCGGGCGTGATCGCGGCCGGCGCCGCCACGATCATCAGCTTCGTGCGCCTGGGGCAGATGCGCGAGCCGCGCCCGGCTTAACACTCAATTTGGACTGCAAAGTGAGACGGAGCAGAACGGCGCCCTCGGTTGGCGCGAGCAGGGCGCTGGCGTTATCCGCCAGACCGGTCCGCATCTCGTCAGTGCGACTCGGCCTGCTCCTGCTTCACCAAGGCCGATGAGCTGAGTCCCTCAAGGGAAAGGCCGTTAGCCGACGTCGGCTAACACCCGCTCTTTGATCGGGCTGAACAAAATGCGGGCGTGTTATACGACCGACGTATCGACGCGCGTAACGTAGACCGTCAGACGATCACCGGGGAGGAAACTGATGCTCCATGGCGCAATGAGCTTCGGGAGTGCTAGGCACCGCTGGACGGCATTCATACTCAGCAGGCGGTCATTGCTGCTCGCCGCTGCCGCGGCGATGTCGGTCACTGTGCACATTGGCTCGGCAGGAGCGCAGCCGAGAAGCGATGACTGGATCGGCACCTGGGCGGCCAGCCCGCAGCCGGTCTGGGGGCCGGATTTCCCGGTCCCGCTGAACATGCCGCGCAACCTGCGCAACCAGACTTTGCGGCAGATCGCCCATGTCAGCATCGGCGGCAACCGCGTCCGGGTGGTGTTCTCGAACGAGTATGGCGATCGCCCGATGCGGATTGGCGCGGCGCATATCGCGCTGGCCGGCAAGGGTTCGGCGATCGATCAGGCCTCGGACCGGCCGCTGACCTTCGGCGGCCAAACCGCCGTCACGGTCCCGCCCGGCGCGCCGGTCGTGAGCGACCCGGTGGACCTCGCCGTGCCTCCGGAAGGCAACTTGGCCGTCAGCCTCTTCTTGCCGGACACGACGCCGCTTTCCACGATCCACTGGGAGGGCGTGCAGACGGCCTACATTTCCGGCCCGGGCAACCACGTGTCGGAGCCGGAGATCAAGGCTGAAAGCACGATGAAGAGCCGGGCGTTCCTGAGCGAGATCATGGTCTCCGCGACGCTTAATGCGCAGGCAATCGTCACGTTCGGCGATTCGATCACCGACGGCGCCAACTCCACCGTGGATGCCAACCAACGCTGGCCCGACGATCTCGCGGCCCGGCTGCAAAAGGCCGGAGACAAAGAGGTAGCGGTGCTGAACGAGGGTATCTCGGGGGCGAAAGTGCTGTCAGACCGCATGGGCGTGAATGCGCTGGCCCGCTTCGCCAACGACGTGCTGGCGCAGCCGCACGCCAGCACAATCATTCTCATGATGGGGATCAACGACATCGGCTGGCCGCGCAGCGGGCTGGCGCCCGAAGACCGCGAGCCGACAGCGCAGCGGCTGATCGAGGCCTACAAGCAGCTCATCGTCCGCGCGCACATGCACGGGATGCGCATCCTCGGCGCGACGCTCACGCCGTTTGAGGACGCGTTCAAGGGCGGGGCTTTCCCAGGCTACTACACGCCGGCCAAGGAGCAGCTACGGGAAGAAGTCAATCGCTTTATCCGCAGCGGCGCTTTCGACGGCGTGATCGACTTCGACAAGGTGGTGGAGAATCCGGCCAATCCGAAGCAGATCCGGCCGGACTACAATTCCGGCGACCACCTGCACCCGAACGATGCCGGCTATGCGGCCATGGCGGATGCGATCAATCTCGCGCTGATCGTGAAGCCCAATCACTGATGCGGGGATTGTCAACTTAGCTTAGCTAACGAAGTCGGCGCGCAACATTCCTTCACAATCGCGGCGAATCGGCAGGCAGCAACGCTCTCGCTTGGATGCCTACGGAGGAGGGCAGCGGGACACTGCCGCTGACCCATGTGGCGATGGGCGAACACGCTTCGTCACTGATCGACACACGCCCCGGCGATAGGCTGGCTTCATGGACGAGCGTACGGCACAGGCACAGGCATGGATACGCTTCGGTCTTGGGCGAAGCGGCACGGAGCCGGCCGCGGCCTCTCCTCGGGCGTGGCTGCGGGCGCAACTCGGCCAGCCCGACCCCGCCGCGCCTCGATCCGATGCCCAGCACCGCCGCCGGGCTGGAGGCGCTACGGGCCGACCGGCGGGACAAGCCGCCGCCGGCCCTAGCGCAGTCCGGCGCGATCTACCGCCAGGATGCCGCCGCCGCGCTGACGAACGCCCTAGTGACGCCGGCGCCGTTTCGTGAGCGGCTGGTTTGGCTCTGGGCCAACCACTTCACGGTCTCGGTCCGGCGCGGAGTTTGCGCCGGACTGATCGGCGCGTTCGTCCAGGAAGCGATTCGGCCCAATGTCACCGGGCGGTTTGGCGACATGCTGCTCGCGGTCATGCGCCACCCGGCCATGCTGCTGTATCTCGACAACGCACAATCGGTCGGTCCGGGCAGCCCAGCGGGGCGGCGCGGCCGGCGGGGGCTCAACGAAAATCTGGCGCGCGAGTGCCTGGAGCTGCACACGGTGAGTTCGGCCGCCGGCTACACGCAGGCCGATGTCACCAGCTTCGCCAAAGTGCTCACCGGCTGGTCAATTGACCTCGACCAAACGCCGCCCGGATTCCGCTTCCGCCGCCGCGCTCATGAGCCGGGCGAGCAGACGCTGATGGGACGGAGCTTCCCGCCCGGCGAAGCGGGTGGGATGGCGGCCCTGGCGTTCCTGGCGGACCATCCCGCGACCCATCGTCACCTGGCGACGAAGCTGGTTCGGCATTTCACCGCCGA
Organism: uncultured Pseudomonadota bacterium; assembly: GCA_963849305.1. Classification (GTDB taxonomy): domain Bacteria; phylum Pseudomonadota; class Alphaproteobacteria; order Acetobacterales; family Acetobacteraceae; genus CAWKGV01. The sequence goes on from CAWKGV010000006.1 coordinate 288,143, forward strand.
TGACCCAGCTCCGAACGCGGCGCGCCGGATAGAAAGCGTGCTGCGCGACACGCGCGGCGATCTCGGTGCCGCCGCTTCGGCGCTGGTCGAGTTGGACGCGGCTTGGCGGCCCATCACCAAGCTGCGCGCGCCGCAGGAGTTCGTCCTCGCGTGCCTGCGCGCGCTGGCAATCCTGAGTGTTCCGCCGCAGCCGACGCTGGGAGTGCTGACACTGCTGGGTCAGCCGGTTTGGGCGGCGCCGCAACCGGACGGCTGGCCGGACCGGGCCACCGATTGGGCTTCCCCCGAAGCGATGATGCGGCGGATCGACTTCACCTACGCCCTCGCCGGGCGGGTCGGCCCTCAGGATGCGGCGGCGATCGGCGAGGCTGCACTCGGCCCGCTGCTGCGCCCGGCCACGCGCGACGCGCTCCGCCGGGCCGGATCGCGCCGCGAAGCGCTCGCGCTACTCTTCTCTTCCCCCGAGTTCCAGAGGCGCTGATGAAGCCCTTCCGGCCTCACCTCTCCCGGCGCGCGGCGTTGCTCGGCCTCGGTTCGGCGGTCACGCTGGCTTCGGTTGAAGGCCCCGCCTCGCTGGCCCTGGCGGCAGCTCCGACCCAGAATCGCTTTGTGGTGGTGATCCTGCGCGGCGCGCTCGACGGGATGGCGGCGGTCGTCCCTTACGGCGACCCGGGGCTGGCCGCCCTGCGCGGCGAGATCGTCCCGCCAGCGCCCACCGAGGCAGTCGGGCTGCTGGATCTTGGCGGCTTCTATGGCCTGCACCCGGCGCTCGTCGGGCTGCACGACATGTACGGCTCGGGCGAACTGCTCGCGATCCACGCGGTCGCAGGGCCGTATCGCGTGCGAAGCCATTTCGAAGCCCAGGACTATCTGGAGAGCGGCGCCGATCATCGGATGACGAGCGGCTGGCTGAACCGCGCCGTAGCGGCTTTGCCGCCAGCCGGCCTCAAGCTCGAGGGCGACGGGATGGCGATCGGCGTCGCGGTGCCGTTGCTGCTGCGTGGCTCCGCGCGGGTCGGAAGCTGGGCGCCCGCCGGTATGGCGGTCGCCACACCTGATCTTTACGCCCGGATCGCCGCCCTGGCCGTCGCTGACCGGGTGATCGGCCCTGCCATCGCTCAGGGAATGCGCGAACGCGGGTTCAGCGCCGAGGCGCTGGCCGGCGCCACGCCGACGCCGGAGCGGAACGCCTTCCCCGCGCTGGCCGCGGCGGCTGGCGAGATGTTGCGCCGCCCCGACGGGCCGCGCGTTGCCGCGCTCGAGATCGGCGGCTGGGACACCCATGCGGCGCAGGCCGAGCGGTTGACCGCCGCGCTGCGCCAGCTCGACGCGGGGCTGTCGGCTCTCAAGGCGTCGCTCGGCCCGGCCTGGCGGCAGACGGTGGTTCTGGCCATGACCGAGTTCGGCCGCACCGCGCGGGTGAACGGTACCAGGGGCACCGACCACGGTACCGGGACGGTGGCCTTCGTGCTCGGCGGCGCGGTCGCGGGAGGGCGGGTGCTGGCCGACTGGCCCGGCCTCGGCCCGGCCCGGTTGCTGGAGAACCGCGACCTGCGGCCCACCGCCGATCTGCGCTCGATCGCTAAGGGTCTGCTGGCGCAACATTTCGGGCTCGGAGCCGCCGCGCTCGACCACGTGTTCCCCGACAGCGGCGCTGCGGCGCCTGCGCGGGGCCTGATCCGGACCTGAGAGCGCCTGGCTAGACCGCCACGATCCAGGCGTGTATCGCCGCGCATGACCGAAGGCACAACCGCGCGCCTGGTAGCGACTTATCGCGTGCGGTCTGACGCGCGCAACATCGCCGGACGCGCCCAGGCGATCGCGGTCGAGCAAAGCGTCGAGATGCCGCTGGAGGCGATCGACAACTCGCGCGTCCTGGCCGAGATCGTCGGACGGGTGGAGGCGATCGACGACCTTGGGGGCGGCATGTTCGAGGTGCGGATCGGCCTCGCGGTCGCCACCATCGGCGCCGATGCCGGCCAGCTCATGAACATGGCCTTCGGCAACACGTCGCTGCACGACGACGTGGTGCTGCGCGACCTTGAGCTGCCGGCGGAGCCGGCCGCCAGGTTCGGCGGGCCGCGCCACGGGATCGCCGGACTGCGGGCGCGGGTTGGCGCGCACGGGCGGGCGCTCACCTGCTCGGCGCTGAAGCCGCAGGGCTTGCCCCCGGAGCGGCTCGCGGAGCTGGCGGAGCGGCTCGCGCGCGGCGGGCTCGATTTCATCAAGGACGATCACGGCCTGGCCGACCAGACTTATTCACCGTTCGCCGCCCGGATCGCGGTCTGCGCCGCCGCCGTACGCCGGGCCGCCGCCGCGACCGGCCACCCGACACGCTACGCCCCCAGCCTGTCGGGCAGCCTGGACGACATGCGGCGTCAGGCGCGCGCCGCCCGCGACGTGGGGATCGACACCGTCCTGGTCGCGCCGATGCTGGCGGGGTTTGCCACCCTGCAAGCGCTAGTCCGCGATTGCCCGGACATGGCCGTGATCGCGCATCCGAGTCTGGGCGGGGCGGCTCGCATCGCGCCCGAGCTGCTGATCGGCAAGCTGTTCCCGCTGCTCGGGGCCGACGCGGTCATCTTCCCCAACCACGGCGGGCGGTTCGGCTACACGCCACTGACCTGCCGCCGCTTGGCGGAGCAGGCCCGGCGCCCCGCGCACGGCCAGCGCCCGAGCTTGCCGGTGCCGGCCGGGGGGATGGCGCTCGCCCGCGTGCCGGAGATGCTTGATTTCTACGGAAGGGACGCAATGTTGCTGATCGGCGGCAGCCTGCTCGCCGCGCGCGAGCGGATCAGCGAAGCGGCCGCGGCCTTTGTGGGCGCGGTTGCCGGTTATCCGTACCGGTAGGGCCATGCGATCGGAACAGATAGACAATTTGCGCGCGCACCAGGACCAGTTTCGCTGGGACGGTGTCGAGCTGCGCCCCTACAAGGATGAGGGTGCTGCACCCTTCAGGGCGATCTCCCGCCAGGTGCTGTTCGCCGATCCGTCGCTTGGCTGCGAGTTGCGCTACTTCGAAGTCGGACCGGGCGGGCACTCGACCTTGGAGCGGCACGAGCACGTCCACGCCGTGATGATCCTGCGCGGCCGGGGACGCTGTTTGATCGGTGAGCGGGTGCGCGACGTGCGGCCGTTCGATTTGGTGACGATTCCCTCCTGGTCCTGGCACCAGTTCCGCGCCTCGGGCGCCGAACCGCTCGGCTTCCTATGCATGGTCAATGCCGCGCGCGACCGGCCGGGGCTGCCCACGGATCAGGAGCTTGCGGCCCTCGCCGCGCAGCCGGAGGTCGCGGCCTTTCTAGCCAGTTGATATGGCTAGGCCCGCAACCAGCCCGCTGGGGAACCTATTTAGCGACGTGCGAGCCGCTACCTGACCCGGTGCTTGGGCCGTTAGCGGACGCCGTGCCGCTGCTCGTGCCCGCGTTTTCGCTCGATCCTGTCGCCATTCCAGTTGGGATATTGGGTCTGTTCGTCTCCCCGGGAGTGGCGCCAGGTTCAGTCGCACCGACTTTGGGGTGGGTTTCCTTTTCCGCCTTCGAGCCTTGGGCGAATGCCAACCCCGCCGCCGACGTCAGCAGCACGGTCGTAAACCCCACCAAACGAATGCGCTTCCACATGATCCAGAGCCTCCTGTTCGCCCGACCCCAACGCGACGGGCTCTGTGTTGATGCGGCTGGCACGGAGATGTCATTGCGACCAGGCAGGTTGTCCGGCTCGGGCCACCTCCGCTCGGTGGAGGTGCTGGGCGAACCAGTCCGCCGCCGGCTTGGCGGCGGCCGTGAAGTCCAGACCGTGCCCGCCCGATAAGGTAACCAGCTGTTTGGGCGCCCGTACTCGCTCATAGGCGGCCAGTGCCTGATCGGCAAGCGTCAGGTGGTCTCCGACGGCCACGATCATCAGCAGCGGCGTCGGGCCGATAGCGCCGATATAGCTGCCCGGCTCGTATTCGATGAACATCTCGATCGAGCGCAGCGTCACTTCGTTGCGCCACGCGGGGGCACGGTCCCGGGCGGCTTCGGTGAACCAGAGGCAGTAATCCGGGCTGGGCACTCCGCTCGGCGCCGGCCCCGCGGGCACGATCGGGATCATGGCGGGCGGCTTGCCGGCATGGCGGGCGCGGCGGTCCTGGTCGAACATCCGTCGCAGGCCTTCCAGCCGGTCGGGGCGGATCAGCCGCCGCGCGTTCTCGCTGCCGCTGATCAGCGGCACCTGCGAGACCACGCATCTCACCCGTCGGTCAATTGCTCCGACCACGAGCACATGTCCGCCGCTGTAACTCGTTCCCCAGACGCCGATCCGCTCCGGGTCCGTCTCCTCCAGCGTCCCGGCGAATGTGATCGCGTCGCGGTAGTCGCGCACCTGCTGCCAGGGGTCGATCTCCAAGCGGGGCTCTCCGTCGCTGGCGCCAAAATTGCGATTGTCGAACACCAACGATGCCAGCCCGGCTTCGGCGAACACCTCCGCGAACCGGTCGAGATACATCTCCTTCACGGCCGAGAAGCCGTGCGCCATCACGATGGTCGGAACCCTGCCGCCGCGCGAGTCCGGGACATAATGCCAGCCACGCAGCATCACGCCGTCGCCGGTCTTGAACTCAACGTCGTTGCGCATCCCCTGGGTCCGTCGTCAGTGCCGATCGCGATACAACGACGGCTCTCGGTGGGCCGTTCCTTTGGATTCACCTGCCGGCAGGGCGGGCTTAACCAGCCCGCGTCTGCACCAGATGGCGGGCGAACCACTCCGCCGCCGGCTTGGAGGCGCTGTCGAAATCCGCGACGTAGGCATCGAAATGGCCGCCCGAGAGGGTGACGAGCCGCTTGGGCGCCAGCGCACGCTCATAGGCGGTTAGCGCCTGATCGGCCACGGTCAGGTGATCGCCGAGTGCGACGATCATCATCAGCGGCGTCGGGCTGATGAAGCCGATATAGCTGCCAGGCTCATATTCGGTGAACATCTCGATCGAGCGGAGGGTGACCTCGTTGCGCCACGAGGGGGCGCGGGTCCGGCCGGTTTCGGTGAACCATCGCCACGAATCCGAGGTCGGCAGCGCCGCCGGTGCCGCCTGATCCTCGGCCACCACCGGGATCATGGCCGGCGGCTGGCCGTGGTAGCGGGCACGACGGTCCTGGTCGAACATCTTGTGCAGGCCGGCGATGTTGTCGGATCGGATCAGCCGCCGCGCATTCTCGTGGCCGCTGATCAGCGGCACTTGCGACACCACGCACCGCACGCGCCGGTCGGTCGCGCCGAGCACGAGCACATGCCCGCCGCTGTAGCTCGACCCCCAGACGCCGATCCGCTCCGGGTCCGTCTCCTCCAGTGTCTCGGTGAAGGTGATCGCGTCGCGGTAGTCGCGCACCTGCTGCCAGGGGTCGATCTCCTGGCGGGGCTCGCCGTCGCTGGCGCCGAAATTGCGGTTGTCGAACACCAGCGATGTCAGCCCGGCTTGCGCGAACGCTTCCGCGAAGCGGTCGAGGTACATCTCCTTCACGGCCGAGAAGCCGTGCGCCATCACCACTGTCGGCGCCCGCCCGGCGCGCTCCTGCGGAACATAATGCCAGCCGCGCAGCATCACGCCGTCGCCGGTCTTGAACTGAACATCCTTGCGCATCATCCACCCTCCCGGTGCTTGAAACTCGTTGTTGGTTCCGTGCCGCTCTCGTCGTCTAGCCTACCGTCGAGCTGCTACCAGCAGAAACATCGGTCGCTCGCGCTCCTCGGCCAGCTCCGGCTTGGCTACGATCTGGTCGTCTGTTGGCCCCCATTCCTCAACCTGGGAGATCGTGAACCCGAGGCGGATCAGCAGATTGAGGGTCGTCCCGATGGTGCGGTGCTGCTTGATGACCCCCTTGGCAAGCCAATCCGTCGTGCGCGGGCCTTCCATCTGATAGCTATCGACGGGCCACGTCTTATGGCCATCCGCATCGACAAACCATCGCTGATGCGTCGGCGCCATGTAGATTGGATGCTCGATCGAGAAGATCAGGCTCCCGCCGGGGACGAGGGCGCGGTGCACAGTCTCGAACAGGCCGGCCAGATTTTCGACGTAGTGTAACGCGAGCGAGCTGTGGGCGAGATCAAAGGATGCCTCCGGCAAATCGAGCTGTTCTAAATCGGCTCTGGCGTACGTGATCGCGGCATCCGAGGTGGCCGTGATCGCGGCATCCGAGGTGGCGCCGTTGGCTCGCCAGCATGTTCTCGGAAACGTCAAGTCCAAGCACCTGCCTAGCTCCTTGCTCGCGCGCCCAACGGCAAAACCAGCCGAAGCCGCAGCCAAGGTCCACGATCGTGAGGCCATGCAGGTTGGGAAGCAGACCCCGCAGTGCTGGCCATTCCGGTGCCCCGACCAGCCCTTCAACCGACCGGTCCAACTGACTGTAGCCCTCGAAGAATTCCGGGCGGTCATAGACATTCTGCGTCATCGTCATGCTCTCCATCCGTTCACCGGGTGGACGTTGCATCATGCGGGAACGTTGAGGGTCAGCCTTCGGACCCTTGCTAACATTCGGTGCCGATCGCATAAAACTAGTGGTAATCGAACGAGGGACAACATGATTTTCTTTGCGTTTCCAATTTGGATCGATCCAAGCGTTTCTACTCCGAAGCCTTAAGCACGCTTGCGATCACGTTGTTGTTGGAAGTCACTGCCGAGCAGACCGGCGGCGGTGCCCATGCCGGCTTCGGGGCGGAGGGTAAGCCGTTCTTCTGGATCGGCGACAGCGGACAACCAGCGGGGGGTGTGCATATCGCCTTCGCTGCCCGTTCGCGCGCGGATGTCAATGCTTTCTATAAAGCGGCCCTCAAGGCCGGAGGCAAGGACAATGGCGCGCCGGGGCTGCGGCCGCACTACCATCCTGATTACTACGGCGCATTCGTGCTCGATCCGGACGGGAACAACATCGAAGCCGTTTGCCATCAAGCGGAATAGCATCAGCCGATCGAATGCACCGTGCTCGGGTTAGGTATGATCGGCCGACGGCGAGGGCCGTGTCTCCCGAAATAAATAAGCCTCAATGGCTAGAAACGCCACGACCGGGATCGCCGCCCCGACGAAGCCGCCGACTTCATAGCCGATCCGACCCGCCACATAGAGTAGGACAATCATCCTGAGCGCCATCCCCGGCGCACCCAGGCCCCGCATTGCGTCGCGCGGCGCTCGCGTATAAAGCCGCCCTTCTCGGATTCTGCATCATTCATGCCCGTAACCTACACACACCAAGCCGATTGTAACATTTGCATCAGTCGCTGCAACCCGAGCGCGGACTTCGAGGGCCGCGACAAGTACGCGAGTTCCCGCGCCTCGTGTTCGGACGGACGGGCGCCGAAATCCGGTATCGCCGTCGCACCGGCTTCTTCACCGACGGAGGGCGGTGATACCGATGCGCCTTGTTCTTTAATCGTGGGCCTTTCGGAAGTAGGGAATCGATGACTGGTCTGTCGCTTGTAGGTCAGCAATGGGTGGATTCTTGTCCATCCGCTTTTGGCGCCAGCGACCTCAGAAGCGGACCCTTGTCAGTCGTCGATACTCGTGGAGTCCAACGCATGGGCGGCCGGTCGCACTTGGGCGGGCTCTTCACGAGGTTAAGGCTACTATGATCACACTCTATGGCTCGGACGTGTCTTCCGGCCTGTCATCGGGGAAACGAAAGACCTCAGGGTGCAATGGGCGCTGGAAGAAGTCGGGCTGCCCTACCGCGTCCACGGCTTGGACCACACCGGTGGCGAACTCGCTGGTCCCGCCTACAGTGGGATCAGTTGTTTCCATCTGGTGCCGGCCATCGACGACGACGGTTTCACAGTCGCCGAATCCGGCGCGATGCTGCTCTACCTGGCCGAGAAGGCCGGCAAGTCGATCCCGCTGATGTGCAGGGGCGCAGTCGGGTCGTTCAGTGGTGCTTCGCTGCGCTCAACACGGTCGAGCGGCCTCTGATGGAAATCCAGCTGATCGATAAGTTCGGCTCAGCTGGGGATGCCGAGAAGCGCCGAGCGGAAATGGTCAAGGAGGCCAACCGCTGGTTTGATGGACTCGAGTGCCGGCTGGAAGGTCGCGACTGGATCGCTTGCGCCGACTTCACGATCGCCGACATCCCCCTCGCCACGGTTCTGCGTGATATCCGCAAGACCGATCTCCTCGCGCCATATCCGCGTCTGACCGCCTATTATGCGCGTGCGCTGGCACGACCGGCCTGGCGGCACACGCTCAGCCTGCACACCAAGCGTCTGGGCGTGGAGATCGCCGACATTCAGTGAGGTCGCGCGCTGTTGCGGATGTCGGCTGTGGGGCGCAAGCACGAGCGCGCTAGACGTCCGCTCGGGGTCGTGTGCAGTCCTACTGCCAGCAGTTTCTCTGTTCGATCTGAGCGTCGTTTCTCCGTCCCGGCCTGCACGACAACACTGCGCCGCGCAGCACGGCCTGACGCTCGATCAGGTCGGGGCCTCTGTCCTGCCGGGTCATGGTTCTTCCCGCGGTCTGATCACAGCCGCAACATGGCGTTGGGGAGGTCGGCATCCCCATATCCCGATCTCTCGTCACCATGGTCGGCCCAGGGTCAAGCCCGAGGACAGACTACGCCACTGCTGTCCGGCTCATGGGTTGCATAGCCGTAGGCCGAGCTGGGGGTCCGGGCCGGCTCGCGGAGGCGGTTGTGGATCAAGCAGGTGATCGATCTGCTGACGAGCGAACAGGTGACCACGGATGGCGGTCAGCAGGGTGGTGGCAGAGTGCGCGGCTTGCCTTTTCGCCGCCTGCTTCACGTAGGCGAGCCGCACCAGGATGTAGGCGATCATGGCGGTCGCGATCTGGATGCGGACGGCGCTTTCGGTGCTACCCATGAAGCGGCTGATGCGCAGGTTCTGCATGATCCACTTGAAGAACAGCTCGATTTGCCAGCGCTCTTTGTAGAGATCGGCGATGACCTCAGCCGGGCTGTTCAAGTCGTTGGTGAACAGGCGCGGTGTGCGGCCGGTGCTGATGCGGATGACGGTCTCCCGGCCGATGCCGTCGAACGGGTTGCGCCGGCTCTTGGCGAGACGCTCGGGCAACCGGCCGGTGCGATCGGATTGCACCGCCGTGCCGGGGGAGACCGACCGTGTTTCGACGTCGCGCAGCGGCGTGTTGCGCTTCAGTCGGGTGACGAATTCGCAGCCTTGGTCGCGCATCTGCGCCCACCAGCCGAAATCGTAGTAGCCGAGATCGAAGACGTAGATGGCGCCGGGCTCGATCGGCAGTCGCTGCTTGGCGGCGGTGATGTCGTTGACCTTGGCGGAGGTGAGGTCGAAGTAAACCGGCTGACCGGCACGGCGGTCGTAGACCACATGGATTTTGGCGGTCGGTTCGCTGCGATGCAAACCGATCCACCTGCGCATCCGCAGACCGAGATTGACCTGCGTGCTGTCGATCAAGCGGACCACGTCGCCGATGTCGCGGCGCAAGGTGCGATGCAAGCGGGGCAGCATCGTCTGCAAAAGACTGACGAACAGACCCCGATCGCGGCGACGATTGGCATCGGCGAGCGTGGAGCGCCGCGGGGTCGCGCGGCCCATCAGCCGCAACGGGCCGCTGCCGGGAAGCAGCCCTGCCACGGTTTGCCGCAGGCGCCGTGGAAGCCGCCGAGTGCGACGCCCAGCATCGCCATCAGATGGTCCCGAGCGCCAAACGACCGCGCCGCCGCATCCACGCCGTATTCACCGGCCAGCCGCTCGAACGTGTCCCCACGGAATCTCCTGGACCAGTTGCTCGAACGCGGTAGGCTGGTGGCGCATGGCATCGGTCCCTGCTGCGGTGGATAACGTTGGCGAACGTCTCTCCCGCAGTAGAATCAATGCCATGCGCCAGAACAAGCAGAAAATGTGCCGGACAGCAGTGGAGTGCTTCAAAGGTGACCTGCGTCACAGCCGAGCAGAGCAGAGCCTTCTAATCTGAAGGCAGGTCGGTAGGACGCAGACCCAGGAGGATAACATGCGCAAGCTGGTTCAGAGCCTCGGTACTAGCATCGACAGCGATTTTGGCTGGTGCATCGGTTGCTGCCGCGCGGCCGGGTCCGCTGTCTGTTGCTTCCATTTCCGAGATTGGCAGCCCAATCGTATTGGTCCGCGGTGGGGGTGGCATGGGCGGCATGAGCCGAGGCAGCACGGTCGGCATGAACACCGGAAGTGCGGTGGGCATGAACTCGGGCAGCGCGGTCGGTATGAACTCGGGGAGCGCGGTCGGTATGAACACGGGCAGTGCCGTGGGCATGAACTCGGGTAGTAGCGCGGCGGTCATGAACACGGGTGGCACGGTTAGTACGACACGTTGTACCGACCCGGGATCACGCAATAAGCGCGGGTGCTCGGACTCGCGGTAAGCCAAACGGAGTTGAGGCGGCCTTGACGCGTAGAAGCCGCGGCCGACAGCCTCCCCTCCCCTTGCGGGAGGGGCTGGGGGAGGGGTCGACCAGACAGAAGCCGTCGGCCAAAGAGGCCGTTGTTAACCGGCCGTCTGTTCATGCACCACGGCGCGTTTGAAGCTGAGCTTGATGCCTCCCTTGCCTTCAAGCTTGCCCCCGCTGCCGAGAATGCTGACCTGTCCTTCCGAACTGACTTCGATCGACAGCTCGACCTGCTCCAATGACAACCCGGTCTCGCGGCGCGACTGATCGAAGACATCGCCGACGACGGCGATGAGGTTGCCGATTTGCTGCTTCAGCTCCTCGGTGCTGATCTGCACCCGGTGGGTCAGGCTTTTCCGAACGGCCTGCACGGCTCCCGACCCAAAACCGCCTCCGACATCCTCGGAACCGCGGCCGCCCTCAACCACCCCCACCGTTTCACTGGTTTCGACCTCCGTCACGAACCAGAGTCCCGCCCGATCGTCCGCCATGTGCTGCACTCCTTGTTTCAGACCGTGCAAACCACCCTCAGCCCGATGCGGCCCTGCCATCCCGTCGAGCCAGGGGGAATGAAGTCGCGGTAGGCGGAGCGACAGATCGCCGGATTGTGCGACCACGAGCCGCCGCGCAGCGCTCTCGGGCTGTCCGGCGGACCCGCGAGGTTGGGACTGCCGTCCAACGGTGTATCGGCATAGTTGTCGCTCAACATGTCGAGGCAATACTCCCAGACATTCCCATGCGTGTCGTATAGGCCAAACCGATTGCGCGGGAATGTCCCCGGACGCGTCGTCGTTCCCCGGAAAACCCCGGTCGGTCCCTGACCGTAAGCACCTGACCGGTATGTTGCACCGGCATAAACATCGGTGGCGATGCTCTTGCCGTCGCTCTCCCCGCACACGGCACCGCCGGTTCCGCAATAGTTCGCCAGCTCGGGCGTGATCGTCGGACCGAAATGAAACGGCCCGGTGGTGCCTGTCCGGCACGCATATTCCCATTCGGCCTCGCTCGGCAGCCGATACGACCGCCCGCTGATCGCCGTGAGGCGGAGGCAGAATTCCTCCGCCTGATTCCAGGTGATACTCTCGACAGGAAGATCGATCCCCCGAAAAAAGGATGGGCTTGGGTCCAGGTTTCGCCGGATCGGATCAGGATGAGCCATAACCACGGCGGACCATTGCGCCTGACTGACGGGCGAAGCACCGATGAAGAATGGAGAGAGAATGACGTGGTGCTGCGGGCCTTCGTTGGGCTGCCTCTCCGGTTCGTCGGGCGGCGACCCCATCGTGAAACTACCGCCTGGGATTGAAACCATTTCCATTCCACCGCCGAAGGGGAGCGCTTCGGTGAATGTCGCGGCAGTGTATGGTTGGGGCGGTTTGCGTGCCCCTTTCTCGTCTACCGTGGCGACGTCGAACGAAATGGGCTTTAGCGCCGGCGGCCTGGACAAGAGCCTGCGCATGGTAGGCACGGCAACGGCAACTCCGGTCGCCGCCGCGGCGAGCGCGGCCATTCCCCCTGCCTGCCGCCGCGTCAGCCTGATTTGCCAAGCCGAACCCCGCCGGCCTAACTCGCCTGCTCGGGCAGCCGGCGCGATGGAAGCGCCGGATGCCGGCGCGGGCGATGCGGTTTGTCTGCGCGCAAGTCGCTTGATGGCTTCATGCGCTTGTGAGTCGACCGGCGAGACGGCGATGACCCGCCACCACAGTTGCTCGGCGGTCTCGAAATCGCCATTCGCCTCCGCCTGAAGGGCATCAAGCTTGATCGGCCCGAGGTCCGACAGGCTCGCGAGCTTGGGCAGCAGGATCAGATGCTGCTTTTCGATCGGTTCGGCATGGGTGTACGGCGTCTGCCGCGGCTTGCTGTATTTGCCGCACAGCTCCGGTACCCGGAACCGCAGATGCTGATCAAGGCGCTCGACAGTGGCGCAGTTGGCCTTGCCTTGCAGCCGCAATCCTTCCAGGAGTGCATAGGTAAAGGCGCCATGCTGCAACTCCGCGATCTCATACGAGCGCTCGTTGGGGCTGCAGGAGGCTACCGTCACGACACCTGCCTGGCGGTCGGCGCCAATTCCCTGCCCATCGCGCGCACCCTCGTTCCGGCAGGCATCCAGCAGCAGGAGCACATTTTCCGCACCGCAACGCCGCAGCCGTTCCGCGACATAACTGACCGGGATCGCGGTCTCTTCGACATTGCCGGGATCGGCATCGATCGGCATCAGGTAATCGCGGTCGCGCTCGCGCCTGCCGTGGCCGGCGAAGAAGAACCAGAAATTGTCACTGGGCTTCAGAAATCGTTGCTCAAACCTGATGCGCAGGAACCGACGCAAGGTGCCGCCACTGGGAGTCGAGCGAATCGGCTCGCCGAAATCGGTCTGTATCGGCGGCGCGTTTTCAGCGAAGAAATACACCTTGTCGAAACGAGCGTCCTTCTCGAAGAAGTCGCGCAGCTCCTCCGCGTCGCGGCTCGCGTATTGCAGCGGTTGCAAATTGTCGTATCGGTCGATGCCGATGCATATAGCCCAGTTCTGGCTCAACTCAGCAGCCCCCTCCCAAGCCCTTCCGCAAGGGAAGGGGAGGCTGTTGGCCGCTGCTTCTGCTCCCCCGCCCCTTGCGGCAGGGGCCGCAGGGTCAGACAGCGCCGTGGCTGGGGGACCTGGATTCGAACCAAGGCTGCCCGGTCCAGAGCCGGGAGTTCTACCGCTAAACTATCCCCCATCGCCCTTACTGGCGCGCTTTGAGCTAGCATGACCGTTCGCCGTCGGCAACACGTCTGCCGAGAACGCTCGTCGCCATCGCAACCCAACCCCGAGGTCGCCCGCCATGATCGCCTTCCGACCGGCCCCCGCCTCCCTGCCGCCGGGCCAGCGTATTTACGCGGTGGGCGATGTGCATGGCTGCCTCGACCGGCTCCTCGCCATCCACTTCGCGATTGCCGAAGACCTGATCGACCGCCAAGTGGATCACGCGACCCTCATCCATCTTGGCGACTACGTCGATCGCGGGCCGGACAGCGCACGGGTCGTCGCCGTGCTCGCCGATGGGAACGTCCCGCCCGGTATCAGCGCGACCGTGAACCTTGCCGGCAACCACGAGGATATGATGTTGTCGGCCTTGGCCGGCAGCGGCCCGGACGCGGTCGGTCTGTGGCTGCTCAACGGCGGTTCCGCTTCGCTGCGGAGCTGGGGCCTGCCCCGGACAGGCGATCCCAGCGACTGGGCCCGCCTGATCCCGCCCGCACACCTGAATTTTGTGCGCAACCTGGCCGTGATGCACCGGATCGGCGACTATGCGTTCGTCCATGCCGGTGTCTGCCCGGGTATCCCGCTGGGCGAGCAGTCCCGCCACGACCTGCTCTGGATTCGCGAGCCGTTTCTCTCTTCGCCGGACCCGTTCGAGGCGATTATCGTGCATGGCCACACGCCGATGCTGAGCCCTGTCGTGCGATCGAACAGAATCGGCATCGACACCGGCGCCGTCATGGGCGGCTATCTCACTTGTGCCGTGCTGGAAGCCGACCGAGTGGGGTTCATCACACGCTGAGCGTGTGTGCTGCTCGGCTTTCCGCGCCTCGCCCTCTCGCCATCGCTTTATTGCATTGCACACAACGTGCTCGCGTTGCTACGGCGTGTCTGATGAGCACCCGGGCGCCCGACACCGCCGCCGCCTCCGACCTCGCCGATGCGGTCCACCGCCTCTCGCGCGCAAGCGCGCTGGTGGTCGGGGATGCGATCCTGGACCGCTATGTGTACGGCGAGACCGGGCGCAGCCCCCCGGAAGAGGCCGCTCCGGTGCTGTTGGAACAGCGTGAGGTGGCGATGCCGGGCGGAGCCGGCAACTTGGTGCGGCATTTGACCGCCCTCGGGGTCGCGGTGGCATTCATCTCGGTCGTGGGTGACGACCAGACTGGGTCCGACCTGACGGGCCTTGTTGGCGGCCAGCCGAATGTTGAGCCGTGGCTGCTGGTGGAGGGCGGCCGGACCACGACGGCGAGGACGCGCTATTTCGCTGGAAGTCGGCAATTGCTGCGGGCCGACCGGGAGCAGACCGCGCCAATCGACGAGCGGTTGGCCGACCGTATCCTGCGCATCGCCCGCGACAGCGTGGCGGCAACAAGCGTCACTGTGCTCTCTGATCACGGCAAAGGGCTACTGGCCGGCCCGTTGGCGGCGCAGCTCATCGCGGCCGCCCGCCAGGCGGGGCGCCGCGTGATCGTGGACCCGGCGGGCCGCGACTTCGCGCGTTATGCCGGGGCAGACCTCTTAACGCCGAGCCGGCAGGAGCTTGCGGACGCAACGGGGCTGCCGACCGACACGCGGCCGCGGATCGTCGCCGCGGCTCGCGCTATGCGCGAGCGGCATGAGTTTGGCGCCATTCTAGTCATCGGAGCGGAGCATGGCATGGCCCTGATCCGCTCCGATGACATCCGGCATTTTCCACCGGCGCCGGCTGGGTCTCAGAGCAGTTCGCGGACCAGTGACAGGGTGCTCGCGACGCTCGTCGGCGCACTCGCGGCTGGGATCGACCTCGCGGACGCGGCACAACTGGCAAGTCTCGCGGATGGGATCGTCGTTGGCGTGACGGGGGGCACCTTGCCCCGGCAGGCCGATCTGCTGGCGGCCATCTCGGCGGGTCGCCACGACATGATCGAACAGTCAGTGCCTATCTGACACTTCGGATCGCTGGCGCCGCAGCCATTGAAGCCACGCATCCATCCCCTCTCCTGTCTCGGCGGACAGACGTAAGGCCAGGACCGCCGGGTTGGCCTGACGCGCGTGGGCAATGCAGCGTTCCACGTCGAAGCGGACATGGGCCAGCAAGTCGATCTTGTTGATCAGCAGCACCTGACAGGCGCGGAACATGTGGGGATATTTGAGCGGCTTGTCGTCGCCTTCAGTGACCGAAAGCACGACGACCTTGGCGTGCTCGCCGAGATCGAACAGCGCCGGGCATACCAGATTGCCGACATTCTCGATCATCAACACGGACGCGCGCGGAGAGTTCAACTGCCGCACGCCGCGCGTGATCATCTCGGCATCGAGATGGCATCCCGTGCCGGTATTGATTTGCAGGACCGGCGCGCCAGTGGCGCGAATCCGCTCGGCATCGTTCGACGTGGCCTGATCGCCCTCCAGCACGGCGATCGGCACCGAGGCGCCTAGGTCGCGGATAGTGCGCTCCAAGATGCTGGTCTTGCCCGCTCCCGGCGAGCCCATGAGGTTGATCGCCAGCACCTCGCGCCCGTCGAACCAACCTCGGTTGCGCTCCGCGAGCATCTGGTTCTTGGCCAGGATCTCCAGCTCCAGCGCGACGGTGCGCCCATGCATCGCGGCCGAAGAGGGCGGCTCGTGATGGTGGTGCTCATGTGTATGGCCGTCGTGAGTATGGCCTTCATGGGTGTGGGTGTGGGTGTGGGTGTGCGTGTGCGTATGGCCATCGTGCGTATGGGTGTGGCCATGCGCAGGCGCCTCGGCAGTCGCGGTGGCCGGATCGCTGATGGTCGCCGGTTCCCCGCCGGCGCAGCCGCATGTCGTGCACATCAGGCGACCTCCATCTCTTTCACGCGCAACTCCTCGCCGGCGATAATGCGCAGATTGAAGCTGCCGCAGTCGCAGCAGCCGACCGGCGTTGCCAACGCGACCGTGCGCTGGCAGTCCTGGCAAACGGCGCGGCCTTCGATGTCCAGAATCTCCAGCGCGGCGCCTTCGACCGCCGTGCCCTTGGCGCAGACATCGAAACAGAAGCGCAGCGCATCGGGCAGCACCGCGGCAAGGCGGCCGATCTCCAGCCTGACGCGCAGCACGCGCGCGCCCGCGGCCCGCTCGTCGCACGCCTCCACGAGGACGGTGGCGATGCTCAGCTCGTGCATGGCGCCGGCCCCGCCACGCTAGCAGATCCGCGGCAATTGCTCGCCCACCAGCATATCGACGATCCGTTCGCCGCCGAACGTGGTGTGCAGCACGACCATGCCCGCGGGCTCCGTCGTCACCTCGCCGATGATCGCCGCACCTTCCCCGGCCGGTTCGCCGCGCATCGCGGCCAGCGCACGCGGAGCATCCTCGGCCGACGCGATGGCGATGAGCTTGCCCTCATTGGCCAAATAGAGCGGATCAAGGCCCAGGATCTCGCAAGCGCCCTTGACCTGCTCGCGGAGCGGCAGGTCACGCTCGCGGATACGGATGCCGACCTGCGAGGCGCGGGCGAACTCGTTCAGCACCGTCGCCGCACCCCCTCGGGTCGCATCGCGTAGACAGCGCAGTCTCGGGCACGCCGCCAGCAACGCCGCGACCAGCCGATCGAGCGGCTGGCAGTCGCTCGCCACCTCGGCCTCTAGGGCGAGCTGGTTGCGGGCGATCAGGATGGCGGTGCCATGATCGCCCAACACGCCGCTCGCGATCACCACGTCCCCCGGCCGCGCATTGGCGGCCGAGAGCGAAACACCCGCCGGGATGACACCGATCCCGCTGGTGTTGATGAACAGCTTGTCCGCCGCGCCCCGCTCCACGACCTTGGTGTCACCGGTCACGATGGCGACCCCGGCGCGGTCCGCGACGTGCCGCATATTGGCCGCGACCCGGCGCAGCAATTCGACCGGCAGCCCTTCCTCCAGCACCATCCCGCAGGACAGATAGAGCGGCTTGGCGCCGCTCACGGCGAGATCGTTCACCGTCCCGGCGACCGCCAGCGTGCCGATATCGCCGCCCGGGAAGAACAGCGGATCGACCACGTAACTGTCGGTGGTGAACGCCAGCCGGTCGCCGTGCCGCGCCAGCTCCGCCAAGGAGAGCGTCGCCTGGTCTTCGAGCGCGTCCAGAAGCGGATTGCCGAACGCGCCCAGGAACACGTCCTCGATCAACGCCCGCATCGCCTTGCCGCCGCTGCCATGCGAGAGATTGATCTGCTGGTCGCGCAGCATCGCACGGCGTTGGCTCACGGCGCAGTGGCTCCGGCGCGCGCCAGCATTCCCGCCCGGCCATACGTGTACGAGGCGGCGCAGGCGCCCTCGCTCGATACCATGAGCGAACCGAGCGGGGTTTCCGGTGTGCAGGCATTGCCGAACACCTTGCACTGGTGCGGCCGGATCACGCCCTTCAGCACCTCCCCGCATTGGCAGGAGCGCGGGTCCGCGATGCTGACATTGGGCATGGCGAACTTGCGCTCGGCGTCGAACGCGGCAAAGGCCGCGCGCACCCGCACGCCGGAATGATCGATCGAGCCGAGGCCGCGCCACTCGAAGAACTCCCGCAGTTCGAAAACCTCCTGGATCGCGGCGAGCGCGCGGGCGTTGCCGGCTTCGGGAACCACGCGGCCGTACTGGTTCTCCACCTCGCACCTGCCATCGGCGAGCTGCTTCAGCACCATCCACGTCGATTGCAGCACGTCCAACGGCTCGAACCCGGCCACGGTGATCGGCTTCTTGTAATGGCGGGCGATGAAGCCGTACGGCCGGGTGCCGATCACCATGCTGACATGCCCCGGCCCCAGGAACCCATCGAGCCGCAGGTCCGGCGAGTCGAGGATCGCCTTGATGGTGGGAATGATGGTGATGTGGTTGCAGAACAGCGAGAAATTGCGAATGCCCTGCGCGCGCGCCTGGATCAAGGTCATCGCCGTGCTTGGCATCGTGGTCTCGAACCCGAGGCCGAAGAACACCACCTCGCGCTCGGGATGCTTTCGCGCCAGCATCAGCGCGTCGAGCGGCGAATAGACCATGCGCACGTCGGCCCCGGCGGCTTTCGCTTTTAGTAGACTCACGCGCGAACCGGGCACGCGCATGGCGTCGCCGAAGGTCGTGAAGATCACCTCCGGCCGCTCGGCCAACGCCACGCAATCATCGACGCGGCCCATCGGCAGCACGCAGACCGGGCAGCCCGGCCCGTGCACATACTCGATCGCGTCGGGCAGCATTTGCTGGATGCCATACCGAAAAATCGTGTGCGTGTGGCCGCCGCAGACTTCCATGATCTGCAACGGCCGCGAGCGCGCGGCCGGGATGCGCGGCACCAGCCGGCCGATATCGTCCACCAGCGCGCGCGCCTTGGCCGGGTCGCGAAACTCGTCGATGTATTTCATGGTCCGCCCCCGGCCGCGCCTTCTGCGGTCAGCCCGCCGCGATCCTCGGCGAGCAGGGTATGAACGAGATCCCACAGGATGTGGTAGATGGCGACGTGCGTTTCCTGGATGCGGTGGATGCTGTCGGTCACCACCACCAGGCAGTGATCGACGTCCGGGCTCACTGCCATCCGGCCGCCGTCGTGGCCGGCGAGGCCGATGGTGACGGCGCCCAGCTCCTTCGCCTTGGCGAACGCGGCCAGGATGTTCTCCGAGCCGCCGCTGGTGGAGAAGCCGATCAGGCCGTCGCCGCGCCGCGCCTGGGCGATCACCTGGCGGACGAAGATATGGGCGAACCCCACGTCGTTGCCGACCGCCGTCACCATCGCCATGTCGCTGGCGAGGTTGATCGCGGTGAGCGCCGGGCGGCCGGCGGTGACGGGGTGCAGGAACTCGACCGCGAAATGCGCGGCATCGCAGCTCGACCCGCCATTGCCGACGCTGAACATGCGCCCGCCCCGGCGATAGACGCCGGCGATCGCCTCGGCCACCGCCACGACCGACGGGCCGTTGGCGGCGAAGAACCGTTCCTTGACCGCGATGCTGTCTCGCGCCTTCTGCCGCACGGATCCGAGCAGCGCCTCCCGCAGCGCCCCGGCATCCTGCCGCGTGCCGTGCAGGAACGGATATAGCTCCCTCAGCGCCTGATCGTCCGACATCAGAGCCGCTCCACGTCTCCCGTCATCTGAAACTCATCCAGCTCCTGCAGCTCCTGCAGCAACGCGAGCGTCCGCGCCGCCTCGCCGGCATCGATCCGGCTCATCGCGAAGCCGACATGCACCAGCACCCATTCGCCGATGCACGCCTCCGCCGGCCGATCGCCGTCCAGGATGAAGCTGACGTTCACCGGGCGTCGGACGCCGCCGACCTCGACCATCGCCAATGCCTCGGCGGGATCGATCACCTCGACGATCCGTCCGGGAATGCCCAGGCACATGATGTGTTCGCCGCCTCCTCAGTGTGGTTGGATCATGCGCGCCGCCGCGATCGCCGCCTGGCCGAGCGCGAGTCCACCGTCATTGGCCGGCACCTCGCGGTGCGTCAGCACAACGTTACCCTGCACCTCTAAGCGCGCGACAAGCAACTCCAGCAGCACCCGGTTCTGCACCACGCCACCGGAAAGGGCGACGCACTTCGCGCTGGCGGCGGTCGGATCGGCCGCGCGCATCGCGTCAATCACATCGACGATGGCGGTGGCGAGCCCGCGATGGAAACGGGCGCCGATCATGCGCGCGGGCGCGCCCGCGGCCACATCGTCGAGCAGAGCGGGCCATAGCGGCGTCGGGTCGAGATGCAGGAGCCCGTCCGGGGCCGAGCGCGTGATCGCGAACGGATAAGCGCGACCGTCGGCCTCGGCGAGCGCAGCCTTATCGGTGCAAGCTTCCAACTCCATCGCCGCCTGTCCCTCGTATTTGGCACGGTCAGGGCGGATGCCAGCGGCCGCGGCCACCGCGTCAAAGAGTCGGCCGCAGGAGCTTGCCAGCGGGGCATTGACCCGTCGCGCGATCATGCCGTCGAGCACCTGGAGCGGCTTGGCCGCGAGATAGCGGAACAGCTCGGTGTCGCCGTACTCGGCCCTGAACCGCGCCCATCCCATTGCCGCGACGATCTGGGCATAGGCATTGCGCCAAGGTTCGCGGATCGCCTGCGCCCCGCCCGGCATCGCGACCGGCTTCAGGCACGCGAGGCGGCGGTACGCGCGATAGTCGGCGAGCAGAAACTCCCCGCCCCAAATGGTCTGATCGGCGCCCCATCCCAACCCGTCGAGCGCCACGCCGATCACGGGTCCGTCGCCGAGGACGACGCCGTTCTCCGCCATGCAGGCGGCGATGTGTGCGTGATGGTGCTGGGTCTCGATCGAGCACCGCCGCTTCGCGCGCCGCCAGCTCGATCCCAAGCTTCGAGGAAAGATAGTCCGGATGGGCATCGACGGCGATTACCCGCGGCGCGTGCGCGAACAGGGCGCGATAGGCCTCGACGGAGCGCACGTAATCGGCGTAGGCCAGTGCGTTCTCCAGATCGCCCATGTGGTGCGAGAGCACGGCTTGGCCGTCGCGCAGCAGGCAAAACGTGTTCTTCAGCTCGCCCCCCATCGCCAGCACGGATGGGGCCGCGTCGAAGCCGCGTGGCAGCGGCAGCGGCGCGGGCGCGTAACCCCGCGCTCGCCGCAGCACGCGGGTTTTGCCGCCGGTCGTGCGCACCAGGGAATCATCGACCCGGCGCGCGATGTCGCGGTCGTGCAGCAGAAAGCTCTCGGCGACACCGGCAAGCCGGTTCAGCGCCTCGTCGTTGGCGATGCATTGCGGCTCGTCGGAAATGTTGCCGCTGGTCATCACCAGCGGGCGGTCGATGTCGCGCAGCAACAGGTGGTGCAGCGGAGTGCTCGGCAGCATGAAGCCGAGCGTCGTCAGCCCCGGCGCCACGCCCGGGAGCGGCCGCAAGGGCCGCGCTTCCAGCACCGCGATCGGCGCCGCCGGGCTTCGCAAAGCCGCCGCATCGGCCGGCGTGACCACGGCGAACCGGCCGATCACCGCGAGGTCGCGCGCCATCAGCGCGAACGGCTTGGCGTCGCGGCGCTTGCCTTGTCGCAGCTGGGCCACGGCTTCGACATTGGTCGCGTCGCAGGCCAGATGGAAGCCGCCGATCCCCTTCACCGCGAGGATACGTCCGGCGAGCAACAGGGCGCGCGCCGCACCCACCGCGTCGGTATCCGACGGCGGGCTCCAGCCACACGTGGGGGCCACAAGCGGCGCAGGCGATCGGTTGCGCGTGAAAGCGCCGGTCGGTGGGATCGGCGTACTCGGCCGCGCAGTCCGGGCAGAGACCGAACGCCCGCATGGTCGTGGTACGGCGGTCGTAGGGAATCGCCTCGATGATGGAGAGCCGCGGCCCGCAATGCGTGCAGTTTGCGAACGGGTAGCCGTGGCGCCGCGCCGCGGGATCGAAGATCTCTTCAAGGCAGGCCGGGCAGGTCGCCGCGTCGGGCACCACGCCCGTGCGGACCTCGCCCGCTTGGCTCTCGATGATGCGGAACGATGACTCGTCGGCCGGTACCGCCGCCGGCGCGCGCTCGATGCTGTCGATCCGCGCCAATGGCGGCGGCGCGCGCTCTAGCTCGGCCACGAAATCCGCTATGTCGGCAGCCGTGCCGCACACGCACGCCGCCACGCCCGCGCCGTCGTTGCCGACCCAACCGCGCAGCCCGTAGCGGCGGGCGAGCCGCCAAACCGTCGGCCGAAATCCCACCCCCTGCACCAACCCGCGCACGCGTATCAGCTCGGCGGACGGTCCTGCCCTCACCGGAGGAGGACAGAGGGCGGGGTCTTCAAGCATCCACGCGCGTCACATCGCACTGATCTTGATGTAGCGGGCGATATCCGGCGCATTGACCGCGATGACGGCGATCACCAGCGCGCCGATAGCGAGTTTGACCAACGTTCCCACTGCACGCTCCTTCCTATGTACCGCAAACGTCGCACCATTGCCTCCACGGCGGCCAGCGCGGGCCCCACTGCCGCCGCGACCGGTGCGCTCAATCCCATGAACCCGTCGTCGTCGCCGAAGGTCAGCGGTTCGCAGGCGACGAGGAACACGGGCGGGATTGTCTTGCCGAGCGCCCGCACCAGATCAAGCGCCGCCACTGGGTCGAGCGCGTGCGGCGAGAGGGTCGTTCCCTCGGCCGCCACGTCCTGCGTCGGCTCCACCTCGATCACCGACACGGTGCCGGGCGCCGCGCCGCGCGCCGCAGCATCGACCAGTACCACGGCATCATAGCCGTCGAGCAGGGCATAGGCCAGGTCGCGCGCGCGAATGCCGAAATCGACCACCTTCACGGCGTCCGGCAAGCTGCCGCGCAACAGCCGCTGCGCAACCTCGACGCCGAATCGCATCGTCCCCTTTGAAGATGTTGCCGACGCCTGCGACCAGAATGCCACTCATTGCGGCGCGTCCGTGCTCAGCGCCTCGACTTCCTCGGGGCCGAAGAAGAACCGGTGGCCCGGCATTCGGTCGAGCCCCATGTCACGCCCCGGATCGTCGAGCACCGTCACCGCGACATGCACGCGATCCTCGAAATCCCGCTCGATCGCCTCGATCACGGCGATCTTGCCCCGCAGCACCACGTCTATGATGTCGCGCCCAGGCCTCGGCCGGAGCCGCACATGGTCGCCAACCGCCAATCGTTCGCCATTGGCCGCGACGGCCGGTGGGCGCGGGCCTGGCGTCCGCAAGGTGCCGTGCAGCCGGCCAAGTTCCGCCGGGGTGAGCCGCTCCGTGCGTTCCAGCAAGGCGCGCGCCCGGCTGTCCGCGGCGGCCATGTCCCGCTTCTCCGCCTCGGTCATGGTCAGGATGCGCAGGCTCAGGATTTCGTCGATCTCGGTGCCGTCGAACAAGTCGCCAGGGCTCTCCGCCGCGATCTCCGGGTAGTCGTACAGGATGATGGGCGAGGACAGCATCAGGTCGCGCGCGCCCGGCGGCCCGACCAGAACCGGCCAGGTGCCGTCGTTGGCGCAGGCCCTGGCGGCGTCTTGCAAGGAAGCGGGCGGGTCCATCAGCGAGACGAAGGCGCCTGCCGCCACGCCGAGCAGAGTGTGAGTGGAGGCGAATGCGCGGCACTGCGCGAGGGCGCGGCTCGCGCGTTCGGACGCCCCCAGCGCGGTGAGATTTTCGATCCTGGCGGTCAGGCGGAACACCCCGTCGGCGGCAGGCACCGCCGTGGCCGTGAGACGTCCCGCGACGGCGGCATTGGATCGGATCAGCGCCGCGCCGATGCGCCCGTCCGAACCGCGGATCGGCTCCAATTCCCGCGCGGCCGGAAACGCGAAGTGGGTTTCGACCGCGTCTTCCAGCAGGCGGGCGATGGTCAGTGCCGGCGCGGCGACATCCCGCTCGCGTGCCTCCTCGGCGGCGAGATAGTGTGCGCCGTCGAGCGTGAGCGACGGGACGAGCGAAAGATCGGCGGTATCGGCATCAGGAAGTTCCGTCACCGGAGCGGGAAGCCGGCCTATTTCGCGCGTGACGACGTGCAGGAAACGGACGCGAATCTCCACCACGGTTTCCGGCGTGCCTTCGATCAGGCATTCCGTCTGCATCCGGGACGGATCGCCGCCGGTCGTCTCCGCGTAGTCACGGGGAAACACGCCGCCGAAGGTCCACCGGTGCCGGTTCTTGATCGACGCCGGCCCATAAGGATACAGCAGGTATCCTTCGTACAGCACCGCCGCGACGATGGCCGACGCGCGCTCCAGGTTCATGGCGGGCTCTCCGCCGTCTCGGCCATGTCCCGCGCCGCAAGCAACTCGGTGAGCGCCTGGTCCCAGCTCGCCAACCCCCGGCTTCGCTTGAAGCGATACAGCCGGTCGAACACGTCATGACCGAGGCGCAACCAAAGCCCGTCCGAGTAATAGTCCCGCATCATGCTGTGCCAGATCTGAACCGGTAGGCGATAAGTGGCCTCCTTGCTCCACGCGACTTGTTCGATCTGCAACCGGTCGTCCTCATCGCGATAGAAGATGGACCCGCTGAACAGGAAGGAAAGCGGCGCTTCGCCGTCGCCCAGGCCATGGAAATACTTGGTGGCGGCAAGGTTGAAATCGTAGCTGCACGGCACCGGCAATTCGATTCGGCAAGTGGTCTCGAACGCCGGCACTGCGGCATTGACATGGGTCCAGAGCAGGCTGCGCAGGGTCTCGCCCCAGCGCGCCGGCACCCCGAACAGCTCAAGCAGCCGCTCCTGCTCCAGCGCGTCATAGCGCCTTTGCGTCGGTTCGATGCGGATTTGGCAGCGGAGCTGCACGTTTTGCACCGGGACCGAAGGAGTCTTGTTCGTCACCGCGAGCCCGAACAGCAGCAGCGGCGCCGCCGAGTGCGCGGCGACGCTCGCCTGCTCGACCGCGAAATCAAGCTCGACCATGCGCCCAATCCGGCGATACGTCCGGCGTTGCGTTCCGCTGGCCGGCGTGCGGCGCCTCCGCGGTTTGCCGGAGCCGGGCGAAGAATTGCCCGATCGCATCCCAGGCTTCCGTGCCGCCGGACAGGCCGCGCCAGTGTTTGCGGATCAGTCCGGCCAGCGCGTAGCAACGATCGATCGGCACCCGGTAGTAGTCGCGACGGTCGTTGGTCCGGTCCACCAGCAATGCCTCGACGTCCGGCTTCAACGAGGCGAGCACCGGGTTCCGCGTCACGAGCTGCGACCAGCTCGCGAGGCCGAGCAAGGATTGCGTGGCGCCCGCGGGGCCGGGGTAGAGCGCGACCGGCCTGCCCTCCGGCGTGCTATGGAAGATGAAGGCCATGCCGATCGGGATTTGCAGCGCGTCCCATTCGGCGTCGGTCAGGCGGAAACCCTCCAGCCGATAGGCCCGCCGTGGCAGCGTGCGATACGGCCCGCTCTCGCCGCTCCCCACGGTCACGATGCAGGAACGGCAAGCGCACCGCAGACGGCGCGCCTCGATATCGACGAGATGGGCGTGTTCGGCCGGCACCGCCGTACGACACAGCTCGCAGCGCGTCTCCGCCGGCTGCACGAAGCGGCGGACCTGCCTGACCCAGTTGTGTCTCGGTGCGACGACGATCATCGTCAGTTCGCCAGCGCCGGCCTCGCCTCCGGCGGCATGGCCTCCTCCACGCCCAGATCAGGCCCGTCGATCAGCAGCTCCTCCAATTCCGGCGCCGCATCCACGACGGCGGCCTCGATCTGCTCGCGCAGTGCCGCGTCCAGCGGAGCTGCATCGGGGTGACGCTGCACCACCAGCCGCGCTGACTCCGGGCCGACGGACGCGAGCCGAAGGCGCAACCCGCGTGCCGCGAGGTCGCGGTTCAGCTCGGCGACCGCGCGCCGGACCCGCACCTCGGCCGCATCAGGATGTAGTCCGTGCAGCAGCAGCACCGCGCGGGCATGCGGGTCGTCGGCCAATCGCGACAACAGCGCCGCGCCACCAGCCTCGCCGGCGATGATCGAGGCCATGCGGGCGAGCGCCAGCCCGTGCAGATCGAGCACGACCTCCAGCAACTCGCGCGCCGGACGCCGGGCCGACGCATCGGGCAGGGTTTGAAGCGTCGCGATCAGCGCCTCGATGCGGCGAAGCGCCTCGGCTGCCTCGCTCATGAATGCCCAAGCTCGCCTGAATGAGCGTGCCCGCCGACGCCGAACATCGGCGAATGCGTGGTGTGCAGCGTCTTGCCCTTACCCACGAACATATGCACGCCACACGGCAGGCACGGATCGAAGCTGCGCACCGCGCGCATGATGTCGATGCCCTTGAAGTTCTCCGGACCGTTCTCCTCGAAGATCGGCGTGTTCTGCACCGCGTCCTCATACGGCCCGGGAGTGCCGAACTTGTCACGGGGGTTGGCGTTCCAGGGTGTCGGCGGGTACGGGTGGTAATTGGCGATCTTGCCGTCGCGGATCACCAGATGGTGCGACAGTACGCCGCGCACCGCCTCGTGGAAGCCGCAGCCGATCGCCTCGTCCGGTACCTTGAAGTCGGACCAGGTGGCGGTGCGGCCGGCCTGCACCTCGGTGAACGCCTTTTCAAGAAAATGGAGCGCCGCGGCGGCGGAATAGGCCTGGAAATAGGTCCGCGCGCGGTCGCGCTCGATCGCGTTGCTCCACTTCGGGATCTTCCACTCAAACTCCACCTCCGGCTTGAGCGCGGTCTTCGGCAGGTAAATTTTGACGCTGTGGCCGGTGGATTTGATGTAGCCGATATCGACCAGGCCGGCGAGCGCGGTCGCCCACAGCCGGGCGATCGGGCCGCCGCCGGTGTCCAGCGCCAGATGGTCGCCGGTGCGCTTGTCGAGCCAGCGCGGCGACATCACCCATGAATAGTTGCCGTTGAAATTGCGCTTCTGAGGCCGCGGCACCGTGGTCTGGTTCCACGGATGGTCCTGGTGCACCTCGTTGCCGAGCGGATCGCGTTTGACGAAGGTCTCGCGCCCCTCCCAGCCGTCGTAGAACGAATGCCCCAGCAAGATGCGGATGTTGAGGTTGATGTCAACGAGGTCGGTGGTCACCAGCTTGCCGTCCACCACCACGCCGGGGGTGACGAACATGCCCCGGCCCCACTTGGTCATGTTGCGATATTGATAGTCGCACACATCGGGATCCTGGTACGAGCCCCAGCAACCCAGCAGCACGCGCCGTTGACCGACCTTCTCATAGCCGGGCAGGGCCTCGTAGAAGAAGTCGAACAGGTCATCGTGCAGCGGCACGACCTTCTTCATGAACTCGACGTACTTCATCAGCCGGGTCAGATATTCGGTGAACAGCTGCACCGACGGCACCGTGCCAACGCCGCCCGGGTAAAGCGTCGAGGGGTGGACGTGCCGTCCTTCCATCAAGCTGAACATCTCGCGCGTATAGCGGCTGACCAGCAGCGTCTCGCGATAGAACTCGCCGGTGAACGGGTTGAGCGCGGTCATAATGTCGGCGATGGTGCGATAGCCGTGGTCTGCGGCGTGCGGCGCCTGTTTCTTCTGCGCCTTCGTCCACACGCTCGGATTGGTCTCCTTAACCATGTTCTCGCAGAAATCGACACCCACCAGATTGTCTTGGTAAATGTTGTGGTCGAACATGTACTCGGCGGCCTCGCCGAGATTGACGATCCACTCGGCCAGCGCCGGCGGGCGCACGCCGTAGGCCATGTTCTGCGCGTAGACCGAGCAGGTGGCGTGATTGTCACCGCAGATGCCGCAGATGCGGCTGGTGATGAAGTGTGAGTCGCGCGGATCCTTGCCTTTCATGAAGATGCTGTAGCCGCGGAAGATCGAGGAGGTGCTGTGGCACTCGGCCACGGTGCGGTTCTGGAAGTCGATCTTGGTGTAGATCCCAAGACTACCAACGATGCGCGTGATCGGGTCCCAGTTCATTTGCACCAGGTTGCCCGGCGTGCGGGCCTCGGCTGCGCCAGCCCGAGTGTCGATATCGCGCGGGATGTCGGTCATGATCTGCTTCTCCCTGCCCGATTATTGCGGCACATGGCCGGTGGTCAGCTCCGGCCGGTTGTGGCGCCACTTGGGCTCCTTGTTCAGCGTGGAATTGGTGATCTTGCGCAGGTTGCGGATCAGCACGCCGTACGACTTGATCAGGCCTGAGGACAACTTGCCGCCCGGCGGCTCGTCCATGAACGGCATGAACTTGTCGGGGAACCCCGGCATGGTACAGCCGATGCAGATGCCGCCGACATTGGGGCAGCCGCCCATGCCGCCAATCCAGCCGCGCTTCGGCACATTGCATTGCACCACCGGCCCCCAGCAGCCGATCTTCACCAGGCATTTGGGCGAGCCGTACTCGGTGGCGAAATCGGCCTGCTCGTAATAGGCGGCGCGGTCGCAGCCGTTATGCACCGTGTTGCTGAACAGCCATTTCGGCCGCAATGCCTGGTCGAGCGGGATCATCGGCGCCAGGCCGGCGAGCTGGCGCAGCAGATAGAGCAGCGTCTCCATGAAGTTGTCCGGCTGCACCGGACAGCCGGGGACGTTAACGATCGGCAGGCCGGCCTTCGAGCGCCACTCCCAGCCGAGATAATCGGCGAGGCCCATGCATCCGGTGGGGTTGCCCTCCATCGCATGAATGCCGCCGTAGGTGGCGCACGTTCCGGCCCCGACCACCGCGAGCGCCTTCGGCGCCAGGCGGTCGATCCATTCATTGGTGGTGATCGGCTCTCCGGTTTTCGGGTCCGTTCCCATCGCGGCCCAATAGCCCTCGCCACTGAGCTTCTCGTTCGGGATCGAGCCCTCGACCACCAGAACGAAATTGTCGAGTTCACCGCGTGCCGCCCGGTGGAACGCCTGCATGAAGGCGTCGCCCACCTCGTAGGCGAGGACCGGATTGTGCAAGTGGACTTTCGGCAGACCGGGGATTGCCCCGAGCAGCACATCCTCGATGCTGGGCTCGCTGGCGGCGGTGATCGACACGGTGTCGCCGTCACATCCGAGCCCGGCGGTGATCCAGAGGACATGCACCTCCTTGATAGCGGGCGTGTGCTGGGTCTTGCGCCCATACGGGACTGTGCCCGTTCCTCCGTTGCCTGTCCCAGCCGTGCCCGTATCACCTGCCATGGGAACGCTCCTTGTGCGACATCTCCGGCGGGATCGCCCGCTACGTCAGGCCGACGGCGCCGTTTCGCGGTCGGCAGCTTTTTCGCGCTGCCGAACACATTATGGTCGTGGTACGCGCCATTGTGCAAAATGGGTTCGCATCCCGGCATCACGAACGCGTGGCCGGGACCGCGAGGGCTGGCGTCAGACTTACATCAAACTATCGAGCAATTCGGTTGCGGCCAGCCTACCGGAGGCGCCGGGCCGGGCTATCGCTCGTCATGGTCGGCCCCGGGTCGAGCCGAGGGCCGACCATCCACGATAGTTGCACGCTTCAACTTTCTGCAAGTCGGAACCGTGGCGATGATGTGTCTTCGTCCGCTCGAAGGGCGATTTCTCCGTCCCGACCTCCGGCATCGCTGGCGAGTTAATAGAACAGCACCTTGCCATCATTTCTTTAGTCGAAACGATGCATCGTGCGAGGCAGCCGGAATGTCTTGACAGCATTGGTCTCTCGATGCTCGCAAACGAGATAGCCTAACACGAGGAGCGATCGTTACTAGTTCGCAAATCTGAAAGCGAGCCGGCTAGCCCCGCAGGAACCCGACCAGCCGCTCCGCCTCCGCGACAATCGGATCGGCGATCGCCGCCGCGCGCGCCGCGCCTTCGCGCAGCACGGCATCGATCCGCGCCGGGTCGGCCAGCAGCCGCTCGGTCTCGCGCGCGATCGGGGTCAGCTTCTCGACCAGCAGCGCCGTCAGCGCCTCCTTGAACGCGCCGAACCCCTTGCCGCCATGCTCGCGCAGCACGCCCCCCGGATCGGTGCCGGCCAGCGCCGCGTAGATGCCGACCAGGTTGCGCGCCTCCGCCCGGCCCTCAAGCCCCGCCGGCTCCGAGGGCAGCGGCTCCGGGTCGGTCTTAGCCCGACGGATCTTGAGCGCAATCGTGTCCGCGTCGTCGTTGAGGTTGATCCGGCTCTGGTCGGAGGTGTCGGACTTGGACATTTTTTTGGTGCCGTCGCGCAGGCTCATCACCCGCGCCGCCGGCCCCAGGATCAGCGGCTCAATCGAAGGGAAGAAATCGACCCCGTAATCGTGGTTAAATTTCTGCGCGATGTCGTTGGCGAGTTCGAGGTGCTGGCGCTGGTCGTCGCCAACCGGCACGGCGGTCGCGTGATAGGCCAGGATGTCGGCCGCCATCAGGTTCGGATAGACGTAGAGCCCGGCCGAGGCCGCCTCCCGGTCCTTGCCCGCCTTGTCCTTGAACTGGGTCATTCGGTTCAGCCAGCCAAGCCGGGCCACGCAGTTAAAGATCCAAGCTAGCTGAGCGTGCGCGCGCACCTGGGACTGCGGGAACAGGAGGTGGCGCTCGGGGTCGATGCCGCAGGCGAGCACGGTCGCGGCCATCTCGCGGGTCTGGCGGGCAAGCGCGGCCGGCTCCTGCCAGACCGTGATCGCGTGCAGATCGACCACGCACCAAAGGCACTCGTGGGTTGCCTGCAACGCTACCCAGTTGCGGATGGCGCCGAGGTAATTACCGAGAGTCGGGATGCCGGACGGCTGGATGCCGGAGAAGATGCGGGACATGAGTTTGGGTTCGACCGCCGATCGTCGATGAAGCTACGGAGGCGGAGTGATCGCCGATCCGCCTCCGGGGGGCAAGCTCGGTGGCGCGTTGACGAGAGAAGCGGCGGCCGGTGGTGGACTATTTTGCTATCCGGTTGTCGTACATTCATTGCTCAATCATGAGATCCCACGCCCGTCGGGGCAACTAATTCCACGGGCAAATACACCTAATTGCAAAACCGCTATTGATCGCCTACCCAATAAACGCCTTACTGAGCGGTACAGCACATTGCCGTCATTTTTACGACCGGCGAACCTACGGCGGCGGCGTGACAGCCGATCCGCGGCCGGCGGGCAAGGCTCGGCGGCGGATAAACATGCGCCGGGCCTCGCGCATGTCGAAGGCGCCGAACGCCTGGCCGGCAGCGCCGTAGGCGAGCAGCCCCACGGCCACCAGCCCCGCCAGCCCAGCCAGCTTGGTCGTGCCGCGCAGCAGCACCCCCTCGGCGAACAGAGTGTGCTGGGTGGCAGCCAGCGCCACCGCCATCGCCGCCGCCGCCGCCGCCATCCGTGGCACACGGGCGAGGAACGGCGCGTCGAGCCGAAGCTGGCCGCGCCGCGCCAGCACCGCGGCCAGACCAACTGCGTTGAACGCCGCCGCGACCGAGGTGGCGAGCGCCGGACCCATCTGCCGCAGCGGTCCCATGAAGGCCAGGTTCAGCGCCAGATTGAGCGCCACGGCGGCCAGCCCGATCTTCACCGGGGTCGCGGTGTCGCCGCGCGCGAAAAAGCCGGGAGCCAGCACCTTCACCAGCACGAACGCCGGCAGCCCGACCGCATAGGCCGCCAGCGCCTGCGCCGACAGCCGGGTGCTCTCGGGGCCGAACGCGCCGTGGTCGAACAGCACGAACATGATCGGCCAGGCCGACACGATCAGGGCGAGCGCCGCCGGCAGGGTCAGGACCAGCGCATATTCCATCGCCCGGTTCAGGGTTCCGAGCGCGGCGGCGCCCTCGCCCGCGCGCACCTGGCGCGACAGCAGCGGCAGCACCGCCGTGCCTACCGCCGTGCCGATCACCCCCAGCGGCAATTGCTGCACCCGATCGGCATAGTAGAGCACCGAGACGGTGCCCGCCGGCAGCAGGCTGGCGATGATCACATCAACCGCCAAGTTGAGCTGCGTCACTCCCGCGCCGACCAGCCCCGGCCCCATCCGGCGCAGTAGCACCCGCATCTGGGGCGTGAGCCGCGGCCAGGGCAGCTTGAGCGCCATACCGGCCCGGCGCACCGCCCACAGCAGCAAGGCGAGCTGGACCACGCCCGAGGCCGTCACGCCCCAGGAGAGCGCGTGCCCAACCGTCGTCACATAGGGCGGGAGTCCGAGCATGAACCCGATCGAGACCAGGTTGAACAACAGGTAGGAGGCCGAGGCGGCGGTGAACCGGTCGAGCCCGTTCAGCACGCCGGAAATTAGTGCCGCCAGGCAGATCAGCACTAAATAGGGGAAAGTGATGCGCGAGAGCGTGACCGCGAGCGCGAACTTGGCCGGGATCGCCCCGAACCCCGGCGCCAGCGCCATCATCATCTGAGGCATGAACAGCTCGCCCAGGACGGTCAGCAGACCAAGCCAGAACGCCAGGACCGCGAACGCCTCCTCGGCGAACTGCCGCGCGGCGGCCGGCCCCTCGGCCGCAAGTAGGCCCGAGAAGGCGGGCACGAAGGCGGCGTTGAACGCGCCCTCGCCGAACAATCGGCGGAATAGGTTGGGCAGCTTGAGGGCGACGAAGAAGGCATCCGCCACCGGGCCGGCACCGAGCAGGGCCGCGATCAGCATGTCGCGCGCGAAGCCCAGTACCCGGCTCGCCATGGTCCAGCCGCCGACCGTTAGGATGCCCCGGATCATCGCGCCTCGTGTAGCCGAGAACCAGAGTCGCGTCCCGCTATTCGTCGCGTAACGGTCGCGCGAGCAGAGCGGTCATCGCCTGGGCGAGCGTGACCCGCCCGGCGAGCAGCTCGGTAACCGCACGGCAGACTGGCAGATCGACGCCGGCGCAGCGGGCGAGCAGCGCGGGGGCGGTCGCCACCCCCTCGGTCACCGCGCTGCGTGCGGCGAGCAGATCGGCCAAGGTCTCGCCCTGGCCGAGCGCGAAACCGAGGCTGAAGTTGCGGCTGGCCGGCCCAGTGCAGGTGAGCAGCAGGTCGCCGAACTCCAGACAAGCCCATCACGGTTTCCGCGCGCCCTCCGAGGGCGGCGGCGGCACGGCCAAGCTCGGCCAGCCCGCGCGTGATCAGCCCGGCGCGAGCGTTCTCGCCCAGCCCGGCGCCGATCACCGCGCCGGCCGCGATGGCGATCACGTTCTTGGCCGCCCCGCCGACCTGGGCGCCGATCGGGTCGGCGTTGCCGTACACGCGGAACGTGGCGGTCGCGAGCAGGCCGGCCAGGTGGGTTCGCAGCCCGGCGTTCTCCGTGGCCACCACGGTTGCGGCCGGCTGACCGGCGGCAACCTCATGGGCGAAGTTGGGGCCGGTGAGCACCGCCGCCGGGCGGCCGGGATGCAGCTCGGCGACGATTTCCAGCGGGAGGCGCAAGGTGCCCTGCTCCACACCCTTGGCGCAGGGAACGAGCGGGGCGCCCCCGGCGGGCAGTATGGCGAGCACCGCGCGTAAATGCTGCATCGGTATCGCCAGCAGCACCGCCTCTCCGGTCGTGGGCAGCACAGCGGCGACGCGCACCGCCTCGGGCAAGCGGGCGCCGGGCAGGCGCGGGTTCTCCCGCGTCACCGCGAGCGCGGCCGCGCGGGCCGGATCGCGCGCCCAGAGCGTCACCTCATGGCCGGCGCGAGCCGCCTGGATCGCCAGCGCCGTGCCCCAGGCGCCTGCGCCGACGACCGCGATGCTACTCATCGGCGAGGCGGATCAGCGTCGTGCCCTCGCCTGACTTGCGATGGCCGAGCCGGGTGAGCAGCGCGGTCAGGATCGGCCCCGCTGCCTCCTCGAACCGCCAGGGCGGGTTGACGACCAGAAGGCCGCACCCGTTCAGCCGGGCCGGATCGAGCGGCTCGCGCAGCCACAGTTCGGCGGCGACGATGTCGCGTACCCCGCTCGCCTGCATCGCCGCGAAGAACGCGCGGATTGGGGCGCGGTGCTTGATCGGATACCAGGCGGCGAACACGCCGGCGCGGAACCGCGCGTGCCCGGCACGGAGCCCGGCGGCGAGCCGGGCGAACTCCTCCGGCGCCTCGTAGGGCGGATCGATGAACACGAGGCCCCGCCGTTCCGTTGGCGGCAGCAGCGCGCCCAACGCCTCCCAGCCGTCGCGGTGATGCACGGCGACCAGCGGATCGCGCCCGAACCGGCGCCGCAGCGCCGCGTGTTCCTCGGGGTGCAGCTCGCAGCACGCCAGCCGGTCGACGGGCCGAAGCAGCGCGCGGATCAGCGCCGGAGAGCCGGGGTAGAGCCCGAGGCGGCGAACAAGGCCGATATACTCCGCCAGTTCTTCAGGCGGCCCATCGAGCAGCCGCCCGACCCCCTCCCGCCACTCGCCGGTACGCTCAGGCGGCCGAACATCGCACCCTTTCCACCCGCGCTTGCGGGAGAGGGAGTTCTGGCTCAGCCGGCTCGCTCATTTCCGATGAGCCGAGATCATACAACCCCGCCCCGGCATGGGTGTCCAGCGCGAACACCGGCGCCGGCTTGCGCTGGAGTGCGCGGACCAGCCAGACCAGCAACGCGTGCTTGACGCAATCGGCGAAATTCCCGGCGTGAAAGGCGTGGCGGTAGTTCATGCACGAGCTGCGTCGAGTAGCGCCTCCCGCAGCACCTGGAAACTGCGCGAAATGTTCCGTGCCGGGTCCATGTGGGGGGCGATGCTCTGTGCCAGCTCGACCTTCGGGAGGTGGTTTGTGTAATACCCAGACTCGCCCATAATCCGCTGCAAAGCTTCCCTCGTTCCCCCCGCAATGGCATCCGGATCGCGATATCCGGCGCGGCCGGGTACATTGTCTGGAACCCGTGGAAATGCGGCCTTTACCGCGCTCCAGTCGCCGAAGTACCAGGCTTCTAACTCCTCGACTGCAATCCGGTTCAGGACCGCGAAGCGTTCCGTTGCCCCACCGGATCGGGTTGTGAGCCCAGCGGCCACTGCTTCCTGTTCCAGCTTCGACTTTAGGGCACGGCAATCGCTGCGATCACGGTCGATGATTACTAGAATGAGCCAATCCGGTTGCAGCATCCGCCTGTACGTTCGCAATCTTTGCGGCAATTTTCGCAGCAACGCCGGCTTGCCTTGGAACGTAGCGAAATTACAGTGAACTGACCCGATGATCTTCGGCAAGAGAATACGCAGTGCAGCCTCCATCGAGGGCTCCTCGACCAGCGCTTCCAGATGCGCGAGAGGCATTAGCCACCCGGGGGAGGTGTCGGTTCGCCTGCGCTACTCAAGGGGTCGCCGACACCCAACTGGCCCTCGGTCCAGAGATCACCCAACAGGGCGCCATCTTCCATGAATTCCCGCACCCGCTCGATGTCAGCCGTTCGGATGGCTTGCGTAAAGCCGTTCTCGTCCCGATAGAGAACGCGCACCTCATCGGGCTGCATTGCGCTCAAGAAAAATGGCGAATGAGTCGTCACCAACAGTTGGGCGCGTTCGCTCGCTTTACGGCATTCCTCGCCTAATGGATGAAGAAGTCGCGGATACAGGAAGTTTTCGGGTTCCTCGATCCCAATAAATCGAGGAGGTCAGGGTCGTAGAGAACGACCAGGTAAGCCAGCATCTTCAAGGTACCATCCGACGCAAATCGCGACAGAATGGGATCTCTGAATGGCGCATCCCTTATACGTAGCAACAGTCTCCCATCGGACATCTCTTCTGCCAGCACCCGTTCAAGCCTTGGCACACGCTGACCCATAACATGGAAGATGTGCTCCAGGTGTCGAGGATGGCGCTCGCTGAGGTACTGGATCACATTAGCCAAATTGTCGCCGGTCTTGCTCAGCCGTTCCTGCGGTCCTGCCTCAGGCTGCCCACGCGTGTCGGGGATGGATAGGTATGAGACATACCAATCCGTAATAAAATCCCTGAGCGCCGAGACACGCGGGTGATCGGCGAGCTGTCCCAAGGTGTTCACGGCAATTAGATCGGGCGAGCGAAGCGGCACCTCCACTCGTTCGGCGCTTTCATCCGGGGCGTCACCGCTAATCACTCGCCCTTGGCCGTTCCTGTATTCGAGAAAGCGAAATGGCTGACCACGTTGTCCTCTCTTCCACCGCAGCCACTCCTCCGTTACGACCGGGCTCCCGTTTCGCTCGTCAATCGCTAGATGATAGGTGATCAAAGGCGTCCGCGGGCGCTCGCGGTATTTAAGCTCGATGACTAGCGGCTGCTCCTCGCCGTGGGTCTTCAGCTCGCGCGCGCGTCCGCGACGATCCCAGGCGAACCGAAGGCCAAACTTGAAGCATTCCGAAAGAAAATTGAAGACATCAAAGATTGTCGATTTGCCGCTTCCATTGGGGCCGATCAGCACTGTCAGGGGCGTTAAGTTGCGCAACTCGACTGACCGCAACGCACGATAGTTCTCTATTCGAACGGACTCGATCCGGGCCGGTGGGTGACCTTCAGAATTCATTTGCCGAGAATGCTGATGCGGTTCGCTTACCGCAAGGGAGCGCGCGTCAGCCGGCCCGCATGTCCGGCGCCTCCAGCGGCCAGCGCGGTCGGGGCTCGAAGCCGAGCCCATCGGCCCAGCCCAGCCGCAGCCGCTCGATCCCCGCCCACGCCACCATCACCGCGTTGTCGGTGCAGAGGCGGACCGGCGGGGCGACCAGCGTGAATCCCCGCGCCGCCGCCGCGCGTTCCAGACCCTCGCGCACCGCCGCGTTCGCGGCTACCCCACCCGCCACCACCAACAGCCGCCCCTCCGCGCGGCCCTCGGCGAACATCGCCATCGCGTTGCCCGCCCGGTCCGCCAGCACCTCCACCACCGCCCGCTGGAAGCTCGCGGCCAGGTCGGCGGCCAGGGTACGCGGCAAGGCGCCCTCGCCCTGGCGGGCCACCGCCTGCGCCACCGCCGTCTTCAGTCCCGAGAAGCTGAAATCGCAGCCGGCCCGGCCCAGCATGGGGCGCGGGAAGGCGTAGCGGGCCGGATCGCCCTCCGCCGCCAGCCGTTCCAGTGCCGGCCCGCCCGGCCAAGGAAGGCCGAGCAGCTTGGCCACCTTGTCGAATGCCTCGCCCGCCGCGTCGTCCACCGTGCCGCCGAGCCGGACATGCCGCCCGACGCCCTCGACCGCAACGCATTGGCAGTGCCCGCCCGAAACCAACAGCAGCAGGTACGGGAACGCAGCGCCCCCCGCCACCAAGCCCGGCAGGCGCGCGGTCAGCGCGTGGGCCTCCAAGTGGTTAATTGCGACATAAGGCACGCCGGCGGCCAGCGCGATCCCCTTGGCCAGCCCGCTGCCCACGATCAGTCCGCCGATCAGCCCCGGCCCGGCGCTCGCCGCGACCCCCCCCAGCTCACCGAATCCGAGCCCTGCCCGCCGCATGACCGACGCCACCAGGTCCGGCAGTAAGGCGAGATGCGCGCGGGCGGCGATCTCCGGTACCACGCCGCCGAACGGCGCGTGCTGGCGCTCCTGGCTCGCCACGCTCTCGGCCAGCACCCGCCCGTCAGCGGCGAGCACCGCCGCGGCGGTCTCGTCACATGAACTTTCGATCCCCAGAACGGGGTTCATCGGTGAACTCCGTCTCTTTCCTCGCGCGCGTCGCGGTAATAGGACAGGCGCATGAACGCCGCCACGCCGCCCACCCGCACGGCTGCAAGCCCGGCGGCCGAACACCCTCGCGTCAAGCCGCACGCCCGCGCCTTGCCGCTCAGGGTCGGTACCCGCGGCTCGCCGCTCGCGCTGGTGCAGACCCGCGTGTTCCTCGGCCTGCTCACCCGGTTCTGTCCGGTGCTGCGCAGCCTGGATGTCTTCGAGGAGCACCCGATCCGCACCACGGGCGATGCCGTGCAGGATCGCCGCCTGGCGGAGATCGGTGGCAAGGGCCTGTTCGCAAAGGAAATCCACGAGGCATTGGCCGAGCGCCGCATCGACTTCGCCGTGCATAGCCTGAAAGACCTGGAGACCGAGCTGCCGACCGGCATCGTGCTGGCCTGCACGCTCAAGCGCGAGGACGCGCGCGACGCGCTGATCCTCGGTCCCGTCTGCGGGCACGCCGACCCGGCCGATCCGTTCTCCTGCCTGCCGCTCGGCGCGGTGATTGGCACCTCCTCGGTGCGCCGCCAGGCGCAACTCCTGCACGCCCGCCCGGACCTTGTGGTGACGACGTTGCGCGGCAACGTGCAGACACGGCTCGACAAGCTGGAGGCGGGTACGTGCGCCGCCTCGTTGCTGGCGCTCGCTGGCCTGCGTCGGCTCGGCCTGGAGCGCCGCGCAACCTTGGTGCTCGATCCGGATGCGATGGTGCCGGCGGCCGGCCAGGGAATCATCGGCGTGACAGTACGCGGCGACGACGTCGAGTTGCGCGAGCTGTTGGCCGGCATCGAGGATCCCGAGGCGAAGGCCGTCGCTACCGCCGAGCGCGCGCTCCTCGCAGAGCTGGATGGCTCCTGCCGCACCCCGATCGGTGGACACGCGCGGCTTATGCCCGGCGGCGAACTGCACCTCACCGGTCTCGTGGCTCGCGTGGACGGCTCATTCCTGCTCAAGCGGAGCCTGCACGGCGTGGTGGCGGATGCGGGGCGGCTCGGCACCGAACTGGGTGCCAGCCTGCGCGCCGACTGCCCAAGGGACATCTTTGCGTGAGCCGTGCTCCCGCGAGGTGAACCGACACGCGGTCCTGATCACGCGTCCCCAGCCCGGGGCGGACGAGACCGCCGCGCGGGTGACGGCGATGCGGCTGGTGCCCGTGCTCGCCCCACTCATGACCATCCAAACGCTCCCCGCTCGGCTGCCGGCCCGCATCGACGCCGTGGTGGTCACCAGCCGCAACGCGCTCACCGCGCTGCCGCCGGCCCTGCGGCAGACGGCGCTGTTCGCGGTCGGCAACGCCACTGCGGCAGCGGCCCGCGATCTCGGGTTCGAGCGGGTGCGCAGCGCTGATGGAGACGCCGCGGCGCTGGCTGGACTGGTAAGCCGCGAGCTGCCGGAATTGCCCGGGCGCCGGCTGCTGCACGTCACCGGCAGGGCGCAGGGACACCGCCTGGATGCGGCGCTCCGTGAACTCGGGTGCGCGGTGCATCGTCGGGCCGTGTACGCGGCGGTCCCGGCGCGCGCCCTCGCCTTGCCGGCCCGCGAGGCGCTGTCGGCCGGGCAGGTGCGGGCCGCGCTGTTCTTCTCCGCCGAGACCGCGCACTGCTTCGTTCGCCTAGCCAAGCGCGCCCGGCTGGAACCGGCGCTGCGAGCGGTCGAAGCGTGCGCTATTGGACCTCTGGCGGGCGTGGCATTAGAGGCACTACGCTGGCGGCGCATCCGTATCGCCGACCGGCCCACTCAAGATGAGATGCTGGCGCTGTTGCGATGAATGAACCCCCCGCCCCACCCCCGCCGGACGAGCCCGCCTCGCAGCCTGACCCGGACTTCGTACCGGCTGATGCGCACCCGATGGCGCCGCCGGCCGGCAAGTCGCTCCCCCCGCCTCCGCCCCCGCGTCCCGCTCGCCGGTATTTCTTGGTGCCGTGGGTGTTCGCGCTCGCCTTCGTGGCGCTCGCCGGGGCTGTGGCATTTCTCTGGCTGCACCCGCTAGGGCAGGGGCTTCAGCCCGGCGCGACGCCCCAAGAGATCGCCGCGATGCAGCAACAGATCCAGTCGCTAGGCGGCCAAGTAAAGGCGCTGGAGCAACGCCCGGTCGGCCCGCCGCTCGGCGCGTTCGCGGCTTTGCAGGCGCAGGTTGCCGGGCTGGAGAACCGCAAGCCCTCCAACCCCAACCTGTCCTCGATCGAGGACCGGCTTGGTGCGCTGGAGAAGCAGGTAACGGCTTCCCAGCAGCAGATCGCCGCGCTGTCCCAGAAGCCGCCGGCCACTCCGAGCACGGGCTCCGATCTCGGTCCGATCGACGAACGGCTGGCGAGGCTCAACCAGCGAGTCGATGGCCTACAGCAGCAGATCCAGCAGATGCCGAAGGAGCCGGACCTGGGACATCTCACGTCCGAGGTCGCCGCGT
The DNA here is from genome assembly GCA_963849305.1 of uncultured Pseudomonadota bacterium. Classification (GTDB taxonomy): domain Bacteria; phylum Pseudomonadota; class Alphaproteobacteria; order Acetobacterales; family Acetobacteraceae; genus CAWKGV01. Next base: position 327,381 of record CAWKGV010000006.1, read on the forward strand.
TGCAACAGCAGCAGTCCCTCAATGCGGGCCTCAAGGATCAGCTCGGCAAGCTTGGCGATCAGGTCCAGCAGGTCGCGAAGAACCAGCAGGCTCAGTCCGACAAGCTCCAGGACGTTTCCAAGGGGCTGCAATCGGCCGAGGGCCGGCTGAACTCGTTGCAAACGACAGTAAAGCAGACCTCGGCCGATGTCGCCAAGGCGGTTCAAGCCTCGCAATTTCAGGCCGCGGCGGCAGCCCTCGCCGCCGGGCGGCCGATCGGCTCGCTTGCGGGCGCGCCGCCCGCCCTGGCGCGGTTCGCGACCGAGGCGCCGCCGACCGAAGCGGACCTGCGGCTCGCTTTCCCGCAGGCCGCGCAGGCGGCCCTGGCAGCGAGCGAACCCTCGGGCCCGAACCGGCCGTTCTTCGACCGGGTTTGGACCCGGGCGCAGGATCTGATCAGCGTGCGCCAAGGCGACCGCGTCCTGGTGGGCGACCCGGCGGCTGGCGTGATAGCGCGGGCGCGCGCCAGTCTCGATGCCGGCGACTTGGCCGGCGCGGTCAACACGCTCTCCGCATTGAACGGCCCGGCCGCAGAGGCCATGCAAGGCTGGCTCGACCAGGCACGCGCCCTCCTCGCTGCCCGAGCGGCGCTTGCTCCCAGCGCGGCGCACGACTGATGCGGCGCGTGCTTCTGGTCCTGACTGTTGCGATCATCGTGCTGGCTGTCGCCTGGTTCTTCGCGAGCCTGCCCGGCACTGTCACCGCGACCGTCGGCGATACGACCTTCCAAGCCGGCATCTCGGTGGTGGCCCTCGGCCTACTGGTGGCGTTCATCCTGCTTTATGGGATTTTCCGGCTACTGGGCGCGCTGGTGCGGCTGCCGGGTGCGCTCGGCGCTCGGCGCGCGGCGCGGCGGCGGCTTGGCGGCGATGCCGCGACCACGCGGGCGCTGGTGGCGCTCGCGGCCGGTGAGACGGCGGCTGCGCGCCGCGAGGCCGCCCGTGCCCGCCGGCTGCTCGGCGATACGCCGCAGACGCTCCTGCTCGCCGCCGAAGCCGGCCGCCTAGCCGGCCGCAAGGACGAGGCGGACCAGGCGTTTCATCTACTGACCACGCAGCGCGAGGCGTCGTTCCTCGGCTATCGCGGCCTGCTGCGCGAGGCAATGGACCGGGAGGATTGGCCTGAGGCCGCAACGCTCGCCCGTCAGGCCGAGGCGGCGCATCCAGGCGCGGTATGGCTGCGGGCCGAGCGGTCGCGGCTTGCCATTCGCACCGGCCACTGGGCCGAGGCGCTGGCGCTGGCCGACGCCGATGCACCCAAAGCCGCGCTCGCCGCCGGCGCCGCCGATGCCGAGCTGAACCAAACCCAAGGGCTAAAATTCGCCCAGCTCGCCTGGAAGGACGACCCGTCGCTGGCGCCCGCCGCGCTCGCCTATGCCCGCCGGTTGCGGGAAGCCGGTCGGGAGAAGCGGGCGCAGGCGGTGATCCGCCAATCCTGGACCCTGATGCCGCACCCGGCGTTGGCCGAGTTCGCGCTCGCCCCGATTGAGGATAAGCTCGCCCGGGCCAAGGCGGCTCAGCGGCTGACCGAAGCCAATCCCGACCACGCCGAGAGCCGGCTGTTGCTCGCGCGCACCGCCCTGGATGCCGGGCTCACCGGGGAGGCCCGTCGCCATGCCGAGGCGGCGCGCGCGGCCGGGCTCAACCAGCGCCGGCTGTGGCTGCTGCTCGCGGAGATCGAGGAGGAGGAAAGCGGCGACACCGAAGCCGGCCGGCTGGCCCAGCGCGACGCCTTGCGCCAAGCGGCGACCGCCGACCCGGACCCGGTCTGGCTTTGCTCCGCCTGCCATACCCAGCATCCCACCTGGCATCCGGCCTGCCCGGCCTGTAGCACCGCCGGCTCGGTGCGGTGGAGCGCCAGCGATGGACCCCGTTCGCTCGCCATCGCTCCGGCGCGGGACCGTTCGGGGGAGCTGGTGTGATATCATCATCGGGCAAAGCTATGACCGCCGCCTCCTCCCGTCATCCGACCATGACAAGGAGAGGTGATGGGAACTTAAGGGCCGTCGGTGTCGGGGGTCAGCCGGTGTAGCCGGAATACACGATCCGGTGGTAACCGCGGCCATAGTAGATCAGCACCTCGTGGACCGAGCCGACCTGAACACCTTCCACGATGCAGAAGAACACGTCGTGAGTACCCACCTCGACCACTTGGTCGATCCGGCAGTCGAACACCACCGCCGCGCCCTGCAGCACCGGCGCCCCGGTGACCAGCGTGGTCCAGACGCCGGAATCGAATCTTGCCTCCATGCTGCGATCGGTGAGCCCGGCGAACACCGGCGAGATTTGTTCCTGCCGGCCGGTCAGCGTGTTCACGCACAGCACGCCATTCGCCTTCATCGCCGGATAAGAGTCGTTGGTGCGGTTGGCGCAGACCAGCAACGTGGGCGGCGTGTCGGTTACGCTGCATACGGCCGAAGCGGTGAAGCCAGCCCGCCCGCCCGGCCCGCCGGTGGTGATCACGTTCACTGCGGCGCCGAGTTGTGCCATCGCCTCGCGATACGCCTCCTTGCTGACCGGCACCGTCCGCTCCCGTCCCCAATTCGATGTCCGTCAACTATGAGCCGGCCGACGAGAAAGGCCAGAGGCGCCATCGACCGCTCCTCAGCCCAGCATCGCCTCGATCGCGGCCGGGTCCACGTCCTCGATCCGCGCTGGCTTCCAGCGTGGCCGTCGATCCTTGTCCACGACCATGGCGCGCACGCCCTCACTGAATTCGTGCCCGGCGGTGATGGCGCGGGTCGCGCGCAGCTCTGCTTGCAGGCACTGCGGCAGCGTCCGGCGGGCGCCCTCGCGCAGCAACCGCAGCGACCAGACGAGCGAGCTTGGCGACATCTCGCGCAGCGTCCCCACCGTGGCGCGGGCGAACTCGCCGCCATCCGCCTCCAGCCGGCCGACGATCTCCAGCACCGTGTCGGCGCCGAACGCATGGTCGATCAGGCCCCGATGTGGGGCGAGCGAGAAGGCAGGCAGGGGCGCGGCGTGACGCGCCAGCACCGCCGGGCCGTCATAGGCGAGGTCGCGCGACAGCCGCGCCAGCCCGGCGCGCGGAACGAAATGCGTCGCCAGCCCGACCTGCACCGCGTCCGCGCCCTGCATCCGCGTGCCGGTGAGCGCCAGGAAGGTGCCGAGATAGCCTGGCAGACGCGGCAGCACGTAGGTCGCGCCGATATCGGGGAAGAAGCCGATCGCCGTCTCCGGCATCGCGAATAGTCCGTGCTCGGTGGCGACGCGGTAGGCGCCGTGAACCGCGACGCCGATTCCGCCGCCCATGCACACGCCGTCGATCAGCGCGATGTAAGGCTTGGGATAGGTCGCGATCATCAGGTTGAGCGCAAACTCCTCGCGATAGAACGTCTCGACTTTGTCTGTCGCCCCCTCCAGATGCCATTGCCGGATCGCCCTGATGTCGCCGCCCGAGCAAAACGCGCGCTCGCCGGCACCCTCGATCGCCACCGCATGGATCGCCGGGTTTTCGCGCCACTCATGCAGCGCTTGCGTGCAGGCGCGGATCATCTCGATGTCGAGCGCGTTCAGCGCTTTCGGCCGGTTGAGCAGCAGCCGGCCCACTCGGCCCTCACGCGTCGCGACCACACTCGCCTCGCCCTGCATATCGCGCGACTCCTCCTGGTCTAAAGGAGCTATAGCGGCACCTCGCCGCGTTGCCCACAGCCCGGCCGGATTGTAGCGTCTGGCGGAACAGCAGGACCCCGGAGCGCCAACCCCGATGCTCGCCCGCACGCTTCTGGCTGCCGCGGCCCTGTGCGCCGCCTGGATCGCGCCGGCATCGGCACGCGATCTGCGGGTCGCGGTGCGCCAGCCCGACCTGCTCGCTCCCTGGCGGACCGTCTTCATCACCCCGTTTGCCAATGCAACGACCATCGCCATCACGGCTTCCGCCTGGAGCGGCGGGGCCGAGACGCTGCAACAGCGGCTGAAATCTCCCGACAGTGGCTGGGATCTGGTGATGGTGGACGGCGAGGAACTGGCTTCCGGATGTAGCGCCGGCCTGTTCGAGAAGCTCGACTGGTCGCAGATCGGCGGCAAGGACCATTACACGCCGATCGCGGTCTCCGATTGCGGCGTGGGCGCGACCGTGGCCAATGTCGTGCTCGCCTGGGACCGGGACAAATTGTCCGGCAATCCTAGCTGGGCCGACTTCTGGGATGTGACCAAGTTCCCCGCCAAGCGCGGGCTCCACAAGGGCGTGCGCGGTAACCTGGAGATCGCGTTGATGGCGGACGGCGTGGCGCCGCAGGACGTTTACAAGGTGTTGGGCACCAGCGACGGCCTCGATCGGGCCTTCCGCAAGCTCGATCAGCTACGGCCGTATATCGTGTGGTGGGACACGCCCGAGGACGCGGCCCGCATTCTCGGCTCCGGCGACGTGCTGATGACCAGCGCGCCGAGCCCCGCCATCGTCGCCGCGGCGCGCGCCACGCATCGCAATTTCGGGATGCAGTGGAGCGGCAGCGTTTACCGGATCTTCAGCTGGGCGGCCGTGAAGGCCAGCCCCGATCTGCGAGACGCGATGCAGTTCCTTTATTACTCCGGCACCTCGGCGATCGAGGCGCAGCTGGTCAGGGCCGGCGGGTATGGCGGGCTGGCCAAGGGCGCCAATGACGGGCTCCCGCCCGAACTGGAGGCGATCTCGCCAACCACCCAGGCCAATTTGCAGGGCGCGGTCAAGACCGATGTCGCGTTCTGGCAATCGAACCTCGCCAAGCTCAGCCAGCGTTTCGACGCCTGGCTCGCGCACTGACCCTCGCGGCATGACCGAGCCTGAGGCGAGCCTTGCCGTCAGCACGAGCGGCAACCAGCTCCGGCTGAGCTTCGCCGGACGGCTGAACGCGACCGGCGCGGCGGCGGTCTGGCGCCCGGCGATGCGCGCGGTGGCCGCGGCGCGGGGCCACAACCTGGTGCTCGACCTCTCCGCGGTGTCGGCCTGCGACATGGCCGGGGCCTCGCTGCTCGCCGCGGCCGAGGCGGCACACGGGGTGGAAAGCGAGATCATCGGCGCGGACGAGCGTGCGGCCGGCCTGGTCGCGCGCGCCCGCGCGACCGGGGCGAGCCGCGTTTCGGGCGCGCCGCAGCCGCGCGCCGAGCCGTTCTCATGGCACAGCTTCCTCATGGGTTTCCGCGCCGCCGGCAACGGCTTCTCCTTCATCGGCGAGGCGGCCGTCGCGACCCTTGCCCTGCCGCGACGGCACCGGATGTTACGCGGCTCGGACCTGTTGCGCTTCGCCGATCAGGCGGGGGTGCAGGCGCTGCCGCTGGTGGTGATGCTCGGGTTCTTGATGGGGCTGATCCTGGCGTTCCAATCGGCCGTGCCGATGCGCAAGTTCGGCGCCGTGCTCTACGTGGCCAACCTGGTCTCGATCAGCCTCACGCGCGAGCTGGGACCGTTGCTCGCCGCCGTGATCCTGGCCGGGCGCACCGCCTCGGCGTTCGCCGCCGAGATCGGCACGATGAAGGTCAACGAGGAAGTGGACGCGCTGGTCAGCATGGGGCTCGACCCGATGACCATGCTGGTGCTGCCGCGTATGGCCGCCGCGCTCCTGGTCATGCCGGTGATGACCTTGGTGCTGGAGCTTGCCGGCCTGATCGGGATGGCGGTGGTGATGAAAAGCTTCGGCTTCGGGCTGGGCATCATCGAGGCCCAGGTGCGGTACCTGGACGACGCCGGGCGACCTGTTCGGCGGGCTGATCAAGGCCGCCTGTTTTGGCATCGTGATCGCGGCGATCGGCTGCCGTTCCGGGCTCGGCACGGGGGTCGGCCCGCGCGCCGTAGGTGTGTCCACGACCGCCGCCGTGGTGGGCGGCATCGCCGCCACCGTCATGCTCGATGGCGTATTCGCCGTGTTCTTTAACCGGCTTGGCATGTGACGGTACCGACGATCATCAGGGCCGAGAGGCTCACGCAACGCTTCGGCCGGCGCACCATCTTCCGCGACGTATCCTTCACGGTGCAGGTGGGCGAGGTGTTCGTGATCCTGGGCGGCTCCGGCTGCGGCAAGTCCACCTTGATGCGCCAGCTCATCGGCCTGCTTCCGCCCACGGTGGGGCGCATCGAGATCGCCGGGCGTACCGTGACCGGCCGCGCTGCCGGCGGCGCGCGGCGCGCCGTGCAGCGCCAGATCGGGGTGATGTTCCAATCCGGCGCCCTGTTTGGCTCCATGACGCTTCTGGAGAACGTGATGCTGCCGCTTGAGATGTTCACCGACCTTCCCGCCGAGGCGTGTCGGCAGGTCGCGCGGGTCAAGCTCGGCCTGGTCGGTCTCGCCGAGGCCGCCGCGCTGTATCCGGCGGAGATTTCCGGCGGCATGGCGCGACGGGCCGGGATCGCGCGGGCGATGGCGCTCGACCCGCCGCTGTTGTTCCTCGACGAGCCCTCGGCCGGGCTCGACCCGATCACTTCGGCCGGGCTCGACCGGCTGATCCTGGATCTGCGCGCCGATCTCGGGTCGACGTTCGTGGTCGTGACGCACGAGCTGGCCTCGATCCTGGCGATCGCCGATCGCTGCATCATGCTGGACGCGCGGGCCTATCCCGATGCGGGCGGCATGATCGCGGAGGGCGATCCGAGGCGGCTCGGCGCGGACAGCGTCAATCCCACGGTGCGGGCGTTCTTCCGCCGCGAGCCGTTGCCGGCGGGACAGGCGTGATGGACGGGCGGACCTCCTATGTGCGCGTCGGGCTGCTGATCGTCTTTGGCGTGGCGCTGCTGCTGGCGCTGGTGTGGTTCCTGCGCGGCGGCCAGATCAACAACGGCACGCAGATCGTGACCTATTTCAAGGAATCCGTTCAAGGGCTCCAACCAGGCTCGCAAGTCGAGTACCGCGGCGTGACGGTCGGTCGCGTAACGGAGATCGGAGTCGTCAGCGCCAAGTACGGCAATGAGGAGCAGGACGTGAAGAATCCGCTCTACCGGCAGGTCTTTGTGCGCTACGTGGTGGACACAAGCAAGTTCGGACGACACCTCCCCAATGTGGAGGAGGCGGTGCGGATTGGCCTGCGCGCGCGGCTTCAGAGCCAGTTCATTACCGGGCTCAGCTACGTCGACCTCGACTTCGTCGATCCCGCTTTCTACCCGGTGGAGAAGCTGCCGTGGGAGCCCGAGGTCGCCTACATCCCGTCGATGCCGAGCACGTTCGCCCAGGTGCGCAACGCGGGCCAGCAGCTCCTTGCCAAGCTCGACCAGGTGGATGTAGCCAAGCTGGTTACGTCGCTAACGGCGCTCTCGGTTAATCTGGACCGGGAGCTGACCAGCGGGGATGTGCATTCAACCCTCGCGGCGGCGGGGGGATTGCTGACCACGGCCGACACGCAAATCAAGCAGGCCGATCTCGCTTCCCTCACCGCTAACCTGGCAAAAACCTCCAATTCGCTTCGGGCGCTGACAAACAGCCCGCAGCTCAAGAGACTGCTTGCGAACGGCGCGCTGGCGACCGATCGGCTAGCGCAGCTGACCGGGCGGATGTCCACGCTGATCACCTCATTGGAGGCGACGGTGCGGCAGGCGAGCAGCGGGACCGCGCAGTTGCAGGCGGGTATTGGGCCGCTGGTGCGGAACATGCAGGCCGCCTCGGAGAACCTGCGCGAGCTGACCGCCTCATTGCGCGCCTATCCGGGGCAAGTCCTGAGCGGCCCGCCTCGGCCGGTCACGGGGCCGCTGCGATGAGTGAGTCTCACCTCGACCCCTCCCCCCGCCCCCTTCCGCAAGGGGAGCGGGAGAAGAACGGAGGTTCCCCCGCCGCCTCATGCTCGCGGCCGCGACGGCGCTCGCCGGGTGCAGTGTGCTGCCCAAGGCCGCGTCGGTGCAACAAACGCAATGGCCGCTCACCGTGACGCCGCCCCCGCAGCGACCGGCCCCGAGACACGGGAAGGTGCTACTGGTGCGGGAGTTCCAGGCCGCGCCGGGGCTGGACCAGCTCGGCGTGCAATGGCTTCAGGCCAACGGCAGCGTCCATGTGGATTTCTATAACGTGTGGGCGGTGACGCCCGCGCAGGCACTGAGCGATGACATGCGGCGCTGGCTCGCCGCGTCCGGCCTGTTTGCCGCGGTGATCGGGTTGGAGGGCGGCGTTCCAGCCGATCTCGCGCTTGGCGGGGAGCTGACGGCGTTCATCGGCGATCCCCGCAAGCGCGAGAGTCGCGCGGCGGCGTCGCTGACCCTGCTCGACCAGCGCACGACGCCGTTCAAGGTGCTGATGCAGCGGACCGTTTCGGCCGCCGCGCCGATGCCGCAAGACACGCCAGCGGGCGTGGTGGCGGGGCTCCAGGCCGCGCTAGTCGAATTGCTGCGCGAGACGCAAGCCGACCTGGCGCGCTACGCCCGCGCGTGACGCCAACGCAAGGATAGTTCCAACTAAGCGACACGCACCGGGTCGCGTCGGGGCTGGTGGCCATGGCGGTCGGGCGGGTTTGCTTCCAGCTCGGCTCGGCGCCTGCGCAGTTCGCCCGGTTGCGCCAGCCGCTTGGCGAGCACGAGCTGTTCCAGCGCGGCCAGCCAGTGCCGGTAATAGGTGCGGCCGAGATCGGGATCGCCTTGGCGCTGCGCCTCGGCGATCACCCCGCTTAGGGCTTCGACCCATTCGGGCCAAGTGAAACACTTGCGTTCATGCAGCGTGAGCACGAGCGCGAATGCCTGCGCCTCCCACGGCTCCTTGAAAACCGGCCCCGCTTCATCCATCGGGATCGCGGGCATCTGGGGAATGTCGATCATTGGCTCGCAGCGGAATGCGCGGGGTCGATGTAGTCGTCGAACAAGTCGATATACAGGCTGTCGCGTTCGGCGGCCTGCGCGCCCCAGATCGCGCGCGCCGTGAAGCGGACGCTATAGACATGCTGCGGCTTGTGGCCCTGGCCGTGCGCGTTGGTGTCGTTGAAGCAGAACACGCCGTGATCTTGCTCGACCACGCCTTCCTTGCCGCGGATGTAGCGCGGCAGCCGCGTGTGAGTGGGCGGGTTGATCTCACGGACGCGCACGCGATCGCCCGGGCGGAAGCTCGGCGCCGCCGCCGCGTCGATCCGGGTGGTGGCGCCGGTCTTGAGCAGGCCATCGACCTGGTCGGCGGGTAGGGCGGGCATCACACTGCCTCCTTCGCGAGCTTGGCCTGGCGTGCAACGGCTGATCGCACCCTTCTCGATCAGCAGCGTCTCGACCGCGTGCAGCCAATGTTCGTAATACGAGGACTCGAGGTAATGCGCCGGGGACATCCGCTCGATCGCGTAGCGGAACTCATCGACATTGAAGTTGCCGCCGGCGAAAGTGGCTATGAACAGGCCGAACACCCGGCGTTCCCATTCCTGGTGGAACACCGGCTCGTTCGGTTCGGGCGCGATCGGACCCATGCCGTGCATCCCGCCGAGGTCGTGCATTCCATTCATGCTGCCCCTCCTCAGAGCCTAGACGCGGCGCCATCCCGGCTTTGACGGCTCAAGCCATTTCTGCCCGACTGGCGCCATGCCACAGATCGCGATAACCGCAGGCTCCCTGCCGTCCGACTTGACACCGTCGTAGTGCGGCGTGTGTGCCACCCGCTCAACGAAGCTACCGGGCGGCACGGGGACGGTGTTGGCGGGGTCGAAATCGGCGCCGCTATTGCACCACCATGTGCCCGAGATCACGACGCACAGCCGATTGGTGACATAGGTATGCGGTGCGCTCATGTAGCCGGGATACCAGCGCACTAGCAGCCTGTCGGATTCAGCCTGCCGGCTGAGCCAATGAGCAAGCCGGCTGGGGTGTTCACGCCGCCTGCAGGCGGGCAATTCGCCTGCAGTTGTAGGCGAGCGCGGTCAGGGTCCACTCGGCGGCAACCTTTTGGATGCCGCGCAGGTGGAAGCGGACGAAGCCCATGGCGCTCTTGATGATGCCAAACACCGGTTCGATGGTCTGCTTGCGTCTTTTGTAGAGGTTCTTGGCATCTTCGGTCTCCAGCTTGGCTTTCATCGCCAGGCGCCAAGGCTCGGTGATCCGGCGCGGCGTGGTTTGCGGCGGCGGCGGACGGAAGTCGTAGGGCCGGTGCGGCTGGGTCCGCCCGATCGCCACCAATGGCTCGATGCCATGTGCGTGCAGGTCCGCCACCGCTGGGCCGCTGGCAAAACCGGTATCGGCCAGAACGATCTTGGGTAGGCCAATGGTTGTTTCCATTGCCAGGGTAGTCGCGGCAAAGCTCGGCGCATCGGCTGGGGTCGCGACCAGGTTGGTCGCCAGGATCAGTTGCGCACCGTCGGCGCACACCACCGCCTGTGCGTTGTAGGCTTGGCGGTATTCATGCGCATCCGAGCGTCGCATCAGGGCGCTGTCCGGGTCCGTAGGTTGCTTTGTCGCTCTGGTGGCGGCGTATCATCGGGCGGTTTCGGCGGCCGGCCGCGACGCCCGTTCTTGGCGTCATAGGCGGCCTTCTTGGCCTCATAAGCTGGGCGGGCGGCCTCAGCTTCGGCGCGTGCCTCGGCTTCCAGCCGCTCGCAGGCAGCATCGAGCTTCGCCTGGAGCGCGTTGCGCCGGGCCAGTTCTGCCGGCAACGCTTGCGGGTCGTGGTCCCCGGCGTCGGCCGCTTCGGCCTGCGCGGTCAGCGCGGCGATGTCAGCCGCCAGCTTGGCCCGCAATTCCTGCGCCCGGTCGTAGCGCACGGAGCGGATCTTCGAGGCATTGGCGTCGATCTTGGTCCCATCGATCGACACCGTGCCGAGCCGCAGCAGCCCACTCTCGCGCGCCAGCAGCAGCACTTGCAGGAAGGCCGCCTCGAAGGCCGCTTTGTTCGAGCGTCGGAACACCGCGATCGTGTCGTGGTCGGGGTGCAGGTTGGCCGCCACGAAGCGAACCGCGATGTCACGGTAGGTTGCCCGCTCGATCCGCCGCGACGAGAAGATGCCGTTGGCGTAGCTGTAGATCAGCAGCGCCAGCATCAGCCGCGGGTGATACTGCGGCTTGCCGCACGCTCGCTCCGCCACTCGGAACGCCCCGAGCGGTACCCGCTCCACCGCGGCCACCACGAAGTGCGCAAGATCATCCTCCGGCAGCCAAGTCTTTAGGTCGGGCGGCAGCAGAAAGGCCTGGTCGCGGTTGAACGGCACAAAATTCGACATCCGCCAATTCTAGCCACCGATCGCGTGATCGGGTATCTCAATCCGACAGGCTGCTAGGACATAATAAAGCCCAGAGCCCGTGGTGCTGCCGAACAGCGGCGCCATCTCCACGCTGTGCTCGGGGAAGTTGCGCGGCGCCTGCCATGCGATCTGATCGGGGAGCCGGATAATGGTTTCCTTCGGATCGAGCTTACTGGCCGCAGCCTCCTCGAAGTCGCACGCCAGTGCGAGCGAGGCAATAAGCGAACCGACCAGCAGATCACGGCGGTGCGAGCCCCCTACGGTGATGGTCTGTTCGGGTTCGTGCGTTACTCGTGCGACGACCTCCCCTTGCGCCATCGGCTGCTTGATCATGTCTTGCTCCTGATCCTCCCGCCGCCTCCTAGGGACACTCTGATCAAGGAGTAACCGGGCCGGCTCGGTCGAGAAAAGGAACGACAGCAACCAAATTGCGCTTGGAGTCGGGTTTTTACGACGATTTGGCCTCCCTCGCCGGCGGCAGGGCGCCATTTTGGGCGCAGATCTCCCGTCAGGCGCGCACCAGCACCTTGCGAGCGAGATGAAGGTTAGCCAGTCCACAAGTCACGAACAGCCGGTGGGCGTTCTTGTCCAGCCCACGATAGCGCACTTTCACAAAGCCAAACACACGCTTGATCACGCCGATGCTGTGCTCGACCTTGGCTCGCACCGTCGATTTGGTGCGGTTGCGTGCCTTCTCCGCCTCATCGACCACGCCACGATGCCGATAGCGCCGGTTGGTGAAGTCTTGCGCGTGCGGCGCATGCTCGCGGATCACCTCGCGTTGGCCGCGATAGGCCTGGTCACCCCACACCCGCGTTTCCTCGCCGTGCAGCAGATCACCAAGCACCGCCGCATCATGCACATTCGCCGCGGTGGCAACCACGGAATGGATCAGCTTGGTTTTGCTATCCACCCCGAGATGCGCCTTCATGCCAAAATACCACTGCTGGCCCTTTCTGGTCTGATGCATCTCGGGATCGCGCTGCTTGGACGCATTCTTGGTCGAACTCGGGGCGCTGATAATGGTCGCGTCGACGATTGTGCCAGTGCCCACCTTCAATCCTCGGTTCTCGAGATGTTCATTGACAGTCTCGAGTATCCGCTTGCCGAGTTCGTGCTTCTCCAGCAGGTGGCGGAATTTGCACACCGTGGTCTCGTCCGGTGCCGGCTCCCGACCGAGATCGATGCCGGCGAACTGCCGCATCGAGGCTGAAATCATACAGCGCCTCCTCCACCGCCGGATCCGAGAGGTTGAACCAGAGCTGCAGGAAGTAAATGCGCACCATGCGCTCAAGGCCGATCGGCGGACGGCCGTGGCCTGGCTTCGGATAGACCGGCTCGATCAGCCGGCAGAGGTCCTGCCACGGCACAACGCGGTCCATCTCGGCAAGGAACGCGGCGCGACGCGTGGTTTTGCTGTAGCGCTCGAAGTTGACGCTCGCCAGAGTCGCTTGTCGCATATCGGCCCCGCACGAAATCCGCAGAACCCGCCCTACAGGCTGTTCCGTGACCGTGTCGAGAGCGGCTTTTTCAGAGTGTCCCTAGCTTGGTGCGTTCGGCAAGCCGGTGCCGATCATCGAATCGCGCGTGACCAGCGCGCTCAGCTCCTGTTCGCTCATCCCCTCGGTCCCGGCCGGGCGGGCGGGAAGCACGAGGTAACGCAGCTCGGCGTTGCTGTCCCAGACGCGGATTTCCGTGCTGTCCGGCAGCTCGACGCCGAATTCGCGCAGCACGCCGCGCGGGTCAATCACAGCGCGCGAGCGGTAAGGTGCCGACTTATACCAGTTCGGCGGCAGGCCGAGCGTCGGCCACGGATAGCAGGAACAGAGGGTGCAGACGACCATGTTGTGGACATCTGGCGTGTTCTCGACCACCACCATGTCCTCGCCTTGCACGCCGGTATAGCCAAGCTCGGCTATCGCGGCGGTCGCGTCGGCCAGCAGGCGCTTCTTGTAGTCCGGATCGGTCCAGGCGCGCGCGACCACCCGTGCTCCGTTATGCGGCCCGATCTTGGTTTCATAGGCATCGATGATGGCATCGAGCGCCTTGGGATCGACCAGCCCCTTTTCCACCAGCAGGGATTCGAGCGCCTTCACCCGGAGCGCGGTGTCGGATTGCGGCGCCTCGTGTTCCGCATGGGCCATGAAGTTGCTCCTCTGGTTGCTTCTGCGCGTCCAGACCGCTACCTTTGTGCCTTCCAGTCGACGCCGGCTTCGAAGGCGCCTGCGGCGCGATAGATGGTCTCCTCATCGTACATGCGCCCAACCAGCATCGCGCCCACTGGCAGCCCGTCCACCATGCCGCACGGCAGGCTCATGGCCGGATGGTGCGTGCAATCGAACGGCGCGGTGTTGGGCAGCATCTCCAGGCCGCGCTGGATGATCTCGGTGGTGGGCGCGTGAGCGGCGGGCAGTTTGGTCGCCGGCATCGGCAGCGTCGGCATCAGCAGCAAGTCGTAGCTCGACAACACCGCGTCGTACGCCGCGCGCAGCCGCCGCACCAAATTCTGCGCCTTGCCGTAGTAATGGCCACGATGGCGCGTGACCATGTAATGGCCGAGTAGCATGGTGCTTTTCAGGGTCTCCGACAGCTCGTCAGCACGGGTCCGCCAGTTGCTGTGGAAGTCGAGCAGCGAGTTGACGTAGAGGCCCTGCCAGTTGAAGCCGAATCCGTTACCCAGCATCATCTGCATGGTCGCACCCTCGGCGGCGACCGGCAGCCAGATCGCGGGGCCGAGCCGGTGCATCGGGATCGACACCCGCTCCACCGTGGCGCCGAGGCCCCGGAAGCGATCGGCGGCAGCGCGCACCAACGCATCGGATGCCTCGACCGAGTTCTCATGGCCGAAGCCCTCGTCCACCAGCGCGATGCGCAGTCCGCTCGTGCCACGACCGATCGCGTCGCGGTAGGGCTTGGCCTGGCCGCCATATTGCCTGGGATCGAGCCCGTCCGGGCCGGCCAGCACCTCCAGCAGCAGGGCATTGTCCTCGACAGTGGCGGTCATCGGCCCGGTGTGATCGAGCGTCAGCTCGATCGGCATGATGCCGGTGTATGGGACGAGACCATGCGTGGGCTTCAGGCCGTAGATGCCGCAGAACGACGCGGGCATCCGGATCGAGCCGCCCTGGTCGCCGCCGAGCGCCATCGGCACCTCGCCGGCCGCGACCACGGCGCCGCTGCCGGACGACGAGCCGCCGGCCGAGTAGCCCATCCGGTGCGGGTTGTGCACCAGCCCGGTGGAGGCGGTGTGGCTGGAGCCGGAGAAGCAGAAATACTCGCACACCGTCTTGCCGACGATGGTGCCGCCGGCATCGAGGATGCGGGTCACGACCGTCGCGTCCACGTCCGGCACGTAGCCTTCCAGGGTGGAAGCGCCGTTCATCATCGGCACGCCGGCGATGCAGATATTATCCTTGATGGCGACGGTCTTGCCCTTGAGCTTGCCCGACGCGGCGCCCTCGATCCGGGTCTTCACGTACCACGCGCCGTACTTGTTCTCGGCGGCCGAGGGCCGGCCGCCTGGCGTGCGCGGGTAGCGCACCGGCGGCAGTTCGTCGGGCATCTGGTCGATGACGTTGTACGCGGCGATCCCGCCGGTGAGGAAGGCGCGATGCTGCGCCAGCTCATCGTCGCTCATGGTCATGCCGAGTTCCCCGGCGACCTCGCGAAGCTCGTCAATGTTGGGTAGCTTGAGGGTTCCGAGCGGCATGGTTCGGTGTCTCCCTGGACGGAACGACAGGTCTCGACAGTCGGGCCGATCCGAACTCTTACACCGGCACCGGTTGCGCGCAATTGGGGGCACAAGCCAGCGCATGAGCGATCCGATCCTCCAATGTCTCGTCAAGAGCCTGGAACCGGTCAAGGGATTGGCGGCCCTGGTGCTCGGGGGATCACGGGCGCGCGGAACGGCGCACCCAAGTTCCGATTACGACCTGGGACTCTATTACGAAGCCGGCGTTCCACTTGACGTTAACGAGCTGCGAACCGCGATCACATCCCTGGTCGATGATCCGGCCAAGGCCGCGCTGACCGATTTCGGCGGATGGGGGCCTTGGACCAATGGCGGAGGATGGCTCTTCATCTCAGGCCGTAAGGTTGACCTTTTGTATCGAGATTTAGCGCGGGTGCGCGCCGTCATCGCAGAGTGCAGGGCGGGTCAGGTGTCCATGAACTAGCAACCCGGCCATCCGCACGGCTTCTGCTCCGCCATCTGGATGGGCGAGGTTGCGTTGTGCTTGCCACTCCTGGATCCTACCGATGCTATCGCCGACCTGAAGAAGCAGACCCGACCGTTCCCCACGGCGCTTCGGGACGCCCTGATTGCCCGATTTCAGTGGGAGGTGCTTTTCAGCATCGAGAATGCGGAGATCGCGGTGGCACGTGGCGAGCAAACTCACATCGCCGGCTGCGTCTACCGAGCGCTCTGCTATGTCGCCCAGGTGCTCTTCGCGGCGAATGCGCGTTATCTCATCAACGAGAAGGGCGCCCTGGCCGAAGAAGAAACATTTCCGTTCACGATTCAAGGGGCGGCTCGGACGATCGCCGAAGTATGGGCAGCCGTTGGGGGCAGAGACTTCGGCTTGGCTCTCCAGCTTCTCCGAAGGATGGCCGCGGACTCGGAAATCGCCCTAAGGGAGGGTCGTCCAAACTAGACTAATAGAGCGGAGCGTTGGGTTGACCGGTTCACGCCTCCCTCCCGCGAAGGTAGCGGGTCGTGCCTGCGGGCGGTTGGGACAATCTGATCATGCCAACGCGGGATATAGCTATATCCCGCGTTGGCTAAGGCGTTTGCCAGCGGCTCGCCTCACGCGAGCGGGCGATTCGCCAGCACCTCCAACCTTCTAAGCGGCGAACGATCGGGCTCGCGCATGGCGTCCACGGGCAGGTGAAATGTCTGCTCCAGCGCGCAATGACCGGCCAGCGCCGCGTGCAGCACCTGATCGGTGAAGCAGAGCCAGGTCGAGCCCGCCGGAAAGCTGATCTCGGCACGCGGCGCAATCGATTGCCACGCCTGATCGAGCTTCGCGCGATCGTGCAAGCGCAGCATCGCTGTGTCATAGGCGCTGCGTCGGCCCTTGGTCAGACCGAGGCGGTGCAGCAGCCAGGCGCTCCCGGGCAGCGGCGGACGCACCCGCGGCAGGAAATGGCGCGCGAAATCGTCGAACGGCTCGCCGACCCGCCACGCGCGCGGCGCGCCGTCGGGGGCGATATTGCAGAACAAACGCAGGATTCGGCACCCGTGCATCGGACGGGTGGGAAAGGCGTCCACATGTAACAGCCGGTCATCATGGCGCGGCGAATACGCGCGGCCGGCGATCTCGGTCGGCCTGAAGCTGGTCCGGGCCCGCTCCAACATCGGCGCATAGGTCGGCAGCAGATCCTTGAGCAGCCGCTCGGCGGACCCGCCGAACCGGTCCATCATGGCGGCGATCCGGGCGGCATCGGCCGCCGGTAGGGCTGTGTTGCTGGTCTGCCCGGTGGCCGGATCGAAGCTGATGTTCTTGCGCTCGCCCCCCGCCGCGGCGCCAGTCAGGAAGCCGGCCTCGTCCGGTTGCGTGCGGAAGGCGAGGCGCGGCAAGTACAGCACCCGGCCGCGCTCCAAAGCGCGGATCGCGCGATCCCGCAGATCCGGCGAGAAGGGACCATGCCAGTCGGCGACAGGCAGTTCCTCAAGTACCTCGCTCGGGTCGATGTGCGCCCGATCATTCATGCGCCAGCACCCAGTCGTTGATGAAACTTGCCAGCCCGTGCGCGTGGAAGTCCCGCCGCAGCGCGGTTTCGTCGTAGTCCTCCCGCACCCAGTCGAGGAACGGCTTGCGGCCCTCGCCTTCGCGCGCCCAGCGCAAGAAGAATGCGTCCAGCACGCCAGTACGCGAGCGCCTGATATGGCCAAAACGAAACGAGAGCTGGCGCAGCGCCTCGGCCGCCGTGCCGCCCTCGAACAGCACGAACAGCCCGGCCGCGAGCCCGGCTCGGTCGGCGCCGGACTTGCAATGGATCAAGGCGGGCGCGCGCATGTCGCGGTAGATGTCGTGCAGGCGCAGGATGCGCTCGCGCTGCGGCGCGCCCCGGCTCTCCAGCGCCATATCGATGAAGTCGAGGCCGAGCCGACGCGCCGTATCGCGGCTGAGCGCGTCCGACCCGTTCCGGGCTTGGCCGCGCAGGTTGATGAGCGTCTTGAGCCCATGGCGCCGGGTCAGGGCGGCCAGCCGGCCAGGCGTGGGGTGGTTGCAGCGATAGAGCCGGCCGGGCGCGACTTCGGCGAAGTTGCCGAAGGCGAGGCGAAAGACGCCGTGATCGACCAGCAGCGCATCCGCCCAGGCAAGCACGCGGCCGCGGGCGGTGGCGAGGTCGCCTCGGAAAATGCTGTCCATGAACGGATCGGGTGCCTGGAACGCTCGGTCGGCCGGCTTTGAGCACTAGCGACCGCGGCTGGCAACTGGCTACCCGGAACCGGCGACCAAATCCGCGACCGCGGCGCGATCCTCCCCGGCAAGCCCAGCGACCACCCCGGCGCGATCCTCAGCCGGGCGGTTCTGGCTCATCTTCCACTTGCCCTCGATCCGGGCGATCGGCATCGCGAAGCCGACGATGCCGCGCAGCATCCCATCGATAAAATCCTCCGGCGCGTCCGTCACCGCCCACGGCGTCGAGCGAGCGCCCTCATGCCGATCGGTGAGCCGCGTGACGTGCTGGCGCAAGCGTTCGGGGTCGTCGAAGAAGCTGATCGGGCCGTACGCGTGGACCGCGACGTAGTTCCAGGTCGGCACGACCTTGCCGGTACTGCGCTTGGTCGCATACCAGGAAGGCGTGATGTAGGCGTCCGGTCCCTGGAAGATCGCGAGGGCCTCGAGATTACCGGCTGCGCCGCGCGCCTGCGGGTTGGGTTTCGCGAGATGGCCGAGCAGCGTCCCGTACGGGGTCGGCTCGGGATCGAGCAGCATCGGAACGTGGCTGGCGATCAAGCCCTCGTGGCGTCAACGTGACCAGCGTGGCGAGGCTACTGCCGCGAATTGCTGCGTGCAGGACATCGAGCCGATCTTCCCGAAATGCCGCGGGCAGGTACATTAAGAAACCTCGATCACTGGCTGGCGTGCGCGAGGCCCAGAGCCGAATAGAACCGCATACTGGGAGGCCAGGCCTGCATCAAATCGCCTCGCCAGGCAACAATACCCCAGGCGAACAGCGCCAGCACGAGCGCGCTGGCGGCCCAGCCGAGCCGAGCCGAGCGCTGATTTCCCGGCCGGCGCGCCGACTGCGCGAGCCGCTCCATGGCAGTGAGCGGCGCGGGTCCGAGGGGCTTGTTCGTGATCCATATCCCGTCTGGCGCGATCTCGTCCGACGTTGTCCCCTCTCGCGTTGCCCCCTCTGGCGCTATCTCGTCTGGCGCAGGGGCATATTCGCCGTGCGGGGCAACCTTCTGGGGTAGCGGAGCTTCCTCCGCAATGCGCGCTCGGGGCTTGAGGACCGGCTGGGGGATGCTGGCAGTTCGCGGCATCTCCGGTTCAGCGGGATGCACGGGCAGCGCCTCCGGCCGCCAGTCGTTGCTGCAGCGGGCGCAGCGAACCGACTTGCGCCCAGCCAGCAAAGCCTCGGGCACGTCATAGGCGGCGGCGCAACTCGGACAGGCGATTCGCATGGGTTTTCGCTGTGACATGATGGTGGGGAGCCGAGGTCCGCGATGCAACGTGGATTTCACGCCGCGAGCAGTGGCAGATAGCCACCCGGCAAGGGCCGAATCCGATGGTGCGATTCGATGGGGTGGGGCTACGCTACGGCGGCGTCGGCGAGGGCGCCGGGCCGGAGGTGCTGCACGACCTTTCGTTCGCCGTGCCCGAGGGTGCGTTTCGTTGGCTGCTTGGCCCTTCCGGGTCCGGAAAGACCAGCCTGCTGCGGCTGATGTATCTCGGGATCCGCCCGACGCGCGGGCAGCTCAGCATTCTGGGGACCGACGTGCGGACCGCTCGCCGGCGCGCCCTGCCCCGGCTCAGACGCAGGATCGGAGTGGTGTTCCAGGACTTTCGCCTGCTTGCGCATCTCTCCGCGTTCGACAATGCCGCCCTGCCGCTGCGCATCGCCGGCCGGCCGGAGGGGCAGATCCGCGCCGATGTCGGGGAGATGCTGCGCTGGGTCGGGCTGGCCGCGAAGACCAATGCGCGGCCGGCGGAGCTGTCCGGCGGCGAGCAGCAGCGCGTCGCCATTGCCCGGGCGGTGATCGCCCGGCCCCGCCTGCTGCTCGCCGACGAGCCCACGGGCAATCTCGACGAAATCCAGGCTGAACGGCTGATGCAGCTCTTGCAGGAGCTGAACCGGCTCGGCACGACGGTAGTGATCGCCACGCATAACGACGGGCTGGTCGCGCGCCATCCGGCTCCTTCCCTCCAGCTGGACCACGGTCGTCTGGTGCGGTCGGCATGATGCGACGGAGCCGGTCGCCGAGACCCTCGGGCTTCGACGAGCTTGGGCTGCGTCGGGCGCTCTCGGATCGGATGCTGCCGTTCCTGGTCGCGGCCATGGCCTTTCTCGCCGCCTTGGCGTTGGCCGGTTGGGTGGGGGCAGCCTCACTGGCCCGGCACTGGCAGTCGGGCGCGAGTGCGGCGGTGACGGTGCAAGTGCCGGCACCGCGCGAGCCCGCGAATGGCGGTGCAACTCGCCTCGCCCGCGTGCTGGAGTTGTTGCGGGCCGCGCCAGGCGTGGCCTCGGCGCGGCCGCTTGCGCCGCAGGAGTTGAGCGCCCTGCTGCGGCCTTGGCTCGGCGCGGCCGCGGACAGTGCCGCCCTGCCGCTCCCTGGAGTGATAGCGGTGCGCCTGACGGATGCGGACCTGCCTCTCGATGCCCTTGCGCGACGTTTGAGAGAGGTCGCGCCGGGCACTCTGGTCGAGAGCCACGGGGTCTGGGCAAACCGCCTGACGGCGCTCGCCCGAAGTATGCAGGCTTGTGCCGGGGCGGCGCTGCTCGTCGTTGCCGCCGTTGCCGCCGCAGTGGTCGCGGTCGCGACCCGCTCCGGCCTAGCGGCGCGGCGTGAGGCGATCCAGATCGTGCATGGGCTTGGAGCAAGCGACGGCTACATCGCGCGACGGTTCTCGGCGCGCGTCACGGCGCTGGCGGCGACCGGCGGCCTTACCGGAGGCGTGGCGGCAATGCCGGTGCTGATGGCGCTCGCCTATCTCGCCGCGCCCTTCGAGGGGCCGGCCGCCGCGCCGGATCCGCCTCCGGCGTTGCCGGTCGCGCTTTGGCTGTTGCTGCCCGCCCTGCCGCTGGCGGCCGCGGCGATCGGCTTCGTGACCGCGCAGGGGACGGTGCGGCGCTGGCTGCGGCGACTGCCATGAGGGCGACTGGCCTGGGAATGGTGGTACGACCGATGCGTCGGCGGTCGCGCGGCTCGCTGATGGCGCGTGTGCTGGCGCTTGGGCTGGCCACGGCGGTGGTCGCCTGGGCAGCCGGCTTCGTATGGTTCGTGGTCGCGGCGATGCGCCCGCGCCCCGTCGCGCCGCGCTCGGACGGGGTCGTGGCCCTGACCGGAGGGCCGGACAGAGTGCGGGCGGCGTTGCAATTGCTGGCCGATGGTCGGGCCGGGAAGCTGCTGGTGACCGGGATCGGCGGGGGGGCGAATTTCCGCGCGCTCGCCGAGCGGGCCGGGGTCGATCCGGCCCCACTCGCCAGTCGGGTGACGCTTGGACGGGGCGCCACCTCGACGCGCGGCAACGCCGCGGAGACGGCGGCCTGGGTCCAGGCGAACGGCTTCCGGTCCGTGATCGTGGTGACGGCATTCTATCACATGCCGCGCGCGCTGGCTGAACTCGGCCGGGCGGTTCCGGGCGTGCAACTTCATCCGGCCCCGGTCTCCTCCCATGCGATGCGGGCGGCGGCCGGTCTCGATAGCCTAAGCGGGCTGCGGGTGATGTCAGAGGAATACATGAAGTTCCTCGGCGCCGAGCTTGGAATCAGCGCGCTCGAAGCGGGTCCGGGGCCAAGCCTCTCTAGCGCCGCAGAAGGACGCACACAGGGATGATCTTGTTGCGTTCGACGCTGTTCAACCTGTTCTTCTTCAGCCTGACGGCATTGCTTTGCATTCCCGGCACGATCATACGGCTCGCCGCGCCCCGGCACGCGCTGACGGTTCCGATATTCTGGGCTCGGCTCGCGCTGGCCGGGCTGCGCGCGATCTGCGGCATTCGCCTTGAGGTGATCGGCGCCGAGCGCCTGCCGCGCGCGGGCGCGGCCCTCATCGCCTCGCGCCACCAATCGGCCTTCGACACCCTGGTGTGGTTCACGCTGCTGCCGCGCTGCTGCTACGTCATCAAGGGCGAACTGCGGCGCATCCCTCTGTTCGGCGGCATCATCGAGCCGGCTGGGATGATCCTGGTTGACCGCAGCCGAGGCGCCTCGGCGATGCGCCACTTGATGCGGGAGGCGGAGCGCGCGAAGCGGGAGGGCCGGCAGATCGTGATCTTCCCAGAAGGAACGCGCTCGACACCCGGCACTCTCGGACCGCTACAGCCTGGGGTCGCGGCGATCGCAAACCGGACTGGCCTGGCTGTCGTGCCGGCGATCACGGATTCCGGCCGCTATTGGGGCCGGCGGGCGTTCCGCAAACGCCCTGGCACTATCCGCATCGCGCTGCTGCCGCCGATTGCACCGGGGCCGGATCGTGGACGCCTCATGCGCGAGCTGAAAGCGGCTCTCGCCAGCCCGATGCCCGACCCTGTGGACAAGTCTGTGGGTTTAAGCTCGCGCAGCTTCCCAAGCGACCGCAGCCAGTCATCGTAATAGATTGATGAATAAGGCATCTTTTCCGTGATCGCCTCTCACAGCCCGGTCTCAGGCGGGATGGGGATTGCTGTGTGCTTCTCCCGTCAGGGTTGTCTCTCTTCACTAGTCACTCGCGTCTACCGCGTTCGGTTGCGGACAACGGGTGATCACCGGTAAGCGGTTCCGCCCCAAGCAGGAATTCCGATGCGTCTGCGAACTGGGATCGCTCTGCTCGCCCTGCTCGCGCTGCTGCTCCTGGGCGGCTGGACGGCCTATTGGTACGTGGCCGCCAAGCGGGTAGAGGCCGGCATGGTCGCCTGGGATGCCGCGCGACGCGCGGAGGGCTGGGCCGTGGCCGCGGGATCGCCGTCGCTCGGCGGCTGGCCGGTCGCGGCCAGAGTGACCGTGCCCCGCGTACGGCTGGTGGGCGGCGCCTTGGCGCTGCCGGTGGGACTGGTCTGGGCCGCGCCGCTGGTGGCGGTTCAGGTCCGCCTCCTGCATCCGGGCATGTTGGAGGTCATCCCGCTGGGCGCTCAGCGAATCGGCCTGCAAGGCGGCCCCGCGGCGACATTCGCCGCGCGGGCCATGCGCGCCCGCGTGCCGCTCGACGCCGCTGGGCCGCCCTGGCCGATCGACTTCTCGGCCGAGGCGCTGCGCGTCGGGTCGCGCACGGATGCGCCAGCGGGGCACGCGGGCGAAGCGACGATCGGCGAGCTGGAACTCCATGCTGAAACCGATCCGACGGCGCCGAGATCCGGTGCCGCCGTCGCCCTCTCGCTGGCCGCCTCGACGATCGTTTTGCCGCCCGAGCGAAGCTGGCCGCTCGGGGCGCGAATCGAAACCGTGGCGATCGACGGAACAGTGAGCGGGCCGGCGCCCGCGATCGCGGACCCGATGGCTCGCGCGCGCGCCTGGCGTGACGCGGGCGGGACCGCGCTGCTGCGGCACGGGCTGCTTCGCTGGGGGCCGCTCGCGGCCGAGGGACAGGCCAGCATGTCCTTGGATGCGGCCCTGCAGCCGGTGGCGCATGGGGAGGCGCGAGTTCAGGACTACGCTCAGGCGCTCGACGTGATGGCGGCGCATCGGGCGATCAGCGACCACGCGGCATTGGCGGCCAAGGCGGTTCTATCGCTGTTGGCCGAAGCGCCGCCCGGCGGTGGCGCGCCGGAACTGGATCTGCCGTTCACGCTGCAGGACCGCGTCCTATCGATCAAACACATTCCGCTGATCAAGCTGCCCAAGGTGGCCTGGCCCGGCACATGACGCTGGCGCTGGCAGGGAGGAGGCGGTATATAACCGTTATGAATCTTCGGATGCATGGGGCGCGAATTAGCCGCCCGGCTGCATAGCAGCCGGGACATAGTCTCGCTCAACGCCCTGTCTTCGGAGCTTCCGTTCCATGTCTTACGAATCATTAGCCGCGAGCGCGCTTGCGAGCGTCGCCGTGCGCTTCATGCTTGACGCCGATGCCGGCCCGGGGCTGCTGCCCCGGCTCTTGCAGCCCTTCGCCAAGCGCAACCTGGTCCCCGATCGCATGTGGTCGCATCTGAGCGGGGAGATCATGCATATCGAGATCGCGCTCGATGCCGCGCCCGAGGAATACGCGAACCTGCTCGAAGCCAATCTGCGCCAGGTGGTCGGCGTGCGTGGGGTGACCCAGGTGCGCCGCGATTGCATTCGCCGCGCGGCCTGACGGCGCGCGCCGGGACGCCTATAGTGGGGCTGCCGCCGCATCTTGGCGGCGCAGCCACGCGAGGTGAGCGGTGTCTGATGCGATCGTGCTGGCACGGGCCCAGTGGGCCTTCACCATCGGCTTGCATATCGTGCTGCCGGCCCTCTCGATCGGGCTCGCCAGTTATTTGGTCGTACTGGAGGCGCTCTGGCTGCGCACCGGGCGGCAGGTGTATCTGGATGTATTCAATTACTGGCTGAAGGTCTTCGCGATCGGCTTCGCGATGGGCGTGGTATCGGGCGTGGTCATGTCATACCAGTTCGGCACCAACTGGTCGCGATTTTCCGAAAAAGCCGGACCGGTGATCGGCCCGCTGATGGGCTACGAAGTCATGACGGCGTTTTTTCTCGAAGCTGGGTTCCTCGGGGTGATGCTGTTCGGGATGCAGCGCGTGGGCCGGCGGCTGCATTTCATGGCGACCTGCTTCGTCGGCGTCGGCACGCTGATGAGCGCGTTTTGGATCTTGTCGGCCAATTCTTGGATGCAGACCCCGGCCGGCTACACGATCAGCCCCGATGGACGCTTCCTGCCCGCCAACTGGGCAGAGATTATCTTCAACCCGTCCTTCCCCTATCGGTTCTTCCACATGGTGCTGGCCACTTATCTGTCGGTCGCGTTCCTAGTGGGAGCGGTGGGCGCGTATCACCTGCTGCGTGACAATCAGAACCAGGCGGCGCGGCTCATGTTCTCGATGGCGATGTGGATGGCCGCGATCGTCGCCCCGCTCCAGGTCGTGATGGGCGACCAGCAGGGCTTGAACACGCGCGAATACCAGCCCGCGAAGGTTGCCGCGATCGAAGGCGACTTCGAGAGTGAGCCCGGTACGCCGCTCTATATCTTCGGAATGCCGAACGAAGATCAGCAGCGGGTGGAGTTCCCGGTTGAGATTCCCCATGCCGGCGCGTTGATCCTCACGCATCGATGGAATGGCGAGGTGAAGGGGCTGAAATCGTTCCCTCGCCAGGACTGGCCGCCGGTCGCGGTGGTGTTCTGGTCCTTTCGCGCCATGGTGGGGCTGGGGCTGCTGATGATCGCCGTCGGCTGGTGGAGCCTGTTGCAGCGGTTGCGTGGTCGGCTTTATGATTCGCGTTTGATGCAGCGGGCGGCGGTGATGATGGCACCAGCCGGGTTCCTCGCCATCCTGGCCGGTTGGACCACGACGGAAGTTGGGCGGCAGCCGTTCACGGTGTACGGCATGATGCGCACCGCCGACAGCGCCTCGCCGGTCGCGCTGCCCGGCGTCGCGGTCTCCTTCGCGGCCTTCGTCGTGGTCTATTTCATCGTGTTCGGGGCGGGCTTCCTGTTCCTGCTCCGGCTGATGCGCCACCCGCCGGCGACCGGCGAGACCGGGCCGGAAAAGGGAGTGCCGGTTCGTTCGGCCGGCATCACGCCGATGTCGGCCCTAGACGCGCATCTCCCGCCCCCGCATCCGGCGGGATCGGACTGACGCCGTGGCACACTGGTTGCCGATCGTCTGGGCCGGGCTGATCGCCTTCGCCGTCCTCGCTTATGTGTTGCTCGACGGGTTTGATCTCGGCATCGGCATCCTGTTCGCGGTGGAACACCGCGCCGAGGATCGCGACGTGATGGTGAACACCGTCGCTCCGATCTGGGACGGCAACGAGACCTGGCTCGTGCTTGGGGGCGGCGGGCTGCTGGCGGTGTTCCCGCTCGCCTACGCGGTGATTATGCCCGCGCTCTATCCGACCATCATCGGGATGCTGCTGGCGCTGGTGTTCCGTGGCGTTGCCTTCGAGTTCCGCTTCCGCGCCCGCCGGGTGTCGAGCAAGATATGGTGGGACCGTGCGTTCATGGCGGGTTCGGCGGTCGCGGCTTTTTGTCAAGGCCTTTCCTTGGGCGGATGGCTGCAAGGCATCCACATTCAGGACAATGCCTATAGCGGGGGCTGGTTCGACTGGCTGACCGGCTTCACCGTGCTCTGCGGCATCGCGCTGGTCGTGGGTTACGCGCTGCAAGGCACCTGCTGGCTGATCTGGCGAACCGAGGGCCGATTGCAGCGGTCCGCGCGACGGCATGCCCGGACGTTGGGAGTGGCGTTGCTGGCACTGATAGTGATCGTGAGCCTGTGGACCCCGATGCTGAACCCGCTATTCCGGGAACGCTGGTTCGGATATCCCGGCCTGGTCCTTACCAGCCCGGTCCCGATCCTGGTGGCGCTGGTGGCGATGCGGTTCTTCCGGGGCATCTTCCGACGCGAGGATGTGGCGCCGTTCTTCTGCGTTCAAGCTTGGTTCGTGCTGAGCTACGCGGGACTGGGCATCAGTGTCTGGCCGTTGATCGTGCCGCCCTCCCTCTCGATCTGGGGCGCCTCCGCCCCGCCGTCGTCGCAGCTCTTCCTCCTCGTGGGCGCGCTGATCTTGATCCCGATCATCCTGACCTATACTGGCTTTTCTTACTGGGTGTTCCGCGGCAAGGTCCGTCCGGGCGAGCATTATCACTAATGGCGCGCCGGGTTCTTTGGTTCGTCGCACTGTACGGGTTGAGTATTGGCGCGTTCGCCTCAGTGAGCTTCCTGATCCGCCTGGCGATTGGCTGACTGATCGATGGTGGGCCTTGTCATCGGCCCGGAACGGGCCGATGTAGCGGCTATGGATAGGATCGCGAAGGCTCGCGCCTTCCGGCAATAGACAAGGCCAGCCAAATGTTCATCGAAACCGAAGGCACGCCCAATCCCGCCACTCTCAAGTTCCTGCCCGGACGTGACGTCATGGGTGAGGGAAGCGCCGATTTCGCCGCTCCCGAGACCGCCGCCCGCAGTCCACTCGCCACAGCCCTGTTCGAGTTGCCGGGAGTGGCCCGCATCTTTCTCGGCGCTGATTTCGTGACTGTCACCAAGACCGATGAGGTTTCCTGGGCGGCATTGAAGCCGCAACTCCTGGCGACGCTAATGGAACACTTCGTCGCCGGCCGTCCGGCGATCGAGGGCGAGGCGGACGAGGAGCTGGTCGAAGACATCCAACCCGAGGACGAAGAGGTGGTGGCCCAGATCCGGGAACTGCTGGACACGCGGGTTCGGCCGGCCGTTGCCGGGGATGGCGGGGACATCGTCTTCCGCGGCTATCGCGACGGAATTGTCAAGCTGCACATGCAGGGCTCGTGCTCGGGCTGCCCGTCCTCGCGCGCGACGCTCAAGCATGGGATCGAGAACATGTTGCGCCACTACGTCCCGGAGGTGGTCGGGGTCGAGCAGGTGGAGCTTTGATGCTGGACAGCGCGTCGCTCGACCTGCTGTTGCGCGAGGCCCGCACCCATAACAAGTGGCTCGATGAGCCAATCTCCAACGAGACGTTGCGCGAGCTGTACGACATCTTGAAAATGGGGCCAACTTCCGCGAATTGTTCGCCGGGTCGTTTCCTCTTCCTGCGCACCCGAGAAGCCAAGGAGCGGCTCGCGCCGGCGCTCTCAGCCGGCAACCTGGACAAGACGATGGCGGCGCCCGTCACCGTTATTGTCGCCTACGACCCCAAATTCTACGAGCATCTGCCTCAATTATTTCCGCACAACCCCGACGCGCGCTCCTGGTTCACCAGCAACGAGGCTTTGGCTGCGGCCACGGCCTTTCGCAATGGCACGTTGCAGGGCGGCTACCTGATCATGGCCGCGCGCGCGCTCGGCCTGGATGTCGGCGCGATGTCGGGCTTCGATAACGATAAGGTGGACGAGGCTTTTCTTAGCGATTTCGGATGGCGGTCCAACTTCCTGTGCAATCTCGGCCACGGCGATCCGGCGGGCGTCTTTCCCCGCTCGCCGCGTCTGCCGTTCGAGGACGCGTGCGTCCTGCTGTGACCCAAGGGGCCGCTGCCCGGCTCCCCTCACGGCTTCCCTCCGATGACTTTCGTTGGCGATGCGAATACTGGCTCTCAACTCCGCCCTCGCACGTTGCTCGGCCGCCTTGGTCGATGGCGAGCGGATTGTGGCGGCGCGCCAGCAAGATGGCCCGCGGCGGCCGGCGGCCCTGCTCGCCGTCATGGCCGAGCAGGTTCTCGCCGAGGCCGGGCTCAGGGCGGCCGATCTTGATCTCGTGGCGGTGACTGTCGGACCCGGCGGGTTCACCGGCATCCGCGTCGCCCTGGCCCTGGCGCATGGGATCGGGCTGGCCGCGGGGCGGCCGGTGGTCGGGGTGACGGTGGGCGAGGCCCTGGCCGAATCGCTGCCCCATCTGGGCCACCGGCGGCTTTGGACGGCGATCGCCAGCCGAAGTGGCCGGGTGTTTCTCGAACGCGCCGAGGAGGCCGCCACAATCGCGCTGGATGCGCTGCCCGATCCGGCTGGCCCGATCGCCGTGGCCGGGGATGCGGCCGTCGAGGTTGCGGCTCGGCTCGCCGCGCGCGGACAGGACGTGATGCTGACGGACGCCCGCTTGCCGCAGCCGCGCTCTCTCGCGCGTGCCGGCCGCCGGCGCCTCGGCGGAGACTTGCCGCCCCGGGCCGCCCAACCGGTGTACGTGGACCCGCCAGAGGCTCGGTTGCCCGCCACCCCGCGCCCGCCACCCGATGGATGATCCCAGCTTGATAATTCCGGCCCGGCCAGAGCACGCCAACGCCCTGGCCGAGATCCACGCCACCGCGTTCGCGCCAGCGGAGGCGTGGAGCGCCACTGACTTCGCGAAACAGCTCGGTCTGCCAGGTGCTTTCGGCGCCATCGACCAGCGGGGTGGCATGGTCCTGGGCCGCGTGGCGGCAGGGCAGGCCGAGATCCTGACCCTCGCGGTCGCGCCCGAGATGCGCCGGCAAGGCGTCGGCCGGGCGCTGCTGCACTGCGCCATGGGCGACGCGGCGGCGCGAGGCGCTCTGCTGGTATTCCTCGAGGTCTCGACCGCAAACCTGGCCGCGCGCAATCTGTATGCGAGTGCCCGGTTCGACCTGGCCGGCCGCCGGCTCCATTACTATGCCGACGGCACCGATGCACTTGTTCTTCAGGCGAAAGTTAGCCCTTTCGCAAAAGCAGCAAGGTGACGCCATCGTCGCCGGTTTCAATGGCAAGGACTTGGTGGCCCAGCTCGCGCGCGGTCCGGGGCACGTTGGCGACCGGCTCCGCCCCGCGCAGCCGGACCAAAAGCGTCTGCCCGGGCGCGAGGCGGTCCAGCGCGAGCCTGGTGCGCACGAAGGTCATCGGACATGCCTCCGCTGTTATGTCCAGCTCGTGATCCACCGCTTGCAACTTGGTCATGATACTCCACTGCTTCTTGGGGCTTTCAAATATCCGTTGCGAAACATGCATGGCGCACTATATAGGCGCGCAAGTCTTCGCGACGAAAGGGATTGCAATGGCCGAGCTTCCGGCAAACACCAACGTGCTCGGCTTGACCGCGCAAATCGTCTCTGCCCATGTCTCCAACAATACCGTGTCTCCGGATGCGCTGCCCTCGCTAATTCAGGAGGTGTATAAGACTCTTGCTGGAGTAGGGAAGGAGGCGCCGGAGCCAGAACGGCCGCAACCTGCGGTTCCAGTCAAGAAGTCCGTTTTCCCGGACCACATCATCTGCTTGGAAGACGGCAAGAAGCTGAAGATGCTGAAGCGCCATCTCAAGACCGCATACAACATGACCCCCGAGCAGTATCGCGATCGCTGGGGGCTGCCGCCGGATTATCCGATGGTTGCGCCGAATTACGCACGGCACCGCTCATCTCTGGCCAAGAAGATCGGCCTCGGCACCAAACCGCGCGCGTCGCGCAAGTAATCGCCACGCCGACCGCTCGGTGCCGCGCAGCCTCGCGGCGCCCGTCTCACGGCGTGAGATGGCGCCCGGGTGCGGCTCCCGCGCCGCATTGGACAGCCCCGCCCCCGATCGGCTAGTGGCATATCGCAAGGGGTCGGATGGAATCGCGCATCGAGCGCCTTTGTGTCGAACGGGGCCTGAAGATGACCGGCCAGCGTCGGGTCATCGCCCGGGTTCTGTCCGATGCCTCGGACCATCCGGACGTGGAGGAACTCTATCGCCGGGCCGCCGCGCTGGACGGGCGGATCTCGATTGCCACGGTTTACCGCACCGTCCGGCTGCTGGAGGAGCAGGGCATCCTTGACCGGCGCGATTTCGGCGGTGGCCGGGCGCGCTACGAGCCAAGCGAGCATGGCAATCACTACCATCTCATCGACATCGAGACCGGCAAGGTCATCGAATTTCAGGATCCGGAGCATGAACGGCTGATGCAAACCATCGCCAACCGCCTTGGCTTCGACCTGGTCTCACTCCGACTCGAGCTGTTCGGCCGGCGCCTGCCCGCCCAGCAGCCCGAGCCGGCGCGTGGGCGAGCTCTCGACGGCACCGACGAGCGGGAAGGCGTCGTCGGTCAGGATCGGGCGTCGCGGTGACGGTCCAGCCTCCGATCGTGTTGGCGCCCCGGAAGACATCCGCGATAGGATCGGCTTTCCCCGAGCTTCGCGCCGGCGATCTCGGGGTGCGGCTGGCGACCGCCTCGGCCGAGATTGATGCCGTGCAAGCGCTGCGCTTCCGGGTGTTCTATGCCGAAATGGGCGCCACGCCCGATGCGGTCACCGCCGCGAGTCGGCGTGATCGCGACCGATTCGATGCGGTCGCCGACCACTTGTTGGTGGTCGATCACGCGATCGGCCCCGGGCCGGAAGGCGTGGTCGGCACCTATCGGCTGATCCAGAGAGAGGGCGCTGGGCGGCTCGGGCGCTTCTATTCGGCCGATGAGTACGATATCGGCCCGATCGAACGGTTCCCCGGGCGCATCCTCGAACTGGGACGCTCCTGCGTGGACTCCGCGTATCGCGGCCGCGCCACGATGCAGTTGCTTTGGCGAGGCATCGCCGCCTACGTGTTCCAGTACAAGGTCGATCTGATGTTCGGCTGCGCCAGCCTGCCCGGAACCGACCCCGACTCGCTGGGCACCGAGCTGGGGTACCTGTACGAGAATCACCTCGCCCCACCCGCGCTGCGTCCGCGCGCCCTGCCGCACCGCTACATCGAGATGCGCCGCCTGCGTTCGGCCAGTATCGACCCGCGGCGGGCGCTGGCCCAGCTCCCGCCGCTGATCAAGGGCTATCTTCGGCTGGGCGGGTTCGTGGGCGACGGGGCAGTAATCGACCGGCAGTTCAACACGACCGATGTCGCGGTCGTGGTCAAGACCGACCTTGTCACCGACAAGTATTACAGGCACTACGAGCGCCAGTTGCGCGAGGCGCTCGACTGACCGGCGGCCGTGAAGTCGTGACGTATGACAACCACCTCCGGACGGTCCGGTGCTTTGGCCCACAGGTGGGATGGAGTTGGCTTGCCTGGTTGCGGGGTTGGCGGGCGGACTTGGCCGGGCTGGGGTTCGGCGCGCTATCGGCAGCCGCCCTGCCGCCGGTGTATGCGCTACCGGTGCTGCTCATCTGTGTCCCGGCGCTGCTGGCGCAAATCGGGGGCGCGAGCGGAGCCTGGTCCGCAGCGCGGCGAGGCTGGTGGTTCGGCTTCGGCCTCAACCTGATCGGTCTCTATTGGATCACCGAGGCGATCCTGGTCGAGGCGGCGCGCTACTGGTGGTGCGTCCCGCTCGCGGTCCCCGCGCTGGCCGCCACGCTGGCGCTGTTCATCGGCTTCGCCGCCGCCGTGGCTCGGCTCGCCGCGCCGGGTTGGCCGCGCCTGCTCACCTTGGCCGGCGCCTGGGTACTGGGTGACCTGGCCCGGCAGTTCATCGGCACAGGGTTTCCCTGGAATCTTTGGGGCAGTGTCTGGGAGTTCCCGGGCCGGCCAGGCGACGTGCTGATCCAGCCCGCGGCGCTGGTCAGCGTTCACGGCCTGACCTTTGCCACGATCCTGCTCGCCGGCCTGCCGGTGCTGGGCTGGGGGTTTCGCGCCGTCGGCGCGGCGCTGCTCGCGGCCTGGGTGGGGTTCGGCCTGGCGCGGACGGGCACGCCGCCGCCGCCAGGCCCGGGCATCAAGGTCGTGCTCGTGCAAGGCGATGTGCCCGAGGGGCAGAAATGGAGCCAGGATCTCGCGCTCGAGATTTTCACGCGATACCTGAAGCTGACCCACGAAGGTGTGGCCGAGGCTGGCCCGGGCCGTAAGGTCGTGATCTGGCCGGAGACCGCGAGCCCCTACCTCCTCGGGCGCGACCCGGCCGCGCGGCGATACATCGCCGCCGCGACCGGAGGCGCCCCCGCGCTCGTGGGCGCGGTGCGCTTCGACCGCGAGGACCGACCACGCAATTCTTTGTTCGCGCTCACCGGCGACGGCGCCATCGCGGCAGAATACGACAAATGGCACCTGGTCCCGTTCGGGGAGTATCAGCCCAGGTGGTTCCCGTTGCCGATCCAGGTGGTGCCAGGCGGTGGTTTCGCCGGTGGCCCCGGTCCGCGCACGCTGCGCGTCCCTGGCCTGCCGCCGTTTGGTGCTTTCATCTGCTATGAGGCCATTTTTCCTGGCCAGGTGATTGACGAGGCCCACCGTCCAAGCTGGATGGTCAACATCACCAACGATGCCTGGTTCGGCAACTCGACCGGGCCGCGCCAACACCTCGCGGGCGCTCGTATGCGCGCGGTCGAGGAGGGATTGCCGCTCATGCGGGCCGCCAACACCGGGATATCCGCGGCATTCGACGCGCAAGGCCACGAGCTGGCCCGGCTCGGCATGAACCGGGCCGGCGTCCTGGTCGTGTCCTTGCCCGGCGCACTGCCGCCGACGCCGTTCGCACGGCTTGGACTGATCTTGCCGCTAGGCATCGCTGGCGCGGCGGTGGCGCTCGGGCTTCTCGCCAGGCGCTTCGAAGCGTGGCATCGTCCTGAGGGGTGGTAGATTGCTCAATTAGCGAGACGTATCTCTTAACATAGTACGTTTGGCTAGGGTGGGACGATTTCGTTGACAATTCATGGTTGTGCGTTTACCGTTCACTAATCGCCGGCCATGGTTGTATAGAGACTGCCCGAAGAAGGTCGGTTGTGCGCGGAGGGGTGCGGATGCTGGACGACACTAACGGGGATGCGCCGAAGCCGATGGGAATGCAGCCGCCGCCTGAGAAAGATGCTCGTCCCAGTCCGATCGACGTCCATGTTGGATCGCGTATTCGGCTGCGGCGGACGTTACTGGGCTTGTCCCAGGAACGGCTGGGGGATCAGCTGGGCCTTACCTTCCAGCAAGTCCAGAAATACGAGCGCGGAGTAAACCGCGTCGGCGCCTCGCGGCTGTTTGATCTCGCGCGCGTGCTCGACGTGCCGATCAGCTTCTTCTTCGATGACATGCCGGACAGCCTGGCCAGCAGCGTTGGCGCCCCGCCACGCCGCACTCCGGGCGGCCCCGCGTCGCATGACCCGTTCGGCGACGATACCTTGAGCCGGCGTGAGACCCTGGAGCTGGTTCGGGCGTACTACCGCATCAGCGATCCCGCCGTGCGCAAGCGCGTGTTCGATCTGATCAAGTCCATGGGCCCAGCGGAGAGCTAGCGACGGCTCAGCACCAATCCCGAAGCTGCGGGTTGTCGAACACCGGATTGCGCATACGATGCAAAGCCTCGCGCAGCGCCGCCGCGAGGTTCCGTTTCTCCTCCTCGCCCAGCCAAGACCCCACTTCCTCGTGCCCGTTCCGCGCCGCCAGCAGGAGTCGCGGAACCTGACCGGGGCGTTCCTCAAGCACCACGTTCAGCCAGGCCGGCGAGAGCCGCCGCTCCTTGCGCCGTCCGGCGGCGTCGGTGCGGACCACCGTTAAAACCTCCTCGGTCAACAGCAGCAGCTCGGAGGCGCGCGCGCGTCGCGCGTTCAGCCCGAGCAGCGCCACGGCCAGCCCAACCTCCAGCACGCTGAACCCAACGACCAGCCACGCCTGAAGCAGCAAAAGCCGGAGCAGCGTCAGGCCGCTGCACAAGCAGATCACCGCGACCAGGATCCTCAACCCCCTCGGCGAAAGGCTGCGGTGCGGAGTGATGATCGCCTGGAACAGAACCGGCGCGTCCATCCGTTCTATGTAGCCGAGATCTGGCCCAGTCCCAGAGCCCTTGCCGAGGCCTCGCGCGCACGCGACAACGCTGGCCATGACCGAAGCCGCGCGCCGGGCGCCTGCAAGCACCAAGGGAGCGATGCCGCTCGCCGACGTGCGGCCGTTCATCGAGGCGCTGGCCCGAGAGCGCCCAGATCCCAGGAGCGAGCTGGACCACGCCGACCCTTACACGCTGCTGATCGCTGTCGTGCTGTCCGCCCAGACCACCGATGCCGCGGTCAACCGCGCCACGGCGACACTGTTCAGGGCGGCCGACACTCCCGCCGCGATGGTCCAGCTCGGGGTCGAGGGGGTGGCCGCGCACATCCGTGCGCTCGGGCTCTGGCAGGCCAAGGCGCGCAACGTGGTGGAGCTGTCGCGCCAGCTGCTGGAGCGGCACGCCGGACAGGTGCCGCGTGAGCGTGCGGCGCTGGAAGCATTGCCCGGCGTCGGGCGCAAGACGGCGAACGTGGTGCTCAACGTCGCGTTCGGGGAGAGCACGATGGCGGTGGACACGCATATCTTCCGCCTTGGCAATCGCACCGGCATCGCTCCCGGCAAGAGCCCGCGCGAGGTCGAGGAAGCGCTGGTTCGCCGAGTGCCTCCCGACTTGCTGCGCAACGCGCATCACTGGCTGATCCTGCACGGCCGCTATGTGTGCAAGGCCCGCGTGCCGGAATGCTGGCGATGCGTGGCCGCGCCCTGGTGCCGCTATCCCGCCAAGACTGCGGCGCCGCGCGCGTGCGACGCGGCTCCCTCACGCCGACCCTCTCCCAAAGGGAGAGGGAGCATGGCGTAGCCCACTCCCTCGGGGAAGTTTGGACGGGTTTGTTCTTGGCGCTGATCCGGGGCCGTCATTCGTTCAGGGCGCGGCACAGACGGCAACCACATTGTCCCCGCATGGGAGCGGCGCCGACACGCCACGATCGGCTAGCAGCCGCGCGCCTGTAACCGCCAGAATGGCGATGATGGCGTAAGCAAGGACGGGACGGAGGAGGAGCCTGGATTGGGGCCGCGCCGGGAAGCTCTCGGGCAGACGGAGCGGGCGGGGGCTGAAGTACGTGCTGGACATGGTGCTCTCCAGTGCTGGGTGGGGGCGGCGCGTGGATCGTCGCCGTCGCAAGGGAGCAGACACCGCGAAGGGCATTCATGTCCTGGAAGCTGACGGGAAAGCGGCACGAAGCTTTACCGAAACCGGGACGAAGTCGGCATACCGCCCCGGAAGTCTCGCCGATCACGGGCGCGGCCGGAAGATGCAGCTATTTCGGCAGCCCCGCCTTGCGCAGCCCGTCGAACAGAGCCGGGTCGCGCATGGACGTGCGCGCGGCGGCACTGGAGACTGTGTGATCCGGCGCCACGTCGAGTAGGGCGCCCAGCGCCTCCCCCGTCGCTGCCCCGTCGTCGAGCTGGGCGAGGCTCGCGACCAGGAGCCGATGGGCCGGGAGGAAAGCCGGACGGTCGCCGAGGGCCCGGCGCGCCATGTCCGCCGCCTCCGAATATCGACGAAGCAAGAAGTTGGCGTAGCCAAGCGCGGTAATGACGTAGAACTTCGCCGGATCGACCGGGCTGAGCCGCATCGCCCGCTCGAGATGTGCCGCCGCGCCCGCCCCGTCGCCAGCGTGCAGCCGGCTCCAGCCGGCCAACAGGAGCACCACCGCCGAATTGGGGGCGAGCAGAAGCGCGCGCTCGACGGCGGCGGCCCCGGTTTCGTAGTCCCTGGCGAAGAAGGCCAGGGCGTGCCCGGCCCAGGCGAGGGCGCTCGGGGCGTCCTCGCCCGCGCCATCCACCACATCGCGCGCGAGGCGGATCGCCTCCTGGACGTCGCCCTGGTCGGCCCAGCCGTGGGTGAAGCGGAGGGTGTGCAGACCCGCCAGGGTGCCCTTGGCGGCTGCGAAGCCAGGGTCGATGGCGATGGCCCGACGGAGCAGGCGCAGTGCTTCCTCGTTGCCCTCCCGGGTCACGAAGCGGTGCGGCAGGGCGCGGAGATAGAGGTCATAGGCGGTGAGGCTATCGGTTGGCTTGGCCCGGGCACGGGCGACCTCGGCCAGCCGCAAACTGGGCTCGATGGCGCCGACCACCGCCTCGGTCAGCCGGTCTTGCAAGTCGAAGATGTCGGCCAGATCGCCGTCGAAGCGCCCGGCCCAGACCTGCGTTCCGGCCTCGGCTTCGCACAGTTGCGCGGCGATCCTCACCCTATCGCCCGCCTTGCGGATGCTGCCCTCGAGCACGTAGCCGACCCCGAGATCGCGTCCGACCTGGCGCACGTCCATCGCTCGGCCCTTATAGGTGAAGGCCGAGTTGCGGGCGATCACCGAGAACCAGCGCAGGTGCGAGAGCGCCGTCGTCACGTCCTCGGTGATGCCGTCGGCGAAGTATTCCTGGGCAGGGTCGCCGGTCATGTTGGCGAACGGCAGCACCACCAGCATGGGGCGACTGGACGGGGAATGGAGAGCTGCGGCAGCTTCGGCCGTGCCTGCCGGCTTTTGATCGGGGGGGAGGACGACCAGGGTGGCCGTGTCGTCGAGGCGCGAGACCTCGGCGGCGAACAGAAAACCGCGTCGCGGCACGGTGCGCAGCAGGCGCTGCTCGCCATCGCCCAGCGCGCGGCGGATCTCCTTGACCACCTGGGTGACGCTGTCGTCGGTGACGATCACTCCGGGCCAGATCGCCGCCATGATCTCGTCGCGGTCGATCAGGCGCCCGGCGTTCTCGACCAACTGGCGCAGAAACGCGAAGGCTTTTGGGCGTAGCGCGACCTCGGTTCCACCAGCCGCCAGCAATGCGCCACGGACGAGGTCGAGCGTGAAGCAATCGAAACGATAGACGGTGCCCTTCGGGCCATGCACGTCCACATCCATTCGCCGGTCCTCCAGGCGCACCCCGATGGGGCGCTGCTCGCGCTGCGGGCGCTGCAATTGGCGGAGATCGTAGCGCCGCCGTCAAGATTACCCAAACCGCGCTGAGCGCGCGCCGACGCGGCGCATCTCGGGTACCGCGCCGGCGTGCGCTGCGTGTGGCAGCGTCACGATCTGAAGACCACCCGCAAGCGGCTGAAGGCCCTGGAGGCCGTAACTCCAGTCCAGCTTGGCGGCGTCACGCCAGCAATCGCCGCTTGATTGCCTCCAGGGATCCCTTCACCACCTCAAGAAACGCCGGCGTGAGGATGACGCTGGTGCTATTCGGGTCCACACTCGTCCAGTTCACCACGAAGCAGAACGTGACGGGCGTTGCGTTTACGACCATTTGCCCGGCGACTGCCAGGGTGTGGAAGTCGGCCACGCTGAGGCTTTCGGCAACCGCGTCAACGCTGCCGCCCTTTGCGTAGCCGATGGTATCATCCGGGAAAAACGTGTTGTTCAGGTGGATGCGCTTGAACTCCGTCAAGGTCGTAGGCTTGGTGAAGAACTCTCCGGCCATCGCCCGCTTGTAGTATGATACCATGTCATCGGCGCTGCTGGCCAAGGTCTCCTGATCATTGAGCGGCGCGCGCGGCGGCCCGAGCAGCTGCTGCGAGGTCACCACCTGCTGCACGCCTGCCCAGCCAATGTCCACGCCGAGCGGCGCGCCGACGTTGTAGGAGAAGAAGCGGCGCGTCGAGTCCGGAATGAGCGTTGCGCGAAGCCCTACGGCGGCAATGAAGGAACGGACCCGATCCGGGCCGACACGCAGCAGGGCGATGTCAGTCGCCGTGTTGTCGCTGTACATGATCGCTGCGTCTAGGATCGAGCGGGCCTGAGTGGTGCCCGTCAGGTTGAGAGACACCGGGCTGTCCGAGTGACGAACGCCGTCGTTGACCGGCAGCTGTTCATCCTCGGATAGACGACCCGCCTCGACGTCGCGCAGGTACTGGCAAACGATGAAGGTCTTGATCGAGCTGGCGACAAACAGCTGGCTTTCAGGAGACTCGGCGGCCACTGTGTCATTGGCGACGTCAATTCGGAAGCTCGTGGCTCCTGGGAACCCTTTGAACCGCTGGAGCTGAGTATCCAGAGCACTCGATGCATCTTCCGCCGATGCAGTGTTCGTGATCAAGCTGGTGAAGTCTGACATCTTTCGTTCCCCCTTTATTGGCGCCACATAGCTGGTGCAGTGCCCTACAAGGTTTGTTTCACGGCACCCAGAATGGATCGGATGGCGGCGAAGAACGCGGCCTCGATTTCGGCAAACTCCTCCCCCGGCCCGTCCCAGTTCACGGCAAAGCAGAACGTCACCGGCGTCGGCTTGCCGCCGCACACCACAATCTGCCCGGCGAAGCTCTTGGCGTTGAGCGTGGACCCGAAGGCCGCCGCGTACTCCCCGCCCTTGGCGTAGGCGACCGTGTCCGCCGGCACCGCCTGCGCGATCTGCACGGACATCGCCTGGATGCGCTTGAACTCGGTCAGCGTCTCCGGGTTGGCGAAGAACGCCCCCGCCAGGGCCTGCTCGTACCAGGAGACGAAGTCGCGCGCGCTGCCGGCCAGCGTGATCACGTCGTTGAGCGGTGGCCGGAAGGGGCCGGGCGGGTTCTGCGCGGCTTGCAGAACCCCCGGCCAGCCCAGGTCAACGCCTGGGGGCGCGCCGAGGATGTAGGAGAAGAAGCGGCGCGTGGAGTTCGGGATGCGGATGGACGAGAGACCGGCCTGGGCGATGAGCGCGCGCACCTGGTCGGCGCCAGCCTTGCCCGTCGCGAGGTCGGTGGCGATGTTGTCGCTGTGCGTGATCATCGCCTCCAGCACCGAGCGCGCCTCGGTCCTGCCGGCGAGGTTGAGGAACACCGGGCTGCTGAGCATGCGCACGCTGTCGTCGATTGGCACCTGCTCATCCTCCGACAGCCGGCCCGCCTCGACCTCGCGCAGATACTGGCCAAGAACGAAGGTCTTGTAGGCGCTGGCGGTGAAGAGAATGAGGTCCGGCTGCTCCGCGATCTGGCCGGCCGATCCGCCGGGACCGACATGCAGCAGGTAGCTCTTCGTGCCCGGCAGCGCCGCGAACTGCTGGAGCGCCGCATCGAGATCGCCGCCCCCTTCGAACTGCTGGAGCTGAGTGTCCAGATCACTCGATGCATCTTCCGCCGATGCAGGACGCACGGCCGTCATCCCCGCGAGTGTTGCGAAAGCCAGTTTGCCCAAGTTTCGACGATGCATTGATTGCTCCCTTGTCTGCGCCGGCGCCATGATGTCGGTCTTGCGGCCGAGAGTCTCGCCCGCGACCGTCCCCCGATCTCCCCTCCCAAGCCGGCTGCGGCCCCACTATCTGCGCCACCTTGGGCGGCGTAGGCGGCGACGATGCCGTGAACGCCGGTCGTTGGCCCGATACGAGCGGAAGCATACTGCGGACGGCCAATGCGACTCCGGCGGCTACTCCGGCAGCCCGGCCTTGCGCAGCGCCTCGAATAGCACCTTGTCGCGCATGGCGGTGTGCGCGCGGGCAGCGGAGACCGTGTAGCCCGGCGCCACGGCAAGCAGGGCGCTCAGCGCCGCCTCGATCGCTGCTCGGTCGCCGAGCTGGGCAAGGCTTGCCACCAGAAGCCGGTGGGCCGGCAGGAAATTCGGCCGGTCGCCGAGGGCGCGGCGCCCCAATTCCGCCGCTTCCTCGTACCGCTGAAGCACGAAGTTGGCGAAGCCGAGCGCGGTGACGACGTAGAACTTCGCCGGATCGACCGGGCTCAGTCGCATCGCCCGTTCGAGATGCACGACCGCCTCGGGCGCGTCGCCGACATAGACCCGAAGCCAGCCGGCCACCCAGAGCACCAGTGCCGAGTTGGGCGCGAGCATGAGCGCGCGCTCGGCCGCCGCGGACCCGGATTCGTAGTCCTTGGCGAAGAAGGCCAGGGCGTGCCCGGCAGAGGCGAGAGCGCTCGGGGCGTCCTCGCCGGCGCCATTCACCACTCGCGCGCGAGGCGCACCGCTTCCTGGACGTCGCCCTTCTCCGCCCAGTCCTGCCCAAACCGGATGATGTGCAGGCCCGCAAGCGTGCCCTTGGCGGCGGCGAAACCGGGATCGATGGCGATGGCCCGGCGAAGCAGGCGCAGCGCTTCCTCGTTGCCCTCTCGGGTCGCGAAGCGGTGCGGCAGGGCGCGCAAATAGAGGTCATAGGCCGTGAGGCTCTCGGTCGGCTTGGCCCGGGCGCGGGCGACCTCGGCCAATCGCAAGCTGCGCTCGATGGCGCCGACCACCGCCTCGGTCAGCCGGTCCTGCAAGTCGAAGATGTCGGCCAGATCGCCGTCGAAGCGCCCGGCCCAGACCTGCGTTCCGGCCTCGGCTTCGCACAGTTGCGCGGCGATCCTCACCCTATCGCCCGCCTTGCGGATGCTGCCCTCGAGCACGTAGCCGACCCCGAGATCGCGTCCGACCTGGCGCACGTCGGTCGCTCGGCCCTTATAGGTGAAGGCCGAGTTGCGGGCGATCACCGAGAACCAGCGCAGGTGCGAGAGCGCCGTCGTCACGTCCTCGGTGATGCCGTCGGCGAAGTATTCCTGGGCAGGGTCGCCGGTCATGTTGGCGAACGGCAGCACCACGAGCATGGGGCGACTGGCCGGGGACTGCGCAGTCGCGACGACGGGCTCGAACAGTTCCGTCGGCGGTTGATCGGGATCGGGGGGATCGACGACCAGCGTTGCCTGGTCGTCGACGCGCGACACCTCGGCGGCGAACAGGAAGCCCCGGCGCGGCACGGTGCGCAGCAGACGCTGCTCGCCATCGCCCAACGCCCGGCGGATCTCCTTGACGACCTGGGTGACGCTATCGTCGGTGACGATCACCCCGGGCCAGATCGCCGCCATGATCTCGTCGCGGTCGATCAGCCGCCCGGCATTCTCGACCAGTTGCCGGCAGCAGCGCGAAAGCCTTCGGGCGGAGCGCGACCTCGGTACCGCCTGCCGCCAGCAAGGCGCCCCGGACCAAGTCCAGGGTGAAGCAGTCGAAGCGGTATACGGTGCCTCTCGGAGCCGGGGTTTCCCCATCCATTGGCCATTGCTCCTGGCGCGCTCCGATGCGCCGAACACACCACCGGACACGGCCTCGGGACACTTTCCCGCTCGCCCCCGTGGCTTGCTGCCAGCATCCCGTCATCCACCCGCGTTGTTGCAGGGGCCGAGCGAGTCAGAGTGGGCCGCTCTTTTCGACAGCGCCCGATGGTTGCTTCAACCCAGTGCCATCACGGCCCGACGGTGCCTGGCAGCGGCACCGCAACTGATGGTGACACCCCAGCCAGAGGGCCGCTGGCGATCACCACCCCGCCGGGAAGCCCCGATCCGACTCCTACCGTGGCGGGCGCCTCAAACACCGTGAAACCGGCTGCGCTGGGGGTCATCTTCAGCGTGTCCGTCACCTGGCTTCCGGCAAAAAGCGTCAACGTATTAGTGGTGGTGGAAAACGCCCAATGGTCCGCCGCCACCCCAACGAGAGCAAGCAGGGAAGGAGGACCGTTGGGGATCACACCGGGAATGCTCGCACTGAAATCGATCGTCCCCTGGAAATGCAGGGGATCCAATAAAGCGAGCTGGGAGTCGGTATTACTGGGCATGCTGAAGATCACGCCGGGGCCAACCGCCGCGCTGGAGACAACATGTTGAGCGATAAGTTGTATCGTAGCGGGGCCAGCCAATGCGGCATTGATTTGCGTGACCGCCACATTGGCCGCGGCGTTTGCCGCGTTAATGGCATTATTGGCTACGTTGTTGACGAGGTTGACGGCAGTATTGGCTTGGTCAACTATGCTGTTAGTTAGATTGTTGATCGCGCTGGTTAGACCCGACATGTTTCGTTCTCCCCCTTCATTTGACCCTAGAGGCGTGGGCCAAGATCTTCTCCCATTTCGCGGACCGTGTCGCCGTCCCAACTGCTCAGAACGGGATTAGAAACGCAATCAGTGCGGAGCAGTCAACGGAATTAGACAGCGGCTACGCCGATGCTGTTGCGGCAGCGCGAGGAAATGGGCTGCGAGGGCGGCACGATCGTCCTGCCCGAGGCGGCGGATCGGCAGGCAGGGCAACGCGAAAACACTCGGCGGCGCGACATCGACGTAAGCTGCCAGGTCGGCAACGAAAGGAGCGATGCGGGACAGAGGCTGTGGCTGCATGGTGACTTCTCTCCTGTCGCAGAGCGGCGTTCGAAGCGTCGCCGATGGCAGGAGCAACGTCCTGGAACTCGGCCTGAGCGCGCGGCAAGTTTCACCGAAATCAGGGAGAAGCTGGCATCGCGAGGGCGCGCAGCCCGGGTAGTGCCTGCTCCATCGCCTCCTCGCCCGCGGCGAGGAACCGGTCGGCGTGCCGGAAGTCACGCCAAGTCCCGGGCCCGAACCGGGGCGTGACCGGCACGGACGCAGCGGCGGTCTGAGCGGCGGCCGCGCCGAGCGAGGCCAGCTCTAGGCTCTCGATGAGCGGATCACGGTCGCGCGCGACCCGTTCCGGTTCTGGTGCCCCCGGCCACGCCGGCAGTGCTTGCCGGCCCAGCAGGTTAACCGCGATCGTGACATCGACCCCGGCCAGCGCGGCGGTCGGAACCGGTGTGAGGACAACGGCGTCGACCAGCCGCTGGTCACCGCACCGCACCGGCGGGTACAGCCCAGGCACCGTGCTCGCTGCGACCAGCGCGTCCGCCAGCCCGCCCTCGGTTAGCGACACTGGGCACTGCGCGGCCAAGTCCGCGGTCATCACGGCCAGCGGCATCGCCAGGTCAGCGAACCGGGCGTCGTCGGTTGTCTCCCGGGCCAGGTGCTCCATCACCGCGGTGCCCTCGGCGCCGCCGCGGCGGAACATCGCCTGCACGGCGCCGGTGTCGAAGCGCTCCCGGAGCAGCTGTCCGACGGTTCCCGTGTCATGCCCCAACGCCGTCCACGCAGCGACCCAGGCGCCGATGCTGCTGCCGGCGACCGCATCGACGACGTAGCCGGCTCGCTGCAGGCTGCGCAGCGCCCCGACGTGCGCCCAGCCCTTTGCCCCGCCCGCCCCGAACGCGATCCCGATCGAGGCGCGGGCCAGCCGGCGCCCGAGCCGGGCTGGGTCCACGGTGGGTTCGACCCGGTTCACCTCGCTCGGACGCAGGGCGCGAGCGCCGGGTCAAAGGCGCTGTCCGCAGGCAGCACGGCTATCGTGCGCTCGCAATAATCGAGCAGCTCGGTGAGGTTGGCGTGGTCGGTGCGCAGGTGCAGGAGCACCGGCCCGGCGGCTGCCGCGGCGTCGAGCCGGGCGAGCAGCTCGGGCGCCGGCATCTGCCTTGCGGCGATGCCGCTCTCTGGCGTGGCGGTCCCGCCGATAGGGCCGGCACCGGCAGCGTCGAGCACGGTCAATGGTGCGGCACTGGCCGCCTGAGCCGTCGCGACCGCGGTCGCTGCACCTGCCCAGCCAGCCGACCCGGTCAGCAGCGCCGTGATGCGGGCGGGTGCTGGTCGCGCGGTGCGCGCGACCAGCCGGCGGCACACGATCCTGGCGAGATTAGCCAGCAGCACGGGGTGGCGGGCAGCAAGGGCCAGGAACGCCTCCCGCGACAGCTCGGACACCGCGCTGGGCACCCGCGCGAGCAGCGTTGCCGAACGCGGCTCGCCAGTGAGCAACGCGACCTCGCCCACGACATCACCCGCCCGTTGCCGCCCGAGCAGCGCTGCGGTGTCGCCGTCGAGCACGTGCAGCAGGCCACGCTCGACGAGGTAGAGGCTGTCGCTGCGGTCCCCTGCCCGGCACAGCACCGCGCCGGCCGGCAGCACACCCGGTCGCAACTGCGCGTGCAGCGCTTCACGCGCGCGCTCGTCGAGGCTGTCGAACAGTCCCTGGCTCACGATCCACCTTCCGGGCCGGGGGAACAGTGTCCGCGGTGCCCTCCTCTCCGCTACATAGCCGATGACTTCGGCCGGCGGGTCGAGAGGGTCGTTCAAGAAGCTACCCAGGGTACTGGACGCTGGT
Organism: uncultured Pseudomonadota bacterium; assembly: GCA_963849305.1. GTDB lineage: Bacteria > Pseudomonadota > Alphaproteobacteria > Acetobacterales > Acetobacteraceae > CAWKGV01. The sequence continues at coordinate 370,832 of CAWKGV010000006.1, forward strand.
CCAGGGAGTCCGTAACCGGCGTGATCGGCGCAACGCGAACCCAAGTCGTGACCCAGGTCGGCGACCTCGCATCGTGGCTTGTCAAATGGCGTTTGTGTCTTGAAGCGCTCGTTCCATGTAGGCGCTTAGTGTCGAATTGGGCGCCGCTCGGTCTCGGATGCCGGAGAAATTGCGTCGGACGTGTGCGCCCAACATTCAGCCTCTGAGATGCGTCCTTGGGGGCCACGGTAACGCTGGGAGGGGCCGATCGGTGGGCTCCACGGACGCGGGCTCGATCAAAGCACTTCGAGCAATCACGCAACTGCAGGATTTAGGTTGATCCCTCTGGCGGCCCCGGAGGCATGGTGCGCCGTAGCCCTGATCGCCGCTGCGATCCGCCCGATCTCGCCGCGCGGTATTCGCACTCGATGCGCCACACGACACCAGAGAGCTGCCGATCTCGGCTTGTTGTCCGAGCACGCCGGGCCGTAGATCGCATCATGGAACCGGATCGCGGGCGCTATGAGGCTCTCCGTGGGCCGGTTCCGGGCGATGTTGGCGGGCGATGCGTCGATGCAGCTTCCAAAGGTCCTGAAGGTGCCCGAGTCCGTATACCGCCGACCGGGCGCGCGCTTATTCGCCGAGGATTTGATGCACGATGCAGGGTGGCAGCCTCGCCGTCGCACACAAGTCATCAAGAGTGACGTGCAGGCCCCGCGAGAGTATCAAGGATTGCCTACCAGCGCTGCTATACGCCGCCTCGCGAACGTCGATTGTGACCGAGGCTGATGAGGCCGCGCCCGCCGCGCAGAACGCGATGCTAGCCGAGCCAGGAATGCCTCAGAGATAGCGGGCACGGATATCGACCGTGGAGCGTTCGCCCAGGTGGTCGAAGTTCCTGGCCAGCCAGTCCGTGGCCACTCGGCGCCCATGCTCGCACAGCCACGCCAGAAAGGCGCGATCGGCGTTCAGCTTAGAGCTCACGCCAAGCTTGATCGTCACCTCGTCGGCGGCGATGGCATGGATCAGTATTCGCTTCATGCTCGGACGGCTGAGCTGTCCGCTGTCGATCAGCTCGTTCACGAAGTGGATCGCTCGCATCTCCCGCATCAATGAGGAATTGAAGCTGATCTCGTTCACCCGATTGAGGATCTCGCGTGCCGTCCTGGGCGGCTCCGGACGCTCGACCGGGTTGATGTGCAGGATGACGACATCGCAGGAGTTGCAGCCGTAGATCAGCGGGAAGATGGCGGGATTGCCCATATATCCGCCGTCCCAGTAGCATTCGCCGTCGATCTCGACCGCCCGGAACAGGAACGGCAGGCAGGCCGACGCCAGCACGGCGTCGGCGGAGATTTCGGCGGACTGGAACACCTTGACCTTACCGGTTCGCACATTGGTGGCCGAAATGAACAGGCGAATCGGCGCAGTTGGCTTTCGCAGCACCTCGAAATCCACGCTGGCCAGCAAGGCGTCGCGTAGGGGATTGAGATCGAGCGGGTTGAACTCGTATGGGCTGAACAGTCGGGTGATCATGTCGAAGCCGACGAAGGCCGGCGACCATTCCAAGCCCCAGTTGCTGGAGACCCGGTCAAACCAACTTGGCTGCAGCGGCGACAGGGCGGCGGCATCGGCCACTCGGCCCCAAAACTCGGAAAGTACCCGGCGGGCCGCTTCCCTGCCCCCGATCGCCATTCCATAGGCAAAGCAAGTCGCGTTCATCGCGCCGGCGGAGGTCGCGCTGATTCCTTCGACGGCGATTCTTTCGTCCTCTAGGAGGCGATCAAGGATCCCCCAGGCGAGTGCTCCGTGCGCGCCGCCGCCTTGCAGCGCCAAGTTGATCCTCTTTACGCCGACTGGCTTCCCAGGGTCGGATCGAGCCAGAGGCGACGCATCGGCTATCGCTCCGGCCGGACTGTCCAGCAGTGTGCTCATCAGTGCGCGGTCTATCCGCCATCCACCGGCAACGCCGCGCCGGTGATTGCAGCGGCATCCTCGCTGCACAGGAGCGCGTGATAGCGGCGGATCACCGCGCGCAGGTCCTCCGGATCGAAGCGGGCAGATAGCGCCGTCGAGCCAACCAGGTCGCAAAACATGACAGTGACCTGCCGACGTTCGGCGTCCAACTGGGTCGCGGACCTATCCGCCTCGGCGACAGGCTCTACGGCGGGCGCGCATTGCAGCGCAGCGATTGCTGCCAACAAGCGACGGCGATCGCCGACCAGCAGCACGCCGAGATCTTTCAGGTCCTCGGCCGTCAGGCTCGGGAGCAGGTCGGCTTCGATCTTGTTTTCGCGGAAAGCCGGCTCGTATTGCTCAAGCCCTAGCGTCCGCAACCACCGCGCGACATCCATGGACAGCCTCACTGGCGTAGAATGCCCTTATGGCCGCTACGTGTCCACTCGACCCGTGCGACCGAATCGCGAGCGCAAGACACGCATTGGCGCGGCGTCCATTGCGGTGAACCGTGCAGGCACCACATGAGCCGTGGTCGCAGCCCCTTCTTTGTCCCGGTCTGGGCCTTGTGCCTTTCGCAGGGTGTCGAGCAACGAGGTGCAACTGCGCGGCGCAATTCGCACGGCAGCAAATTCGCCCGCGCCGGGACCGCCTCCCTCGCTCCAGGCTTATTCGACAATGCCGAGGGATAGCGCCATTCGCCCAATCTGGACGACCATTTTCGATAGCGCGCGCTGATGCAGACCTCCAATCATATTCAAGCGCAAGCAGCTCTGCTTCCCACAGTTCTGATTTCTTCGTAAGGATGGCGTAGCGGGCGTGTGGCGAGCTATACTCAAGATTGCCAGCAACTGGGATGTCGGCAAAAACCGGGCATCCAACGCTCCCCGGGTTCAGAATGAGACGTCCGTTTGGTCCCAGAGTGAAACTTTGTCGGTGACTATGACCGCATAGTACGACACTAGCTGTCGCCGCGTTTCTCAGCCGCTCTTCCAAAACATTGCGGCGAGCCGGCACAAAGCGTCCGTCCTCAAGCCTCTCTTCTATCAGATAGGTGGTATCATCACCTGGAATACCATGCACTGCCAGAATGCCTTCAGCTAGCTCGATTTGTGAAGGTAAGCTGTGCAAAGCTTGCCGCTGCTCCAATTGCAGCGCCCTGCGGGCGAATAACCCAGCGGGAGTAAGATCAGCTTCGGGTAGCTCAACGATCCATCGATCATGATTTCCCCGAACAGTCGGAAGCGCAAGTGTCTGAAGGGCCTCAAAAGTCTCCTTGGGCCATAGCGGGCTAGTGACGCAATCTCCCAAATTCACCGTGAAATCGGCGCCGCGGTTTCGGATATCAACAAGCACTGCTTCGAGCGCGCGAAGGTTTCCATGAATGTCTGAGATCACCGCCAGCCGCATCGACATACTCCGCACATATAGCCTATGGTTCGGTCGTTCAGCAACTGTGCCCCGGGCGGCAGCGCCGCCCGTTTCAATGTCGCTCTCAGGCTGGCGCGAAGCGACGGCGCCAAGCCGGACGGCCGCGCCTGTTTCTGTAACAGTCACTGACCAGGCATCGTAAGGGCGGCACGCGCGCTCTGTTGCAGCTTTTTGAGCTCGTCGCTGGACACCCCACCTTTCGCGCCGCTAACTGTCTTTGCATGACGACAAACCTCCCGATGAGCGGGCCCGGCCTTGTAGCATGGCGGCGTTTTTTTCCCGTCGAAAGCGCACGACCGGCGCGGCGCGACCCGACTTGATTCCGTATCCGGGGGTATGGACCGTCAGACGCTGTGCGATTGGGTGGCACCGATACAATGCGTCTGGGCTGGACGGATTGTACAATCGGCCCCGCCGCCACGGCCCGCTGCCTCGGCTGGCGGAAGAATAGCAGGCGCAGATCGCACAATGGGTTGAAGGTCAGCAAACCGGGCGTCCGCGGTAAACCGGGCGTCCGCGGTTGTCTCGCGGGCCAGGCGCTCATCACCGCGGCACCGTCGGCGCCGCCTCGGCGGAACATCGCCTGCGGGCGCGCGGGGCGAGGTGCCGGTGGGCGCGGTCGTGCTCGGACCGGACGGCACGGTGCTGGCGCGCGCCGGCAACGAGGTCGAGGCACGACGCGATGCATCGGCGCATGCGGAGCTGCTGGCCCTGCGTGCCGCCGCGAGGGCGTGTGGCCAGGCGCGGCTGGCCGGCTGCGATCTGGTCGTGACTTTGGAGCCCTGCCCAATGTGCGCCCAGGCGGCCAGCTTGTTCCGCATCCGACGGCTCGTGTTCGGCGCGTACGACCCAAAGGGCGGCGGGGTGGAGCATGGGGCGCGGGTGTTCCAGGCCGCCTCGTGTCACCACCGGCCCGAGGTTGTGGGCGGCGTGCGCGAGGCGGAGGCGGCGGCGCTGTTGCGGCGCTTTTTCAACGAAGACCGAGAGCGCCGGATGGAAGGTCGACGTGCTTGGGGAACCTGCCTTGACGGAGTGGCGTTTCCCTCGCGCCAAGCGCAACGAACGGCAGCGAATCACGGCTCAGCGCGCCGGATCAATTTGCAGGAAAATGGCGCCAAGTATCGTGATTCCAAGCAAACGCGATCACCTGGCGGAGCCAGATTGCCCTTGCCGCTCAGTAGGTTCCGAGTTCTTCGCGGACGAGGGATTACGGATCTGCGGACCACCTGTGATGCTAAATGGCGAAGCCGGCGAGCCATCCGCGGATGGCATTCGTGCCAGCATATATCCTCTCCCATTGCCCGGCGCCTCAAGCGGGTGAGCCGGAATAGGTGCGACCCCGACGCCCACGATAGCGGTTCGGCCGCCATCGGAATCGCGAAGGGTTACAAACGGGTGGAATGACATCCGCCAGCTTCGCTGTTAAAGCTGCGGCCGGTTTACCATGATCATCGGCTACCCCGAGCCGGGTGGCGGGTCCGGTTTCACCGGTGATAGCGGGAGGCCCCATGAGCTTCTGGCATCAGGTCGAGATCGCGGGCGAGATGGGGAGCTCATATCCCTGGGTTCTGGCGGGCCAGATCGTCCTCGCGCTGGTCCTTGCCTCGGTGAGGCGGGACGCCCGCTTCCGGATGCGCGTCTCCGTCCTGCTGCTCCTTCTATCGCTCCTTGGAACCGTCATCTGCGCGGGCATCCTTTATCATGGGCCGACCGAGGCCGCGAGCTTCGGGTTCCTGTTCGTCCACTTCCTTGCGCAGCTCCTATACGTCATCGGCACGATCCAGGTCGGCGGCACGCTGCTCTTTCGCTTCCTGCTGCCGCAAATCGGGCTGGCGCTCGCGCCGATCCTGCTCGACATGCTCTTCGGCCTCGCCTACATCGCGGCCATCCTCCTCCTGCTGGGCCACCATGGCGTGAACCTCAGCGGCATCGTCGCCACGAGCGCGGTGCTTACCGCCGTCATCGGTTTCAGCCTCCAAGATACCCTCGGCAACATCATGGGCGGCGTTTCCCTCCAGGCGGAACGCAGTATCGCCGTCGGCGACTGGGTCCGCATCGGCGAGGTCGAAGGGATAATACGCGAGACGCGTTGGCGGCAGACCTCGATCGAGACCCGTGACTGGGACACCGTCGTCATCCCCAACAGCGTGCTGATGAAGTCGATGGTGACAGTGCTCGGCCGCCGTACCGGCAGGTCCAGGCTGCATCGCGTGCTAGTCCACTTCAACGCCGATTTTCGTCATTCGCCGACCGAGGTCGTCGACGCGATCGACCGGGCCGTACAGGACGCAGCGATCACCGACGTCGCGACCGACCCCAAGCCGGTTTGCATCTTGAACGAGTTCAGGGAGAACTACGGCTCGTATCTCGTGGCGTACTGGACCGCCGACATGTCGAAAATTCCTTTGACCAGCGGCGAGGTCCGGAGGCGGATTGTGATGGCGCTCCAGCGCGCGGGCCTGAGTGTGTCGGTTCCCTCCCAAAACGTCGTGCTGAACGTGAACAGCGCCGGTCGCGAGACCAGGAGACGTCAAGAGGAACTTGCCCGGCAAATGGCGGCGATCGAGGCGGTGGACTTGCTGGCTCCCTTGAATGAGCAGGAGCGGCGGGAATTGTGCGCTTCCCTCACCACGGCACCGTTTCGCCGGGGCGAGATCATCAGCCGCCAGGGAGAGGAGGCCGATTACCTTTATATCTTGACGAAGGGGGAAGCGACCGTCCGGGTCGCCAACGCCAGTGGTGCAAGCTCGCGCGTCGGGACGCTGCGCGCCGGCGACGTGTTCGGCGAGACAGGAATGATGACCGGCCAACCCCGCACGGCCACGGTAGAGGCTCAAACGGACGTCGTCTGCTACCGTCTCGACAAGGAAGGCTTCAAAGCCACTCTTCAACGTCGGCCGGAGATCGCCGACGCGATTTCACGCCTGCTGGCAGAGTACAAGCTCAATCGCGAAGGCATTCTCAGCGGGCTGAACGCCGATGCGCTGCAAACGGAGATCAGCCAGGCACAGGGAGATATGCTTCGGCGGATCCGCAACTTTTTCCTGCTGACGAGTTAGGCCCGCCGCCGGCCGCGACCCGCGCCCGGGCTGCTGGCGGACGAGCAGGCGGTCAACCGGCACTTCGCCCGGCTCCTCCCGGTTCGCGCTCCCGGATTGATAGATGCGGGCTGATGCTTGTCCGGAACTTGCGCCGGTCTGCTCCGAAATTTTTTCCCTTTCAGGTGAGTTCGCTGCCGAGGCAACCAGCGCGTATAATCAGCAGCAGATCATCGACGGACGCAGAACGATGGGTCAGCCGGAAGACGTAGGTGGAGGTGCTTCCCGCCTCAACTCGGCGTCCGGGCATGGCTCTCCGTCGCGGGCCGACCGGCGGGTCGTAACCGTGGTGTTCGCCGATCTGTCCGGTTTCACCAGTCTCGGGGAACGTCTGGATCCCGAGGAGCTGACCGATCTGCTGCGGGACTGCCTGGCTGGACTGATCGCGGAGATCCATGCCCGGGAGGGCTGGCTGGAGAAGCAGATCGGGGATGCCCTGCTCGCGGTATTCGGCGCGCCCGTGGCGCACGAGGACGACCCGGCGCGGGCCGTGCGCACGGCGCTGGCGATGCTGCAGCGGATGGCCGAGGTCAACGCCCGGGTGCAGGAGCGGATTGGACGGCCGCTGGCGCTGCACATCGGGGTGAATACCGGCCTGGTCGTGATGACCCGAGACCTGGAGTCCGGGCCTGGCGCCCGCGCGGGCGAGCTGGTGGTGGTGGGCGACACGGTGAACACGGCCGCCCGGCTGCAGCAGGCCGCCGGGTCGGGGCAGGTGTTCGTTGGTGCGGCGACTCATGCCGCGACCAGCCGGGCCTTCGACTACGCGCCGCTGCCGCCGTTGTCGGTCAAGGGCAAGCAGGCCACGCTGGTGGCCTACCAGTGCCTGCGGGAGCTTCCGCGGCCCGCGCGGGGTGGGTCCGGTGCGAACCGGCGATTGGCCGGGCGGGACGGGGAGCTGGCGGTGCTGCGCGAGCATCTCGATCGGGTGGCGCACGGCACCGGCGGGCTGGTGGTGGTGGAGGGCGAGGCGGGGCTGGGCAAGTCACGGCTGATTACGGAGGTCGGCCGGGGACCCGGACCCGGAACGGCCGCGGTGGCTGGTGGGTCATGCCCTGTCGTTGACTCGCGGCATCCGCTACTGGCCGTTCGTGGACTTGCTGCGCGGGTTCGCCGGGATCGAGGAGGGCGACGCCGGCGCCGTGAGTTGGGCCAAACTGGAGAGCAAGCTGGGCGCCTTGGCCGGCGAGGACGGCACCGACACCGGGCTCTATCTCGGCGTGCTGCTCGGATTGCCACTTGCCGGGGAACGGGAGGCGCAGGTCCGTTTCCTGGACGCCGACAAGGTCAATGTGCAGGTCTTCCGCGCGGTGCGCCGTTTCCTTCAGCACTTGACCGAGCAACGTCCGCTCGTGGTCGTGCTCGAGGACTGGCACTGGGCGGACGACGCCTCGGTGCAGCTGCTTGAGCACCTGATGCCGCTGATCCGGACGATGCCGCTGCTGATCGTGTGCACCACGCGCCCGCAGCCCGATGGGACGCCGGCCCGGCTGATCGAGGCCGCCCGGCGCGCGGTCGCGGACCGCCTGACCGAGATCCGGCTTGCTCCGCTCTCGGCGACGGCGAGCTTGGAGCTAGTGGGCGAGGCGTTCGGGCTCGGCACGCTGCCACACGGGTTGCGCGAGGTGGTCCTGCGACGGGCCGAGGGCAATCCGTTCTTCCTTGAGGAGATCGTCCGTGCGCTGGTTGACCTGGGTCTGGTCCGCCAGGGGGCCACGGGCCAGTGGGAACTCAGCGAGGCCCTCGGGCAACTGGGGATCCCGGACACCGTCCGGGGAGTGATCGTGGCCCGGATCGACCGCCTGGATGAGGAACTCAAGGAACTATTGCGGGTCGCCGCGGTGGTCGGTCGTAGTTTCCTGCGCTCGCTGCTGGCCGCGATCGCCGAGCACGACCGCGATGTCGATGCGCATCTGGGGGAGCTGCAACTCCTCGACCTCGTCCGCGAGCGGCGTCACCTGCCGGAGCTGGAATACGCGTTCCGCCACGCCCTGACCCAGGAGGCCGTGTACGACAGCATCCTGCTGAAGCGGCGACGGGAACTGCACCGGGCGGTCGCGCGGGTGGTCGAGGAGCTGCTCGTCGATCGGGGCACGGAGCTGTATGGCCTGCTCGCGTTCCACTACGCGCGGGCCGAGGACTGGGAGAACGCCGAGCGGTGCCTGCTCGCGGCGGGCGACCAGGCTGGCGGGGTCGCTGCTGATGCCGAGGCGCTGGACTACTATCAGCAGGCGCTGGCCGCGCACGACCGTCTGGGCGGTGACCGGTGGACCCCGCTCCAGCACGCGCAGCTTCAGCGCAAGATCGGCGAGGCGCTGTACCGTCGGGGCCGCAACGCGGAGGCGCTCAAGCATCTGCGGGCGGCGCTCGCGCAACTCGGCGCGCCGTTCCCGGAGTCGCGATCGGGTATCCGGTCCTCCATTGTCAGCGGGGCGGCCGGGCAGGTGGCGTGGCTGCTGCGCGGCGGGCCGGCGCCGGCCGGCGGTGAGGCGGACGCGGCCGCGGTCGAGATCGCGCACCTGTACCGGGTCCTGTGCGCGATCGTTCTGTTCACCGACCCGGAGCTGTACATCCTCGGTAGCCTGCGGCTGGCTCGGCATGCGCAGCGCCACCACGTTTTGTCCGGCCTGGTCACCGCGTGTGCCCAGCTCGGCGTGGTGTGGGACGCGCTGGAAAGGCCGGGGATGGCGCTGCGCTCGCATCGGCGCGCGGTGGCGATCGCCGACGGGCTCGACGACCCCGTCGCGGGGTCCCTGGCACAGCTGGGCATGGGGGCGCACCAGCTGTTCGCGAGGGCGGACTGGCCGGCAGCCCGGGAGCATTTCGAGCGGTCGGCGGACACCGCTTGGCGGACCGGGGATCTGCGGTCCTGGGGCATCGCCTGCACTCTGCTGGTTGTTGGTCACACGATGAGCGGCGAGATGGAGCGGGCATCCGCGATATGCGCGAGAGACGATTCGGGTCGGCGAGGATGGCGGCGACGATCAGATCCGTGCCTGGGGCTTGGGCAATCTCGGTGTGGAGCTGGCCATGCGCGGGCGATTCGCCGAAGCGGCGGGTCCGCTCGCCCACGGCGCGGATCTGCTGCGCGCGGTGCCCGATCACGGCGCCCTGACCGTGACTTCGGCCTGGCTGGCTTGGTGCGAACTGCAACAGGGGCGCGTCGAGGCGGCCGTAGCGGTGCTGGATGAGGCCGAGCGGGTCGTCGCCGAGCTGGGGCTGCGCGGGTTCTTCCTGACCGACTTGCGCCAGACACGGCTCGAGGCCGCGCTGCACCTGGCTGAGCTGGCCAGCCCCGGCGATCGAGCGCGCGCCCTATCTTCGGCCCGCCGGGCCTGCCAAGTCGCCTTGGACCACGGTCGGATGGATATCTACCTCCTCTCGCGAACCTACCGGCTGTGTGGTACCTACGAGTGGCTGCGTGGTCGGGAGCGGCGGGCGCGGCGGTGGTGGCAGCGGGCCGTGGACCATGCCGAGCGGACCGGGACGCGGTACTCGGCGGCCGCCGCACACACCGAGATCGGGATCCGGACCGGCGACCGGCAGCACCTCGACCGCGGGGCCAGCATGTTCGCCGAGATGGGCGTGGACAGCGCAGTGCTATGGCCCGGGGCGCGCGAGGGCGCGTAGCCTGGATAGTGCCTGTTCCATCGCCTCCTCGCCCGCCGCGAGGAACCGGTCGGCGTGCCGGAAGTCACGCCAAGTCCCGGGCCCGAACCGGGGCGTGACTGGCACGGAAGCCGCGGCGGTCTGAGCGGCGGCTGCGCCGAGCGAGGCCAGCTCCAGGCTCTCGATGAGCGGGTCACGGTCGCGCGCGACCCGTTCCGGTTCTGGTGCCCCCCGGCCACGCCGGCAGTGCTGGCCGGCCCAGCAGGTTAGCCGCGATCGTGACATCGACCCCGGCCAGCGCGGCGGTCGGAACCGGTGTGAGGACAACGGCGTCGATCAGCCGCTGGTCACCCCGCCGCGCCGGAAGATACAGGCCAGGCACGGTCGTGGCCGCAACCAGCGCGTCCGCTACCCGGCCCTCGGTCAGCGACACGGGGCACTGAGCGGCCAGATCTGCGGCCATCACGGCCAGCGGCATCGCCAGGTCAGCGAACCGGGCGTCCGCGGTTGTCTCCCGGGCCAGGCGCACGGCGGCGCCGTCGACGCCGCCGCGGCGGAACATTGCCTGCACGGCGGCGGTGTCGAAGCGCTCTCGCAGCAGCTGTCCGACGGTGCCCGCGTCATGCCCCAACGCCGTCCACGCAGCGACCCAGGCGCCGATGCTGCTGCCGGCGACCGCATCGACGACGTAGCCGGCTCGCTGCAGGCTGCGCAGCGCACCGACGTGCACCCAGCCCTTTGCCCCGCCCGCCCCGAACGCGATCCCGATCGAGGCGCGGGCCAGCCGGGCGCCCGAGCCGGGCTGGCTCCAGGGTGGGTTCGACCCGGTTCACCTCGGTCGGAAGCGGGGCGGCGAGGACCGGGTCAAAGGCGCCGTCCGCAGGCAGCACGGTTATCGTGCGGTCGCAGTAATCGAGCAACTCGGCGAGGTTGGCGTGGTCGGTGCGCAGGTGCAGGAGCATCGGCCCGGCGGCAGCAGCCGCGGCGTCGAGCCGGGCGAGCAGCTCGGGCGCCGGCATCTGCCTTGCGGCGATGCCGCTCTCTGGCGTGGCGGTCCCGCCGATAGGGCTGGCACCGGCAGCGTCGAGCACGGTCAATGGTGCGGCACTGGCCGCCTGAGCCGTGGCGACCGCGGTCGCTGCACCTGCCCAGCCAGCCGACCCGGTCAGCAGCGGGAGGGGCGGGTGCGCGCGGCCAGCCGCCGGCTCACGATCCCGGCGAGATTAGCCAGAAGCACGGGGGTGGCCGGCAGCAAGGGCCAGGAACGCCTCGGGCACGGCGCTGGGCACCTGCGCGGGCAGCGTTGCCGAACGCGGCTCGCCAGTGAGCAACGCGACCTCGCCCACGACATCACCCGCCCGTTGCCGCCCGAGCAGAGCTGCGGTGTCGCCGTCGAGCACGTGCGCAGGCCACGCTCGACGAGGTAGAGGCTGTCGCTGCGGTCCCCCGCCCGGCACAGCACCGCGCCGGCCGGCAGCACACGCGATTGCAACTGCGCGTGCAGCGCCTCGCGCGCGCGCTCGTCGAGGCTGTCGAACAGTCCCTGGCTCGCCGGGATGATCTCGAGCGGACGAGGGCTGATATGCATGTCACTCTCCAGTGCTGGAAAAGCGAGAGGCGCAAGGTGCAGTCAACGCCAGGGAGCAGACACCTCACGGGCGTTCATGTCCTCGAAGTTGGCGGGAGGATCGAGCGAAGTTTTGCCGAGACCGACACGAAGTTCGGCATGTCACCCAGAGGTTTCGCCGATCATCAATGGCCTTGCGGACCCCGAACTCGTCGATCCGAGACCCGACTGCGTCCGGTCGCGGCGGCTGCCAAACGATCTTCCGACAGTGCCGACGAACGGAAGCTTTAGCGAAAGGAGGGCCGAACCCGGCTTATCGGTCGCGGGAATCTCCCCGATCCTAGGGAACCCGCGATGACCGACCGGCTGCGGCGGCTACTCCGGCAGACCAGCCTTACGCAGCGCCTCGAACAGCACCGGATCGCGCATGCCGGTCTGCGCGCGGGCGGTGGAGACAGTGTAGCCCGGCGCCACGGCCAACAGGCGTTTGAGCGCCTCCTCAGTCGCGGCGCGGTCGCCGAGCTGGGCGAGGCTTGCCACCAGAAGCCGGTGGGCCGGCACGAAGTTCGGCCGGTCGCCGAGCGCGCGGCGCCCTAGTTCCACTGCCCTCTCGTACCGCCGCAGCAAGAAATTGGCGAAGCCGAGCGCGGTGGTGATATAGAACATTGCCGGGTCGACCGGACTGAGCCGCATTGCCCGCTCAAGATGCGTGACCGCCGTCGGCGCATCGCCGAGATAAATCCGGAGCCAGCCGCTGACCCAGAGCACCAGGGCCGAGTTGGGCGCGAGCAGGAGCGCGCGCTCGGCGGCCGCTCTGCCGGATTCGTAGTCTTTGGCAAAGAAGGCCAGGGCGTGACCGGCGGAGGCGAGGGCGCTCGGGGCATCCTCGCCGCCGCTATCCGCCACGTCGCGCGCGAACCGGACCGCTTCTTCGACATCGCGCTTCTCCGCCCAGCCTTGCCCAAACCGGATGATGTGCAGGCCCGCGAGAGTGCCCTTGGCGGCTGCGAAGCCAGGGTCGAGGGCGATGGCCCGGCGGAGCAGCCGCAACGATTCCTCATTGCCCTCCCGGGTCGCGAAGCGGTGCGGCAGGGCGCGGAGATAGAGATCATAGGCGGTGAGGCTCTCGGTCGGTCTGGCCCGTGCGCGCGCGACCTCGGCCAACCGCAGGCTGGGCTCGATGGCGCCGACCACCGCCTCGGTCAGCCGGTCTTGCAAGTCGAAGATGTCGGCCAGATCGCCGTCGAAGCGTCCGGTCCAGACCTGCGCTCCGGCCTCGGTTTCGCACAGTTGCGCGGAGATGCGGACCCGGTTGCCCGCTTTGCGGATGCTGCCCTCGAGCACGTAGCCGACCCCGAGATCGCGTCCGACCTGACGCACGTCCACAGCCCGGCCCTTGTAGGTGAAGGCCGAGTTGCGGGCGATCACCGAGAACCAGCGCAGGTGCGAGAGCGCCGTCGTCACGTCCTCGGTGATACCATCGGCGAAGTAGTCCTGCCCGGGATCGCCGGTCATGTTGGCGAACGGCAGCACCACGAGCATGGGACGGCTGGCTGGCGACTGCGCAATCGCAGACGCCCCGGGCGGTTCCATCGGCGTTTGGTCGGGAGCGGGCGGAAGGACGACCAGAGTGGCCTCGTCGTCGAGGCGCGACACCTCGGCGGCGAACAGAAAACCGCGGCGCGGCACGGTGCGCAGCAGCCGCTGCTCGCCATCGCCCAGCGCGCGGCGGATCTCCTTGACCACCTGGGTGACGCTGTCGTCGGTGACGATCACTCCGGGCCAGATCGCCGCCATGATCTCGTCGCGGTCGATCAGGCGCCCAGCGTTCTCGACCAACTGGCGCAGTAACGCGAAGGCTTTTGGGCGCAGCGCCACCTCGGTTCCACCAGCCGCCAGCAATGCGCCACGGACGAGGTCGAGCGTGAAGCAGTCGAAGCAATAGACGGTGCCCTTCGGGCCATGCGCGTCCACATCCATTCGCCAGTCCTCCAGGCGACCCCGATGGGGCCCTGCTCGCGCTCCGGGCACTGCAATTCACGAGGACCGAAGCTGCCGCGTCAAGGGTTGCCCACATCGTGCTGAACGCAACTCGGCGCGTGTCGGAGATCCCGCCGTCGCTATTGGCATGAGCACGGCTCAGTTCAGTGCGGAAAGCGGGATTTCACAGGAGTCCGCGAGTGCCGCGACCCGCCCGCCAAGGTGGCGGACCAAGCCCCGGATCGCGATGTTGGACGGGTCGAACTCGAACACAGCGGCATGAGCGCCGCGCGCTGAGACGGCGCCACAAACGCGCCCCACGAGGTCCGCGCCCAGCCCCCGGCGGCGGTGCTCCGGGGCGACGCTCACGGCGATCTCTACGAACCACCTCTGATGGCCGGCTCCAGCGCCACAAGCGAAGCCAAGTGCAGCGCCGATCATATCGCCGGCCGCATCGAACGCCGCGAAGCAGACCGTCTCCCCCAAGTCCAGCTCATCGCAGTGCCGCTGGATTGCCGCATCGCTCACATTGCCGCTGAAGCGGGTACGCCGATCCTCCCGCGGCAAGCCGATCAGGTGCGCCGTCAGCGCGGCGCGATCACCATGATCAAGGGGGCGGATCAGCAAGGCATGAACGCTGGTCAGGGCCGTGGGAAGCGACGAAATGTCGGATGACGGCTGATGCAGCATCGTGGTGTCTCCCTCTTCGCGGGGCGGGCGCCTGGAGCGCCGCCAATGCCCGGGAGGAGACACCCCGAGGGGTTTTCGTGTCCCGGAAGGCGCAGAGAAGCCGGCACGAAGCTTCGGCGATATCAGGACGAATCCGAGAGACTTTCCGGAAACCTCGCCGAAGTTGCGTCGCCTACACCAAACCCGCCATCTGCCGCTCCACTAGCCTTGCATAGAACCCGCGCCGCGCGATCAGCTCGGGATGTGAACCCGCCTCGACCACCCTGCCGGCGTCCAGCACGAGGATTAGATCGGCGTCGCGCACGGTGGAGAGCCGGTGCGCCACCACGATCGTCGTGCGATCCCGCATCAATGCGTCGAGCGCGGCGCGGACCTGCTGCTCGCTGATCGTATCGAGATGCGAGGTTGCCTCGTCCAGAACCAGGATGGGTGCGTCCTTCAAGAACGCGCGGGCGATGGCGATGCGCTGGCGCTGGCCGCCGGAGAGCTGCACGCCGCGCTCGCCCACACGGGTCGCCAGCCCTTCGGGCAGCCCAGCCACGAACCGCTCCAGCGCCGCCTGGCGCAACGCCCAGGCCACCGCTTCGCGCGACGCATCCGGGCGGCCGAGGCGGACATTCGCCTCCAGCGTGTCGTTGAACAGGTACGTTTCCTGTGAAACCAGGGCGATGCGCCCGCGCAGCCCATCCAGGCGCAGGTCGCGGAGACCGAGCCTATCCAGCCGGATCGCGCCCAGATCCGGATCCCAGAAGCGCAGCAGCAGATTGGCGAAGGTGGTCTTGCCGGCGCCGGACGGCCCAACCAGGGCCACGGTCGCGCCCGCCGGAACTTCGATACTCACGTCCAGCAACGCCGGGCGGTGCCGTCCGGGATAGGTGAAACCGACGCGGTCGAACTCAATCGCCGAGCCGCTTGCGGGTGCTGGCGGGTCCAGCGGGCCATCGGCAATCACGACTGGCTCGGCCTCGACCGCGTGCAGGCGTCGGGTCGACGCGATCGTGTCCGCGAGCTGCCGACCGACCTGCGCGATTTCCGAAACCGGCAGGAACGCCGCGACCGAGATCAGCACCAGGAGCGGCAGCATGGCCGGCGCGATCCAGCCGCGTACGACGAGCGGCGCGCCCACGGCCGCCACCGCGAGCCCGCCGAGACCGGTCGCGACTTCCAGGCCGGCGGTCTGGCGGGTGAGGTCGGCAAGAAGCTTCAACCGCTGTTGCTGATAGCGCCCGGCCAGCCGCATGAAGCCGGCCCGCCGGCGGGATGCCGCGTCGAACGCGACCAGCTCGGCGAGGCCCTGGATCGTTTCGGTCGCGTGCGCCCCCAGCTCGCCGAGCGCGCCCCGTGCCGACGAGGCAAGTGCGTCGATCCGTCGCCGGCCGAGCACCGGCGAAGCGCCCGCATAAGCCAGGAACGGCAGCAACGCGATCGCCAGCGGCCACGCCGCCCAGGCGAGCGTGCCCAGCACCGCGCCGGGAACCAGCACGGCGACGCAGGCGGGCGCGACGGTGTGGGCGTAGAAATACTCGATCGTTTCGATGTCCTGGGTCGCGACCGCGACCAGGTCGCCCGAGCGGCGCCGGAGCAGGTAGGCCGGGGCGAGCTGGTCGAGCTTGTGGAACAAGCTGATCCGCAGATCGGCGAGCAGCGCGTATGCCATGTGATGCGCCAGCCAGGATTCGACCCAGTGCAGCAGCCCGGCCAGCGGCGCCGAGGCCAGCAGCGCGATGACCAGTGCCTCGGTGCCCGTTCCCGCCTTCACGGCGCCGATGATGAGCGCGCCCAGCACTCCCACGCCGATGAAGGCGGCGACGCGTCCAATGCCGCATAGCACGGTCACGGCCAACTCCCCGCGCCACGGCTTGATGAAACCGAGCAGGGCGGCGATCGTCGCCGGCCAGCCGATCTCGGCGCCATCCTGGGCCAGGTCGCGGATCGCCGGGCGGACGGCCTCGCCACTTTCCGGCGCGAGCGGCAGGTCCGGCAGCTCATCGTGGAGCCCCGCGGCATGCTCGGCGAGCTGCGGGCCCATCAAGCGGCGGTAGGGACCGGCACGGGCGATCAGCTCGGCATGTGTGCCACTCTGGGCAACCGCGCCGTCCTCCAGCACCAGGATGCGGTCGGCGCCGATCACGCTGGACAGGCGATGCGCCAGGATCAAGGTCGTGCGCCCGGCCATCAGCCGGTCGAGCGCCTGCTGGATCACCGCCTCGTTCTCCGCATCGACCGAGGACAACGCCTCGTCCAGCACCAGGATTGGCGCGTTGCGCAGCAGCGCGCGCGCGATCGCGAGGCGCTGGCGCTGGCCGCCGGACAGGCGCAGGCCGCGCTCGCCGATCACGGTGCGGTACCCTTGGGGCAGCGCCATGATGAACTCGTGCGCGTTGGCGGCACGCGCGGCGGCGACCACCTCCGCCTCGCTCGCCTCCGGGTGGCCGAGGCGCACATTCTCCTCGACCGTGCCGTGGAACAGATACGTGTCTTGCGCCACGACCGCGATCAGGCGCCGGGCTGCCTCGGGATCGAGGATGCGCAGGTCATGGCCGCCGATCCGCACCGCGCCTGATTGCGGGTCGTGCAGCCGCAGCAGCAGCCGGACCACGGAGGATTTGCCCGACCCGCTCGGCCCGACGATGCCGACCCGCTCGCCGGCCGCGATCGTAAAAGTGAGTCGCCGGTGCGCTGGCTGGCGTCCGCCCGGATAGGCGAACGTCACATTCTCGAACGCGATGCTCGGCTCCGACGCATCTGCGCGCGCTGGGCGCGTCGGGGCGGCCGGGGCAGTCACTGGCGTTGCCATCAGCGCGTGAATGCCGGAAGCCGCCGACTGGCCGGTCATGCCTTGGTGCAGCACCGTGCGCAGGTCGCGCAACGGGCGGAAAATCTCGGTGCCCGCCATCAGCACGATCAGCAACGCCTGCAGGCTCATGGCGCCGTGGCTCACCCGCCACGCGCCCAGCGCCAGCGCCGCCGCCGCGCCGGTCGCGGTGCCGATGTCGGTGATGCCGCGCGTGATAACCGAGAGCCCCAGCACCCAAAGCGTGCTCTGCGACAGCGCACGTGCCTGCGTGGCGAGGCGGCGGCCGTAGCTCGCGCTTTGGCCGAACGCCTTGAGGGTCGGCAAGCCCTGGATCGCGTCCAGGAAATCCTCGCCGAACGCCTTGAACGCACGCTGCCGCTCGACCGAGGCCATGCCGGTGCGCTGGTGGGTGAGTGTGGGCAGAATGAGGGTGAACAGGGCGGCGGCGAGCATCACACCCGCGACTGGCATATCCCAGAATGCGATGAAGGCGAAGATCGCCACCGGCGCGCAGGCGGCGATCGCGACCTGTGGCAAGTATTGGCCGAAGAAGGTCTGGAGCTGCTCGACGCCATCCACCATCGACAACACCACGCCGCCTGTGCGCTCGGCACCGAACCAGGCAGGGCCGAGGGCGACGAGCTTGTCGTGCAGCGCCGCCCGCAACGTCTCCTGCACGCGCGTCGCCGTGCGATGGGCGATCATGGTGCGCGAGTGATCGAGCCAGGCGCGCAGCAGGATCGCCGCCGCCGCGGCGGCCAGCGGCCAGGCGAGTGCCGCGAACGGCGCGGCCCGGAACACGCCGGCCAGGAACGTGCCGAGGAAGGCGAAGCGCGCGATGCCGAACGCGAGCGCCAGCAGGCCGAGCAGCACCGAAGCCGCGATCCGGCCTCGCCGCCCGCGCGTCAACCGCCAGAGCCTCGGGTCGAAATACATGCTTCGCTATCCCCGCCAAGCACCCGGAACCGCTGTAGCAAATGGCGGCTGACAAAGTAAGGTGGGCGCATTACATTGGGTACTCGGAGGAGAGCTAATGCCGCCCATCGTCGAGGAAGTCTGCACCATCACCGCGAAAGGACAGACCACCGTGCCCCGCGCCGTGCGCCAGGCACTCGGGGTCGGGTTTGGCGGCAGGATCGCCTTTCGCGTAGAGGAAGGCACCGTCACCGTTCGCGCCGTCCCGGAGGAGGCCCACGATCCCGCGCTGGCAGCCTTCCTGGAACTGATTGAGGCGGATTTTTCCGCTCGGCCTGCCGAGGCCGTGCGGCCGTTTCCTTTGGCCCTGGCAGACCGCTGGGAGGAGCTGACCGAGGGAGTGGACTTAGAAAACCTCGACGCTCCGATCGAAGGCGAGGTGACCCTTTAAGGCGCCGGTGCTGGAACGGCATGGGTGGCGGTTGTTTGCTCATCCGGTGTTCGTCGATCAGATGGAGCGCCTGACGACCTCCGTGGAGCGTGCGCGGGCGCACGACCCGGATAGATGGCAAAACAAGACCGATACACGGCTGCTGGCCGCCGTGCACGCGCTGGTTCTGGATCGCATTCCCCGTCACCCGCTGGCGCCCGAGTTCCGGCAGGGAAATACGTTGGGGCCAGAGCGACGGCATTGGTTTCGGGCCAAGTTCGCAGGCAATCGCTTCCGGCTTTTCTTCCGTGCCGATTCGGCGGCCCGGGTGATTGTTTACGCCTGGGTCAACGACCGCGATACGCTGCGCAAGGCAGGCGCCGGGAGCGATCCGTATGCCGTGTTCGCGCGTATGTTGGCGAGCGGCAAACCACCTGATGACTGGCCTGCACTGCTGGTCGCGGCGTTACCGTTGCAAGATCCGTCGCCACCATAAGCGCGTCCGGGCGCTAAAGCCTCTGGGCGAAATACATACATCCCTTCGCTATGGCGCCCGCACGGGCCGGCGAGGCACGACCAGGGTCGGGGTGAAGGTCTGCACCGGCTCGTCGTTCTGGTTCAGGGTCGTGCAGCGGACCGCGACCGTGCCCCGGTCCGGCTTCGAGCGCGAGGGCGTGACCTCGATCACCTCGTACTCTACCCGCAACGTGTCGCCTGGACGCACCGGCTTGAGCCAGCGCAGCTCGCCGCCGGTGCCGATGATCCCGCCGGCCAGCGGCAGACCGCCCTCGACATTGAGGCGCATCGTGATCGCGGCGGTGTGCCACCCGCTCGCCGCCAATCCCCCGAACAGCGTTCCGCGCGCTACCGCATCATCGAGGTGGAACGGTTGCGGGTCGTACTCCGCGGCGAAACGCCTGATCTCCTCTGCCGTGATCGTGTGCGCGCCGCTCGCGAAACGCTGCCCGACATGAAGATCTTCCAGGTATAAGTGCGCGGTCATTCGCCCTCCGATTACGCATCATCATCGTAGCCGGCGCGCTGATGGCGGTCATCGGCATATCGTCTTGTCACGCTTTTCGTTCAGGATAGTCTGCCGGCCACGGAGGACTTTATGCCGGATACCAGGCCCGCCGTCGCATCGCTGCTCGACCGCATCCGCGCCGTGGTCGGCGAGCGGGGCCTGATCACCGGGCCGGCCGACACCGCCGCATATGTCGAGGATTGGCGCGGCCTCTATCGCGGACGCACGCCCGCAGTCGTTCGTCCCGCCGGCACCGATGAGGTCGCGGCGGTCGTGCGCCTGTGCGCCGAGACGGGCATGCCGATCGTTCCGCAGGGCGGCAACACGTCCATGGTCGGCGGCGCCACGCCCTCGGAAGACGGCACCGAGATCGTGCTGAGCCTCGCGCGCATGAACCATGTGGGCGAGATCGATCCGCTGGATCTGACGCTTACCGTGCAGGCTGGCGTTACGCTGCGAGCGGCGCAGGACGCCGCGGCGGCGGCGGGCTGCCTGCTGCCGTTGTCGATCTCCGCCGAGGGCTCAGCACAGATCGGCGGCGTACTGGCCACCAACGCCGGCGGCAACAATACGGTACGCTACGGAAACGCGCGCGACCTGGTGCTGGGGCTGGAGGTGGTGCTGGCCGACGGCAGCGTCTGGGACGGGCTGCGTCGGCTGCGCAAGGACAATACCGGCTATTGCCTGCGCCAATTGTTCGTGGGTTCCGAGGGCACGCTGGGCGTGATCACCGCCGCGGTGCTGAAGCTGGTTTCGCGCGCGCGGGAGACGGCGGTGGCGCTGTGCGCCGTAGCCTCGCCTGAGGCGGCGCTGGCCCTGTTCGGCCGATTCCAGAGCCACGACCCGGGGGCGGTGCAGTCGTTCGAATACATGTCCGGGCAGGGCATGGAGTTCGTGCTCAAGCATATCCCCGGCGCGGTGCTGCCGCTTGCCCGGCCGGCCGGCCATTACGCGCTGGTCGAGCTGGCCACGGCGCGCGACGGCGCCGATTTGCGCGGCCGGCTGGAACAGGTGCTGGAGCAGGCGCTTACCGACGAGATCGTGGAGGATGCGGCGATCGCCGAGAGCGAGGCGCAGCGCGCCGCGATCTGGGCGCTGCGCGAGGAGCATTCGGAGGCGCAGAAGCGCGAGGGCGCCTCGGTGAAGAACGATGTCTCGGTGCCGGTCGCGAAAGTTCCGGCACTGATTCGTCGTGCCACCGAAGCCTGCGAGCGGCTGGTGCCCGGCATCCGCGCGGTCCCGTTCGGCCATCTCGGCGACGGCAACATCCATTTCAATCTGGAGCAGCCCCCGGACGCGAACCCGAGGGCGTTCCTCGCCCAAGATCATGCGATCATGGACGCGGTCAACGCGGTGGTGCGGGAATTGGGCGGCAGCTTCTCGGCCGAACACGGGGTCGGGCGTCTGAAAGCGTACATGATGCCCGCGTGGCGGGGCGGAGCAGAACTTGAGACGATGCGCAAGATCAAGGCCGCGCTCGATCCGCGCGGAATCCTGAACCCGGGCAAGGTGCTGCCCTGATCCCGGCCGGGTGCAACCGCCCGGCGGCCTTCCTAGCTTGCAAGAACGGGAACGACGCGAGGGTGCGGTGACACAAGCCTGGATCAATCGGATCGGCACCGCCGTTCCCCCCAATGACATGCACGCCGCCTTTGTCGGTTTCGGCGGCGGCTTGCTGCCCGACGAACGCAGCCGGGCGCTGTTCGAACGCATGGCGGCGATGGCCGACATCCAACACCGGTTCTCGATCTTCGCCCCGGCGCCGTTGCCGCGCGAGCACGTGCTCGATACGGAGGGCTTCTATCGCCGTGGCGCGTTCCCTTCGACCGCGGCCCGCATGGCCCGCTTCCAGGAGGCGGCGCTGGCGCTGGCTTGGCAGGCGATCGAGCGGCTGGGCCTAGGCGCCGCGCGCGGCTCCGTGACCCATCTGATCGTCGCGAGCTGCACCGGGTTCGCCGCGCCGGGGCTGGACTTCAAACTCATGCGCGAAATCGGGCTGCGCCCGGCGGTGGAACGCACGATGGTCGGCTTCATGGGCTGCTTCGCCGCCGTGAACGCGCTGAAGCTCGCCCGGCACATCGTCCGCTCGGAGCCCGGCGCGAGGGTGCTGGTGGTGAACCTGGAGATTTCCAGCCTGCATCTTCAGGAGCAGTGGGAACTCGAGAAGATGCTGAGCTTCCTGGTGTTCGGCGACGGCGCGAGCGCGGCCCTGGTCTCGGCCGAGCCAGTGGGGCTGGCGCTGGGGCAGTTCGGCGCGAGCGTGATCCCGGACACCGAGGGCCTGATTACCTGGCATATCGGCGATGACGGGTTCGAGATGCATCTCTCCGGCCAGGTGCCCGGCCATATCCGCCGTTTCCTGCGCGAGCACGGCACCGCGCTGCTCGGCAACCGCCGGCCGGAGGCGATCGGGCATTGGGCGGTCCATGCCGGCGGGCGGTCCATCCTGGACGCCGTGCAGCAGGGGCTGGAGTTGGCTCCGGACGCATTGCGCCACTCGCGCGCCGTGCTGCGCGCCTTCGGCAACATGTCATCGGCAACGCTGGTGTTCGTGCTCGATCGCATCCTGCGCGAGACCAAGCAGGCCGGGGAGGGCATCGCTATGGCCTTCGGGCCTGGTCTCTCAGTGGAGAGCTTCGCGTTCCATCATGCCTGAGCGGATCGCCGATCACCCGGTGGGCCTGCGGCGGCGCAGCGACATCGCCGAGCGCATGGACACCGACTGCGCCGATTACGAGGACTACCGGCGCTGCCTCGCCGACCTCGCGAGGGTCAATGCCGTCACGCTGACACATCGGGCGACACTGGCCTGGCTGGCACGCGAGGCGCGTGGGCTCGCATCCTTTTCGCTGCTCGATGTCGCGTGCGGGCACGGCGACATGCTGCGCCGCGTGCGCCGCTGGGCTAGGCAGGGCGGAGTCGAGGCGCGACTGACCGGGATCGACCGCCATCCCTGGGCGGTCCGCGCCGCCTTGGAGGCGACGCCAGCGGCAGACGCGATCGAGTACATGGAGGGCGACGTGTTCGGGTTCGATCCGCCGTCCCGGTTCGATTTCATCGTCAGCTCGCAATTCCTGCATCATCTGTCCGATTCCGAGGCGGTCGCCTTCATCCGCTGGCAGGAGGCGCACGCCGCGCGCGGCTGGTTCATCGCCGACCTGCATCGCCATTGGTTTTCCTATCGCGGGTTTCCGCTGCTCGCTCGGGCGCTGCGCTGGCACCGCTTCGTCCGGCTGGATGGGCAGGTGTCGATCGCGCGCGCCTTCCTTCCCGACGAACTGCGGGCCCTGATCCAGGCGGCGGGAGTGCCGGACGGCGCCGCGCGGGTCAGCGCGCACGCCCCGCTGCGCCTATCCGTGGCGCGCCGATGGACGGCGCCGTGATCGTGGGCGGCGGCCCGGCCGGGGCCGCCGCCGCGATCCTGCTGGCCGAGGCGGGCGTGCCGGTCACGGTGGTCGAACGCAGCGCTGGTCCGGCTGACAAGGTGTGCGGGGATTTCCTGAGCGCCGAAGCGGTCGAGACGGTCCGCCGCCTGGGGGTGGATCTCGACCGACTCGGCCCGGCGCCGGTCGGGCGGGTGCGGGTGCTGCACGGCGGGAGCCGAGGCGAGCGCCGCGCTCCCGTTCGCGGCCTTGGGCATCTCGCGACGGGCGCTCGATGAGTCGTTGCTGGCTCGGGCGGCGGCGAGCGGGGCGGCGGTACTGCGCGGCGACGCGGTCAGGAGCCTGCGAGCCGAGCCCGGCCATTTGGTGATCACGTCGGCGTGGGCCGGCCGGATCGAGGCGACTTCGGTGTTCCTGGCCACCGGCAAGCACGATCTGCGCGGCGCGGGGCGGCCCCTGGCCCCGGATGGCCCGACCGGCCTGAAGACGTACCTGGCGCTCGCGCCGGAGCAGGCGGCGGCGCTCGCTGGCCATGTCGAGCTGGCGCTATTTCCTGGCGGATATGCCGGCTTGCAGCCGGTCGAGGCAGGGCGCGCCGTGCTGTGCGCCCTCGTCGGACGCGCGCGGCTGCGCCGGACCGGCGGCCGCTGGGAGGCGCTGCTCGACTCGCTGTTGACCGACTCGCCCCATCTCGCGCGACGGCTGTCTAGCGCGGTCCCGCTGCGCGAGCGTCCGCTAGCGGTCGCCGCGATCCCCTATGGGCATCTTCTGCCCGAGTTGCCCGGCATGCCGGCTGGTCTGTTCCGGCTTGGCGATCAAGCCGCCGTGATCCCGTCGCTTACCGGCGACGGCGTGGCGATCGCGTTGACGAGCGGCCGACTGGCAGCGGCGGCCTGGCTGGCCGAGGGCGATAACGGCGCCGAAGCCTACCATGATCGGCTGCGCGGACATCTGCGGCGGCAAATGCGGACCGCGATGCTGGCCCACCGCATCGCCTGCGCAGGTCGGGTGCAATCCTGGCTGTTGGCCGTTTGCCAGCTCTGGCCCGGATTGATGCGCTTCACCGCCGCGGCGACCCGGTGCTACGAACCCGATGCCGGGCGCCCATCCTGGTCGCCAGCTTGTCCGGGCGAGGCTTCCCGTCGCTGACGGCCGGCTGTCGAGACTGAACGCCACCACGGAGCCAACCCCGTCGCATGCGCACCGGCCCGCTCGCTACCCGGCTTGACCGTTATGTGTTCCGCCAATTGCTGCTCGCCTTGATCGCCGTCACCGGCGGGCTGACCGCGCTGATCTGGCTCACCCAGTCGCTGCGGTTCGTCGAGCTGGTGGTCGATCACGGCCTGTCCCTTGGCGTGTTCCTGGAGCTGACCGGCCTGCTGGTGCCGAGCTTCGTTGCCGTGATTCTCCCGATCACGACCTTCGTCGTGGTGCAGTTCGTCTATTCACGGTTGGCGGGCGATCGGGAGCTGACGGTAATGCGGGCGACTGGGCTGTCGCCATTCGCGCTCGCCCGGCCCGCCCTGGAGCTGGCGTTGCTGGCGGTTGTCTGCTGCTACGCGCTCAATCTCTGGATCGTGCCGGCAAGCCTCGGCGCCTTCCGCGACTTCCAATGGGAGATCCGCAATCGGGTCGCCGCCTACCTGCTGCAAGAGGGCGTGTTCACCGAGATTTCGCCGACATTGACCGTCTATGTGCGCGCGCGCGACCCGGACGGCGTGCTGCACGGCATCCTGATCGACGATGCGAGGCAGGCGCCCTCGCATGCCACCATGCTGGCTGAGCAAGGACGTCTGCTGGAGACGCCCACCGGGCCCGAACTGGTGCTTGTCGACGGCAGTCGCCAGGAGATCGATCCGCGCACCGGCCGCCTGAACGTGCTCAGCTTCAAGCAGAACGTGCTCGACCTCAACGACGCCGCGAATCCGGAGGCGCGGGTGCCCGACATGTCCGAGGCATCGCTGCGCACGCTGCTCGACCCGCACCCGGCCAACCCGCGCGACGCCCCGCGCTGGATCGCCGAGGGACACAAGCGGCTGGCGACCCCCCTCACCGCGCTCTCCTTCGCGATGGTGGCGCTACTCTCCGTGCTGACCGGGGCCTTCCGCCGGCACGGCAACGTCCTGCGTCCGCTGGCGGCGGTGGGGGCGGTCGTCGGGCTGCTCGCCCTGCAACTGTCCTTTGACGACTTCGGGGCGCGGAACAACACGCTGTTGCCGCTGATCTGGCTTGAGGCGGTGCTGCCCGCGTTCGTCTGCGCCTGGCTGCTGTTCGGGCCGCAATTGCTGGCCCCGACCAGGCCGCGAAGCGCCGCCTCGCCGGCGCGCGCGCTGGGTGCCCGATGACCGCCGCCGTCACGCTCTCGCTTTACATCGCGCGCCAGTTCACGGCCGCGGTGATCACGATGGTGCTGGCGCTCACCGGGCTGGTGTCGCTGTTCGACTTCATCGAGATGTTGCGCCGGTCGGTGGGCAAGCCGGATGCGACGCTGGCGCTGGTCAGCGAGGTCGCCGCCCTGCGGTTGCCTTATATCGCAATGGAGATCCTGCCCTTCGCGGTGCTGGTGGGGGGCTTGGTTTGCCTGTGGCGGCTGACCCGCTCCTCGGAGCTGGTGGTCGCGCGCGCTGCCGGCGTTTCGGCGTGGCAGTTCCTCGCCGCCCCGGTCCTATGCGCTTTCCTGCTCGGCGCGATCGCGACGACGGCGGTGAGCCCGCTCTCCTCGGCCATGTTCAGCCGCGCCGAGACGCTGGAGAACACGCACCTGAGCACCGGCGGCGGGCCGCTGGCGCTCACGGGCGGCCAGCTTTGGCTGCGCCAATCCGATCATGGGCTGTCGGCCCGTGGCTCGGCGATCCTGCACGCGCTGTCGGTCGAGCTGCATGGCCCGACCCTGGATGCGCAGAACGTGAGCGTATACCGCCTGGATGCGTCGGATCGGCTGCTGAGCCGGATCGAGGCCGCGCGCGCGGTACTGGCCGGCGGCGCCTGGACGTTCGACAAGGCCGTGACGCTGCGTCCGGACCAGCTTCCGCAGGCGGCGGGCACTGTCCACCTTCCCACCGACCTCACCGTGGCGCGCGTGGAGGAGAGCTTCGCCTCGCCGGATACGTTGTCGGTGTGGCAACTGCCGGGGTTCATCGCCTTGTTGCAGCGGTCTGGGTTCTCCTCCGTCCGCCACCGGCTGCACTTCCAGGCGCTGCTTTCCTTGCCGCTGCTGTGCGCCACGATGGCGCTGGTCGCCGCCGGGTTCTCCATGCGTCCGGCGCGGCGGGGCGGGGTGGCGCGGATGATTGGCGGAGGCGTGGCGGCGGGGTTCGCCCTGTTCCTCATCTCGAAGCTGGCCGAGGAGGTTGGCCAGTCCGGCGCGATGCCGGTGGGGCTCGCCGCCTGGGCGCCCGCCGCTTCGGGGCTGATGCTCGCGGTCGCCTTGCTACTGCACATGGAAGACGGCTGACTGTGCGCGGTGCGGCCTTATACCGGCGGTTCTTTTGCTTAACCGCTCATTCTGTTTGGTCGACCCCTCCCGCGAGGGGAGGGGAGGCTGGGGGAGGGGGGGGAGGGGCCGCGCAGAAGTTAGGCCGTGCCGCCCTGGCATTCGTCGCGTTCGCCATTGCCTCGTTGACGGCGGCGCTCCCAGCGCAGGCGCAGACATCCTCGGTGCTGTCCGGCGCTCGTTTGCCGGTCAGCAACACCGCGCCCGTGACGTTCAGCGCCGATCAGGTTGAATACGACCGCGCGAAGAACCTGGTCATCGCCAAGGGCCACGTGGAGGCCTGGCAGAACGGCGTCGTGCTGCACGCGGACGAAGTGGATTTCAACCGCCAGACCGGCGCCGCGATCGCCCGCGGCCATGTCGTGGTGATCGAGCCGGACGGACAGGTGCTGTTCGCCGATTTTGCCGACCTCGACCGCGGCCTGCGCAACGGCACGTTCGGCGAGCCGCGGGCACTGCTGCCGCAGAATGCCCGGCTCGCCGGGAGTGGCGGTGAGCGCGTGGGGGGCGAGGTCGATGAACTGGCCAATGCGGTCTATTCCACCTGCAACTTGTGCGCCAAGAACCCGAGGGCGCCCCCGTTGTGGCAGATTCGTGCGCGAACCGCGACGAATGACGAGGAGCATGAGCGGATCGAGTACACCGACGCCGAGCTGCAAATGTTCGGCATTCCGGTCGCGTATCTGCCGTTCTTCTGGCACGCCTCGCCCGCGGTGAAGCGCCAGACCGGCCTGCTGGTACCCTCGTTCGGCGTGAACTCCCATCTTGGCGGCTTCTTCGCGCAGCCGTATTACTGGGTGATCGACAACCAATCGGACGCGACCTTCACGCCGCTGATCGCGACGAAGGAGCTCCCCGAGCTTAGCTTGCAATATCGCCGCCGCTTCAATGCCGGCTTCCTCAATCTGGAAGGCTCGGCCGGCTACCTGGATGGCACGCCGCAGGGCACGTTTTACTTGCGCGGGCAATACGATATCAACAACACCTGGCGAGCCGGGCTCAACATCGACCGCGCCACCTCGGCGACCTACGCGACCGACTATCATCTCGGCAGCCTGCTCGGCGGCGATCCGAACGTGCTGACCAGTAACATCTATCTTGAAGGGTTCGGCGAGGGCGCCTACTCCCGGGTGGACACACGTTTCTACCAGGGACTCAACGACACTATCGTGAACAGCAAACTGCCGCTGGTGCTGCCGCGATATCAATACAACTATGTCGGCCTGCCGGATGCCTTGGGTGGCACGCTGTCGGTGGACACCGGGGCGTTCAATGTGCTGCGCAGCGACGGCACCAACACCCGGCGGGCGGCGCTGACGCTGAACTGGCAGCGGCCGTTCATCGGCAGTCTCGGTGATCTCTGGACGGTAACGCTGCACACGGACGCCGCCGCCTACGATGCCAGCCAGTTCAATCAGCAGCCCAATTACGGCACCCGCAGCAACATCAATGACGCGCGCGTCTATCCCGCGGTCGCGGTGGATTTCCGCTGGCCGTTCATGCGCGATTCCGGCGCCTGGGGCACTCAATTGATCGAGCCGAAGGTGCAGCTGATCGCCTCGCCCAACGAGGGCGACAGCCAAGTCAACAAGTACCCGAACGAGGACAGCCTGGACCTCTTTGACTTCACCGACGCCAACCTGTTCGGGTTCCATCGCTTCGGCGGGATCGACCGGCTGGAGGGCGGCGAGCGGGCGAACGTCGCGCTGCACGGGGCGTGGTATATCGGCGGCACCGCGTTCGACGGGATCGTTGGCCAGTCCTACCGCAGCACCGTGGAGAACTGGCTGCCGGAAGTCTCGGGCCTGCGCGATCAGGTGTCCGACATTGTCGGGCGCACGACCTTCACGCCAACCAAGTGGCTCGACCTGACATATCGCTGGCGGCTCGACTACAAGACCCTCACCAGCCGCTACCAGGAGGCGGTGGCAGCGCTCGGAGTGCCGAAGTTCCAAGTGACCGGGGGCTTCATCCACACCCCGCTCGACCCCTATTACTACTACGACCAGCCGCCGCCGCCGCCGGCCAGTTCGCCGTTCTTCACGCCGGTCGACGAGGTCACACTGGGGGGCTCGACTAGATGGGGTCCCTACCGCCTCACCGCCTACGCACGGCGCGATCTGGCGCGCGGGAAGATGGTTGCGGCCGGCGCGGATGCAATATACGAGAACGAGTGCTTCATCGCCGACCTGCGACTGTTCAGGCGATTCACGAGCTATAACGGCGACAACGGCGCGACCACGGTGCTCGTGCAACTCACCTTCAAGACGATCGGCCAATTCGGGTTCCGCGCGCTTTGAGATTGCGCCACGAAACGGAGGGGTTAACGCGACAGCCATGACAAAGAGGATTTCGGCCCCAAGGAGTGCGATCCCGCTTGGGTTCGCATGCGTACTGTTGGCGAGCGCCCTGCCGGCGTCTCGGGCGCCGGCGGTCGCAACCGCGCCCGCCGCGATGCCGCAAACCGTACGCATCGTCGCGGTGGTGAACGGCGACGTGGTCACCAACGAGGACGTGGACAATCGGGCGCGGCTGTTCGCCGTCTCCTCCGGCCTGCCGCCCAACCAGGACGTGCTGGACCGGCTGAAGCCGCAGATCACGCGGCAGTTGGTGGACGAGCGGCTGCGCATGCAGGACGTGGAGCGCCAGCACATCGTGATCCAGGACAAGCAGATCGCGGCGGCGATCCGCGAGATCGAGCAGCGCAACGGGATGCAGCCGGGCGCCTTGCGGGCCAAGCTCGAGGCGGACGGTGTGGGCTTCACCACTCTGGTCGATCAGGTGCGGACCGAGATCGGCTGGGCGCTGCTGCTGCGCCGGCAGCTCGGCGACCGGCTCAATATCAGCGCGGCTGACGTCGCCGCGCAGCAGCGGTTGCTCACCCAGGAGGTCGGGCGGCCCGAATACCATGTGGGCGAGATCTTCATCCCGGTGGAGAACCCGGCCAATGCCGGCGATGCGCAACGGTTCGCCGAAACCGTGATCAAGGAGCTTCGGGCCGGGGCGCCGTTCGCGGTGGTCGCCGCGCAGTTCAGCGAAAGCCAGACCGCCTTGCAAGGGGGCGACCTTGGCTGGGTGCAGCCCAATCAGCTCGATCCCGAGGTGGCGCGGATCGTCCAGGAGATGCCGCCCGGAGCGGTGAGCGAGCCGATCCAGGTGCCTGGCGGCGTGTCGATCGTGACACTCGTCGCCAAGCGCGAGATTGGCCACGACATGGCCACGGTGATTTCGCTCCGCCAGGTTTTCCTGCCCTTTTCCACGCCGCTCAACCCGGCGGCGCCGACGGCTCAGCAGATGGCGACGCTGAAGAAGGCACAGGCGATCAGCGCCAGCGTGAAGAGCTGCCCGGCGATGGAGCAGGTCGCGCAAGCGAACCACTCGACGCGCCCCGCCGACCCGGGCGAGACGCGGTTGGACGCGGTCAACCCGCCGCAGTTCCGCGCCATGCTCGCGAGCTTGCCGCTCGACCGGGCGACCCGGCCGCTGGTGGCCTCGGAGGGCATCGCGGTAATGATCGAGTGCTCGCGCGAAGAAAAGAATCTCGACCAACTCACCAAGAAGCAGATCGAGAACCGCATCCTGGCACAGCGGGTCGAGCTGTTCTCCCGCCAACTCCAGCAGGATTTGCGCCGCCAGGCCAGCATTGACTTGCGCGGCCACACGGGCAACGCGTGATCTTGCGGGCGTGACCCTGCCCAAGCTGCGCGAGGTGATCGCGCGGCATGGGCTCGATGCGCGGCGCTCGCTTGGGCAGCATTTCCTGCTAGACGAGAACCTGACCGCGCGGATCGTGAGGACGGCGGGCGCGCTCGACGGCCGGAATGTGATAGAGGTAGGGCCAGGGCCGGGAGGTCTCACGCGCGCGCTTCTGGCAACGAACGCGGCTCGCATTACGGCGGTCGAGATTGATCCGCGTTCGGTGGCGGCGATTCGGGAGCTGGCGAGCCTGTTTCCCGATCGGCTGACGGTGCTGGAGGCGGATGCGCTGGCGGTCGATTTCCCCGCGCTCGCGCCCGAGCCGCGACAGGTCGTGGCCAACTTGCCCTACAACATCGCGACTCCGTTGCTGGTCCGGTGGCTGCGCGACGCGCGGGCCTTCGAGCGGCTGACGCTGATGTTCCAGCAGGAGGTGGCGGAGCGCATCTGCGCCGCGCCCGGCACGCCGGCTTATGGCCGGCTGTCGGTGCTGGCGCAGTGGGTCTGCCGGGTCGGGCTTGAACTGCGCATCCCGCCCACCGCCTTCGTGCCGGCGCCCAAGGTGTGGTCGGCGGTGGTCGGCTTCGTGCCGCGCTTGGGTCAGCCGGATGCGGAGTTGTTCGCGCGGATGGAACGGGTCACGGCGGCGGCGTTCGGGCAGCGGCGGAAAATGCTGCGCGGGGCATTAAAGCCGCTAGGCGGGGAGGCATTGCTGGCGGCGGCCGGGATCGCGGCGGAGCGGCGGGCAGAGACGCTGACGATCGCGGAGTTCGACCGGCTGGCGAGGGTGTGCGGATCAGGTGGCGTCCTCATGTCGTCAGCTTCGCCCAGCCCGGTCCGGCCCGCCAGCCGCCCCTGAATCGGACAATGCCGCCTCTCCATAGAGATGGCAGGCGACGACGTGGCCCGGCGCGATCTCGCGCGGCTGCGGTGCGACCGAGCCGCACACGGGCATCGCATGCGGGCAGCGCGGATGCAGACGGCAGCCGGTCGGGGGGTTGAGCGGGCTTGGCACTTCGCCATGCAGCAGCGTGCGGGTGCGCCGCGCTTCGACACCACGATCCGGCACGGGCACGGCGGCGATCAGTGCTTGCGTATAAGGGTGTAGCGGATTGTCGTAGAGGCTGCGCTTGGGCGCGATCTCGACGATCTCGCCCAGATACATCACCGCGATGCGATCGCTCAGGTGGCGAACCACCGCGAGGTCGTGTGCCACGAACAGGTAGGACAGCCCGAGCCGCTCGCGCAGTTCTTCTAGCAGATTGACGATCTGCGCCTGGATCGACACGTCGAGCGCGGAAACCGGCTCGTCGCACACGATAAAACTCGGGGAGGCCGCCAGGGCGCGTGCCACGCCGATGCGTTGACGCTGTCCGCCGCTGAACTCGTGCGGATAGCGGCTGGCCATGCCCG
Organism: uncultured Pseudomonadota bacterium; assembly: GCA_963849305.1. Classification (GTDB taxonomy): domain Bacteria; phylum Pseudomonadota; class Alphaproteobacteria; order Acetobacterales; family Acetobacteraceae; genus CAWKGV01. The sequence continues at coordinate 402,293 of CAWKGV010000006.1, forward strand.
GATCGAGGCGCACCAAGCGGAACAGCTCGCCGACCTTTTCCCGCCGGTCCGCCGCCGTCGCCAGGCGATGCACGAGCATCGGCTCCGCCACGGTATCCCCGACGGTCATGCGCGGGTCGAGCGAGCTGAACGGGTCTTGGAAAATCATCTGCATTTTGCGCCGAACCCGCCGCAGCTCCGCTTCGGGCAGTGCCGTGAGGTCCTCACCCTCGAACAGGATCCGCCCGGCGGTTGGCGGGATGAGCCGCAGAATGGCGCGGCCAAGCGTCGATTTGCCGCAGCCGCTCTCGCCGACCAGACCCAGGGTCTCGCCACGCCGGATCTGGAGGCTCACGTGATCAACCGCGCGGACGATGCCATCTCGCTTCGAGTAGAAGAGACCGGCGGAAACCGCGAAGTGCACGTCGAGATCCTTGACCTCGACGAGAATTTCGCTCGGCTCCTCAGCCATGGACGTCGCGGATGCAGGCGATGCTGTGGTCGCCGCCGACCGGGCGGAGCGGCGGCACCGCGGCGCGGCAGGCATCGAGCGCGAACGGACACCGCGGATGAAAGGCGCAACCGGGCGGCGGATGCAGCGGGTCGGGCGGCTGGCCTTCGATCGGCACGAGCTTTTCCGCGATCGGTCGATCGAGCCGTGGCACCGAATGCAGCAAGCCGATCGTGTAAGGATGCCGCGGCTGCGCATAGAGCGCGTCGGCCGACGCCGATTCGACGATGCGCCCCGCGTACATGACGTGGACGCGATCGGCATAGCGCGCGACGACACCTAGATTGTGGGTGATGAGCAGGAGCGCCGTGCGGTGTTGCTCGACCTGCGCACTCAGCAAATCGAGGAGCTGAGCCTGGATAGTCACGTCGAGCGCGGTGGTCGGCTCGTCGGCGATGACGAGGTCGGGAGCGCACCCCATCGCCATCGCGATCATGACGCGCTGACGCATGCCGCCGCTGAACTGGTGCGGATAGGCCCCAGCGCGCCGGCGCGGATCGGCAATGTTGACCGAGGCAAGCAGGTCGATGCCGCGCGCGAGCGCCGCACCGGCGCCGAGCTTCTTGTGCAGTGCCAGCGGCTCGGCTACTTGTCGGCCGATCGTGTGGACCGGGTTGAGGCTGGTCATCGGCTCCTGGAAGATCATGGCGATGCGGTCGCCGCGCAGCGCCCGCATTTCTTCCTCGGTCATCTTCAGCACGTCCCGGCCCTCGAACAGGATTTCCCCGCCAGTGATGCGGCCGGGAGGGTCGGGGATCAGGCGGAGGATCGCCAGCGCCGTCGCGCTCTTGCCGCAGCCGCTTTCGCCAACCAGCGCGGTGATCTCGCCCCGTTCGATGTCGAAGGACGCATCCTGGACGGCGGCGACCATGCCGTCGCTGGTCCTGAATTCGATGGCGAGGCCCCGCACGGCCAGGAGCGCTGTCATCTCGCGGAGCCGGTCATAAGGCTCCATTGAGCCGCGGATCCAGCGCGTCGCGCAGGCCGTCGCCGACAAAATTGAAGGCTATGACGGCGAGCGAGATCATCAGCCCGGGCGCGATCGAGAACAGCGGCACGCTCTGGAGGTAGGTGAAGCCGATGCGCAGCTCCCCGCCCCAGCTCGCAGTGGGGGGCTGCACGCCCACCCCCAAGAACGACACGCCGGCCTCGACGAGGATCGCGGTGCCGACGGTGATCGAGGCGGCGACGATGATCGGCGTCAGCGCGTTCGGCAGCACATGGCGCCACATGAGGCGGAGCGGCGGCACACCCGCGGCACGCGACGCCTCGATGAACGACAGCTCGCGCACCAGAAGCACCTGCCCGCGCATGATGCGCGCAAAGCCGGTCCAGCCGAACACGGCGAATGATATGATGACGTTGTAGATCCCAGGCCCGAGCGCCGCAGCCATGACCAGGATGAAGATCAGCGGCGGAAAGCACAGGAAGGCATCGGTCACGCGCATGATGATGGAATCGATGACGCCGCCCTTGAAGCCGGCAATCAGCCCCGCAACGACGCCGACCGCCGATGACAGCACGGTGCAGACGATGCCGACGAACAGTGACACACGGGCGCCATAAATGATGCGGGACAGCAGGTCGCGCCCGAGATTGTCGGTGCCGAGCCAGTGCGCCGCGGAGGGGGGCGACAACACGGCATAGAGATCCTGGTCATACGGGCTGTATGGCGCAATCAGCGGCGCGAAGATGGCCATGAGGCACATGAGCGCGATGATCACCAGCCCGACCATTGCGAGGCGGTGCCGCAGCACCGCTTGCAGAAGCAACGAACGCGCGCTGCGGGAGCGCGGCGGCGCGACCGCGGTGGAAGTGAGGATGTCGCTCATCCGGCGGCGCCCGCTACGACCGCACCCGCACGCGCGGATCGAGATAGCCGTAGAGGATATCGACCGCGAGATTGATGACGAGCACGTTGACGGAAACGGCGATCAGCATCGCCTGCATCACCGGAAAATCCTTCGTAAAGATCGCGTCCACGCTCATTCGGCCGAGGCCGGGAATGGCGAAGATCACCTCCACGAAGAACGCGCCGGCTAGCAATCCGCCCCACGAGAGGCCGACGACAGTGACGACCGGAATCATCGCCGGCTTGATGGCATGAAGCACCACGACGGCACGCTCCGTCAGGCCCTTGGCGCGGGCAGTGCGGATGAAATCCTGGCTCAGCACTTCGAGCAGACTCGACCGCACGAAGCGCGCCAGCAGTCCCGCCGAATTTATTCCGAGCACGAAGCTTGGCAGCACCATCGCCCTGAAGTTGAGCCACAGGCCCTGCGAGGGCGGCACGTAGCCGGACGGCGGGAAGATCGGCAGCGTCACCGCCAGCAGATAGATGAGGACGATGGCCAGCCAAAACGACGGGATCGAGACGCCAAGGAGTGCGCCAGTGGTCAGCGTCATGTCGAGAAGCGAGCCGCGCCTGACCGCGCTGACGATCCCGACCGGGATGCCGATGGCGAACGACCAGACCGTCGCCCAGCCGAACAGCTCGAGCGTGATCGGCAGTCGCTGCGCGAACATCTGCAGCACCGGCTGGCCGGTGCCGAGGGAGGTTCCCCAGTTGCCGCGGAGGAAGTCGCCGAGCCAGACGACGAACTGCTGCCAGAGTGGCTCATCGAGGCCGAACTCATGGCGCACGCGTGCGACCACCGCCGGATCCTGCATGCCCACGCTGCCACTCATTTGCGCCATGATGGCATCGCCCGGAATCAGGCGGGCAACGACGAACACCAGTACCGTGACGATCACCAGGATGATGAAAGCGTGCGCCAGCCTTAGGAGGATATATCGCCCCATTGCCGTCCTCTGCTGCGCAACGCCAAAATCGAGGCGGCGTCAGACGCTGTCGGGCTTGCCGTCCTTGAACCAGAGCGGATGCGAGACGAACCAGGACTCCTTGTATTTGATGAACTGCTCCTGGTTCCAGCCGCGCACGTTCTTGCGCATTGCTAGCACGCTCTCCTCCCACCACAGCCAGGCATCCTCGTAATCGTCGTAGAGAACCTTTTCGAGCTGCCAATAGATTTGCTGACGCTTGGTGGGGTCCATCTCGCGACGTCCGGCCTCGATCAGCTTGATCGCCTCCTCGTCGTGGCTGCGGCCGAAGTTGAAGCCGCCATCGGGCATGTAGAGGCCGGTCGCCATGAGATCCGGATCATAGATGAAGGTCCAGCCGCCCTCGGCGAGATCGTAGTCCGCGTCCTTAATGCGCGCTGTCGCGGCGACTGGCGCCAGCAGTTGGACGTCCCACGTCACGCCGACATGGGCCAGCATGTTCTTGATCGCCCCGGCTACGGTCTGACCCTGGCTAGTGTTGTTGTAGAAGCCGCGCACGGTAAGACCGCCGCCATGACCCGCTTCCGCCAGCAGCGACTTGGCGAGGCCCGGATCATAGGACACCGGCTTCAGGTTCGGATTGTGCGCCCAATGGTCCTCGGGATACATGCAACTGGCGATGCGGGCGAGCCCGAACTGCGTGCCGGCGATCAGCGCGCGGCGGTCGATCGCGTGGCTGATCGCCTTGCGTACGCGGATGTCCGAGCAGACACCCTTGGTGGCGTTAAAGCGAAGCGCGTTGACCGAGTTGAGCGGGACGACATGGACGCTCAGCGCCGGATTGTTCTTGATGCCCGTGTACTGCGACTTATCGACCGAGAGCAGCAGATCGACCTTTCCGGCAAGGAGATTGGCGAGGCGCACGGCGGGATCGGGGATGATGGTGACGACAACGCCGTCGAAATACGGCATGTCGGGATTGGCCGACGCCTTCGCGAACCACCAGTTGGGATTGCGCTTCACCTTCAGGAAATTGCCGGGGCTGGCGTCCTCGAACAGGTACGGTCCGGTGCCGACCGGGTGGTTGTCCAGGCTGTTCGGGCCGTTTTTGAGCGCGGTCGGGGACAGCATGTAGCCCGGGACGTTGGAGATAACTCCGGGGAATGACGCCCACGGCGCCTTGAAACGCCAGCGTACGGTCAGATCGTCCACGACCTCCATCGCGTCGAGCGGCGTCAGCCAGCTCACATCCCAGGTCCCGCTCTTGGGATCGCGGATCCAATCGAGGACGAACTTCACCGCGGCGGCGTCCAATTTGGTGCCGTCTTGGAACGTGATCCCGTCGCGCAGCTTGGTCACCGCCGTCGTCGGGTTCTCGTACGTGATGAACTCCAGGAGCCAGGGCACCGTCGAACGGTAGCTGCCGTCGGTGACGACCAGCTTCTCGTAGAAATCGCCCATCGTGACCCAGTCGAGCACCGGCCAGTGATCAGGGTTCATCTTGCCGATGTACAGCTCGGCCGCGGTCCGCAGATAGCCGCCGCGCACCGGCTTTTCCGCCTCGTCCCGGGCCGCCCACGGCTGGGTGGTCAGGCTCGGATCGCCAGCCGCCCTGGCCGCTCTGCCCTCCAGCAGCAGATAGCCCGCTGCGGCTACTCCCAGCATGAAATCGCGGCGGGCAACGGATGCGGTCATGACGTCCCCCCGATTGTAGTAGCGCCCGAGTACGGCGCGAGCCTTGTTCCGCCGATGTTATCGGGCCGGGTGTCGGAAGGCAATCGCCATGTTGGAGTTTTCGAAAATTCGGTACGCGACGCCGAGGTTCGGGTTTCCTTGGCCGATCGCCTCTTGTTGCACTATCCTGATGGCCTTCGAATGAGCAGTTTGTTGGACGGGCAATATTGCCGCGCCCGAGGAGCGCCCATGACCGACACGCGATCGTTCTTCATCCGGAGCGGAGGCACGCGGCTTCGCGGCACGCAAGGCTTGGCCTCGGCTTCGGGATGGCGATGATGCAGGGGCGCGAAAAGTACCAGGAGTCGACCGCTCGCGAGACGCTGGGCTACGCCGAAAAGCGCGAGGCGATCCTCGAGGCGGCGGTGCGCCTGTTCAACCAAAAAGGCGTACGCGGCGCGACGCTCACGGAAGTGGCCGGAAGCGTGCAACTCGGCGCCACCGGCGTCACCTACTATTTCAAGAAGAAAGAGGACCTAGCTGCCGCCTGCTTCTTGCGCGGGATACAGACGTTGGACCAGATGTTCGCTCGAGCCGGGGAACCGGCGGCAGCGACCGCGCGCCTCGCGGCCGCGGTGCGGCTTTATCTCGAACTACAGGAAGCAGTGGCCGTTGGCCGACGACCGCCGCTGATCGCCTTCGACGACATCCTCGCGCTGCGGCCGCCGCAGAGGGAGGTTGTCTTCGACGCTTACATCAACATGTTCCGTCGCATCCGCGCACTGTTCTGCGGCGACCATACTCTCCGGCTCGATCGTCGGGAGCAGAACGCGCGCGCCCATATGCTCCTGTCGCTGCTGCTTTGGGTTCCGGCCTGGATATATCGTTACGAGCCGGAGGACTACGGCCGCGTCGCCGACCGGATCATCGAACTGCTGCAGCGAGGCTTCACCGGCAACGGGGTCGCCTGGATGGCCCCGGCCACGTCGCAGATCGTCGGCCCGGCCGATGCCGGCGCTACCGCCAGCGAGTCGTTTCTCCGCGCCGCCACCGAGCTCGTCAATGAGCGCGGCTATCGCGGCGCTTCGGTTGACAAGATTTCCGCTCGGCTCAACCGTACCAAGGGCGCCTTCTACCACCACAACCAAGGCAAGGAGGAGCTTGTCGTCGCCTGTTTCGAACGTACCTTCGCGGCCATCCGGCGCGCACAGAACGCCGCAATCGGCGACAGCGGCTGGAGCAGGTTGTGTTCCGCCGCGTGCGCCCTGGTGCGGCATCAGTTGTCGGCGCAAGGGCCGCTGCTGCGTACCTCGGCGTTGCATGCCGTGGCACAGCACGTGCGCCATGAAATGGTGGGGCGCATGAACCGGCTCTCGGACCGCTTCGCGAGTTTCATCGTCGACGGCATCGCCGACGGTTCCATCCGCCCGGTCGATCCCTTCGTCGCCGGGCAGCTAGTCAATTCCATGATCAATTCCGCTGCCGAGATCCGCCGCTGGGTCCCCGGCATCACCGCCGAGACCGCACCGGAGCTGTGCGTCAGACCGCTCCTGACCGGCATTCTTCGGTCGACCGCGTGAATCACGATCGATTCCGGGATCATCATTCGCTCAGGCGCTACCAGACATCTCCGAAACGATATACGGATAGCCGGATAGCCGGACCGCGCACGCGACACCGTCCAGCGGCTCAGGCTACACCCGCCAGCGAATCCCTGACTGCGGCGAAGAGGCCGGGCTAAAGCCGGATGCCCCTATGCAGGTGCGAAGCGCTTGACGACGCCATCAAAGGACGGATTCATGTGGCCACATCGTACGGCCGACGGAACACCACGCTGATAGTCGGCCGGCGAGATAGATGGGAGGAGCTGTCGACCATGAACTCCGTGCGGCTCGGTGCTGGTATTTTCCTGCCGCCGTTTCACCCGACGGACGAGGATCCGACGCTCGCCATTCAACGCGATTTCGAGCTGATCGAGTGGCTCGACCGGCTGGGCTACGACGAGGCGTGGATCGGCGAGCATCATTCCGGCGGATTCGAGCTTATCGGCTCGCCCGAGTTGTTCATCGCTGGTGCCGCGGGACGCACGCGGCAGATTATGTTGGGTACGGGCGTCATTTCGTTACCATATCACAATCCGCTCATGGTCGCCGACCGCATGCTGCAGCTAGACCATCAGACTAGGGGCCGAGCGATGTTCGGGGTCGGGCCGGGGCTCCTCGTGGGCGACGCGATGATGCTCGGTATCTCGCCCCTCACGCAGCGCGATCGCATGGTCGAATCTCTGGAGATTATCCTGCGCCTGCTCGACGGCGAGACAGTCACCCACCAGAGCGACTGGATTTCGCTGCATAACGCCCGCCTGCAGATGCGACCCTATACCAGGCCACGGCCCCACGTGGCGGTGGCCAGTGCCATCACGCCGTCGGGCGGCGTTCTCGCCGGCCGCCTGGGCCTCGGTATGCTTTGCGTAGCAGCCTCAAGCGCCGCCGGCTACGATGTGCTCGACGTAAACTGGGCGAACGCCAGGAAAGTTGCGGCGCATCACGGCCGGTCCATGGACCATCGTGATCTCCGCCTGGTCGCACCCTTCCATCTCGCCGAGACGCGCGCCCAGGCTGTTGCAAACGTGCAGTGGGGTTTCGACAAGTGGATGGATTATGCGCTCGCCATCAGTCCCGATGGCGGCCAGGCGATTGGTCTTGGCCCGATCGACTATATGATCGAGCACGGCAAAGCGGCGATCGGCACGCCGGATGACGCAGTGGCGCTGCTCGAAAGCTTTTGGGAAAAGACCGGCGGCTTCGGCTGCATGCTGCAGCTGGCCAACAATTGGGCGGATTTCGAGGCCACCAAGCACTCCTACGAGCTCTTCATGCGCTACGTCATGCCGAAATTTGACGAGCGCAACCTGCCCCGGGAGGCGTCGATGCAGTGGATGCGCGACAATCGCGACGCCTTCAGCACCGCCGGAATGGGGGCGGCCCAGTCGACGATCGCGAAGTATTTCGCTGGCGAGGCCGCGTCGGCCAAGCCCGCTGCGGAATAGGGTGACGCTCACGACAAACTGGTGTGATCGACGCTGCCCGGCCAAATGTTTGTCTCGGGGAGTTTGCGGCCCAAGCCAACTCGGCGTCACAATCAAGTAAGGATTTTCGGTGTCCGAAGAAGGTGTGGCTCTGATTTTCAAGAGCCTTCCGGAACGCATTGGCGCACAGGCGGCGGAGCGGCCGACACACCCCGCGCTCGTCAAGGACGAGCGGGTGGTCTCTTATGGCGATCTCGACGCCGCGATGGATCGCGTCGCGGCCACCCTGCAGGCCCGGGGGTTGAGGCCGCGGGATGTCATCGCCGTATGCGCGGCGAACTCGATCGCCTACGTGGAGGTGTTCTGCGGCGCCCTGCGGGCGGGTGCGGCGGTCGCGCCGCTTGCGCCGTCCTCAACGCCCCAGAGCCTGGAAAAGATGGTGGCCGATTGCGGCGCCAAGTTCTTATTCGTCGATGCGGCCGCTGCCGACCATCTCGCGCCCGTTCGTTCGGCCATCAGCGGGCCGCTGGTCAGCCTGGATGACGACGCAAAGAGCGAGCCGCTGAGATACTGGCTGGCTCCCGAGAGGGCGACCCCCGCGCCGACCGAGATTGATCCCCGATCGGCCTTCAACATCATCTACTCGTCCGGCACCACGGGCGCGCCGAAGGGCATCGTGCAGCCCCATACGATGCGCACGCCTTGGGACGCGCCTGGGGCGGTCTTCGGTTACGGGATGGAGGCGGTCGCGATCATCTCTACCGGCCTCTATTCCAACACGACGCTCAGCAGTCTCTTCCCGGCACTCGGCGGCGGCGCGACCGTGGTGCTGATGACCAAGTTCGACGTCGGCGAGTTCCTCGCACTGTCTGAGAGGTGGCGCGTGACGCACGCCATGCTTGTCCCCGTACAGTACCGGCGGATCATGGCCGATCCGGAATTTCACAGGTTCGATCTGTCCGCCTTCAAGATGAAGTTCAGCACGAGCGCGCCGCTCTCGGCGGCGCTGAAGGCGGACGTGCTGAAGCGTTGGCCGGGCGGCCTGACCGAATACTACGGCATGACGGAAGGCGGGGGCGGGACGGTGCTGCTTGCCCACGAGCACCCGGACAAGCTGCACACGGTCGGCCGCCCGTGGCCCTTCACCGAAATCCGGCTGATCGGTGACGACGGGCAAGAAGTCGCGCCGGGCGAGGTCGGCGAGATCGTGGGAGCGTCCGGTCTCATGATGACCGGCTATCACAACCAGCCGGGCAAGACCGCCGAGGCGACCTGGTACGACAAGGACGGGCGGCGATTCATCCGGCACGGCGATATGGGGCGCTTTGACGAGGATGGCTTCCTCATCCTCATGGACCGCAAGAAGGATCTGATCATCTCCGGCGGGTTCAACGTCTATCCTTCCGACCTCGAAGCCGCGCTTCGTGAGCATCCCGCCGTTGCGGAAGCGGCCGTGGTGGGCGTGCCGTCGCAGGCCTGGGGCGAGACGCCGGTGGGCTTCGTCACGCTTGCACCGGGTCCGCGAGCCGCCGCCGAGGAGATCCGGTCCTGGGCGAACGGGCGGCTCGGGAAGGTCCAGCGCCTGTCCGACGTACGGGTTCTCGACGCCCTGCCTCGGAGCCACATCGGCAAGGTGCTCAAACGCGAGCTGCGCGACGGGTACCAGCCGGCCGCCGAACACGTCTGACCGCCGGGCCGCCCGGCAGAGCCGAAGGCGTCTCAACGAGGATACTCCCGAGGGGATCAAGGAAGAGTGGTGATGACCAGTCCCGAGCGACCGCGCGCGCCGGCTGCGCCGACTGGTTTAAGTTTAAGATTTCGGCGGCGAGCCGAGAACCTTCACTCCAGAATTGACATGGGGCGGGGGCCATGATGGCATCGTAGCAACGCGTGGGCGATGGCCGGGGGGCAACGATGCGGGAAAATCCTGTGAAGCAGCGCCTCGCCGCAGGCGATTGCGCCTTTGGCACGATGGTGTTCGAGTTCTTCACCCCTGGGATCGCGCAGATCGTCCGCACCGCCGGCGCCGAGTTCGTGCTTTACGACATGGAACACAGCGGCGCCGGCATCGACACGGTCAAGCAGCAGATGGCGACCTGCCGCGGTATCGGTATCGTGCCTTTGGTGCGGGTGCCCGCAACGCAGTACCACTTCATCGCGCGCTGCCTCGATGCCGGGGCGATGGGCGTGATGGTGCCGATGGTGGAAACCGCCGCGCAGGCGCGCGAGATCGTCGCCGCCACGCGGTACCCGCCGCTCGGCGTGCGCGGTGCGGCGTTCGGCGTCGCGCACGATGATTACGAGCCGGGCCCGGTGCCCGCGAAGATGGCCGCCGCGATGGCCCGTACCCAGGTGATCGTGCAGATCGAGACCGCGCGCGGTGCCGCTGCGGTCGAGGAAATCGCCGCGGTCGATGGCGTCGACGTTGTTTGGCTGGGCCATTTCGACCTGACGAACTTCATGGGTATCCCGGGCGAGTTCAGCCATCCGAAATACCTGGCCGCCGTCGATGCCGTGGCTGCGGCGGCGCGCCGGCATGGCAAGGTGGCCGGGTTCATGCCGGTGGACGAGGCGTGGGCGCGCGACTATCTCGCCAGGGGCTTCCGCATGATGGCCTACGGCATGGACCTGCTTTTGTTGCAGCAGTCGCTCGCCCGCGGGCTCGCGGTCTTGCGGGAACAGGCCGCTGTCGCGCCGCGCGGCTAGGGAGGTGGCGATGGCGAGCTTCCGGGTCGGTCTTACCCGCGACATGCTTGATGCGGACCAGGAGCCGACATTCGGACGCGCGCCGCTCGCGCTGCTCGAACGCGACCCACGCATAGAATGGGAATTCCTGCCCGAGCCGCTGACCGAGATCGGCCCGCGCCATCTCGCGCACTATGACGCGCTCTATCTCAATGCGCCGCGGGTGAGCCGCGCGAGCTTTCCTGCCGACGGGCTGCGCACGCGGATCATCGCCCGGCACGGGGTCGGCTACGATTCCGTCGATGTCGCGGCCTGCACCGAAGGCGGCGTGATCCTCACCATCCAGCCGGACGGCGTGCGCCGGCCGGTCGCGGTCGCGGCGCTCACTTATGTGTTCGCCCTGGCGCAGCAGTTGCTGATCAAGGACCGCCTGACGCGTGCGGGCCGCTGGGCCGCTAAAGTCGACCACATGGGCGTCGGACTGACCGGCCGCACGCTTGGGCTGATCGGCGCGGGCAATATCGGACGCGAGATCATCCGCCTGGCTCGCCCGTTCGGGTTCACCATACTCGCCGACGATCCCTATGTGGACCCGTCGGCGATCAGCGGCGAGGGCGCGAGGCCAGTCGATCTGGGAACGGTGCTGCGCGAATCCGACTTCCTTATCGTCATCTGCCAGTTGACCGACGAGACCCACCACCTGATCGGTGCGGCGGAACTCGCGCTGATGAAGCGCACGGCGTATCTGGTCAATGTCGCGCGTGGTCCGATCGTTGACGAGACGGCGCTCGTGGCGGCACTGCGCGAGGGCCGCATCGCCGGTGCCGGGCTCGACGTGTTCGAGCAGGAGCCGGTCGATCGCGCGAACGCGCTGCTCACGATGGACAACGTCATCGTCACGCCGCATGCGCTGTGCTGGACCGACCAGTGCTTCAGCGGGCTTGCCGAGAGCGGACTGTCCGGCATCCTCGCCGCGCTGTCCGGCCGGCCGCCAAACGGTGTGGTAAACCCGGCGGTGCTCGACCATGAGCAGCTCAAGGACTGGCTGGCCGCCAACGCCGGGTCCAGCTGAGCACGACAACGAACGACCAGGGAGGAAGCTCGATGCACAAGGGGACGCCCGAGCAGGATCGCGAAGCCGCGCTGTCGCGCGAGCTGGATGCCTGGCTGCGCGGCGACCGCTCGCGCCGGCACGTGCTTGCCGGGTTGCTTGGGCTCGGCGCGGCGGCAGGAACTGGCCTCCTTGTCCCCGGCCGGGCGGACGCCGCGGTTGAGCTTGCCCCCGCCGACACGCCGCTTGGCAAGGCGCAGGCCGATGCCATGGCCGCTTCCACCAAGGGGCCGCAGTCCGGGTCGGCATACCGTGCGGTGGCCGCCGCAGCCGGGAAATTCAAGAATGTCTCGCTCGCGCTGACCTACGAAGCCGGTTTGCAGGCGCTGGAACCGCGCAACTACTCCGGCCCGCTCTGGGAGCAGCTTACCGGGATGCGCTACAGCGTGGTCGAACTCGCGCATCCCGATCTCTATTCCAAGCCGATCATCGAACATATCGCGCGCTCGGGTGCCTATGACGTGCTCGACATCGAGCCGGCCTGGATTCCATCGCTCGCCGATGGTGGCGTGATCGCGCCGATCGACGACTTCGTCGCCAAGTACATGAATCGGGCCGACCTCGAGGACTACCACCCGCTCTACAAGTTCCTGCCGATCTACAAGGGCAAGCGGTGGGGATTATTCGACGACGGGGACCAGCTGGCACTCTACTATCGCACGGACGTGTTCGGCGACGCCAAGCTCAAGGCCGCCTACGAGGCCAAGCACAAGCAGCCGTTCCGGGTGCCGGCCACGTGGGACGAATACGAACAGGTGGCGCAGTTCATCACCGACCAACTGGCGCCCAAGGTGTACGGTGCCGTTGAATTCCGCAAGTTCGGCAGCCCGGGAAACCAGTTCGCCTTCCTGCAGGAGTTCCGCGCCAACGGCGGCGTGCTCTTCGATCCCAAGACGATGAAGGCGCAGCTCGCCTCCCCGGCAGGGATCGCGACCCTCAAGCAAATGGTGGCAGCGAACAACGCCTCGGTGCCCGGCAACAACGACCTTGATGCCGTGGCCGCCTGGGCGGCATGGCTGCAAGGTAAGGCAGCGATGCTCTATTCCTGGCCGCCCACCGGACGGATGAGCGAGAACTACTCGCAGCGCGCCAAGGCGGTCAACTTCGTGCCGGCTTCCTCGATCGCCGGCAAGGTGGGCTATGCGATCATGCCGGGCAAGTACGGCGAGATGGCTTCCGGCTTCGTACGGGCACTGAGCGCGGATTCCGCCAACCCCGAAGCCGCTTACCTGTTCATGCAGTGGCAGACCTCGCCGCCCGTGTCCCTGGTGCGGGTGATGCTCCCGTACACCCTGCGCGACCCGTACCGGCTGTCGCAATACACTTCGCCGCTCTATCGCGCGCTCTGGCCGACGGCGAAGGACTATCTGCTTACCCTGTCAAACGCCTCCAATTACGGCGTGGTCGATATGATCATGCCGGGCTGGCAGGACTACGCCCTGACGCTCGACCGCATGTGCACCTCGGTCTGGGCCGGTCAGGAGCCCAAGGCCGCGCTGGAAGGGGCTGCCACCGAATGGGACGCCACGACCGCGAAGATCGGCCTAGAGGCCCAGCGCGCCGCCTATCAGGAGTTCCTCAAGGTGCCGGGCTCCTATCCCGATCACACGATCGCGGCGATGGGGCTCGCCGTGCATCTGAGCTGAGCGTCGCAAAGCATCGCCGTCATAGCAACGGATGTAATTCATGACACCTGCATTCCCTACCGTCATCCGGCTTACTTTGGTGCCACCGGCGAGAAAATCGTCGATGGTCGGCCTCCGCCGACCATGACGACGAGAGGTCGAAACTAAGGCGCGTTGGTATCATAGCCACGATGAGCACCGGCAGCGGCATCGGCGCCAAGCCTATGTCGCCCCGCGCGAGACCCGGGGTGGCGGGGCAACTCGCGCGCTGGAGCGACCGGCACATCAAATGGCTGCTGGTGGCGCCGGCGATCGCGCTGATCCTGGCGCTCACCGTCTATCCGCTCGGCTATTCGGTGTGGGTCGCCTTCGTCAATTACGACTTCCTGATCCCTGGTCATGCCTTTGTCGGCCTGCGCAACTTCGCGCTGGTGCTCAACGACCCAGTGGCGCGCCATTCGATCATCGTCACGGCGGTTTTCACCGCGGCCGATGTCGGGCTTGAATTTCTGCTGGGTCTCGCGCTCGCGCTGGCGCTGGAAAAAACCTTCCGAGGGCGCGGCGTGCTGATGTCGATCTTCGTCGTGCCGCTGTTCGTCGCGCCGGTGATCGTCGGCCAGTTCTGGGCGCTGCTGCTGCAGCGTCCATTCGGGCCGGTCGACTACATCCTGAGCCAGATCCTTCGCCATCCGGTGACGATTAGCTGGCTTACGGAATTCCCTTGGGACTTCATCGGCATCATCCTCGCCGATATCTGGCAGTGGACGTCGTTCATCCTGGTGATCCTACTCGCGGGACTTGCCGGCATACCGCCCGAGCTGCATGAGGCGGCGGAGATCGACGGCGCCGGCGGCTGGCAGGGGTTCTGGTTCATCACCCTGCCGCAGCTGGCGCCTATGATCCTGCTCGCCATCACCTTCCGCCTGCTTGATGCGGTAAAGCTGTTCGACACGATCTTCATGATGACGGGCGGTGGGCCGGGCACCAGCACCTATACCGCCTCGTACTACCTCTACCAGACTGGCTTTCAGCAGTTCCATCTCTCGGAGGCGACCGCCGGGAGTTGGCTGTTCCTGATCCTGATTTCGGCCGCGATCTTCCTGCTGGTGCGCCGCCTGCTCGTGGTCGAGGCGGCGTGATGGCTACCGCACCGGCCAGGCGCGGGCTCTGGTTTCGCTGGCGCCGCTTCGGCATCGGCCGTTCGTTGCTGCTGGCGGGCTTCCTGCTGTTCGTGCTGTTCCCGCTTTATTGGGTGGTGGTCACCTCGATCAAGCCGAGCAGCGACTACCTCGCGATCCCGCCAGTGTGGTTCCCCGCGCAGCCGACGATCACGCATTACGTCGCGGCGCTGTTCGCCTATCGCGGCCTGGCCGGCCTGCTGAACAGCCTGATCGTCGCTTCGGCCACCACCGTGGCCTCAACCGTGCTCGGCACCTGCATGGGCTACAGCATGGTGCGGTTCGACACCGGCGGGCGCGATCTCGCCTTCTGGGTGTTGTCGCAACGTTTCCTGCCGCCGATCGCGGTGGTACTGCCGATTTTCCTATTATATCGCAGCTACGGGCTCTACGACACGCGGCTCGGCCTCGTGCTGATCTACACGATGATGACGCTGCCACTGTCCGTGTGGATGATGTACGCCTATTTCCGCCAGGTACCGCGCGCGCTCGAAGAGGCGGCGCTGGTGGACGGTTGCGGCTGGTGGCAGGCGTTCTGGCGCATTGCCGTGCCGCTCGCCATGCCCGGCATTATCGCGACCGGCGCCTTCGCCTTCATCGCGGTCTGGACTGAGTTCTTTTTTGCGCTCAATCTGACCAGCCGCAATGCCTTCACGCTGCCCACCGTGTTCCGCTCGTTCCTGAGTTTCCAGGGGGCGCAGTATGGGGAATCGAGCGCCCTCGCGGTCACCTCGCTCGTCCCCTCGATCGTACTGGGGATGCTGGTGCAGCGGCATCTGGTGCGCGGCCTGACGCTCGGGGCGGTGCGCGGATGAGCGGTGTGGGCATCACCGCGCCGGACCTCGCCGTGCGCCTGTTCGGCGCGGCCCGCGCGGCGCCCGTGGGCACGGACGTCATCGCCGGCCGCCTGTCGTTCCGGCTTGAGGGCCTCGCCCTGCGCTGGCTCCGGTGGGACGGGATCGAGTTCTTGCGCGGCATCGCGTTCGTGGTTCGGGACCGCGACTGGGGAACCTATGCACCGGAGGTGACGCTCGAGGCCGAGGAGCGCGGGACCGACAAGACGGCGCTCCGCCTCGCCGCGCACATCGCGCAGAGGCAGGCGACGCTTGCCTGCCGCGTCAGCGTGATGGCCGATGCGACCGGTCTCACGGTATCCGGCACCGCGACCGCGCGCGGCCGCTTCACCACCAACCGTGCCGGCTTCGTCGTGCTGCATCCGGCTGCCTGCGCGGGCCGGACGGTGCGCGTCGCGCACACGGATGGCAGCACGAGCGCCGGGCGCTTCCCCTCGCTCATCAGCCCGCATCAACCATTCTTCGATATCGCGGCGATCGAGCACGAGGCGCTGACGGGGGTTTCCGTGCATGTCGCCTTCTCGGGCGAAGCGTTCGAGATGGAGGACCAGCGCAACTGGTCGGACGCCTCGTTCAAGACGTACAGCCGACCGCTCGCGCGGCCCTATCCGTACGCGATCGATGATGGCGAGACGGTGGCGCAGAGCGTGCGCGTTGCGGTTCATGGCACACTGGCGGCCGGGCAGCGCAGCCGCCGGCGCCATGCGCCGCGGATCGAGGTGACGGACGGGCCGCCCGTCCGGCTGCCGCGCCTCGGCATTGGCGGTCAGCCCGGGGAGTTCCAAGGGAGTGCCGCGCAGCTCGCCCGGCTCGCCGCGCTGCGCCCGGCGCTGCTGCTGGCGGAGTTCCGGGCGACGGTGCCCGATTCGGCGGCGCTGGCCGGCTACAGGGCCGCCCTAGAGGCGACCGGCGCGAAAGCCGCCGTGATGCTGCGGCCCGACCCGACGGGCGGCTTGGCCCCGGCTCTGGATGCCCTGGCGCTCGCCGGAATCCGGCCGGCCGAACTCGCGCTGGCTAACGCCGATGAGGCGGCGGTTCGGTTGGCGCGCCGGGCGCTGCCCGCGGCGCGGATCGGGGCCGGCACCGATGCTTTCTTCGCGGAGTTCAACCGCGCCCCACCGCCGTCCGCCGGTTTCGTGTTTTGGACCGTGACGCCGACGGTGCATGCGACGGATGATGCCTCGGTGATGGAGACGCTCCCGGCACTCGCCCATCAGGCGGCGACAGCCCGCGCCCGACATCCCGGGACCGCGCTCTGGTGCGGGCCGGTGACGCTGCGCATGCGCTTCAACCCGAACGCCGCCGCCGCGTCGCCGCCCACCCCGGATGTCGCGCCCACCGACATGGACGCGCGCCAGCGCGGGCTGTTCGGCGCCTGCTTCACGCTCGGCCAGATCGCCGCGTGGTCGGCCGCCGGGTTGGAGACGCTGGTGCTGCACGCGCCGTTCGGCCCAAGTGGGCTGATTCACGCGCGCGCCAAATTCCCGCAGCCCTGGTACGACGCGCTGACCGAAGGCGCGGTCTATCCCGTGTGGCAGGTGATGGCTGGGCTCGCCGGGCAGTCGGGCGCCGCGCTCCGCACAATGCGCAACGATGCGCCGGAGCATGTCGTGGCGCTGGCGACGGCGGACGCGCTCTGGGTGGGCAATCTCGGTACCGACGCCATCGAGATCGCGTTGCCGGGGACGCGGGCGCGCGTGCTCGATGCCGACAGTTTCGCCGAGGCCGCGACCGAGCCGGACGAATTCTGGATCCGCGGTACGAAGCCGCTTGCCAGCGGATTGCTACGGCTCGGCGCGTATGCCGTGGGGCGGGTGACTTAGCAGCTCACTGAAAAAGCCACCTCAACAACGCGCTCTCAGAGGTTGCCGCCCATGGCGCAATCGGGGGTACTTCCGGTGCACAGGGTCCCGATTATATGACATCAATGCCCCTTATGTTAGTTCTGACTTCTCCTGGTCATGGTCGGCGAAGGCCGACCATCCACGACTTCGCTGGGGCCGAAGCAAGTCGTGGATCCTCGGCATTTGCCGAGGATGACGATAGGAGGCAGAGGTCACCAATTACGTCCCATGGTATTATATATACCTATTATACCAACGCTTGTTACTAATGATTCCTGCCCCTTACCGTCATCCTCGGCGAATGCCGGCTTGCTTCGGTGCGGGCGAGAAGACGTGGATGGTCGGCCTTCGCCGACCATGACGACGAGAGGGCGGGGACTAAGCACTTTGGTATGAGCGCGAGTTCCAGCTATTTTGCCGCGTGGCGTCTAGCCCGCCAGAGCTTTTCCGGCTGTTGGCGCAGGCAGCGGCAGGGCTGGCATCGGCCGGCGCCATGCCATTCTCCGGTGGTTCGAGAGAAGGCCCGGCACCTCGGGC
The DNA here is from genome assembly GCA_963849305.1 of uncultured Pseudomonadota bacterium. GTDB lineage: Bacteria > Pseudomonadota > Alphaproteobacteria > Acetobacterales > Acetobacteraceae > CAWKGV01. The sequence goes on from CAWKGV010000006.1 coordinate 420,100, forward strand.
GCAGCCACCGGCCTACCGGTAAGATAGCCCTGCACTTCCGTGCATCCCTCGGCGCGGACCAGAGCAAGCTGCTCTTGCGTCTCCACGCCCTCGGCTGTCACCGAGATGCCGAGACCAGTGGCGAGGTCAGCGATGGCGCGGATGATGGCAGCAGTCTGGCCCCGATCTGAGAGGTCGCCGATGAACGAGCGGTCGATCTTGATCTTGTCGAACGGAAAGCTCCGTAAATAGCTGAGGCTTGAGTAGCCGGTGCCGAAATCGTCCATGCAGACGCGGACGCCGAATTCGCGCAACCGGTGCAGCGCGCCGACCGTCCCGTCGCCGGTTTGCAGCAGCACTGATTCCGTGATCTCCAGCTCCAGCCGGTTCGGCGCCAATCCCGAGCGTTCGAGCGCGTCGATCACCATTTCCTCCAAATTGGGGCTCGCGAACTGCACGGCCGAGAGATTGACCGCGACGCGCACGTCTTCCGACCATTCCGGCCAACTCGCGGCCGTCGCGCACGCCTCGCGCAGCACCCACTCGCCGATCGGCACGATCAGGCCGGTCTCCTCCGCTAGCGGAATGAAATTTCCGGGCACCACCAAGCCGCGATCCGGATGACGCCAGCGCAGCAGGGCCTCGAAGCCGCTGATCCTGCCGGAACCGAGTGCGACAAGCGGTTGGTAATGAAGCTCGAACTCGCGGTTTGTCAGCGCGCGGCGAAGATCAAGCTCAAGTGCCCGTCGCGCTTGCAACTGCGCGTCCATCTCGGGGCGGAAGAAGCGATAGGTCCGCCGGCCTTCCGCCTTGGCGCGATAGAGCGCTACATCAGCGTTCTTCAGCAGCTTGTCGGCATCGACGCCGTCGGCGGGTGCGACAGTCACGCCGATGCTGAGGTCCGCCGTGATCCGCTGCCCGTCGAGATCGAATGGCTCGCTCATCGCCTCGATGATGCGCGCGGCGAGCGCATGGGCGTCCTCCGGCCGGCCAAGCCCCAGTTGCAGAACCGCGAACTCGTCGCCGCCGAGACGCGCCACAGTGTTACCTTCGCGCACCGATCCCAATAGGCGCCCGGCCACCCGTTGCAGTAGCGCATCGCCAACCGGGTGGCCGAGCGTGTCGTTCACCAGCTTGAAATTGTCGAGATCGAGGTACAGCACGGCGAGCTGACCGCCCCTGCGAACCTGTGCCAGCGCGTGATCCAGCCGAATGCGCAAGAGCACGCGGTTCGGCAGGTTGGTGAGCGCATCGTGGTGGGCCATATGCACGATCCGCGCCTCGCTCGAGAGACGCTCGGTGATGTCCTCGTAGGTGACCACCCAGCCGCCGCCGCTGGTGCGCTTGTGCGCGATCGAGACGGCAAGATCGGGCCGCACCCGCCAGGTGATCGTGCCGGGAGCGCCCGCCTCGATCGCCGCGAGCTGCGTCCGGTGGGATTCCTCGACGTTGCCGTACAGCCCCTGGGCGGTCGCGGCCAGCTCGATCATCTCGTGGAAGCTCATGCCGGGGCGCGTCTGGGCAGGCGCCAAGCCGAAGATCGCGCGGTAGCGGCTATTGCAGACTTGTAGCCGGTGCTCTTCGTCGTAGAGACAGAGGCCCTGCAACATGTTGTTCAACGCCGCGTCGAGCCGCAGATTCGCCTGCCGCAAGGTTCCCGCGTTTCTCCGGCGCTCAAGGCCGATCAGCCCTGAAAGCGCCGCGCCCACGGCCAGCGACGCTCCGATCGCGCCGTGCACGATACGGCGCATTGTCGCCCGTGCGGCGAACATCTCTTCGTGCCGCAAGCGACGGTCGCGGGCGACCGCATCGCCGACCGCGCCCATCGCCTTCACGACCAGGCTGGCGGCGTCGTGTAGATCGGCAAGCCGTTCCCGGCGCTGTTCGAGCGTCATCGCCACTATCCGAAGCGCGGGTCCGAGCGCATCGAGCGCGGCGGCATAGGCAGCGGTCAGCCGCCGCAAGCGTGGCGGGGGTGTTTCGGCCGCTACCTGGACGGCCTGCAGCCGGGCTCGCGCGCCGAGCAGACCGGTCCGCACAAGCTCCGCGTCGCGAGCCTGTTCGGCAGAGGTGTAGCGCGCCCCGGCGACGAGCACCGGGCTGGTGGCAGCCTCGAGCCAGGCGCCGGCATCGGCAATCGCGCGGTCATCGGCACGCGACGTGGTCTGAACGATCGCCGCCGCCGCGTTCTCCACCGCCGCCAGCGCTCCGGTCAGCGCCGCAGTCGTGGCGCGCCGCGCCTCGTTCGCCTGCATGACGCCATCCAGCGCGACCTGCACTTGCCCGAGCGTGGACGGCAGTGCGCGGTCGGCGAACAAGCCGAGCCGTGGTCCTAACCGTTGAGTTTCCGCATCGAGCGCGGCAAGGGACTGCGCAAAGGCGGTGCGCTCGGCGACTCCGCCGACCCGAAGATAGATGGACACGCGGAGCCGTGTCTCGCCGAGTGCCATTTGCAGCGCCGACAGCCGGCCGCCGATCGCCGCGGCATCCGCGTCCTTGGCCATCGCGGCGGCCAGCCGATTGTCCGCTTGGTGTACGGCGGCACCGATGCCTAGTTGGAGGGCAAACAAGATGACGAAGCCCGCTACGATGCGGCCGCGCGTGAGGGAGTGCCGAATGGACAGCACCGCGCGGCGCTCAGGCGGCGGTGATGCGAGGCACGAAGGCGCTGCCCTCGCGCGCGCTCAGGCTCGCGAGCCAGGGCTTCGCGAGGGCCGCGAATGCCGGCCGATCGACATCGGTGACGACGGTCATGCCCGCGGCGCGCAGGCGATCAATGCCGTCGCGCTCGGCGATGTCGGCGGCGCGACGCGAGGCCACAGCACCGGCGACGGCGCAGCCAGCGAGAGCAGTGCGCTGTGCCTCGTCTAGATCCTCCAGCAGGTCCGCGGAAGCCACGAAGAACGCGGCGCTGTAGATGTGGCCGGTGAGCGACAGACACTTCTGCACGTTCTGGAATCCCGCTGCCTCGATGGTCGAGATCGGGTTTTCCTCGGCGTCGAACCGGCCGATGCGCAGCGCCTCATAGACTTCGGGGAACGCGAGCTGCTCCGGTGCGGCTCCTAGTGCCCGCAGCCCCTTTTGCATGATCGCCGATTGCGGCACCCTGATCCTGAGCCCCCGTATGTCGGAGGGCGTGCGGACCGGGATGTTGGCCGTGACATGGCGCATCCCGTTCTCGCCCCAGGCGAGGACGTGGACGCCCGCGCGGCGCATCAAGTCCGCCATGTCCGCGCCGATTCCATGATCCAAGACGGTGCGGCCATGGCGCGCGTCGCGGAACAGGAAGGGCGCATCGAGCACGCCGACCTCGGTAGCGAAATTGCCGGCCACGACCGACGTCGAGAACGTCATGTCGAGCGTGCCCTGCCGGCACGACCGCACCATTTCAAGCTCGCCGCCGGCCGTTCCGTCCGGATGGATTTCCACCTCCACGACCCCGGCCAGTTGCGGCGATGCCGCCACGGCCGCGGCGAAGGCGCGGCACCCCTGCCCAAGCTGCGACGATCCGCTGTTGATGTGCCCAAGGCGGATCAGCCGCGATTCGGCCGCGCGAGGCATGCGAGACCGCAGCACCGAAGCCGCGGCCAGGCTGACGGCAGCGGCGAGGGCTGAGCGACGATCAATCCCCGCCACAACGGGTCTCCTGCGCGTGAAGTGCCATCTTAGATAGGCAAGAAACATTTTCCGCCGGTTAAAGCGGATCTTCGGCGCATGGGCGAAGACGCTGACGATTGCGGGTCCGACTTGCCGCGCGGCTACCGGTGCGGTTGCGTTCGGAACCCACTCAGTGGCCGACCGTTCTCAGATGCAACGGGGAAGGAGCCGCGTCTCTCGATGGGAGGACACATGCGCGGACTTGCGGTTATTCTGGGCGTGGCGTTGGGCTTGAGTGGCTGCGCGATGCCGATCCCCGGGCGGGGCGATTATGCCTCAGCCGCACGCTACCACGAACAGCAGGCGCAGGAGCACGCCTATCTCGCGCAGCGTAACCAGGACGCGGCCGCGTGGCAGGCGGCTAAGGGCGACGACCGGGGAGCCGAGCAATCGCGGGCGGCCGCGGAGGACCAGGCCAGCAGCGCCCGATGGCAGCACTTGCAGGCGGAGAAGGATTCCTGGTTCGCCTGGTAGCGGAAACGGCCGATCGCACAAAAGGTTAACGACCGGTGAAGCGGCGGTGTACACCGAGAGGTGCTGCGACAGCGAAGGTGTACACGGCGCCGGCAACGTTTTCCTCGAAAAACGAGCCCGATGTACACTTCTCCCGTTCAGCGCGCGAAGGCGCGCTGGAGGAACAACCCGCCGAGGCTGAGCCCGGTCTCGTCGATCCCGTGCCCGAGGCTTGGGACGTAACTCGCCTGCACCGGCACGCCGGCTTGGCGCAGTGCCTGCTCGGCGGCCCGCGAACGCGATACCGGCACCACGTCGTCGGCCTCACCATGGACGATCAGCACTGGGACAGGCGCGACCAGCTCGGCCGCCAACGCCTCGGGCGCGATCAACGCGCCGGAGAAGGCCAGGATGGCGCGCGGGGCGGACGGACGGCGCAGGCCGGTGAACAGCACGGTCATCGCGCCCTGGCTGAAACCCATCAGCGCGTAGTCGGTGGCGGGCAGGCCGAGCCGGGCCAGCTCGGCGTCGATGAACGGGTTGAGCACGTCGGCGGCGCGGCGGGCGCCGGCCTCGATCACGGCGGGCGTGCGGTCGGCGACGCTGAACCATTGCCGGCCCATCCCGCCCGGATCGAGGTCGTAGTGCGTCGGCCCGTGCGGGGCGACGAAGGCGGCCTCGGGCAGCGCCTTCGACCAGGGGTGGGCGAGGTCGATCAGGTCGTTGCCGTCGGCGCCGACGCCGTGGCAGAGCACCACGAGCTGGCGCGCGGCGCCGCCCGAGGCCGGCCCCTTGCGCACCGCCTGCAGTCGTGTTTCGTCGCGCCCGGACATGCTTGGTCCCCTCTTGTCGGGCGCGGGCGTAGCCCTTTGTCTTGGCCCATGTCCATCGTCACCCGGTTCGCCCCGAGCTCTACGGGATTGCTGCATCTCGGCCACGCGCACGCGGCGCTGGCCGCGTGGCGGCGGGCGCGGGCGGCCGGCGGGCGCTTCGTGCTGCGGATCGAGGACATCGATCCCGGCCGTTGCCGGGCGGAGTTCGCCGAGGCGATCCTCCAAGACCTCCACTGGCTCGGACTCGACTGGGACGGCGCGGTGCGGGTGCAGTCCCGGCACCTCGCCGAGTATCGGGCGGTGCTGGACGCGCTGGCGGCGCGCGACCTGGTTTATCCTTGCTTCTGCACCCGCGCCGAGATCGTCCGCGAGGTGGCGCGCGCCGCCGCGGCGCCGCATTCGCCAGATGGCGGCGCGCTTTATCCCGGCATCTGCCGGAGCCTGCCGGCGGCGGAACGCCGGGCGCGGGTCGGCTCCGGGCAGCCCTTCGCCTTGCGCCTCGACATGGGCCGCGCGTTGACGGCCGCCGACGGCGCGCTGAGCTTCGAGGAGGAGTGCGAGGGCCGGGTCGCGTGCCGGCCCGAACGGTTCGGCGACCCGGTGCTCGGTCGCAAGGACGCGCCGGCGAGCTATCATCTCTGCGTCGCCCACGACGACGCGCTTCAGGGGGTCACGCTGGTCACGCGCGGGATCGACTTGAAGCCGGCGACCGACCTGCACCGGTTGATCCAGGTTCTAATGGGCTGGCCCGCGCCTCGCTATGCACATCACCCGCTGCTCACGGATCGAGCGGGGCGGCGGCTGGCCAAGCGCGAGGGGGCGGCGAGCTTGCGGGCGCTACGCGCCGAGGGCCGCTCGCCGGCCGATGTGCGCGCGCTGGCCGGGTTCCCGGACTGAGGCGTCAAGTACGACGGTCGGATGGACGGCAAGACCCGGTGCCGTCTCACACCGCCTCGTCCAAATCGGCCCCCCACATCTTCTCGAGCGCATACATCGCCCGCGCCTCGGGCTTGAACAGGTGAACGATGATGTCGCCGGCATCGATCAGCACCCAGTCGGAGCCGCCGGCGCCCTCCACCTGCACACGCTTCAATCCCGCCTGGTGCAGCTTCTCGACCAAATGCTCGGCCATGGCGCTGATCTGCCGGTCGGCCAAGCCGGTCGCGACCACCATGCGGTCGCAGAACGTCGCCTTGCCCGCGAGGTCGAGCGTCAGGACACCCTCCGCCTTGTCATCCTCCAGGCTACCGACGATCAGCCGCTGCAGCGGCTCCAATTCGGAGGCATGCGAGGAGCGAACAGAATGCCGAGCGATCCCGGCGGTGCTTGGGCCGGCGACGGCGGCCTTCTTGCGTGGCGTTCCAGGCGTCTTGTCGGCCGCCGGCAGCGGTTTCGGGACTTTGCGCTTCACTGGCTTGCGCGGCGCGGGCATGCTGGGTTGCTTGGCTATGACGCTCCTCCTTGCTGAGCGGCGCGGATCGCGCTGGCCGAAACGGAATTTTGCGGCGATGGGAGAAAGATCCATGCCGGAGGCGCGACCAGGGGCAAGACCGGCGCGGCGCGAGGCGGGAGGCGCCACGGGCGCAACCATCGCGCCGCCCGCCCCGCCAGCGCGCGATGGGTATACGATGGACGGGGCAGCACCAGAAACGGAATGCGCGCGGCGATCGCCTGCCAGCCCCGCCAGCGCGGCAACTGGTCCAAGATGTCGGCCCCCATGATCCACACGAACTCCACCCTTGGGAAACGGCGTTGCAGCGCGCGCACGGTGTCGATGCTGTAGCGCGTACCGAGCGCCGCCTCGATCCCAGTCGCCACGATCCGGCGATTGTCGGCCACAACCCGCGCCGAGCACAGGCGATCCATCAGCGACGCCATGCCACGGCGCGGTTTCAGCACGTTGCCGGGCGAGACCATGAGCCAAACCTGATCGAGCCGCAGCCGGCGGCGCGCCAGCGTCGCCACGTGTCGATGCCCGGCATGGGCTGGATTGAACGAGCCGCCAAGCAGCCCGACGCGCATTCGCCGCCGGTCGCCAAATCGGGGGATTGGGTCGATCAACCGCGGTTCCGCCCGGCGCCGCCCGGCCAAGGCCGCACACGGCGCCGCTTTCTCGCGGCCGTCCGGATCGCCGTGCCGCGTCAGGGGCGCACCTGACCGTTGCCGAAGACCAGATAACGATAGGTGGTGAGTTGCTCCGGTCCGACCGGCCCGCGCGCGTGGATCCGCCCGGTGGCGATGCCGATCTCCGCGCCGAAGCCGAACTCCCCGCCGTCGCAGAATTGCGTCGAGGCGTTCCACATCGCGACCGCGCTGTCCACGCCCCGCAAAAAACGCGAGGCAGCCTCCTGGTCCTCGGTCACGATGGCATCGGTATGCGCGCTGCCGTGGCGCGCGATATGGGCCAGCGCGTGATCGACTCCGCTGACCACACGCACCGAAAGAATCGCATCCAGCCATTCGGTATCGAAGTCGGCCTCGGTCGCGGGCGCCAGGTTGGGCGCGATGCCGCGCGCCCGCTCGTCGGCACGGAACTCGCAGCCGAGCGCGCGGAGGTCGTCGATAAGCGCGGGCAGCAGCCTGGGAGCGATATCGGCGTCGATCAGCAGTGTCTCGGTGGCGCCGCAAATCCCGGTCCGGCGCATCTTGGCGTTCGCAACGACCTGGCGCGCCATCGCGGGGTCGGCTGCAGCGTGGACGTAGGTATGGCAGAGCCCTTCGGCGTGCGCGAGCACCGGCACCCGCGCCTCGCGCTGCACCCGCTCCACCAGTGACTTGCCTCCGCGCGGAATGATTAGATCGATCAGGCCCGCGGCCGACAACATGGCGGCGACATAGGCGCGGTCGGCGGAGGGCGCGATCTGCACTGCCGCCTCGGGCAAGCCCGTCTCGCGCAAGCCGGCGACCAGCGCCGCGTTGATCGCCTCCGCGCTGCGCTGGCTTTCCGACCCGCCGCGCAGGAGCACCGCATTGCCAGACTTGAGACACAGCGCGGCGGCATCGGCGCCGACGTTCGGGCGGCTCTCGTAGATCATGCCGATCACGCCAATCGGCGTGGAGACCCGCTCGATGCGCAGCCCGTTCGGCCGTTCCCACTTAGCCAGCGTGCGATTGAGCGGGTCCGCCAGCAAGGCGACATCATCCAGCCCCGCCGCCATCGCCTCGACGCGCGCCGCGTTCAGCATCAGCCGGTCGCGGAAAACCGCGGTGCCGGTGTAAGCAGCGAGATCGGCGGCGTTGGCCGCGATGATCGCCGGCGCCCGCGCCCGCAAGCTCGCGGCCATCGCGCGAAGCGCGGCATCGCGTTGATCGGTGGCGCTACGGGCGAGCACCCGCGCGGCGGCGCGCGCGACCTCGGCAGCGCGCTGGAGATGCTGGGTGGCTTCGGTCTTGATGTGCATGACGCGTTTCCTGGCCCCAATGTGCCGCCATATGCGCGCCGTTTCCAGTGGTCGCACGCGTGGGGAACGCGCGTTCTCACCTCGTCATGCCCGGCTCCGACTGCTCCGACCCGGCATCCAACACAGCGCCCGAACCAGCCGATCGTCCCGTCTCTCCCTCCGTCAGTGTTAGCAGCTTGTCTGGGCCCGCCCTAGCAGCGCCCCCGCGAACCGACTAGCCTCGCCGCAACGGAACCCGGGAGGAACCGATGCCGCTGCCGGCCGACACCGACGCGACCACCCCGAAATACCTACGCGACAAATACGCGATCGTGGGCGTGGGCGAGACCACCTATACCCGTGGCTCCGGGATGACCACGCGGGCGCTCGGCACCTGGGCGGTGCGCAACGCGATGCAGGACGCGGGGCTGAAGAACACCGACATCGACGGGATGCTGTCCTACCAGGGCGTCGATTTCCACCTTCGGCCCGATGATCGCGGGCGATCTCGGCATCCGGCTCAACTTCTACATGGACGTGTTCGGCGGCGGCTCGTCCACCGAGGCGCTGATCGGCATCGCGATCGGCGTGATCGAAGCGGGCATGTGCAAATGCGTGGCGATCTTCCGCTCGATGAACGGCTATTCCGAGGTGCGGATCGGCGGCACCGGCGCGCGCTCGGCCCCGCCGGTCTCGGGCGACATGCTGCATAGCCGGGCCTATGGCTGGCAGAGCGCGGGGCAGATGTTCGCCCCCACCTTCATGCGCCACATGTACGACTACGGCACCACACCCGAGCAGGTGGCGACGGTGAAGGTGATCCATAGCGAACACGCGTCGAACAACCCGAAGGCGCTCTATCCCAAGCGCGTCACGGTCGAAGACGTGCTGAACAGCCGCTTCATCTGCAAGCCGCTCCATCTGCTCGATTGCTGCGTGGAGACCGACAACGCCACGGCGGTCATCGTCACCAGCGCCGAACGGGCGCGCGACCTGCGCCACACCCCGGCGCTGATCCGCGGCGTGGTTGGCCGCTGCAACAAGCCGCGGCTCGACATGCACTACCAGGCGGGGCCGATCTCCACCGTCGCCGGCCATTATGCCAAGAACATCCTCTGGCCCAATTCTGGGGTGGGACCGGAAGACATCGACGCAACCGGCGCCTATGACGCCTTCACCTTCACCAGCATGCTGCAACTTGAGGATTACGGGTTCTGTGAGAAGGGCGCGGGCGGCGCGTACGTCTCGAGCGGGATCATGCGGCTCGGGGGCGAGCGGCCGAACAACACTTCCGGCGGACATCTATGCGAAGGCTATACGCACGGCATGAACATGGTGATCGAGAATGTCCGCCAGCTTCGCCGCGACGTGGATGATTTCTGCCCGGTCGGGCCGGACGGCAAACGACGGCACACTCATGACTATCGCGCAGGCGGCTGCCGGCAAGTGAAGGACGTGGAAGTGACGGCGAATCTCGGCTGGGCGATACCGGCGACCGGCTCGGCCATGGTCATGCGGCGCGGCTGAGGGAGGACCGCACAATGGCGATCAGGGCCGAGTATCTGGGCATGACCCTCACCCTCAACGACCTGGAGGTCGAGAACCTGGAGTATTTCCGCCATTGCGCGGAGCATGATTTCCATCTGCAACAATGCGGGGAGTGCCATCTGCTGCGCTATCCACCGACCACGGCCTGCCCGTGGTGCGCCAGCCCGCAGGCGCGCTGGACGCGGGTGGAGGGGAAGGGCGCGGTGCATTCCTACGGCGAGGTGCATCATGCCATCCAGCCGCAGTTCAAGACGTTCACGCCATACATGATCCTGCTGGTCGATCTCGATACCCAAAAGGGCAAGCCCTCCGAGCACGAGGCGCTGCGCGTAGTCGGCAACCTGGCCACTCCGGACGGCACCTTGGCACCCCCCGAGGCGGTCGCGTGGGTCGGGGTCGGAACTCGCGTGCGAATGGTGTTCACCGATGTCGCGCCGTGCCTTTCGTTGCCGCAATGGACGGTTGACGAGGGCGCCGCGCAACCGGCGCGGGCGTGGCGCTACAAACAGGAGTGAACGACCAGTTAGCGCGAACCGTACGGTTCGACGCCAGCGGCCGGCGAACCTTATGGTTGGACGGGGGCGCCCCATTGCATTCCCTTCATGTTCACCTCACGTTTCCGTGTTGTCCAAAGTCATTTCGCCTTCAGTGCGAACTGTCGCGTCTTGCCGCGGCCGCGATCTGAACTGAAGAGGAACGCATCCTCGGCGGCCTAGGCAAGCTCGCGAAACTTTAACCCGGGCAGTTGACGCCTTCCCCTGACGCCAGGAGCGGGTCTGGACTAGTGGTGCTTGCATGGCGATAGCGAAGCGGGACGGGGCCAAGGCCGCGGCGCGGGCTTGGCTCCGACGCGAAACGCGGCTCGGCGCCAAGTCCGGTCGCCCGGTCATCCTGCTGGGCCTCGCGGGCATTCTGGGGGCGATCGGCCAGGCGGCTTGTGCCGCCATCATTCTCGCCACCGCGCTCGCCGGGAACGGGCTTGCGGTCGCGCCAGTCGCGGCTTTCGCCTGCTTGGCCGTGCTGCGCGCCGGCCTCGGCTATGCCTCCGATCGCGCCGCGTTCGGCGCCGGCGCCGCCGCTCGTCGAAGGCTGCGCAGCGACGCGCTGGCCCGGCTGCTCCACGCCGGCCCTGTGGCCCTGCGCGCGCGGCACTCGGGCGAGCTGACCGCCATTGTCGTGGATCAGGTCGAGGCCCTGGACGGCCTGTTCGCCCGCTGGGTGCCGGCCTCGGCGCTCGCCATTTGCGGGCCGGTACTGGTCGCGATCGCCGCGGCCTGCATTGACCCCCGCGCGGCCGCGCTACTCGTCATCTGCGGCCTGCTGGTCCCGGTGGCGATGGCAGTCGCCGGAATCGGCGCGGCCGCCGCCTCGCGCCGGCAGTTCGTGGCCCTGGCGCGCTTGCAGGCCCGCTTCCTCGACCGGGTGCGCGGCATCGCCACCATCATCGCCTACGGCCGTGCGGAGGACGAGGCCGCCTCGCTCGCCGGCGCGGCCGCCGAGCTGCGCCGGCGTACCATGCGGGTGCTTCGGGTCGCGTTCCTCTCCTCGGCCGCGCTCGACCTTGCCGCCGCGGCGGCGCTGGTGCTGCTCGCGCTCCGCTATGGCCTGGCGATCCTGGCACACCGCTTGACCGACCCGGCGGCGGCGTTGTTCGTCCTGTTGTTGGTCCCCGAGTTCTTCGCCCCGGTTCGCGGCTTCGCCACCGCCTATCAAGACCGGCTCCAAGCCGCCGGCGCCGCCGATGCGCTGGTGGCGCTGCCACCCCCGCCCGAGCCCGCGAGACCCCGCGAGGTGCGGACAGTCGCCGCGCACGGCGTTAGCGTGGCATTCGAGACCGTTCGCCTCACCTGGGACGCCGCGCGCGGGCCGGCGCTGGACGGGCTAAGCTTTCGCGTACCAGCCGGGGAGACGCTGGTGCTCGCGGGACCATCGGGCGCCGGCAAGTCCACCGTGATCGAAATCCTGCTCGGCTTCGTGCGTCCCGACAGCGGCCGGGTGAGCATCAACGGGGCCGACATCGCCGAGCTGGTGCCGCAGGCGCTCTCACGCCTGACCGCCTGGATCGGCCAACGCCCGGTGTTGTTCGCGGCCACGATCCGCGACAACGTCCGCTTCGCCCGCCCGGAGGCCACCGAGGCCGAGGTGGAAGAGGCCGCGCTCACCGCCCGCGTGACCGAATTCGCCGCAGGATTACCGGCGGGGCTCGATACCATGGTAGGCGAGGGCGGCTACGGCCTCTCGGGCGGGCAAGCGCAGCGCGTGGCGATCGCGCGTGCCTTCCTGAAGAACGCGCCGCTGCTGCTGCTCGATGAACCCACCGCCCATCTGGACCCTGCGACTGAGGCGGATGTGCTCGAGAGCCTGCGCCGGCTGTCGCTGGGCCGGACCGTGATCCTGGCGAGCCACTCGGCGGCGGCCTCGGCCTTCGCTGGGCGGCGGCTCGATATCCGGCACGGGCGCGCGGTGCCGGCGCGCGAGACCGCATGAGGGATCTCGGGCGGATCCTCTGGCTCTGGCGCGGGCGGGCGCTTTGGCTGCTGCTCGGGCTGGTCATTTCGCTCGCCGCGGTGTCCGCGGGCGTGGGGCTGATGGCGGTCTCCGGAACCGTGATTGGCGCGGCCGTCATCTCCAGCGTGCTGGCGGCGCCGCTGGTGCTCCGATGGCTGGGCGTGGCGCGGGTGGTGTTGCGCTACTTCGAGCGCGCGCTCACTCATGAGGCCACATTCCGGGCACTCGCCGATCTCCGGGTGTGGTTCTTCCGTGGCCTGGCGCGCAGCGCGGCCGGCGGGCTCGGATTCCGCCAGGCGGGCGACGCGCTCGCGCGCCTAGTTGGGGACATTGAGGCGCTTGACGGGCTTTATCTGCGCATCCTGATACCGCTGGCCAGCGCGGTACTGCTGCTGCCGGGCCTCGTCGCGTTGCTGGTCGTCTGGATGCACGGGGCGGCGGTCGCGGTCGTGGTAGGCGCGCTGTTCGCGCTGGCCGCCTTCGCCCTGCCCTGGATCGCCGCACGGGCCACGGTCGCGACCGGCGAGCGGCTAGCCGTCGCCGCTGGCGGGGTAAGGATCGCGGCACTGGATGCGCTCACGGGTTTGCGCGAGGTGCGCGCGTTCGGTGCTGAGGGGCGGATGCTCGCGGCGGTGCAGGCGCGTGAAGCCGCGCTCTTGTCGGCGCAACGCGAGGTGACCGCCCGGACCGCGTTGGCCGGTGCCGGGTCCATGCTCTGCGCTCAGGCAGCGGTTCTGGCGGTGCTGATCGCGGCCGGCGCGAACCCGGTCGGGGCAGTCGCCGCGGCGTTCCTGACCGTGGCCGCATTCGAAGCGGTTGGCGGCCTGCCGCGCGCCGGCGCACTGGCCGGCCATGCCGCCGCCGCCGCCAGTCGTGTCCTGGAGGCTGCCGAGGCGCCCGCCGTTGTTCCCGACCCTACCCACGCGGCTGCCCTGCCGGCCGGTGCCGGACTCCGCTTCGAGGGCGTGCGGTTCCGCTGGCAGGCGGATCATCCGCCGGTCTTCGACGGGCTGACGTTGGAGGTTCCGGCGGGCGCGCACGTGGCCCTGCTCGGGCCTTCCGGAGCGGGGAAGTCCACCTTGGCCGCGCTCGCCCTCAAGCTGATCGCGCCGCAACAGGGCCGCGTGACGCTGGGCGGCACCGACATCGCGCGCTTACCGGCGGCCGGACTGCGCGCGCGCATCGGTTGGCTGAGCCAGGCCACGCACCTGTTCGACGACACCATCCGCGCGAACCTGCTTCTGGCCCGGCCCAAGGCCGACGAGGCCGCTCTCTGGGCGGCGCTGGAAGCAGCGCGCATCGGCGATACGGTCAGCGCCTTGCCCGACGGGCTCGACACCTGGGTGGGCGAGGGCGGGGCGCGCTTCTCGGGCGGGCAGGCCCGCCGCCTGGTGCTAGCTCGGGCGCTGCTGTCGCCGGCGCCGATCCTGATCCTGGACGAACCGTGCGCCGGGCTGGACGCCGAGACCGAACGCGCATTCCTCGCGACACTGAACGAGGCAACCCAGGGCCGCACCGTCATCCTGATCGCCCATCGCCTTACCGGCGTGGAGCAACTCGACCGCATCTGGCGGCTGTCGGGAGGACGTGCCGTGGCGGCGGCGGGGTAGACCAGGCTTTGCGTTTCGGCTTTAAACCCAAACCCGGCTTTTGACCCAGAGCAGGTGAGCGGACGCGCCAACCGGCATAGCGTCACTCACCCCTCGGATCGTGCTCTCACTAGGTTCAGTAGATCAGAACGCTGTCCCAAAATGCACACTTATGCGCCGCAGCGAACGCCGCGTCGGTAAACGTCGACAGATTTGGCACATTCTCGGAGAGGTATTGAGCCGAATCGGAGCCTTCGTAGCGCGGCCAAAAAGGCTGGCTAGCCCCCGAATTCGGATCGCCGGCATACATGAAGCTTGTCCAGGCACCCACTAGCTCGTCCGAGAGCACATGCTCTTGCGCGGTGAGCGGGTGTGGCTTTCCCAAAGGTCCTCCATGCCAGTATGGGAACAAGAACTGGATGTCGATGGTATGGGCTGCACCGTGGGGGAAGCTCAATGGAGGGAAGTACCAAGGCGCGTTCCGGTCATCGAACTCATAGGCGTAGAGCGGCACCAGCTTGGACACCAGCTGATTGAGGTGGCGAGCCCGGCAAGCAGTCGGATCCGTGCCGACTGCGACGTAGGCGAGGCTGGGGCTCGCATAGGCGCTGAGCGGATACTGGGCCAGAACCGCAGCAGCTGTCCCCGCTGGGTAGTTAGGCGGGCCGCCGCTCGCCCCTGCGGGGCCACTATAAGTAGTGGTTACTAGGTTCTCGTATTGTGAGGCCGTTAAAGGACCAAAAAACAGTTCGTTGATACTGGCAGTAAAGGCTCCCTCATCCTCGACTGTCCCATTCATAATTGGCATGGTATTGAAGTTGCCGGTGGTCCAGGCCGTGTCACCCGGAATGGGCAGGATTGTGCCGTCCACCATCAAGCCCGTTACGTAAGGCCCGTTAGCAGTAGCTGTTCCTTGAAGGGCGAGAATTTGCTGGACCGTTAGCGCCCGCAGACATGCAGCGGTCGCCGCGGTCGCATCAGAGGCGCAACCGGCGGCGGTCCCGAAATTCGTGCCGTTGGTTTCCGCCAGGCTCAGTGGAGCAACCGTGAGCAAGGGCCCGCTTTCGAAGATCGCTCGGTGGAACAGGCCCGCGCTTGCCGGCGAGATCACATTGGCGGCGGTGCTGGTCGCTCCGGCAGATTGGCCGCCGACCGTGACGTTGCCGGGGTCGCCGCCGAAGGCGGCAATATTGCTCTGCACCCATTTGAGAGCGGCCTGCTGGTCCATGAGACCGTAATTGCCGAATGGATGATTTTCGGCATCTATCGCGGGGTGCGCAAAATAGCCGAGGAGGCCGAGGCGGTAGTTGATCGTGACGACAACCGTGGGCCCTGCCGGCCCTCCTTTGGCAAGCTTGCTTGCGTTATAGTCGTTGCTCTCGCCGTCAACCAGCCCGCCGCCATGGATCCAGAGCAGGACCGGGTATTTCCCTGCTCCCTGAGGAGGACCAAGCGCGGTCGTGAAGACGTTTAAATAGAGACAGTCTTCCGTATCGCTCACCGGGCCCGCAAACACCCCGAGTTCCGTGATCTGCGGGCAGGTGTTGCCGAACTTGGTAGCGTCCAGGGGCTGCGTCCAGGACGCAGGAGGCTGGGGCGGTTGCCAGCGCAAAGCTCCGACAGGCGGAGCCGCGTAAGGGATGCCGAGGAATTCCATCACGCCGTGCTTGACGAAACCCTGAACTGGACCGTCGCTGGAATAGACGGTTGGTCCACTGGCCGTTGCAGGTGTAGATTGATCTTGGGAACCTGCGCGCGCAATGCCGCTGCCAGCCACGGCTGAGCCGAGCAAGACAATGGCGGCCATCAACTGCCATCGCCGAAGTGCAGTATCCATTGCTATTCCTCCCCGAATTGCATGACCGACTTTTATGTTGACGAACCTTACGGCCTATGAATTGACGGAACTCCTCACTTCGCGGCGATTATTAAACTGACGAGTCACAAGACCGCGACTGCCTTCATCTACAATTATTCTTCTTGTTCGTCTTTTCGAGATTCTTTGTTTCAATTTGGCAGATTCTCTTCTCGTCGCAAAATGCGACCAAAACTTGGGGCCGGTGACCTCGGGTCAGATGTTCGGTTCCGCCAGCACGCCCAGCGAGGCCGAAACGCCGAACTCTCCTGGCAGCGCTCCCTTGGGGAACAGGCGGGTGACATGGCCCATCTTGCGGCGCGGGCGGGCTTCGGCCTTGCCGTAGAGATGCGGGATCAGCCCGGGGGTCGCCAGGATGTTGGGCCAGAGCGCCAGATGTTCGGGGCCGACCAGGTTCTTCATCACCGCATCCGAATGGCGCGAAGCGGGCGGTAGCGGCAGGCCAGCGATGGCGCGGATATGCAGTTCGAACTGGCTTGCCGGGCACGCTTCGATCGTCCAGTGGCCAGAATTGTGCGGACGCGGCGCGATCTCGTTGGCGAGCACGCGGCCATCGGCGGCCACGAACAACTCGACCGCGAGCAACCCGATCAAGTCCAACTCGGCGGCGACCCGGCGCCCGATCACCTGGGCCTGCTCCGCGACCGCGGGCGGGATGCGGGCGGGGGCGAGGGTGATATCCAGGATGTGGTCGCGATGCCGGTTCTCCACGGTATCGAAGGCCGACATCGCGCCGTCCGCGCCGCGTGCCACGATCACGCTGATCTCGCGGGCGAAATCGACGAAGCCCTCCAGGATCAGCGGCTTGGGCGCCAGCCGCTCGAAGGCGGGCGCCAGATCGTCCGCCGTCCGCAGCCGCGCCTGGCCCTTGCCGTCGTAGCCGTAGCGGGTGGTCTTGAGCACGGCCGGCAGCCCGATTCTGGCCACCCCCTCGCGCAACTCGCCCAAGCTTGCGACCGGCAACCAGGGTGCAGTGGCGACGCCGGCGCGGTTCAGGAACGCCTTCTCGGCCGTGCGATCCTGGCTGACGCGCAACACATCGGGCGAGGGGCGGACGGGCTTGAGCCCGGCGAGCAGATCGAGCCCGGCGGCGCTCACATTCTCGAACTCAAAACTGATCACGTCCACGGCGGCCGCGAACGCGCGCAGGCTGGCCGCATCGGCGTAGTCGCTCAGCGTGACCCCGTGCGCGACCTGGGCGGCCGGGCTGTCCGGCTCGCGGGTGAGGATATGACACCGATAGCCAAGCCGCGCCGCGGCCAATGCCGACATGCGCCCAAGCTGGCCGCCCCCGACCAGACCCACGGTGGCATTGGGCGGCAGCGGAAACGTCATCGTACCTCATCCGGAGCTTGCCCGACCGCGGCGGTCTGCTCGGCGCGGAAGGCGTCGAGCCGCGCCGCGAGCGGTGGGTCGGACAAGGCGAGGATGGCCGCGGCAAGCAAGGCGGCGTTCACCGCGCCTGGCCTGCCAATGGCAAGCGTGCCGACCGGAATGCCGCCCGGCATCTGGGCAATCGAGAGCAGACTATCCATGCCGCTGAGGCTGGCGGAGGGCACCGGCACACCCAATACCGGCAGCGGTGTCCAGGCGGCGCACATTCCCGGCAGGTGAGCCGCCCCGCCGGCGCCGGCGATGATGACGCGCAGCCCGCGTTCGCGCGCGGTGGCCGCGTAATCACGCAGCCGGTCGGGAGTGCGATGGGCGGAGACGATGCGTGCCTCGAACGGCACTTCAAGGCGCGACAGTGTCTCGCCGGCATGGCGCAAGACCGGCCAGTCCGATTGGCTGCCCACGATGACGCCGACGCGCGCGCTCGGACCGGCAGTGGCGCCTCCCGTGGTCGAACCCGCGCTCAGCCTCCGGGTGGTCAAGCGATGTCGTCCGGGATGAGCCGGTTCTCAAGCCAGGCGATCTCGTCTTTCAGCAACAGCTTGCGTTTTTTGAGACGTTGGAGATGCAGCTGGTCGATCGAGCCCTGGTCGGCGAGACGCGCGATAACCGTGTCCAGGTCGCGATGCTCGCTGCGCAGTTCATGCAGCTTGCGCAGCAGTGAATCCCGGTCGGTCAGCATAGCGGGTTAATAGCACGGTCGTGGGGCGCGGGCACTCGGGGCGACACTGACCGAGCGGCTTGCGGTTCCGCTTGCCCGGTCACATGTCAACCCTGTTACGACACCTGTCCGTGCGGTCGGGGAACGAGACCGCGCCACAGCCACTGGAGGGAATATGAGTTTGCAGGCCCGCCTCGCGTCACTGAAAGACCGTCACGCCGCGCTGGAGACGCGCATCGCCGACGAGGACCAGCGGCCCCGGCCCGATAGCGACGCCCTGATGCGGCTTAAAGTGGAGAAGCTGCGGGTCAAGGAGGAGATCGAACGTCTCCTCGAGCAAAGCTGCTGAGACGGCGCCAACTCGCGAGCGAGTGCGGATCAGATCAGGCGGCTTCCTCGGCCTCCGGGGGTGGAGGCTGCGGAACCGACTGACCTTCCCGTTCCAGACGTTCGTTGGCGAGCGCCACCGCCGCATTGAGGTCGGTTTGGCTGCACAGGCCCAGAATAACCGGGTCACGGGGTTTGATGTTCGTGCTGTTCCAGTGAGTCCGCTCCCGCACCTTCTGGATCGTTTCCTTAGTGGTGCCCAGCAACTTCGCGACCTGAGACTCGGAAAGCTGCGGGTAATTCCGCAGTACGAACGCAATCGCGTCCGGTCGGTCGTTGCGCTTTGCAACGGGCGTGTAGCGTGCGCCGCGCGAGCGTTTCGGCACCGGCAGCGAACTCGGCAGCATTTGAAGCCGTGCGTTCGGATCGGCTTCGCCACGACGGATCTCCGCAGCGGAGATCTGGCCGTTGGCTACCGGGTCGTAACCAACGATCCCCTGCGCGACCTCGCCATCGGCGATCGCCTGAACCTCAAGCGGGTGCATACCGCAAAATTCGGCGATCTGGGTAAACGTGAGCGCCGTCTTATCGATCAACCACACGGCGGTGGCCTTCGGCATCAGTGGCAGGCCCATGTTAATGTATCACCTTCTGGCCCGCGCCTCGTCAGCCATCCCCAACCGGGAGGTCGCCACGCGCGGAAGCCAGAACGCGCCGCGAACGCGGGCAATGCCCGGATATGACGATGGCGCCGGGGTGGGTCAAGGTCGGACGCCGGATTTGATCGGGAGCGAGCATATGCAGGATGAAGAGGCCCCACCACGCCGGCCAGCAAGGCTGGAACCGCTGCGGCTCGATTCGCTCGGGGTCGAGGAGCTTGCGGCTTACATCGGCGAGTTGCGCGACGAGATTGCCCGCGTCGAGGCCGATATCGCACGCAAGCAAACGCATCGCAGCGCGGCGGATGCGTTCTTCCGCAAATCCTGAACCGCTGCCCGCCCGGTAGCGCGCGCCGCGCGCGTCGAGCATCGCCGATACAATCACGGCGTTCTGAGGGGTCGGTAACAAACTGTCTCCCTCGCCCGGAATTAGCGTGCTGGAAGCGCGAGCAAACCTTGGCGCACCTCACCGCTTTGCGAAGCCGGATTCCGCCAGCCTCCCAGATTCGGTGGCGGCCGGGTCGGTGTTCGCGGTCGGTGCGGAACAGGAGACCAGACTAATGGCAGATATAACGGACTTCAAAGACTACAGGTTGGTGGAAAGGCACGAGGCATGGACCCCGGCCGGACCGGTCGTCTCGCGGCTAGCCGAACCCGAGATCCAGGCGCTGGAAGGGCGTACGATCGCGACGGTGGGCGAATCAAGCACCCTCGCGGTGTTTGGCTTCGCCACCGGCACCTGGATGGCAGGAGCAGTTTTCGGCGGCTTCCTCCCGGGCGCCCAACTCGCGCTGGCACCGGTGCTGATCCTGTTCGCCGGGATCGCCCAGTTCATCGCCGGGCTCTACGCCTTCCGCCGCGCCAACACTCTCGGCGCCAACGCGTTCTGCTGCTACGGAGCGTATAATACGGTCATCGGCGTCATCCTGTTGTTTGAGGCCGGAGGCATGATCCCGAAGGGGGCGGGCGCGGATACCATTCTTGGTTGGTTCAATTGCTCGTTCGCGTTCATCTCGCTGGCGTTCCTGCTGTCCGCGCTCCGCAAGAACATGGCGATGGCAGCGATGCTGGCGACTCTGGGCTGCGGCTACGCCCTCATCGGCATCAGCCGGTTCTACATCGGCCCCGGTGGTGAACTCGGAGCGATCGCGGCAGCGGGCGGCGCCCTGCTCTTCGCGTCGGCTTTTTGCGCCTACTATCTCGGCATGGCCATGGTGGTGAACAGCAGCTGGCAGCGGGTCGTCTTCCCGATTTTCGGGGAGCCCTGACCTTCGCTAGCGTCGCGGGCGCTTTCGCGACCTGAGGTCCGGTCCGGGGGAATGGTAGGCTGCCCCCGGTCCCGGGCCGCCCCCTGTAATGGCCGCCCCGTCAGGAAATCCAACCCGGCGGGAAAACAGCAAACCTGGAATGACTCCGGCCCGCTATAGTCCACTTTGCCGAATGCCGAGATCGCGGGCCTGGAGGAACGCGCCGCTGCCACCGTGGCAGAGGCCGGAACGCTCGGGTTCTGGGGCTTCGCGACTGGAACCTGGATCTCGGCTACTGTGCTCGGCGGCTTCCTGCCGACGGCCGACGCCCTCTCCGCAGCGCCCACTATCCTCTATTTCGCGGCATCACCCAATTCATCGCCGGCCTCTTCGCCTATCGGCGGGCCGATGCGCTTGGGGCGAGCACCTACTGCAGCTTCGGCGCCTTGCTGCTGAGGTTCTTGCTTGAATCCTTCGCCTTCATCTCGTTGGTCTTAGGATTAGCGGCGCTGCGTCGGAATGCGGCGCATGCTGGCGGCACTCTGTATCGGATACACCGTGACCGGCGTCGCGCAGTTCACGGTCGGATCGGGCGAGCTGGGGATCGTTGCCGCTGCGGGCGTCGGATGCCTGCTCGCCGCCGCGTTCTGCGCCTACTATCTCGGCTTGGCGCTGCTCGTGAACAGCTCCTGGAACCGGGCGCTGTTCCCTATCGGGGGCGAGCCGTGAACACGTGAACAGCACCTGGAATCGCACGCTGCTGCCGATCTTCGGCCGGGCATGAAGGGCCACACCCTCTCCCGAAGGAGAGGGCCTAAGGTGGGCCTCAATGCACCGCTGGCGCCTGGACGATTGATGTGGAGCCGCCACCGCCGCTGCCCACGATATACGAGAAGCCCCAGCTCACCGGCACGAACTGCTGCACGTACTGGTTAAAATACCTGTAGACTTCCGCGATGCCGGTCCGCGGCACATACACCACGTCGAACGGCGCCAGCTCGACATCGGCCGACGCGTCCGTGCCATGCTCAAGCGCGTTGTAGTGGGTCGAGAGAAACTCGGGCCGGTTCCCCACGCCCCGCCGAATGATGAACACCGACGCGTCATCGCCCGAGAGCCTTAGCCCGCCTGCGCGCGCAATCGCCTGGGCGAGCGTGGGGGGCGGGCCGACCGAGATGAACTCGCCGGAATTGGCGACCTCTCCGCCCACATAGATACGCGTGGGCGCGAACGATCGAACCACAACGGTCAGATGCGGGTTCTGCAACTGCGAGCTATAATCGCGCCGGAGTTCGGCCGCGAGCTGCGGTACCGTGAGGCCATAGGCGCGCGCGTCGTTCACGACCGTGGTGGAGATCCGCCCGTCCGGCCGAACCGTGACATCCTCGTTCAGTTCGGGGTTGAGCAGGAGCCTGATCGATAAGACATCGCCGATCTGGATCCGGTATGGGGTAAGGTAGCTGACGTAGCCCGCCTCCGGAGACGGCGCGAACGGCGCTGGCGGCATGTTGCTGGAGACGGTGCTGCAAGCCGCGATGGCGGCTGTGGCGGAGACCGCAAGCGCGCGCCCCGGCAGGGCTAGGCGGAGCGGCCCGCGTCGGAGGCGAATTCTTTGCTTCAGCGAACCGAGAGTGGTCGCCACAGTAGGTTGTTGGTTCATCGTCTCCATCCTTTTATGAACCTCCGGTTGGCACCAGACCGCCTGATCTGCGGTACGGACGGTCAGTCGGGGTGAGGAAATCCATGGCCAGTCAGTCTGATGCGACGCCGCTCAGATATCTCTACGACAACTTGTTCCAGCCCATTTTTCAACATCCGACTGAGTTGATGCGCAAGTTCGTTGCGGCTCATTAGCATCACGATAGCGTGGTCGAGGGCGTAATGGTGCCGAACTCCGTCCCTCCCGAAGCCAGCGGCTGTCAATGATGCAAAGCGCGTGGCGGGCTAGGGCCGGCACGGGGCGCAGATTTCCATTCTATATGGCCAACTATGTTCAAAAAATCGTGAACGCCGGAGCCAGCGCGGATCGCGCGGAATCAGCGATACCAGCCGTATGGAACCGGCCCCACGACGGGGGCCGCGAACGACGGCTCGGGGCTCCTGGAGGCGGTCTCGGTGGCGCCGCTGAGCGTGGACATCGCGAGATCGATGAACTGCTGGGCGCGAACCGCATCGCCGGCGTTCAGCCAACTCAAAGCGGCCCTCACTTGCTCGGCGATAAGGTTCCGGCTGCCGGGGTCGGGGCGGTCGGGCGAGACAGCTTGAAACACGAGCTGGGTCTGTGCCGCCTGAAGCAGAGCGCGCGCCTGACCGATCTGGCCGGCACTCAAGGCCTCCCGTGCTTGCAACAGCCGCCCCGCGGCGGGCGGCCCAGGAGCCTGGGCTTCCGGGGACGGATGCTCCCGCTGGGCGGATGCCTCCCGATCAGGAAAAACCTGGGCGAAGTCCCGCGGCTGCGTATCTCTGGGCGGTCGGCTTACGGCGGGCTTCGGCGGCGTGGCCTCTGGCGTAGGCGCCGGAGTAACGGCCCGCTGTTGTCGCAGCCGATCGAGTAGCTCCTCAACCGCGGTGAAACTCGGCGCCCGCCCGACGGGCGTGGCCATATCGGCGTCGTTCGGACGAGCGTTGCTAAGCCGCGCATCGCCAGATTGGTTGTTGTCAGGTACTGGAGGCCATGTCCTCGCCACGCTGTCGGGCGATGTCGGTCTGGGCCCTCTCCCGGGGTCGCCGCGATGGACGGGCCTGCGCGACTGCCTTCCCAAGCGCGGCGACGCTGCTGGCATCACGTGCGACCTCCGCACGCAGCTCCCGCAACTCCGCCTGGAGCGCGGCGCGTTGCTCCTCGAGCGCCCGTTGCTCGGCGGACGGCTGGATCACCGAAACCGGGTTACCACCGCCCATTTGCGCCACCGAAGAATGGGTGGACCCCGCCGAGGGGGGGTCTGGCGGACCGGCCGGAGTCGGAGTCGTGGCGGGCGCCGTCGCGGCCGCTGTCGTTATTGGCAAGGTCGGCGCAGCCGCGACGGAGGGAGCGGCGGCCTCCGGAGCGGTGCTGCTCGAAGCCGTCGCG
Organism: uncultured Pseudomonadota bacterium; assembly: GCA_963849305.1. Taxonomy (GTDB): domain Bacteria; phylum Pseudomonadota; class Alphaproteobacteria; order Acetobacterales; family Acetobacteraceae; genus CAWKGV01. The sequence continues at coordinate 443,279 of CAWKGV010000006.1, forward strand.
TCATGCCGATCCGCTGGCCCAGCTGCGGTCGGGCGGCTCGGGCTCGTCGGATCGGGGATCTTCGCGGGCGACTTGGCCGATGCGATAGTCGTCAGGTCAGCTCCGGCCAGGTCGGCCATCACCTGCTCGTGCGAAGGAACCGCCAGCTCGATTCCTCTCGCCTGCGTCGGCGGTGCAGGGGACGGCACCGTCGACTCGGCGGAGCGCGGCATCTCAGCCGTCGGTGCTTGCGTCGCCTGGCGCGTCGTCAGCCCGCCGAACGAGGCGGCGAACAGCAGCAGCACCCCCCAGACAACCCCGAACGCCGGTAACAGGTATCGCCACACGCCCGATTTCCTCCGTGCAGAGCCGACGCGAGTCCAGTTTGCAACGTCGGACGGCTCGCGACCAGCCTAGATGGTCGGCCCTGTCGAGCATTTCACCGTCTCAACCCCCACTGGCCCACGGACAGCCTGGCTACCGCTGGGGAATGTAACCGCGCAAGCTCGGGCGGCGTTGCCCCAAGGTGCGGGAAGAGCGCCGGCAATCAGGAGGTCGTCATGCAGTTCGGTATCCATTTGCCGCATATCGGCCGCAAGGCCAGCCCGGAATCGATCCGGCGGGCGGCCATGCAGGCTGAATCGCTCGGCTTTGACGACGTCTGGGTGAGCGAGCACATCATCTTGCCGCGCACCGCCAGCTATCCGCCTTCGCCGTCTTTCTACGACCCGGTGCTGACGCTGACCTGGGCTGCTGCCTGTACCACCCGAGTCCGGCTCGGGACCAGCGTGCTGGTGCTGCCGATGCGACATCCGCTGCCGCTCGCCAAAGAGCTGGGCACGTTGCAGAACCTCTCTGGCGGGCGGCTTATCTTGGGGGCGGGCGTCGGATGGCTAGAGGCGGAGTTCAGCGCGTTGGGAGTGCCGTTCCGCGAACGGGGTCGGCGCATGGACGAAGGTATCGCCATGATGCGCGCGGTCTGGACCGAAGACCCGGTGACGTTCCGGCCGCGATGCATTACCGCCGAGATCGAGGACATGCGGATGCGACCGCCGCCGCAGCCGCCGATCCCGATCTGGATCGGTGGTAGCTCGGAGCCGGCGCTCCGGCGTGCCGCGCGCCTGGAGGGCTGGCACGGCAGCCGGATCACGCCGGAGCAGACCGGGCCGATCGTGCATCGCCTGCGCGCCGAACGCCCAGAGCCGGACTTCACGATCTCGCTGCGCGCCCGCTGGGACGGAGCCGATGATGGCGAACTGCTGGACCGCTTCGCCGCTTACGCGGCGGCCGGCGTGCAGCACATCCTGGTCGAGCCTGAGGACCGGGAGGCCAACGATTGGCTCCGATCGGTCGAGCGGATCGCCCGGCTGTTTCACTAGCGGCTGAGCTTCGGACCGCGGTTGCAGCTCTAATCGCGGCTAAGCTGCCCGGAGCTGCGCGTGCGGGCCGTGTCCGCTGGCGGCGTGGCCCGCTTCGGTGGCGGCCACGCGAAAATATTGCAGGACATAGACACGAACGGCGCTGGTCCGACCGCCCATGCTGCGCCCCGAATCGATGCCGCGGATCACCTCGTGCAAATCCTGCCCCTCGCGCTGGCAGATTTCCCCCAGCGCGTCCCACAGCTCGGGTTCAAGCCGCATGCTGGTCCGACCGGTGCCCGTGACCACGTTGCGATTAACAAGCCGACTGTCAGGCACTTGGACGCTCCCACCTCCATCTGCCCGTATCAGAACACGGACGCGGTTAAGGGAGTGTTTGCGCACGGCCCGCCGCTGGGATCGCCGCTTCAGAGCGGCAGCGGCGCGGCCTTCATCCGCTCCATCGCGAAGCGGCTGCTCACGTTGCGCAGCGGCACGGCGGCGATCAGCCGCCGATAGAACCCGTCATAGGCCGCCACGTCCGGGACCATCACGTGCAGCAGGTAATCCACATCTCCGCTCATGCGCCAGGCATCCACGACCTCGTTCATGCTGGCGATCACCCCCGCGAAGCGCGCCAGCCACTCGCTGGAGTGATCGGCCGTTTCGACGGCAACGAAGACCGAGACCGGCAGGCCGACCTTGCCCGGATCCAGCACGGCGACCCGGCGCAGAATGATGCCGGCCTGCTCCATGCGGCGGATCCGCTTCCAGCATGGGGTGGGCGTGAGCCCGACGCGAGTGGCGATGTCGGCGAGCGAGAGGGAGGCATCGGCGCTGATGAGCCGAAGGATCTCCCGGTCCAGGCGGTCAAGCTCCCGGTCTTCGGCCATGCGACCCTCTGCTACGCTACCGAGCGACCGTAACAGGAATTTCCAAGTCGCGCTGCCAGAAGAAAAGCTCACATGCCTTCCTTCACTCCGGCGCGAAGCAGCCACCAGTTGACCGGGTAGGCGGTGAGAAAGCCGCAGATCATTGCGATCTGCATCATGAACCAGAACTCGACCAGGGCGGGCTCCAGCCGGACGCCGACTAGCCGGCGGAATACCAGAAAATAGGCGAATGCCATGAAGCCGTACATGCCGATCTGCCAGGCGGTGAGCGATAGCGCGTCGGCCTTGATCGCCTCGATCAGCGCGCGTCCCGCTGCGAGATCACGCATCGGCTTGATGGTGAAATACTGGAACAGGATGCCGAAGCCATAGGCGAAGAGGTAATCGACCACCCAGACCGCGAAGATCTTGTCCCCGAAGATGCGGTGCCAACCGAAGCCGACGGCGATGGCCGGGAAGCCATAGGTTAGCCACTCCGCGCAGATGTCGCCGAGGGTGCAGCCGCTCCCGCAATGGAGCGTCCCATTAGCGACCATCATCGGGAATGGCGTGAGCCGACGGTTCGGCGGCTCTTCGCCCCGCCGCATCGCCGCGTGTGCCCTGTTCCGGGTCGCGAGCCCGCCGTAGGCGGCGTATTGCCACAGGACCAATCCGCCGCCGAACAGCGCGCAGACCGGCCAAACCACGTTCATGATCCACATGTGCTGCGGATCGCGGGCCTCGTCGATGCCAATCGCGACCGCGCTTCCCGCCCCGGTCAGCAACCAGGCGATAGAGAGGAAGTGCAGCCAGGCCGGGATCATGGAATTGCCTCGGAGGGCGGCTCGCGACCTATTCCTCCGGGGTGCGCAGAGTCAGCGATAAGGCGTGCATCCCACCGGCGAACTCCGCCGCCAGCGCCTCGTGCACGGCCCGGGCGCGCGCGACGCGGCTCATCCCGCTGAACGCCTCGGAGACCATCAGCACGGTGTAATGCGTCTGCCCGCCCGGCTGCGCGCCCGCGTGCCCAGCATGGCGGGCGCTATCATCGACGATGCTGAGCCGCATCGGGGCGAACGCCCGGACCAGCGTCGCTTGCAGCCGGGCGGCCCGGCTCTCGATCTGGGACTGCATGGCCTACATATCGGCCCCCTGCCCGCCTCGCCAAGCGCCCATTGCCAACGGCGCTGGGCGAGGCACATAAGCCTGATCATGACCCGACGCACCTCGCGACCCCGGGCCTACGCACCCGACCCGGCGGCGCCGGGTCGGACCTGCGACATGCCCTCCTGCGGGGCGCCAGGCGAGTACCGCGCTCCGAAATCGCGGAAAAATCTGAGGGAGTACTGGTGGTTCTGCCTGGAGCACGTGCGCGCGTATAATGCCTCGTGGGACTATTACAAGGGCATGAGCCCGGCGCAGATCGAGGCGGAGCTGCGCCGGGACACTGCCTGGCAGCGTCCGACCTGGCCGCTCGGACGGCTCGGCGCGGCGGGGGGGTGGGACGAGGAGGCGATCCGCGATCCGCTCGATCTGCTCGCCCGGGCGCGGCTCCGGGGGAAGGCGGACCGGCGGCGCGAACATACGCCCCCCGAGCTGCGCGAGCCGCTCGCGACGCTCGGCCTTTCCTGGCCGGTCACGCTCGACGCGGTCAAGAGCCGGTACAAGGAGCTGGCCAAGGCCAATCACCCGGACGCCAACGGCGGCGACCGGAAGGCCGAAGAGCGGTTCAAAACCATCAATCTCGCTTACGCCACACTGCGCGCGCGGTTGGCACAAGAGCCACGGCTCGCCGCTACGGGGTGAGCGAACTGCCGCGCCGTTTGACAGGGCAGGCGCCCCGATTAGACTCTTGATGGAAGAAGCAGGACACTCCGGCTGATGAACAAGATCGCCGCCCTCGCCGAAATCCGCCCCACATCCGCGATTGACCTGCCGGATAGCAAGGTGATCGCGCGTGAGGCGTTCGAGATCGATACCGACATGGTGGCGCCAGCTTTCTCGGTGCGCACCGAGCACGTGCCGGACATCGACACCGCCTACAAGTTCGACCGGGAAACCACGCTCGCGATTCTGGCCGGCTTCGCCTTCAACCGGCGCACAATGATCCAAGGCTATCACGGCACCGGCAAATCGACCCATATCGAGCAAGTGGCCGCCCGGCTCAATTGGCCCTGCATCCGCGTGAACCTCGACAGCCATATCAGCCGCATCGACCTGATCGGCAAGGACGCGATCGTACTGCGCGACGGCAAGCAGGTGACGGAGTTCCGCGAGGGCATCCTGCCCTGGGCCTTGCAGCACGCCTGCGCGCTAGTGTTCGACGAATACGACGCCGGGCGGCCGGATGTGATGTTCGTGATCCAGCGGGTGCTGGAGGTGGAAGGTAAGCTGACGCTGCTCGACCAGAATCGGGTGATCCGCCCGCACCCCTCGTTCCGGCTGTTCTCGACCGCCAACACGGTGGGCCTCGGCGACACCACTGGGCTCTATCACGGCACGCAGCAGATCAATCAAGGCCAGATGGACCGGTGGAACATCGTAGCCACGCTCAACTACCTACCGCACGCGTTGGAGACCTCGATCATACTCGCCAAGATGGGTGTCGAGGCCGACGACGCGAAGATGAAGAAGCAGGTGGAAAGCATGGTCGCGCTGGCGGATCTCACACGCGCCGGCTTCATCAACGGCGACATCTCAACCGTGATGTCGCCGCGCACGGTGATCACCTGGGCTGAGAACGCGCGCATTTTTGGCGATGTGGGCTTCGCCTTCCGCATGACGTTCCTCAACAAGTGCGACGAGGCGGAGCGGGCGACGGTGGCCGAGTACTACCAACGGTGTTTCAACGCCGAGGTCGCTACCGGGGCGCTGGGGCGAAAAGCGGGGTAAAGGCGCGAGACCGGCGCTCGGGGAACTGGGGACCTCAGCGGACCAAATCAGCCTCCAGCAGCCGGCGAAGCCGCTCCGCCAACGCCGCGTAGCTGAACGGCTTGACCATCAGCTCGATCCCGGGGTCGAGCCGCCCCTGGTGGACAATGGCATTGCGCGCATAACCGGTGGTGTACAGCACCTTGAGATCAGGGTGTTCCCGCGTTGCGCGCCCGCGAGTTCGCGTCCGTTCAGTCCCCCGGGCAAACCGATATCGGTGAATAGCACTCGCACTTCCGGATGCGTCTTCAGCAGTCGCAATGCTTCCGGCCCGTCCGACGCCTCCGGCGCGGTGTAGCCGAGGTCGCGCAACATCTCGATGGTGTGGGCACGGACATCATCGTTGTCCTCCAGCGCCAGGATCACCTCGTCCGGTGACCCGCGCCGGGGCGTGGCGGGTTCCGCCGCCCGCTCGGCCCCTGGCTCCGCGCCCTCCAGCCGCGGCAAATAGAGCTTCACCGTCGTGCCATCGCCGGGCTCACTGTAAATCTGCACATGCCCGCCGGACTGCTTGACGAAGCCATACACCTGCGACAGACCGAGCCCGGTGCCGTGGCTCACGTCCTTAGTCGTGAAAAACGGCTCAAACACCCTGGCCAACACGTCTCTCGACATCCCCGTGCCGGTATCGGAAACGGCAATCATCACATACTGCCCTGGCCGTACCTCAGCCTGACGCGCGGCATAGGCCGCATCGAGCGAGACATTCGCCGTTTCGATGATGAGCTTGCCGCCGCGCGGCATCGGGTCGCGGGCATTGACCGCCAAGTTCAGCAACGCGTTCTCAAGCTGATTCGCGTCCGCGAATACGCGCCACAAGCCGCCCGCCAAAACTGCCTTGGTCGCGATCCGTTCACCCAGGGTGCGGTGAAGCAGCTCGGACATGCCGTTCACCAGCTTGTTGACATCAAGCGGCTTGGGATCAAGCGGCTGGCGCCGCGAGAAGGCGAGCAGGCTCTTCGTTAGCGCCGCGCGCTCCGCGCCTCGGCGGGCATTTTCAGTGAACCGGCGGAAATCGGCGTCGCCCACGCTGAGCCGGCCGGCATCAGCGCGGCGGCGCAGCGCCTCTAGGTTCCCGAGGATCGCTTGCAGCAGGTTGTTGAAATCGTGCGCCACGCCGCCGGTAAGTTGGCCGATCGCCTCCATCTTTTGGCTCTGCCGCAACGCCTCCTCGACCTTCATCCGCTCCACGATCTCGGCGGCGACCCGGCTTCCCAGTTGCTCGTTTGCGAGGCGGATTGCCTCCTCGGCGGCCATGCGCGCGCTGATATCCTCGATCACCCGGATGACAAAGGCCGGTTCCCGCCCCTCGGCACGGCGCGCGGCCGAGGCGGTCAACCGCACCCAGACCGGGCTGCCATCCTTGCGAATGAAGCGTTTGTCGAGCGCGTAGGTGTCAACATCGCCCCGGCTCAGGCGCTCGAACTGCTCCTGGTCGCCGGCGGCGGCGTCGGGATGGGTCAGGCTACGGAAGGGGCGGTTGCGCAGCTCCTCGTGCGAGTAGCCGAGAATGGCGCAGAACTTGTCGTTGAGCCGAAGCCAGCGCCCGGCCAAATCGGCGTGCGCCACTCCCACCGCCGCCTGGTCGAATGTCGCGCGGAACCGCTCCTCGGCTTCACGCAGGCCTTGTTCCGCCCGGTCGCGCTCCGCCGAGCGTTGCCGGATCTGCCTGCCGGCGGCCTCCAAGGCTGTGCCGACCTGCGCGACCTCGGTAATCGCCACCGGCGGCACATGCGCCGACTCGCCGCGCCCAAGCGCGGCGGCGGCGTCGGCAAGGCCGCGATTGGACCAACGATCCGCCGCCCCGCCAGCGCCGCCGCTGCCCCGGCCAGCAGCAGTAGTCCGAACCCAATACCCATCGTGAGCGCGATCGATTGGTGGCGCTGCCCGCCTACCACTGCCTGCGGCACGCCGATCGCGGTCGTCCAGCCCGTCAGGCCGGAGCGCGCGAAGGCGTTGTACACCGGCACGCCTTCGCGCGTGACATTGGGGAACCAGCCCTCCGGGTGAGCCCGGGTTTCCGCGATCAGGTCGGGCTTGCCCGGCTTGCCTACGAACCGCGCGGGGTCTGCTGTGCGCGCGACCGTGATCCCGTTGCGATCGAAGATCGCCATGATCCAGTCGGCCGGCATATGCTGTTCGCGCAATAGCTTACTGAACACCGCCCCTGGCAGGATTGAGGCCAGGCTGTAAATCACCCGGCCGTTACGCAACACCGGAACGTCGATCGAGATGGCCGGCACCGGAGGCGCAACCGATGTGAACAGATCGGAGACCACCGGTTTACCGCTGGCGAACACGCGTTCCACCATCTGCGGCTGCGCACGCCTGGGCAGCGTCCCGCCGCTGGGGTGGCGCGTGCTGAGCAACTGCTGCCCGGTCGCGTCGGACAGCACGATCCAGCCGCCCGTGCCGGCGACCGCCCGTTCCGCTTGCTTGCGGAACGCCGCCAGATCGCCGTCCTCAAGCCAGGCCGAGCCGGCGAGTGTCGTCAGCAGACTTTCCTGCGCCGCGATATCGCGGTCCACCACCAGCGAGACTTCCTGGGCCGCGTCCAGCAAATGCCGCTTGACCGCTTTTCGCTCAAGATTGGCCGAACGCACCACCATGAACGCGGCGAAGCCCAGCATCGGCACGAGGCTGACCAGGACAAGCGCGACGAGATAGAAGCGGAGGCCGCGGCTGCGCCATTTTAGGCTGACGGCACCGGCAGGCCGGGTGCCCGCTCCGGCCGATACGGACATTCGCGCTCCCTGGTCGCTGCGCGTGGCCCCGCACCGCGGCAGTCGGTCAACAACGGCCCATGCGGCGCCCCGGTTCCGCGCGGCGCGGGCCGTCGCCTTGCGGCGCCCTGCCTGAAGCCGCAGCATAGTCGAAGCTCCCGCCAGGAACCGCCGTCCATGACCATGCTCGAACCGATTCCCTATTCCGACACCAAGCTGCGCCGCATCCTCTCAGACGTGCGCACGATCGCTCTGGTCGGCGCGTCGTCCAACTGGAACCGGCCGAGCTACTTCGTCATGAAGTACCTCCAGGGGAAAGGATATCACGTGATCCCGGTTAACCCGGGCCTCGCGGGACGGGAGCTGCTGGGGCAACGGGTGTTCGCCTCGCTGCGAGACATCCCAGAGCCGGTGGACATGGTCGATATCTTCCGCTCCTCCGACCAAGCCGGCGCGATCGTGGACGAGGCGATCGCCATCGGCGCCAAAGTGGTCTGGATGCAGCTTGGCATCCGCAACGACGCGGCCGGCGCCCGCGCGGAGGCGGCGGGGCTGGACGTGGTGATGAACCGCTGTCCGAAGATCGAGTTCGGACGGCTCGGCGGCGAGCTGTCCTGGAGCGGGGTGAATTCCGGTATCGTGCGCAACCGCGCGCCCAGGGCACCCAACGCCGAGACGCCCAAAGCGCGCAAGCCGAAGCCCGATGGTGCGCCCGCGCGGAATGTCAACTACGGCTTCGAGACGCGCGCGATCCATGCGGGCGCCGCCCCCGATCCTACCACGGGTGCCCGCAACACGCCGATCTTCCAGACCACGGCCTATGTGTTCGACGACGTGGATCACGCCGCCTCATTGTTCAACCTGCACAACTTTGGCTACATCTACTCCCGCCTCACCAATCCCACGGTCTCGGTACTGGAGGAGCGGGTCGCGAGCCTCGAGGGCGGGCGCGCCGCGCTCGCCGCCGCCTCGGGACACGCCGCGCAATTCCTGATCTTCGCCACGATGATGGAGCCGGGCGACGAGTTCCTTGCCTCGCGCAACCTCTACGGCGGCTCACTGACCCAGTTCGGCCTGTCGTTCAAGAAGCTGGGTTGGACCTGCCATTTCGTCGATCCGCACGAGCCGGAGAACTTCCGCCGGGCTCTCACGCCCCGCTGCAAGGCGATCTTCGTGGAGAACCTCGCCAACCCCGGCGGCATCATCGTGGACCTTGAGGCGGTCGCGGCGATCGCGCACGAGGCGGGGATACCGCTGATCGTGGACAACACGCTGGCCACGCCCTATCTGTGCCGGCCGTTCGAGTGGGGTGCGGACATCGTCTGTCACTCGACCACCAAGTTCCTCGATGGACACGGCAACTCCCTGGGCGGCATCGTGGTGGAATCCGGCCGCTTCGATTGGTCGCAGGGCGGCCGGTTCGCCTCGCTCACGGAGCCCGAGCCGGCCTATCACGGGCTACGGTTCTACGAGAATTTCGGCGATTTCGCGTTCACCACCAAGGCGCGCGCGGTGGCGCTGCGGGATTTCGGCCCGACGATGGCGCCGATGAATGCCTTTCTCACCATCACCGGCATCGAGACGCTGCACGTGCGGATGGACCGCCATGTGGCGAATGCCCAGCGCGTGGCGGAATTCCTCGCCTCCGACAAGCGGGTGGCCTGGGTTTCTTACGCCGGGCTGGCGTCGAGCCCGTACCATGCGCTCGCGCGCAAATACTTGCCGCGCGGGGCCGGGGCGGTGTTCACGTTCGGCGTGCGCGGTGGCTTCGAGGCTGGGGTGCGGCTGGTCGAGAGCGTGCGGCTGTTCTCCCATCTAGCGAATATCGGCGACACCAGAAGCCTGATCCTGCATCCGGCGTCCACCACCCACCGCCAGCTCTCCGACGAGCAGCGCGCCGCGGCAGGGGCGGGGGCGGACGTGATCCGCCTGTCGATCGGGTTGGAAAGCGCGGAGGATTTGGTCCGCGATCTGGACCAAGCGCTGGCGGCATAAGGGCCGCCGCCGCACGCCGCAAGCCGTGAAGGCAACTCCGGCTGCGCCCGCACTGTTCCTCCCCAGGCGTCCGCCTCGAGCCGCATAGGCCGGGGACAGTTGCGGCGCGCACAGGGGGCAGGCAATGGCCGATACAGTTGCGGACCACGTGGTACAGATCCTGCTCGACTGGGGCGTGGACACCGTGTTCGGCCTGCCGGGCGACGGCATCAACGGCCTTGTGGACGCCTTCCGAAAAGCCTCCGACAAGATCCGCTATATCCACACCCGCCACGAAGAGACCGCCGCGCTCGCCGCCTGCGGCTACGCGAAGTTTTCCGGCCGCCTGGGTGTCTGCTTCGCAACCACCGGGCCCGGCGCGGTGCATTTGCTGAACGGGCTCTATGACGCCAAGGTGGACGGCGCCCCGGTGCTCGCGATCACTGGCATGACGTATCATGACCTGATCGGCACCCATTATCTTCAGGACATCAACCAGGACTATCTTTATCAGGACGTTGCAATCTACAACCAGCGGCTGATGGGGCCCGCGCACGCGGAGAACGTGGTCAACCTCGCCTGCCGCGCCGCGCTATCCAATCGCGCCGTCGCGCACGTGGCGTTCCCGATCGACATTCAGGCGATGCCGGCCAGCCAGGAGCATCGCTTCAAGCGCAACGTCAAGGGCCACGCCTCCAAGGCGTACCAGCCCCCGGTACGCACCCCAGAGCGCGATCTAATCGAGGATGCCGCCAAGGCGTTGGCCGGCTGCCGGAAGGTCGCGATCCTGGCCGGGGCCGGCGCGCGCGGCGCGGGGCCGGAGCTGGAGCAGGTCGCGGAACGGCTGGCGGCACCGATCATCAAGCCGCTGCTCGGCAAGGATTGCGTGGCCGACACCAGTCCCTACACCACGGGCGGCATCGGCGTGGTCGGCACGCGGCCCTCGGTGGAGGCGCTGCAAGCCTGCGACGGATTCCTGATCGTCGGAAGCTGCTTTCCCTATATCGAATTCCTGCCCAAGCCCGGCCAGGCAGTGGGCGTGCAGATCGACGACAAGCCGGAGCATATCGGGCTGCGCTACCCGGCCGATATCGGCTTGGTCGGCGACGCGCGCGCCACGTTGCGCGAGCTGCTGACTCGGCTGCCCCGCAATGAAGACCGCTCGTTCCTGACGCAAGCCCAAAAGAGCACCCAATCCTGGTGGGCGCTGCTGGAGGAGCGGGGCAATTCGACCCACATGCCGATGTCGCCTCAGGTCGTGTCTTGGCATCTGCCCGATTTGCTCGCGTCGGACGCGATCATTTGCGGCGATTCCGGCTGCGTGACCACCTGGGCGGCGCGGATGCGGCTACGCGAGGGCCAGCGGTTCTCGTTCAGCGGCACCATGTGCTCGATGATGGCTGGGTTGCCATATTCGATCGGCGCCGCTACCGCGTTCCCGAACCGGCAAGTCGTGGTGTTCACCGGAGACGGCTCGACCACCATGATGATGGGCGAACTCGCCTCGCTGGCACAGCACAAGCTGCCGGTGAAGGTCGTCGTGATGAAGAACAACACCCTCGGCCTGATCAAATGGGAGCAGATGCTGTATCTCGGCAACCCCGAGTACCGGGTCGATCTCCACCCCGTGGATTTCGTTAAGGTGGCCGAGGCGTGCGGCTTGCGCGGCGTGCGGATCGAGAACCCGGCGACCTGCCGCGACCAGCTCAAGGCGGCGCTGGCGATCGACGGGCCGGTGCTGATCGAATGCGTGGTCGATCCGCTGGAGCCGCCCTGGCCGCCGGTTATCAGCAGCGACGAGCAGAAGAAGCTCGCGGGCGCCATGGCCCGTGGCGAGCGGAACCGCACGCCCATCGGCCTCACCATCGGTCGGCACGCGGTGCAGGAATTCACGTTCGGTGAAAGCCCCTTTGGCGTCGCCGGGCGCATCGTCGAACGTCTCACCGGCGTCGGCCGCAAGCCGGAAAAGCCCGAGGCATCGGACAAGAATGAATAGGCGGGCAGACAGCTATGACCGTGATTGAGAAGATCGCTCCTCCTGGTACCCAAGGAGACTCGCGGCCCCTGGCGCCCGGACTGAAGCGCCGCTACGAAGCCGCGGCCGAATTGGAAGCCGCGCTGAAGGCACGTGTCGGGGGCGAGGTTCGCTTCGATCCGGGCAGCCGTGGGGTCTATTCGCGAGACCATTCGATCTACCGTGCCGTGCCGATCGGCGCCGTGATCCCGCGCAACGTCGATGATGTGATCGCCACGGTCGAAGCGTGCCATGCGCGCGGCGTGCCGATTCTCGGCCGCGGCTGCGGGTCGAGTTTGGCGGGACAGACTTGCAACGTCGCCGTGGTCATCGACTTCTCGAAATACATGCACCGCATCCTGGCGCTGGACCCGGATGCGCGCCTCGCCCGCGTTGAGCCCGGCGTCATTAACGACACGTTGCGCCACGAGGCGATGAAGCACGGCCTGACTTTCGCGCCCGACCCAGCAACGCACGCCTGGTGTACGCTCGGTGGCAACATCGGCAACAACTCCTGCGGCGCGCACACGATCATGGGCGGCAAGACCGTGGACAATGTCGAGGAGCTGGAGATCCTGACCTATGACGGGCTCAGGATGCGCGTCGGCGCCACGTCTGACGAGCATTACGAGCTGATCCAGCACAGTGGCGGACGACGGGCGGAGATCTACAAGGGCCTGCGCGACATTGCCACCCGATACGGCGACTCGATCCGCCGGCATTTCCCCAAGATCCCGCGTCGCGTGTCCGGCTACAACCTTGACGACCTGTTGCCGGAAAAGGGCTTTAATGTCGCGCGCTCGCTGGTCGGCTCGGAGAGCACCTGCGCCCTGACGCTGGCCGCCACGGTGCGCCTGATACCGTTCCCCAAGGCGCGGGCGCTGATGGTGCTGGGATACGAGGACGCCCCCCGCGCCGCCGACGACGTGCCGCATATTCGTCCGCTCGGGCCGCTCGCGATCGAGGGCTTCACCGAGCATCTGATCCGCAACGAGGCGCTCAAAGGCAAGGACTTGCCCGGCAAGAAGCTGCTGCCGGACGGGGAGGCATGGCTTCTCGTCGAGTTCGGCGGCGATGAGCAAAGGGAAGCGAACCACAAGGCTGAGCGGGCGTATGAGATATTGAAGCACGCCGGCTCTGGTGCGCTCGGGATGCGCGTGATCGAGAAGAATGAGGAGCAGCAATCGCTGTGGGAGGTCCGCGAAGGCGGTGTCGGCGCTTCCCGGGTTCCCGGGGACGAAGAGGCGTGGCCGTCCTGGGAGGACGCGGCGGTGCCGCCGGAGAAGCTCGGCGCCTACCTCCGCGACTTCGACAAATTGGCCAAGAAATTCGCCTACAGCTACACGCTATTCGGCCATTACGGCGACGGATGCATCCACACGCGCATCACCTTCGGGCTGAAGACCGCCGAGGGCGTGGCCAAGTTCCGCCGCTGGATGGAGGAAGCGTCGGATCTGTGCCTCGCCTATGGCGGCTCGCTCTCGGGCGAGCACGGCGACGGCCAGGCCAAGGGCGAGCTGTTGCCGAAAATGTTTGGCCCCGAGGTCATCCAGGCGTTCCGCGAGTTCAAGACGATCTGGGATCCGGCCTGGAAGATGAACCCGGGCAAGGTGATCGACGCCCGGCCCCTGGACGCCGATCTGCGCTTGGGCCCAGGCTACAGCCCCAAGCCCACTGGCAAGACCTGGTTCCATTACCCGGACGATCTGTTTTCCTTCACCCACGCGACCGAACGTTGCTTCGGCGTCGGCAAGTGCCGCACGCCGAGCGGTAGCGGGAACATCATGTGCCCGAGCTTCCAGGCGACGCGCGAGGAAATCCATTCCACGCGGGGCCGGGCGACCCTGTTGTTCGAGATGCTTCAGGGCGACCCGGTGAAGAAAGGCTGGCGAGACCCGGCGGTCGCAGAGGCCCTGGACCTCTGCCTGCAATGCAAGGGCTGCAAGCACGATTGCCCCGTTTCGGTGGATATGGCGACCTACAAGGCGGAGTTCCTGGCGCATTACTACAAGGGCCGGCTGCGGCCTCGCTCCGCCTATTCGATGGGGCTTATCTGGCTGTGGGCCCGGGCCGCGCGCTTCGCTCCGGGAGTGGTGAACGAGGCAATACGCGCCCCGATGATCGGGCCGGCTGCCCGATGGCTCGCCGGACTGACGCAGGAACGCGAACCGCCCGCGTTCGCCAAGCAAAGCTTCCAGGACTGGTTCACCCGCCGCCCCAATCCGCGCGCCGACGACGGCACGCTGCCGCCAGTGATCCTATGGCCCGACACCTGGAACAACTACTTCCTGACCGGGACCGCGAAGGCCGCCGTGGCGGTGCTGGAGGACGCGGGCTACCGCGTGATCGTGCCAGAGCAGCGGCTTTGCTGCGGACGGCCGCTCTATGACTACGGAATGCTCGGCTTAGCCAGGCAGAAATTGCAGCAGACAATCGAGGCGTTGCGGCCGGCGATCCGCGCCGGCATCCCGGTGGTGGGCCTGGAGCCGAGTTGCCTGTCGGTGTTCCGCGACGAGATGCTCAACCTGTTGCCACACGACCAGGATGCGCAGCGCCTCGCCCGGCAGGCGAAGACCCTGAGCGAACTGCTGATGGCGACCGACGGCTGGAAGCCGCCGAAGCTCGAGCGCAAGGCGCTCTTGCAGATGCACTGCCATCAGCGCGCTGTTTTGAGCCCGGATGCCGAGGAGAAGATGCTGAAGGCGATGGGCCTGGAACTGATCCCCAACAAGAGCGGCTGCTGCGGCGAAGCCGGCGCCTTTGGCTACGAGGAGGAGCACTACGATGTCGCGATGAAGATCGGCGAGCAGGAATTGCTGCCTGCGGTCCGCAAGCTCGCAAAAGACGCGCTGGTGATCTCCGACGGATTCAGTTGTCGGTTGCAAGTGCAGCATGGCGCCGGACGCTGGGCGATGCATCCGGCGGAGGTGCTGCTGATGGCGCGCCAAGCGGGCGGCAATCTGCCGCGCGAAGTTCCCGAGCGCCGCTACCTGGAGGCGGGAGCGAAGCCCGGCGCGACTGCCGCGCTAGCGGGAGCGGGCGCGCTGGCGGCGTCGGTCGCCCTCGGAGTGTGGCTCGGCACGCGAGGGCGGGCTTAGCGAGAAGCGCCTTTCGTCCTCGGTCGCGCTCCAGGTCTAGCCTCACTGGCGGCAGCGGGGGTATCGTTCGTTCATGGATAAGGACGTCCCCCGCGCCCATCACGACCTTGGCGGCGCCGCGAAGTTCATGTGCGAGCCGGTGGACACGGCGCCACACGCGCTTAATGACTTCGACAAGACGGTGGATGCGCTTCGGCAGGTGCTTGGCGGCAAGGGTGTCATGACCGTGGACGAACTGCGGCGCGGTATCGAGGCAATCCCTGAGAACGAGTATCACCGCCTGAGCTATTACCGCCGCTGGGTCCGCTCGATCGCAGACAATTTGCTGCGCAAGGGCGTGATCGCCGAATCCGAGCTTCGCGCCGCGCTGGAGCGCAGGTGATGGCGGATTTCATGCCCGGCGCCGCGGTGCGTGTCAGGGATGATTGGCCCGAAACGCGGGGGCCGGTCCACATCCGAACTCCACATTATGTGCGCGGAGCGCATGGACGCGTGGTGCGCCGACTGGGCGCCTTCCCCAATCCCGAAGACCTGGCCTTCGCCCGCCCCGCCGACCTGCGCGCGCTGTATCACGTCGCCTTCAATCTGCCGGCGGTGTGGCAAGAAGGCCGGATGGGCGACGAAGTGCTGGTGGAACTCTACGAACACTGGCTGGAGCCCGCATGAACATCCTGGAAACCGATTCGGAGCGGTTGCTAGACGCGTTGCGCACTGTCCTGTCGGACAAGGGCCTCGTCTCCGCCACCGAGATCGCGGAGCGCATCGCGGCAACCGACGCGGCATCCCCGGCGCAGGGCGCGCGCATGGTGGCTAAAGCCTGGGTCGATCCGCCGTTTCGCGTGCTGATGCTGGAAGACGGCGCGAAGGCAGCCGAGGCGCTCGGCATCCCGATGCGCGGGGCGCCTCCGCTCGGCGTGCTGGAGAACAGGGCGGAACTGCACAACCTGGTGGTTTGCACACTGTGCAGTTGCTATCCGCGCGCTGTCCTGGGTTACCCGCCCTTCTGGTACAAATCGGCCGCCTATCGCGCCCGGGCGGTGCGCGACCCGCGCGGGCTGCTGGCCGAGTTCGGCACTGTCCTGCAGGACACGATGAAGGTGCGCGTGGTCGATTCCACCGCCGACTACCGATGGATGGTGCTCCCGCGCCGCCCCCTCGGCACCGAAGACTGGAGCGAGGACCGGCTGGCCGGCATCGTGCGCGAAGGCGACATGGTCGGGGTGACGATCCCGAGTGTGGAGGCATGATCGGGGTCTATGTCGTCGTCGCCGTCATCGTGGCGTTGCTGCTGCTGTCGGTTCGCATCGCAACAGAATGGCAGCGCGCCGTGGTGCTGCGTCTGGGCCGCTTTCATGCCGTGAAGGGGCCGGGCCTATATCTGCTCCTGCCCGTCCTCGACCGCGCCACCCAGGTCATCGACCTGCGCATCCAAACCAATACCATCAGCGCCGAGCAGGCGCTGACCCGCGACACGATCGCGGTCGGCGTGGACGCCATCGTGTTCTGGCAGGTGGAAGACGCCATGGCAGCCGCGATCCGCATCGCCAACTACCGTGAGGCGATCGAGCGCGTGGCGCAAACCAGCCTGCGCGAGATGATCGGCGCCTCGGACCTTGCGCGTCTGCTGTCGGATCGCCGGGCGGCCGACGAGCAGTTGCGCGCCACCATCGGCGAGAAAACCCTGCACTGGGGCGTGATCGTGCGCAGCGTGGAGATCAGGGACGTGGTGATCCCGCGCGAACTGCAAGACGCAATGAGCCGCCAAGCGCAGGCGGAGCGGGAGAAGGCCGCGCGCGTCACTCTCGCTTCCGCCGAGCGGGCGATCGCCGAGCAGATCCTGGAAGCCGCCGGGCTTTATGGTTTGGACCCATATGCGCTCAAGCTCCGGCAGATGAACCTGCTTTATGAGATGAACAAGGAGCGGGGCGTGACCGTGCTGATCCCGACCGACATGGCGAGCAGCATGGGCGGGCTTGTCGGTATAGCGGAGGCAATCGGCGGCCCACGCTCCGAGAAGCCGTGAACCCCGGAGCTGGGCGTGCTAGCGCCGGCCGGCATCCTCCATGTCCCGAGCCGGGAGCGCGTCGCCACGAGCAACGCATGGGCCTTCTTGCACCTCTTGCGCGCGGGATACGGCATAGTTCTCTCTGATTGGCCCGCCCTGATGGATTTCGCCGCGGCCGAGCCGACAATCTTCAAGGCTGCCATCAGTGCCTTCGCGCGCCTGCCGACAGCGCCAATCCGGATCGCGCCACGGCGCGGCCCAGAGGAAGCATTGGTGCTGCGCCGCTCCGATGGCACGAGGCTCGCGCTTTCGCGTGACACCCTCGCGGCGGATCGCACCGAGCAGTTACCGGCGGAGATCGCCGCCCTCCTCTCCCAAGCCTGGCCGCCGGCATCCCTGATCCACCCCTTCGCCGAACTGCTGCTGCACGCTGACCTCCGCCCGGACGACCGCATGTTCGTGTTCGGCGAGGCGGCGTGGCCCTGGCTCGCCGCACTGACCGAGGGCACGACCACCATCCTGGCCGGCGCGTCGCCCGCCGAGTTGTTGGCCCTCGCGGCAGTGGAGCGCGCGACGGTGCTGGCGGCGCCCGCAGCCAGCTTGTCGGCGGCGGCGTTTCCGCGGGCGGGATCAAGGCCCGATCTTGGGGCCTTGAAAACCGTGATCGCCGTGGGCGACCCGCTCTCGCCCGAGGCGCGGGTCCGGATCTACACCTGGGTCAAGTCGGGGATCATGCTGCTCGCCCGGTCAGGTGATCGCCTCTGGGGCAGCCCGCTCGATCCGGTGCCAATGTATCCCGCCCCGGCGCTCAGCTTCGTCAAGCGGCGGCCTTCAGGCCCGGCGCCGCGGTGAACGACGCTTCGGTCTTCGACCTGATTTCTTCCACCGTCACCTCGGGCGCGACGTCCACGAGCACGAGCCCATTCTTCCCGACCTCGAACACACCAAGTTCAGTGATGACCAGATCGACCACGCCGGCGCCAGTCAGGGGCAGTGTGCATTTGTGCAGCAGCTTAGGCTTGCCGCCGGCGGTGTGCTCCATCAGCACCACCACACGCGGCACGCCGGCAACCAGATCCATCGCGCCGCCCATCCCCTTGACCATCTTGCCGGGGATCATCCAATTGGCGAGGTCGCCGTTCTCCGCGACCTGGAGCGCGCCCAGGATCGAGATATCGATGTGCCCGCCGCGCACCATCGCGAAGCTCGACGCGCTGTCGAAATAGCTGGTGGTCGGTAGTTCGGTAATGGTTTGCTTGCCGGCGTTGATCAGGTCCGGATCTTCCTCGCCCTCGAACGGGAACGGGCCCATGCCCAACATGCCGTTCTCAGAATGGAGCTGGATCGACATGCCCTCCGGGATATGATTCGCCACCAGGGTCGGGATGCCGATGCCGAGATTGACGTAGAAGCCGTCCCTCAATTCGCGCGCGGCGCGGGCGGCCATTTGATCGCGCGTCCAAGCCATGTCTTGAACCTCCTCAGGTACGCTTGCGCACGGTGTGCTGCTCGATGCGCTTGTCCGCCGACGCGAGCTTCACGATGCGATCAACGAAAATACCGGGCGTGATGATGCTGTCCGGCTCGATCTGGCCCGGCTCGACAAGCTCCTCCACCTCGACCACCGTGACGGCGGCGGCGGCGGCCATGATCGGATTGAAGTTCCGCGCGGTCTTACGATAAGCCAGATTGCCCTCGCGATCCGCCTTCCAGGCGTGGACCACCGCGAGATCCCCGCGCAGCCCCCGTTCAAGGACACAGGTCTTGCTGTCGAACACCTTGGTCTCCTTGCCCTCGGCGATCTGGGTCCCGACGCCCGTCGCGGTGTAGAACCCGGGGATGCCCGCGCCGCCCGCGCGGATGCGCTCCGCGAGCGTCCCTTGGGGGTTGAACTCGATCTCCAGCTCGCCAGCCAAGTATTGTTGAGCGAATGTCGAGTTCTCGCCGACATAGGAGCTGATCATCTTGCGGATCTGGCGTGTGCGCAGGAGCACGCCCAGGCCCACGTCGTCGACGCCGGCATTGTTCGAGACAACGGTAAGATCCTTTACCCGGCTTTCTCGGATCGCCTCGATCAGCGCGCTCGGGATGCCGCAGAGCCCGAAGCCGCCGGACAGGATCATCATGCCGTCGCGCAGAACACCGGCGAGCGCTGCCCGGGCATCCGGATAGACCTTGTTCACCGCCATCGCCACACCCTCCGCGCACCGTAAGCTGCCACTGTCCGGACCCATCAACAAGCGCCCTGCCCCAGAGCAGAGTTGGAGACCAATGGAAAGCCGGGCTAACATGTACTGGTTGTCCGATCATCATCATGGGAGGGGGCAGATGGCCGAGCAGAAGAAGTGGCAACTGTCTGGCGACTATTTCGAGAACTGCAACTGCGACGTGCTGTGCCCTTGCCTCGTTTCGCCTGGCGCACCCCTGACGGCCCGGCCGACCCAGGGCGCGTGCGACGTGGCGCTCGTGTTCCATATCGAAAAGGGCAATTACGACAGCGTATCGCTGGATGGGCTCAACATTGCCGTAATCGGCCATACGCCGGGTGCCATGGGAGAAGGCAACTGGACGCTTGCTGCGTACATCGACGAGCGCGCCGACGACCAGCAGACTGCGGCGTTGGGCGCGATCTTCGGCGGCGCTGAGGGCGGCCCAATGGCGGCTTTTGCGCCTCTGATTGGCAAACATCTCGGCGCGAAAAAGGTGGCAATCAAATATGCCGTCGAGGGTAAGGCCCGCTCAGCAGAAATCCCGAGCATAATGCACATGGTGGTGGAGCCCCTCCCGACCATGCACGAAAGCGGGGAGATTTGGGTGGCGGCCGGCCATCCGGTCGCGCCTGACAAACTCGCGTTGGCGGTAGGCGGCAAGGGCAGCACCTTCGCCGACCACGGTATGCGCTGGGACAACTCCGGCAGGAATGGTCATTACGCGCCGATCAACTGGTCGAATTAACGGCCCGCCGCGCACGTCCGCGCCGTTCCCCAGACCCTTGCTACGGCTGCGACCTACCGCTGTGGGGAGATACGCCGTCATGGACCGCTCCCGGACCGACCTGGTCTCGATTCAGCGTAACGTCATCTTGATCCTGCTCCTGGCTTTGGCGGGAGCGGCCTGGGTGCTGCTCGTTTGGCAGGGCAGAGGCGCCAGCATGGATGTCACGATGGCCTCGCCCACCATGGGCCTGCGCGCGCCACTGTTCCTGCTGATCTGGGTGGTCATGATGGTGGCCATGATGTTTCCGACTGCCGCGCCCATGATCCTGACCTTCCATCGGGTGCAATCGCACAAGCGCCGGCACGGCGATGCCTTCGTTTCGACCTGGGTCTTCGTGACGGCCTATATGGTTGTGTGGACACTGGCAGGCGTTGCCGCGTATCTGGGCGCGCGCGCCGCCGAGGCCCTCGGCGACCATGCCGACCTCTCGCGAGCGACCGCCGCCCGCATCGGCGGCGCAGTGCTCGTCGCGGCGGGCCTATACCAGCTTACGCCGTTGAAGGATGTCTGCCTATCAAAGTGCCGCACGCCCATCACCTTTATCATGACGGCGTGGCATGACGGGGAGGCGGGCGCGTTGCGCATGGGCTTGCTCCACGGCGCCTATTGCCTCGGATGCTGCTGGCTCCTGTTCGTGATCCTGTTTCCGCTCGGCATCATGAACATGGCCGCGATGGCGGCCATCACGCTCCTCATATTCGCCGAGAAGACGCTACCGTGGGGTCGCCTGGCGTCCCGCGCCTCGGCCGCCGCTCTCGTCGTCTATGGCGCAGTGGTAATGGCCACGCCTTGGATGCTGCCGACTTTCACAGGACGCGGCGGCGTGGCCATGCCCGCCCCGGCCATGTCCAACGATATGCACATGCCCATGTCTGGGAAGGCTGCCCCGCCCGCTACACAATAGGCCGCCAAGACCGGGCTTGGCACCGCGCCCCCTTACGCGCGATGCCACCGGTGATAGAACGGCCCTCGGGTGGGTCACACCACCTGGCCACAAACAACAGGAGGGCACCCCAAGATGGCACGAGTGGCACTTGTCACCGGCGGCACCCGCGGCATTGGTGCGGCAATCAGCAAGGCCCTGTCCGCCCAAGGCCGCACTATCGTCGCGAGCTACGCGGGCAACGAGGAGGCAGCGCAGGTCTTCCAGCGCGACACCGGGTTCAAGACAGTCAGGTTTGATGCCAGCAATTTCGCCCAGTGCAAGGAGGCGGTCGAGCGCCTCACCGCCGAGGTCGGCCCGATTGAAATCCTGGTCAACAATGCCGGCATCACCCGCGACGCGACGCTCGCACGCATGACGCGGGAGATGTGGGATGCGGTGATCGACACCAATCTCGGCTCCTGCTTCAATCTCTGCAAGCTGACCTTCGACGGGATGCGGGAGAGGAAGTTCGGCCGCATCGTCAATGTGGGCAGCGTGAACGGCCAGGCGGGGCAGTACGGCCAGGTGAACTATGCCTCGGCGAAATCGGGCATCCACGGGTTCACCAAAGCGCTCGCGCAGGAGGGTGCCCGCTACGGCATCACCGTGAACGCCATCGCGCCCGGCTATATCGATACCGACATGGTGCGCGGGGTGCCGGCCGACGTGCTGCAGAAAATCGTGGCCCGCATTCCGGTGGGCCGGCTCGGCCGGGTCGAGGACATCGCGCGCGGCATCGCCTTCCTCACCGCCGATGACGCCGACTTCATTACCGGCAGCACCCTATCGATCAACGGCGGTCAGCACATGTACCTGAGGCGGGCCGTCAACTCCCCCTCTCCTTGCGGGAGGGGGCGGGGGGAGGACTCGAGGCAAGCAAGCGCGCGGCCACCTAATTGGCTCGGGGAGAGTGGCTACGGCCAGCGCGGCGGGTCCGTTCCCGGCAACACCGATGGTCGAGTCCAGCGCACCGGCGTCTCGGATAGCTGCGCCGAATGCCGAACGCATGACAGGCGACCGAAGCCCGACTCGCTCTCCTCCAGCAGATCGGCGATCTCCTCGCGCTTGGGGTCGCGACAGGCCAACCCGCCCGGCACGCGGCCGAGCCCGCGCACCCAATGGCCGGTGCGCGCCAGCGAAACCCGCACATGCCAGCTTCCGCCTTCTATCGCGCGACGATGCAGCGCGGCCAGGGCGCCAAGCGCCATCAGATACCCCGACGAATGATCAAGCGCCTGCACGGGCAGCGGCTTCGGCCCGGTCTGGCCGGCGGCCTCTGCTTCCGCCGCGTTGAAGCCGCTCGCGGTCTGCACCAAGCTGTCGAAGCCGCGTCGTCCGCACCACGGCCCGGTGTAGCCATAGGCGCAGAGCGATACATGCACGATGCCGGGCCGGATCTCGGCCGTTTCGCGCGGAGAGAAGCCGAGGCCCGCGATTGCGCCGGGACGATATCCTTGCACGAAGATGTCGGCGTCGTGCAGCAATTCGCGAAGGGTCTCGCGTGCCGTCGCCTGGCGCAAATCAAGCTGGGCCGAGAGTTTGCCGCGGCCCGTGTCGATCACCAGCGGTGGCGGGTTGTAGAGATGCGGCGCAGTCACCAGCAACACGTCGGCTCCATGCGCCGCAAGCGTCCGCCCGCATACCGGGCCGGCGATGACGCGAGTGAGGTCCAATACGCTTACCCGCTCCAGCGGCCGGGCCGCCCGCTTCAGCCCCTGTGGGGGCGCGTCGCCGATCCGGGTGATGGCGACCAGTGGCTCGGCTTGCATCGCCCGGCCCTGGGGGTGGTTGTCCCATTCGCCGAAACTGCGCATCGCCGTCACGCATAGCCCGGCGGCCGCCGCCGCATCCTCGAAGGCGAGGGCCTCGCGCTCTTCCAGCGCCGCCGCCACGGCAGCGCGCTCGTGCTCGCACTTGAGCAGCTTCAGCACGCCGTCGCGGTGATGCGGAAAGTTGGTGTGCAGCCGCACCCAACGCCCGTCGCCGCATTGGTACGTCCCCGCGACCTTGTCCCAGGGCTCGGGCGGCGGCGCGCCGTTCACGTGCAGCCACCGCTCGGAATGATATTCGATCGCGGCGTGGCGCATATCGACGCCGACGCGCTGGCGCAGCAGGCCGCGCGATGCCCCGATTGTCGCGGCGGCCAGCGCCGAAGCGGCGATGGCGACTTGCGCAGCGGCGCCGACCGCGAAAGAGGAAGGCAGCACCGGGTCGTTGCCCGTAAGCTGGACGCCGACAAGCGCGTCCTTCGGCAGCCCCGTCTGCTCCCACAGCGAGGCGAGAACCTGATCGGGCGTCCGCATCGGCCCCTCCTGTCCTGCATGCGAACAGCGTAGAAGAGCGAGGCCATGACTGACCATGCCCTCGTCTTGTTCTCCGGCGGCCAGGACTCCATGACCTGCCTTCTGGGCGCTCGCCGGATATGACTATGTGGAGACCGTCGGCTTCGCCTACGGCCAAAGGCACGCAGTCGAACTCGACTGCCGCGACGACACGATCAAGGCCATGCAGCTTGCGCTCAATCTCGGGATGCAGCGACGCTTCGTGCTGGAAACACCGCTGATGTGGCGGGACAAGGCGGCCACCCGGGCGCTCGCCCACGAACTGGGCGGCGAGCCACTCGTCGAGCTGATCTGCGAGCACACCCTCAGTTGCTATCTGGGCGACCACGCGCGCCGGCACGGATGGGGGTACGGCTGCAATAGCTGTTCCGCGTGCGACCTCCGGGCCGGCGGCTGGCAACGCTGGAAAGCTGGCGCTTGAGGCTTGCCTCCGACGCCGAATTGCCGACACTCGATGGGCCGCTTCCGACAGGAGTTCACGCATGAGGCCGATCACCGTTCTCGTCGGCGCCGCGCTGGCGATCGCGCTTGCTCCCGCTGCCCATGCGGTTCGGTCAGTCGAGTTGCAGGCCCGGACAGCGGGCCAGCTTGCCGCGCTTTGCACCGCCAACCCGAACCAGGCGCTCGGGGATGCCAGGGTCGATTTCTGCCACGGCTTCGCCCAGGGCGCGGTCGACGTCGAGCTGCGTCACGCCCGGCCATTCTGCTTTCCGCACCCCACTCCCTCGCGAACCGAGACGCTTCGCGAGTTCGCGCGCTGGGTGCAGGCGGACCCGACCCGCGCGAACGAGCCTGCGACCGAGGGCCTGTTCAGGTTCCTCGCCGAACGCTACCCCTGTAACAAATAACCGAAGCCGTTGAATGCCGGCCATACCGCGCGGAGGGAAGCGAACATGCGTAAATTGGCGGGTCAGGTCGCCTGGGTCACCGGCGCAGGAAGCGGCATCGGCGAAGCCGGGGCGCTGGCGCTGGCCGAGGAGGGTGCCACGTTGGTGCTCACCGGGCGGCGGCGCGAACCGCTAGAGCACGTCGCCGGACGCATCCGGGAGTACGGGGGCGCAGCGCATGTGCAGCCGGCCGACGTGATGCGATCGCCACAGGTGCAGGAAGTCGGCGCCTTCATCAAGGATACGCTCGGCCGGCTCGACATCCTGGTGAACAATGCCGGACTCAACATCGCGGACCGACACTGGGACAAGCTCACGCCGCAAGGCATTGACGAGCTGGTCCACGGCAATCTTTCGAGCGCGCTCTATTGCATCGCCGCGGCACTGCCGATCATGCGCGCCCAGAAAAGCGGTCTACTGATCCACACCGCGTCGATGGCGGGCCGCTTCATCGGCGGCTTCAGCGGACCGATTTACACCGCCGCCAAGCATGGCGTGGTCGCGATGAGCCACACCATCAACATGGAGGAATGCGTCAATGGCATCCGCTCCTCCGTGATGCTCCCCGGCGAGGTGGCGACGCCCATTCTCGACAAGCGCCCGAATCCGGTTGGCCCCGAGGAGCGCGCGCGCATGGTCCAGCCGGCGGATTGCGGCGAACTAATCCGCTACATCGCCTGTCTGCCGCCGCATGTGGTGATGAGCGAGGTGATGCTCGCGCCCACCTGGAACCGCGGCTACGTCGCCGCCCTGCAACGCAAGCTCTAAACACCGAGGAGGCGCCGATGGCCACCAACCGCAAGACGGTTCTGGTGCCGCACACGATGGGCAAGGCGGGGGTCGATCTGCTCGCCCGGCGCGACGATATCGAGGTGCGAAGCTATCCCTCCTCAATCCGCCAAGCCGATTTGCTGGCGTTGCTTGGTGACGCCGCCGGCATCGCGCTTTCGGTCACGCCATTCGGCCAAGCGGAGATGGACGCGGCACCGCGCATGGAGGTGGTCGCGCGGATCGGCGTGGGCTACGACGCAGTGGACGTTCCCGCCCTCACCGCCCGCAGCGTGCCGCTGATGGTCGCCGGCACCGCGAACTCGACCAGCGTTGCCGAACATGCGCTGCATCTGATGATGACCCTCGCCAAACGCGGGCCGGCATTGGACCGCGTCGTGCGCGAGGGCCGCTGGGCCGAGGGCCGAGGCAACTTGCCGATTGAGCTTGCCGCCAAAACCGTGCTGATCGTGGGCTTCGGGAGGATCGGCACGCGCTGCGCCAAGCGTTGCGTCGCGCTGGAGATGACCGTGCTGGTCTATGATCCCTACGTCGCGCCCGAGGCCGTCCGCGCTGCGGGCTGCGAGCCGGCCGGCGATCTCGACGCCGCGCTGGCTAGCGCCGATTTCGTTACCGTTCACTGCCCAAAGAACGCCGAAACGGTCGGCATGTTCGATGCCGCGCGGCTGGCTCAGATGAAACCCCATGCTTACATCGTCAACACCGCCCGCGGCGGCATCATCGACGAACGGGCGCTGCACGATGCGCTGATCTCCGGCCACCTCGGCGGGGCCGGGCTCGACGTGTTCGAGACCGAGCCGGCGCCGCCCGCCAATGCTCTACTTAAGCTGGAATCCGTGATCGCTTCGCCGCATATGGCCGGCGTGACCACCGAGTCCGTGGCCGCCATGGCCGCCGTAACCGCGCGCAATATCCTGAGCGTTCTCGACGGCTCACCCAATCACGATAATGTGGTGAATCGCGAGGTTCTGGGATAGTCGCGGTGCGGCCGGGGCATCTTTGCCCAGGCCGCTTTCTCGCTGACTTTATATTTTAGGCCACCAGCCGGCCGTCCTGCACAGCGGCGACGCGGTAGGTGATCGTGGCGTGAACGTCGATCTCGACTCGCGCGCCAGCCGCTCCAGCCGGCACCTCTAGACGCGCATCCCCGCTGGTCCAGCGCCAAACCGCACCGTCGCGGCGTTCAGGCTGATGCCAGCCCTCGACCAGCCCGGGATGGTCCGCTCCGATTTCAGTCCGGGAACCTGCGCGATGGAACACGATCCGGCTGACCGCGATCCCGAGCCGGCGCCAGTCATCGAGATACGGTTTCAGATCCGCCGGGGAGGCGCGGCGCGATACGATCCGCAGCTCACTTGCGCCAGGCGGCAGTTCGAACACATGCCTGCTGCCCAGAACCTGGGTCGGGCGGATCGCCTGACCATTCACCACAAGCCGCAGATCGGGGTCGGTGATCGTCGCGTACTCAGGCCGCGTATGACCAAGCGAGACCGCTCGTTCCACCAGTGCCCGCCAGATGGGCTTCACCTCGGCCTCCGTCCGGGCCAATGGCGCGCATCTGCGCTGCGACAAGCTCCCTTGCTCGAGGGAGAGCGTGAGTTCAGGGAACAAGCTGATCGCCTCGCCCCAGTTGGCGAAAAAGCCGCGGTTGCCCGACTCGAGATAGCTCTCCGCCGCGACGCCTTCGGCCAGCACCACCGAGTGCGTGTCTAGCTCGACGTGGAAATAGACGACCGAAGGCGCGGCAAGCTCCTGGACGATGGTCATCTCGTTGACCAGCAACTTCGCCGGAACAAGCTTGCCGTTGAGCAAGACGCAATGGTCGGGCGACAGAAGCAGGTCGCGTTCCGGCAGCCCTTCCGCGAGCGATCCGCGCTGGAAGCGCACCGGGGCGGCCAGTTCGCGTCGGGGATGGCTGGCGAGATCGAGGCGCCGCTGGCCAATCCACCTCACCCGGCGGAGGTGTCGCTCGCCGGCGCCCACAACAGTGACCCGATCGCCCGCCCGCAAATCCTCTACCAGCCGCCATCCCAGCCCAGTGGCGATGCGGGTTCCGGCGGCGAAGCAACCCATCACCTCCAATGCGGTGACCGTGGCCCCGGTGCGCGGATCGGCAATCTGGGCGTCGTGAACACCGAACGATTGCTGCGAGGTCGGGTTGTTCGCTGGTATGAAGGTGTTGATCTTGTATAGTACCTGCGAACCGGCTCCGTTGGTCCCCGTGATCGTCAACGACCCGTACGCGTGTCCGGTCGCGGGCAGGTACAGCGCGGAGTAGTTCGAATACCCCGTGGTAAATCCGGTGCCGTAGAATGCAAGCTCGTCGCCCGGGGCAAAGCCGCTTACATTCGGCGCCGCAAACTGGTACCCTGGGGTAGCGTCGGTCAGAATGATAGCTTCGTTGGCACCGCCATACGTGTAGTAGCCGCCATTAATATCGTTAGGTCGCTCGAGGACGGCGCCCGGACCGACGAGATGAAAATATCCACTATTGGCCGCGGATTGCGTTAACAGCAACGCGGCGTTGGCGTCAATCTGGATGTTGCCTTGGCTGAGCAGGCCATTGGAACCGCCCGCGTACGTTCCAGTGACTGTCAGCCTGTCGCCACTGCCGATTTCCAGATAGGGCAACGGCTCGGATGGCGTTGCGACCAGTTGCAGGCTATCTATCGTCTGATTGGGATTATTGTCGAGCGAGCGGTAGTTCAACGTGGCAGCCGAGTCGATGACAACGTCGCTCGACGAGGTCGGGAGTGTGCCTCCCTGCCAGTTGGCGGCGGAGCCCCATCTGAAATATGTTGCGCCTCCGCTTTGGGTCGCTGAATTGGTGTAGCTAAAGGATTTTGTGGCCATCGGACCGCCCTACCAGAACACTTCCACAACAATCTGGCAGGTACGCAACGATCGGTCAATGATTTTGACATACCCGAGCATGTGCCGGTGCCGGCCGGCAGGCTATTAGGCGGCCAGGTCTAGCCCGCCCGCCGCAGCGCCAGCCCGAACTCGAACCAGGCCGCCCCGTGGAAGAACAGTTCGACCGCGATCAGCGTGCCGATCACCCACAACCCCGACCACGGCAGGGTGACGTAGAGGCCAACGCCGACGCCAACGCTGACCAGGCCGCCCAACAGTAGGAGCCCGGCCCCGCCCAGGTGCCAATGCCGCAGGGCGATCATGACTCTGAATAGCCCCGCCACTATCAGCATGGCGGCGATTACAATGGTTATGACCACAGAGCCGCGGATCGGCTCGGCCATGATAAGGAACCCCGCCACCGCATACAGCACACCGCTCAACACGTGCAGCAGAAAAGCGCCCCAGTAACGATCCAGAAAAGCGTGCAAGATCTGGAGCACGCCGCCGACGACCAGCGCGGCACCGATGAGCACCGTGCCGGCCAGGGTCACGGCGAACACCTCGAACCAGGCAAACACCCCGAGCAGGATCTGCAAGATCCCGAGCAGCACGAACCAGAACCACCCAGTGCGCGGCCGCGGGCGGGTCGCGGGGCCGGCAGGGTATTGATCGGCCGGGAATGAGCCGATGGGAGGCGGGCCGCTCATGCTCAACTCGCTAGTCGGGTCAATCGCCCGAGACTGCGGCCCGTCGTTGAGCGCGTCAATCGCGCGGGCGATCGGCGCGGCCGATCAGGACGGAAGTGATCCGATCTCGGTGTCGCCGCCGCTCGTCCGGCTCAATGTGCCGCGCGCAGCTCGTGCGCGCGCAGGCGCGCCGCCGCCGCGTCAGCCGCCGGTAGCTTCAGCCCGATTGCCGCGTCGCGCAGGATGCTGCGCAGCTCACGAAAAAATGCCATTCCAGCCGGGGTCCGTTGAACCAGCACGCTGCGGCGGTCCAGCGGATCGGTCTTGCGCTTGACTAGGTCGAACTCGGTTAATCGGTCGAGCGCGCGCGTGATGGCGGGCTTGGACACACCGAGCTTGCCCGCCAGCCCGCGAACCGTCTGCGCCTCACCTTCCAAATAGCAGGTAAGGAGAACCCCGAGCTGACGCGCGGACAGATCAGGGCCGTCGCGACGAACCAGCTCCACGATCGTGCTACGCAAAACACCCGCCAGACCGTCGCCAGGTTCAGTATTCGTGCTGCTCATGTTGTCACACCTTCCTTCACGCGCAGCGGTCGCCTCGACGCTTTGACGACCGCCTCCCGATTGTTGTCGGCCCCGCGCTTCGTCTGGACGTCTCGCAAGGCGGGGCAGGCCATCTGTTCAGTGTCTCAGCGGGCTCTCGTCCACGATATAGGCCCGTTAAATCATCGTGTCCCGCACAGGTTCCAACTACAAGGTTGCCAATGTGGTTGCGTGACTCTCTCGCAATCCATGCGGGGACATTACGTTTGCGTCAATACCGTGAACAGCGGCATCGGTCGCGGACAACTCCGCGTTAACGCCCCGTTGCAGCCGGCGCGGTCCGGCTAACTTCGCCCAGCCGCTTCCGCGCCATCGAACGCCACGGGGCGTCAGCCGGAGCCTCCGCGAGGGCGCGACGGAATAGTTCCTCCGCCTGCATTGTGACGTGCCCACTGGCCTCGGTCGCCGCCTCGGCGGCCTCGACTGCTAAGGTTGGATCGAAGCGCGCTTGCAGTGCCGTCACCCAGGCGGCTGCCGCTCCCGGCATGTCGCCCAGCCTGGCCTCGGCGTTTCCGAGCAGCACATAACCATCGCGCGCCCGTTCGGTGCTTGGGTCCAGGGTCTTCAGCATGTCGCGCAATCGGTCGATCAGTGCCACCTCTTCGCGCACCCGCTGCTCCGCGGCGGCCATGCGTTGCGACAGAGGGGCGGCTGGCAGCCACGGCGAGCCACCTGTCAGATAAAGCAGGATCGCCGCCAGAGGGACCAGCGCCAGTGCCGCCCAAATCGTCGAGCGACTGGCCTGCGCGGGCTCCGGGTCCGCCGTCCCGGCAGCGGCAAGCAACCGGCGCTGCACCTCCAGCACCGCGACCGCGTGCTCGGCGAGCGCGATGCGTTGGTCCATCAGGTCGTGATCGAGTTCGGCGAGCTGCGCACGGTGGAGTGCGAGAGCCGCCTCTCGCCTGCCGCGCGGAACCGCCGCCGTGCGCAGAGACAACGCCAAAGGCGCCAATGCCACGACAGCCAGGCCCACAATCCCCAACCAGATCATGGAGGCCTCATTCATTCGCGGAAGTCATTCGACCACAGGGCTCATCATCGCGGACTCACTGCTTGAGAAGATCCGCGAGCCGCCGGCCTTCTGCTTCCGACAGCGGTTGCGGCAAAGCCGTGGAGCGTCGGCGAGCGAGCAGCACCGCACCCGCGCCCACACCCACGGCGATGACCGGAGCGCCCCATAACACGAGGGTGATCGCGTCGAACGGCGGATCGAGCCGGATGAAGTTGCCGTACCGCGCCACCATCCAGGCGACCACCTGACTATCGTCCTCACCGGTGGCCACGCGCTGGCGGATGATGCGCCGGAAATCCTTGGCCAAATCCGCGTCGGATTGCTCGACGCTCTCGTTCTGGCAGACCAGGCAGCGAAGTTGCTCGCCGATCGTCTCAGCGCGTTTCTCCAGAACGGGGTCGCGTAGCATCTCCGCCGGGTCGCTAACCGCCCTAGCGACCCCGGCGATCGAAACCAGCAGGACACAGAGCGCCAGGAGCCGTTTCACGACATCGCCTTCAGCATCGGTGCAAGCTCGTTTCGCAGCACCGTCGCCGAGAGGCCCCCGGCCCATCGCCAGCGCACGATCCCTGAAGGGTCAACCAGGTAACTCTCGGGCACGCCGTAGAGACCGAAATCGATGCCCACCAGTCCCGGCTCATCGCGCGCCACTCGGACATACGGATCGCCGAAGCGGGCCAGGAACTGCCCCGCCGCGTCCATCTTGTCCTTATACGCGATGCCCCAGATCGACAGCCCGCTTTGCCTCACTTGCATCAGCATCGGCGCCTCCTCGACGCAGGGGATGCACCAAGAAGCGAAGAAATTGACCAGGACGGGCCGCCGTGAGGCGGTAACGTCGGCGTTGGAGAACCCCGGCGAGGGGGGTTGGCCCGGCAACGAGAAGCGCGGAAGCGGCTTGCCGATCAGCATACTGGGCAGGGTGTGCGGGTCATAGCGACCCTCCTGCATCCGTACGAGCAAACCGGTGAACGCGCCGCCGGCGGCGGCAGCGATCCCGAGCGGCGCGAGCAGCATCACCCGCCGGCGCATCATCGCTTCCATCAGCGGCTCCTACTCGGCGGCGACTGGCGCGGCGCTGCGCCGGCGGGACGGAGCGCCAACGCGCAGCCGCCGATCCGCGAGCGACAGCGCGCCCCCAAGCGCCATCACCAGCGCTCCCAGCCAGATCCAGGGCGCGAGCAGGTTGACATGCAGCCGCAAGACCACCTCCCCGTTCCGTTCGTCTCCCATAACGGCGTACAGGTCGCGCAGGCCGTTGGTCGCGATCGCCGTGTCGCTGATCGTCTGGTGCTGCTGCGCGAAAGTCTTTCGGGACGGATGGAACAGGGCCACCTCGCGCCCGTTACGCATGACCCGCACATCGCTTTCGCGCGCGGTGAAGTCGGAGCCTGGCGCGTCGTGCAATCCGAGCAGCGTCCAGTCGTAGCCGGCCAGGTGAACAGTCTGGCCCAGGCGGACGGCCACGATCGAGCTTGACGAGAGCGACATGCCGGCGATCCCGGCGATGGTCACGCCCATTCCGGCATGTGCGATGGCCGAGCCCCAAACCGCGAGCGGCTGGGCGGCGACTCGCGCACGGCTCGCGGCCAGCGGCATCCGAAACAACCGGACGCGCTCAACCACGCCGGCGAATGCGCCGAGGATTAGCCAGGCCGCCGCCGCGAAGCCGAGGGCGGCGAAGGCCTGCCGCAATCCAAGCGCGGCGGCGACACCGACCAGGGCGGCGGCCAGCGCGGCCCACCATAGCTTGAGCAGCGCGACGCCGAGATCGGCCCGTTTCCAGGGAAGCACCGGCCCCAAACTCATCGCGGCGAACAACGGGGCGACGAGTGGCAGCACGGTATCGTGGAAATAGGGCGGCCCCACGCTGAGCTTGGCGCCGAATAGCAGCTCCGCGAAAGGCGGGTAGATCGTGCCGGTTAGCACCACCGCCGCGACCGAGCAAAGCAGGATGTTGTTCAGTACCAGCGCGCCCTCGCGCGAAATCGGGGAGAACAGGCCGGAGGGAGCGAGCACCGGGGCGCGAACGGCGAATAGCAGCAGGCTGCCGCCGATAACGATGGCCAACAGCGACAGAATGAACACGCCCCGGGTCGGATCGTTGGCGAAGCTGTGAACCGAGTTGAGCAGGCCCGAGCGCACCATGAACGTGCCGCACAGGCTCAATGAGAACGTACCGATGGCGAGCAGGATGGTCCAGACCTTCAGTGCCTCACGCTTCTCTACGACAATGGCGGAGTGCAGCAACGCGGTGCCGGTGAGCCACGGCAGCAGGCTCGCGTTCTCCACCGGATCCCAGAACCAGTACCCGCCCCAGCCAAGCTCGTAGTAGGCCCACCAGGAGCCAAGCGCGATCCCGCACGACAGCAGGCACCACGAGGCCAGCGTCCACGGCCGCACCCAGCGTCCCCAGGCGGCGTCCACCCGGCCTTCCAGCAGCGCCGCCACGGCGAAGGCAAAGGGGATCGCGAACCCGACATAGCCCGCGTAGAGCACCGGCGGGTGCATCGCGAGCCCAGGGTCTTGCAACAACGGATTGATGTTGCGTCCCTCGATCGGGGCCGGCCAGAGCCGCAGGAACGGGTTGGACGTGGTGAGCGCGAACAGCAGGAACCCCGCCGAGGTGAAGCCCAGCACCCCGATCACCCGGGCGCGGAGGCTGGACGGTAACTGCCGCCCGAAGGCACCCACCGCAGCGCCACAGATCGCCAGGATCAGGCACCACAGCAGGATGGAGCCCTCGTGGTTCCCCCAGGTTCCGGTGATCTTGTAGAACAACGGCTCGGTGCTACTGGAATTCTGGGCGACGTTGAGCACTGAGAAATCATCGACGACCGCGCTTCGGACGAGACAGCCGAATGACGTGGCGAGCGCGATGAACTGGCCTACCGCGAGCGCCGGCGCGGTCCCCATCAATCTCGCATCGCGGCTGTGTGCCCCCCATAGCGGCAGCACCGCTTGCGCGGCCGCTATGGCGACCGCGAGAGCAAGCGCGAAATGACCGAGTTCAGGCGTCATCCGCCGCGCGCCCGGACCGGCTCCAGGCCGTCCCATGTCGCCGCGGCCGGCGGCGGTCCATCGGCCGGGTTCCATCGGCCGCTCTTCTTCAGCGCGTCAACCACCTCCTTGGGCATATAGTTCTCATCGTGCTTGGCCAGCACCTCGGTCGCACGAAAGCTGCCATCGGCCGCCACCGAGCCTAGCGCGACGATGCCTTGCCCCTCGCGGAACAGGTCCGGCAGCATCCCGGTGTAGGACACCTCCACGCTGGACTTGCCGTCGGTAACTCTAAACAGGGCTTCCGGCCGGCCGCCGACCACGAGGTGCTGCACGCTGCCAGTCTCCACGAGCCCGCCAAGGCGGAAACTGCGCCCCGGCATCGGCGCCTCGGTGGCGAGCCGCGACGGCGAGATGAAGAATACCAGGTTGCTGCTGACCGCCGACAGCGCCAGCGCGCTCGCCGAACCAACCCCGATGCCGCAAGCGAACAGCACGTATAGCCGGCGTCGCTTGCGCGTCATCCGCGTCTCCGGATGCGGCGCGGGTCAATGGCGGCCAAGCGCCGCGCGGCGATTCGCGCGCGGCGCAGCGCGGCCATCGCGAACCCGCCAGGGATCAGCAGTCCGAGCGCGTACGAGCCCACAACGTAGGGGATGTGACTCATGTCGCGACCTCCTGCGCCCGGGCCATCAGCAAGGCACGGGTCCGGCGCTCCATCACCGCTGCCCGAAGCCTGGTCATCACAATGGCTGCGAAGCAGGCCGTGTACCCCAACGTGGTGAACAGCAAGGGCCAGAGCATCCCGACATACATTGTCGGCGCCCCGGTCAGCGATATCGTGGCAGGTTGATGCAGCGTGTTCCACCAATCGACACTGAACTTGATGATGGGCAAATTAATGACGCCGACCAACGCCAGAATGGCCCCGGCTCGATAGCCGCGCTCGGGATTGTCGAAGGCACGAACCAGCGCGATGTGCCCGAGATACAAAAAGAACAGAACCAACACCGACGTTAAACGGGCATCCCATACCCACCAGGCGCCCCACATCGGCTTGCCCCAGAGACTACCGGTGCAGAGGCAGAGCGCGGTAAAGGCTGCGCCAACCGGCCCGATTTCCACTGCCGCGAGATCGGCCAGGGGATGACGCCAGACCAGAGCGACCGCCGAGCAGACCGCCAAGCTGAGATAACCGGCAGAGGCGAGCCAGGCGGCGGGTACGTGGATGTACATTATCCGGACTGCGTCGCCTTGCTGCCAGTCGGCGGGCGAGAAGAACAATCCCCAAACGATGCCGATGGCGGTCAGCATCACCCCCGCCACCGCGACCCACGGCAGCAGCACGCCCGAGACCCTCAGGAACCGGCCGGGGTTGGCAAAGCGGTGAAGATTGCGCCGGGCCGGCGCCACGCTCGCGGTCACGTCCACTTGCGGCATCCCCTCCCCGCTTCTTCTCCTACCTCATGTCCGCCCGAGGAAGAAGATCGCCCGTGTTGCTTCGCGGTAAGCCTTACACACGATAGCATGATGGAAAATGGCGGACCTGAGGGGCGTGGCGCGGTGACCCAATACTGGCTGGTGAAGACGGAGCCTGATGCGTTCTCCTGGGACCAGCAGATCGCCAACGGCGTGGAGCCATGGACGGGTGTACGCAACCACACGGCCAGGAACCACCTTAAAGCGATGCAGGTTGGCGATCTTGCGTTTTTCTACCATTCCAATATCGGCAAGGAGATCGTGGGGGTGGTGAAGGTGGTGCGGGCCGCTTACCCCGATCCGTCCGCGGAGAAGGGCGCGTGGGTGAGCGTGGACATGGAAGCGGTCGGCCCGATGCCGAAGCCGGTTTCGCTGGCCGCGATTAAGGCCGACCCCGAGTTTGCGGACTTCGCCCTGGTCCGGCAATCTCGGCTGTCGGTCGTACCGGTCTCGCTCGCTCACTGGAGGCGCATTTGCCGGATGGGTGGATGGAAGGGCTAAATGAGCGGCGCCGGGCCGATCTGGTGGAGCCCCGGCATGAACCATCGGACGCTCTGAGCGCGAGGGCCGGCATCCGCGACAAACAATAGAGGAACGACAGAGGGACACGCCCATGCCAGACACCCAGCCCGCCGAAGGCCAGACACTTCCGGTCCGTCCCGAGATCGCGGCTCACGCGCATGTCAGCCACGAGCGGTATCGCGAGATGTATGAGCGGGCTGCTCGCGCTCCCGACGCATTCTGGGCCGAACAGGCCAGGCGCATTCCCTGGATCAAGGCGCCAACCAATATCAAAAACACAAGCTTCGAGGGCAATGTCTCGATCAAGTGGTTCGAGAATGGCACGCTCAACGCCTCGGCCGCCTGTCTGGACCGGCATCTCGAGGCGCGTGGCGACCAAGCCGCGATTATCTGGGAAGGCGACGATCCCTCGGTCAGTAAGACGATCACCTATCGCGAGCTGCACGAACAGGTGTGCCGTTGCGCGAATGCGCTGAAATCGCTTGGCGTCAAAAAGAGCGATCGCGTCACCATCTATCTCCCGATGGTGCCGGAAGCAGCGGTGATGATGCTGGCTTGCGCACGGATCGGCGCGGTCCACTCGGTTGTCTTCGGCGGGTTCTCGCCCGACAGCTTGGCCAGTCGCATTCAGGACTGTGAGTCGACGATTCTCATCACCGCCGATGAGGGCCGGCGCGGCGGGCGCAAAGTACCACTGAAAGCGAACGCCGACGTGGCGTTGAAGAGCTGCCCCGGCGTGAACACGGTGATCGTGGTGAAGGTCACTGGCGCGGACGTGCCGATGCAGGCTGGGCGCGACCACGACTACGCTCGTCTGCTCGCCGACACCTCGCCGGAGTGCCCGCCCGCCGAACTGAATGCGGAAGACCCGCTGTTCATCCTTTACACCTCGGGGAGCACCGGGCAGCCCAAAGGCGTGCTGCACACAACCGGCGGCTACATGGTTTGGGCGAGCTTCACCCAGGAGATCGTATTCGATTATCAGCCGGGAGAGATCTACTGGTGTACCGCCGACGTGGGTTGGGTCACGGGTCATACGTATATCGTGTACGGCCCGCTGGCCAATGGCGCGACCTCGGTGATGTTTGAGGGCATCCCCAACTACCCTGACAGCTCGCGCTTCTGGCAGGTGGTGGACAAGCATAAGGTCAACATCCTCTACACCGCGCCGACCGCAATTCGCGCGCTAATGCGTGATGGCGATGGGCCGGTGAAGAAAACCTCGCGCAAGAGCTTGCGCGTCCTGGGCAGCGTGGGCGAGCCGATCAACCCGGAGGCGTGGCTCTGGTATTACCGCGTGGTCGGCGAGCACCGTTGCCCGATCGTGGATACCTGGTGGCAAACCGAGACGGGCGGCATCCTGATCAGTCCGCTGCCCGGTGCGACGGCGCTCAAGCCGGGTTCGGCGACTCTGCCGCTGCCGGGCGTGCATCCGATGCTGGTGGACGGCGACGGAAACGAGCTGCGCGGCGCGTGCGAGGGCAACCTTTGCATCGCGGATTCATGGCCCGGGCAGATGCGGACGGTGTTCGGCGATCACGAGCGGTTCGTGCAGACCTATTTCTCGACCTTCAAAGGACTGTACTTCACCGGCGACGGCGCCCGGCGTGATGAAGACGGATACTATTGGATCACCGGCCGCGTGGACGACGTGATCAACGTCTCGGGCCACCGCATGGGCACCGCGGAGGTGGAAAGTGCGCTCGTCGCGCATCCGAAGGTCGCCGAGGCCGCTGTTGTCGGCTTTCCCCATGACCTCAAGGGCCAGGGGATTTACGCCTATGTAACCCTAACGCTCGGCGAAGAGCCGGACGAGGCGCTGCGCAAGGAGCTGGTCGTCTGGGTGCGCCAGCAGATCGGGCCGATTGCCGCGCCGGATGTAATCCACTGGGCACCGGCCCTGCCGAAGACGCGCAGCGGCAAGATCATGCGTCGCATCCTGCGCAAGATCGCGGCCAACGAGACGGACAGCCTCGGTGACATCTCGACCCTTGCCGACCCAGCGGTTGTGAACGAGCTGGTCGCCAATCGTGTCGGGTAACAAACGGCCCTCCCACATCCTAGCGAACGCGGGAGGGCGACCGCGTCGGCCCGATCTCCCGCCGGTGAGGCAACATCTCCTAGATCCGGAGCGCTAGGCGCCATATGCATGGGCACGAGGGGCTGCTGGCGCATGTCGGCTACGGCGCCGTGGCGCTTGCGGTCGGTCTGGAGAGTATCGGCGTACCCTTTCCCGGCGAAGCGTCGTTGCTCGCCGCCGCAGCTTACGCCGCCACGACTCACCGCTTGGACATCGCGCTGGTCATCGCCGCGGCAGCAGCTGGCGCGGCCGTGGGGGGCACGATCGGCTTCTGGGTGGGCCGCGAATTCGGGTTCCGCCTACTTTTGCGCTATGGCCGCTATATCTGGCTCACCGACCGGCGGATAAAGCTGGGGCAATACCTGTTCCGCCGTTACGGCGGCACGGTCGTGTTCTTCGGGCGATTTGTCGCCGTTCTGCGAGCGCTGGCCTCGTTCCTGGCCGGCGCCAACCGAATGGCTTGGCCGCGATTCTTGTTCTTCAACGCGGCGGGCGCGATTGTATGGGCAGCGATCTATGGCATCGCTGCCTTCGAGTTCGGGAAGCAACTCCATCGCCTGCTGGGTCCGGTGGGCGCGGTCGTCGGCGCCGTGGTACTGGTGCTGCTCCTGGCGGGTTTTATCTTCCTGCGCCGACACGAGCAGCAATTGTCGGATGAGGCAGAGCGGGCGCTGCCGGGACCGATCGACCCTAACCCAATGGGCCGAC
The DNA here is from genome assembly GCA_963849305.1 of uncultured Pseudomonadota bacterium. Classification (GTDB taxonomy): domain Bacteria; phylum Pseudomonadota; class Alphaproteobacteria; order Acetobacterales; family Acetobacteraceae; genus CAWKGV01. The sequence continues at coordinate 481,121 of CAWKGV010000006.1, forward strand.
GGCACAGCCGGCATTCGGAAAAGCCGGAACGACCGCTCAGCCGGGACTAACGGTTCGTTTCGATTTCATATTACTGGCTCGCCGCCGTCATCGAGGCGCAACGCCGCCGGCGCATAACGCGCGTCAATCCTGGGACACGCGAGATGACGACCCTCGTTCACGAATTGCCGGGCCGGCTACGGTTCAGGGTGCCTGACTTGAAGGGCCACCCAGAGCGGGCCGACGCCTTGGTAGCCGCCATGCTCGCCCGCTCTGGTGTGATCACTGCTTGGGCAAGCACACTGACCGGCAGCCTGACGGTGGAACACGACGGGGCATCGGACCGCCGCGCCGCGTTGTTGGCGACTCTTGGAGTCACGGCCCCGCGCCACCCCGCGATCCTGGACCAAATGCCACGCACTGCCGTCATGCTGGTTGATGCGCTGATCCAACGGCTGATAGAATGGGCCCTCCACGTCGCGGTCGCCACGCTGATCTGACGCGGCTACGACCGGGGCACGCTTGCCCTGGAGTCCTCCCCGTCAGGGGCGCAGATTGCGCTCATCGGCGACGAGACGAGAGGCCCTCGATGGCGCTGCTTGAAGATGGCTGGTCTGGCAATGTGGTGACTGTGGTGGCGGTGGGTGCGGCGGTGCTGGTCTTGCCGGTGCTGGTCCCCGGGCTCGCTCCACCGTTGCGAACGGCCCTCAAGGCCGGGGTTGGCCTGTTCCTCGAATCCGAGTTCGAGGCCGAGGGCGGCTTGATCGACAAGCTTGTTGGCGACACGATCGAGGCCCTGCTGAGCGGCGCGTCCCAAGCGCGCACGGAGGCTGACCGCGAGCGACTGGCCCGCCGTGCCGCAGGACGTTTCGAGCAACGGGCACGCGCACGGGCCGAACACTGGGGCCGTGATGATAGCGGAAAGAAACGGCGTTACGGCCGGCACGTGGCGCATCTCAAACGAGCCGTCGCGGCGGCCGAGCGGAACCGGCCAGCGGCGGAACGAGAGCTTCTGGCGGATGCCGTCGCCGGCGTGCCCGAGGATTGGTGAACGGCCAGCTTCGGGTCACCGCACAAAGCGCCGTGAGGTCAAGTCGCATCGCTCGACAAACGCAGTACATATTGATGTTTCCGGGGGAGGCAGGACATGGCGATCGAGGATATCTTCGAGGGTAATCTCGGCACTGGTTTGGCAGTGGGGCTCGGGGTGGCGGTGCTCGGCCCCTTGGTGGGGCCGATTGTCGGCAACGTGCTTCGACCGGCGGCGAAGATGCTCATCAAGGGCGGCATCTACGTTTACGACCAGGCGCGCGAGGCCGTTGCCCAAGTCAACGACGCGGCCGGCGACATGGTCGCCGAGGTGCGCGCCGACATGGCGGAACCGACAACGGCCCGAAGGCCGGGGAAGGGTCACGGCTCCGAGGCGCACCCCACGCCAGCAGGCTGATCCTGCCGAAACTCAGGCCTGATGTCCCCCCGCGACGCCGGGGCTAACCCGACAGTCGTTCCCACGACAATCACGGCCGAGCCGGCCGTGATTGTCACTCATGCGTTGCCTGGCCGTACACGGTTCTCGGTTCGGGGACTACGGCGGTCGGCTGCCATGCAGGCACGCCTCCGACAGGGCGCCATGGAGCTTGCGGGTATCCGCGGGGCATGGCCCAGCGTGGAGACGGGCACCATCCTCGTCGCTCACGATTCGGGACTATCGGCGGCAATTATCGGCCGACGACTTGCGGCGTTAGCGCGGGAAAAGAGTAGGGCAGAGCCGCCGCCGCAGCGTCGCGAGCCTTGGCACGCGCGCAGCGTCGAGGAGGTTGCCGGGGCGCTTGCTACATCGCCCCAGGGGCTCTCCTCCGCCGAGGTGCGGGCGCGGCTTCAAAACGCCGGCCCGAACGTCATTCCGGGTCCGTTGCCGCGCTCGCGGTTGAACATTCTGGCGGCTCAATTCGCGAACCTGCCGGCCGCGCTTTTGGCCACCGCGGGCGTGTTGTCGGTCGTTACCGGCGGCCTTGCGGAAGCCGCCACGATCGCTGGCGTCCTGGTGTTGAATGCCTCGCTAGGCTTCGCAGTAGAGAGCCGGGCCGAGCGCACGTTCGAAAGCCTCGCCGAACCCGAGGGCGCTCCGGTTAGCATTCTTCGCGACCGCCGGGCGATCGACGTGCCGCTGGCGGACGTGGTCCCTGGCGATGTCTTGCTGCTGGCGCGCGACCGCCCGGTGCCGGCTGATGCCCGCGTGCTACGGGCCGAAAATCTATCGATCAACGAGGCGATGCTGACCGGCGAGAGCCTGCCGGTGGCCAAATCCGCCGCGACGCTCGATCCGGAGGTTCCGCTCCCGGATCGCGCCAACATGGTGTGGCGCGGCACAGCGGTAACTGGCGGCAGCGGGGCGGCGATCGCGGTGGCGACCGGCCGCCAGAGCGAGATCGGGCGCATCCATGCGTTGCTCGGGGATGCGGCCGCGCCGCCAACGCCGATGCAGCGACAGCTCGACCAGATCGGCCGAAAGCTCATCTGGATCTCGCTCGCCGCGTGCGGAGCGGTGTTCGGGATCGGCTTCCTGCGCGGCTTCGCTGTTCTCCAATTGCTTCGCTCGTCTGTCTCGCTCGGGGTTGCCGCCATTCCGGAGGGGCTGCCGACGGTTGCCACCACCACCCTCGCACGCGGAGTTGAGGAGGCGCGTCGGCATGGCGTGCTGGTGCGCCGGATCGATGCGGTGGAGACGCTCGGGGCCGTCGATGTCGTCTGCTTCGACAAAACCGGCACGCTCACCGCCAATCGTATGCGGGTGGCGGAACTCGTGTCGGCGGAGGGCGACGTTCTAGCAACCGATCCGGGGCTCGATGTCGCCAGCGGCGCGGCTCTTCATCGACTGCTCCAGCTTGGCGTCCTTTGTAGCGAGACCGAGATCGCCGCGGATGGCAGGCCAAGCGGCTCGGCCACCGAGAACGCCTTGGTGGCCTGCGCACAACAAGCCGGGTTGGACCCGCTCACCGAGCGCCGACGCGCACCCCGGCTCTGGTCGCGGTATCGGAGCGAAGCTTATCGCTTCATGACGACCGGCCACCGCCTGACGGACCGGGATTCGAGCCTAGTCGCGGTGAAGGGCAGTCCGCCCGAGGTGCTGGCATTATGCGAGCACGAACTGTCCGGTGGCGAGCGCGTCCCGCTCACCCCAAAACGACGGGACGTGATCACACGCGCCAACGCCGCCATGGCGGAGCGGGCGCTGCGCGTACTCGGCTTCGCTTTCCGGGAAGACCCGACGCCCGAACCCGGGCCGGTCTCGGAGTTGACCTGGGTCGGGTTGGCCGGCCTTGCCGACCCGGTTCGCGACGGCGCGGCTGAGCTGATGCGTCGGCTGCGCGCGGCCCGCGTGCATCCTGTGGTAATGACCGGGGATCAGCCGGCCACGGCACGCGCGGTGGCAGAGGCGCTCGGCCCCGACGCGGGCAGCGTGGCGGTGCTCGACGGCGCCGATATTGATGGGCTGGAACAGGCTGCTCTGGGCGCGCTTGCCCGGAAGACTGATGTCTTCGCTCGCGTAAGTCCGGCACAGAAGCTGGCGATTGTCCGCGCGCTACAAGCAAGTGGCAGCCGGGTCGCAATGGTGGGTGACGGCTTCAACGACAGCCCGGCCCTGAAGACCGCCGATGTCGGCATCGCGATGGGCCTGCGCGGTGCCGAGGCGGCGCGTGAGGCGGCCGACGTGGTGCTGGTCTCCGACGAACTCGGCGCGGTGGCCGCCGCGATCGAGCGCGGGCGTGCCACTCGCGCCAACGTCCGTCGCGCAGCGCGCTATATGCTCGGCACCAACCTGAGCGAGATAGTAGTGGTGCTCGCCGGCACGACGGTTGGGGCGGGCGAGCCGCTCGCGGCGATGCAGCTTCTGTGGATCAATCTGATCTCCGACGTGCTGCCCGGCCTGGCGTTGGCCGGTGAAACTCCGTCTCTAGGGCTGATGGAAGCGCCTCCGCCGACGCATGACGAACCGATCCTGCCCGGAGCGGAGTGGCGGCGGCTGGCTCGCGAAGGTGGGGTGATCGCCATGGGTGCGATGGCCGCCGGAGCCTGGGGCGCACTGCGTTACGGCGCCTCCCCCGAGGTGCGGACCATGACCTTCGGCAGCCTGGTGCTGGGCCAGCTCACGCATGCGCTCAATTGCCGCGAAGCCCGGCCGGGGCCGAACCGGACGCTCGCGGCAGCGCTCACGGTCTCATTCGCCGCCCAGGTGGCGGCGGTGATGATTCCTGGACTGCGCGGATTGCTTGGCATCGTGCCCCTCGCCTGGCCCGACCTGGCCGTGATGCTGGCCGGCGGCTTGGTGCCCTTCGCGTCGAACCGCGCGCTGCGCGACGCGGCCCTCACGACGAGATCCTTGGCCACCGCCCCCTGGCCAGGCTGAGCGGCACGGGTGCAAAGTGCTTCACGGCGAAGGCCAAGGGGAGGGGCACGACATGGCGAACAAGGTCATCATCAGTTGCGCGATCACGGGCGCGATCCATACGCCAAGCATGTCGGATCACCTGCCGATCACCCCGGAGCAGATCGCCACTTCCGCGATCGAGGCGGCGGAAGCCGGCGCCGCGATCATCCACCTGCACGCCCGCGACCCGGAAACCGGCGCCCCGACACCGGACCCGGCGGTGTTCATGCGTTTCCTGCCGATCATCAAGCAGGACACAGAGGCAGTGGTGAACATCACCACCGGCGGCGGGCTCACCATGACCTTGGATGATCGGCTGGCCGCGCCTCTGCGAGCCAAGCCGGAGATGTGCAGCCTCAACATGGGCAGCATGAACTTCAACATCTCCCGTGCCGGCGACCGGGTGAAGGCATGGAAGCACGACTGGGAGAAGCCGTATCTGGATCGCACCGACGACCACATCTTCCGCAACACGTTCCGCGACATCGAGGGCATCGTCGAGCGGCTCGGCAAGGCGCACGGCACGCGATTCGAGTTCGAGTGCTACGACGTAGGCCATCTGTACAATCTGGCGTACTGTTTGGACCGCAGGACCGTAGAGCCGCCCCTGTTCGTGCAGACCATCTTCGGCATCCTTGGCGGCATCGCGGCCGAGCCTCGGAACCTGCTATTCATGAAGGAGACGGCGGACCGCCTGTTCGGCGACGCTCATGTGTGGTCGGTGCTGGCAGCTGGCCGGCACCAGATGGCGTTCACCACAATGGCCGGGATCTTAGGCGGGAACGTGCGCGTGGGCTTGGAGGACAGCCTCTATATCGGCCGCGGCCGGCTCGCGAAATCCAATGCCGAGCAGGTGGCAAAAATTCGCCGCATCCTCGAAGAGCTGAGTCTGGAGATCGCGACCCCGAAGGAAGCGCGGGATATCCTAAAGCTCAAGGGTGGCGACCGCGTGGGTTTCTGAGCAAGTCCCTTGACGCGTTCGCCGGCGCCGGGAAGCGTGGGAGCATGACGAACCCCCTTGCCGTCCATCGCTCGATCCTGACCCTCGACACTCATATCGACATTCCCTGGCCCAACGGGCCCGATCCGTTCGCGGACACATCGCGCAAGGTGGATGTGCCCAAGATGCTGCGCGGCGGTCTCGGCGCCGGTTGCTTCGCGGCTTACATACCGCAAATGGCGCGCACGCCCGAGAACGACCAGGCGGCGTTCGCGCGCGCCCTTGGAATGCTGGAAGTGATCCGCGGGATGGGCCGCGAAGAACGGGGTATGGATGTGCGGATCACCCCGACAGTGGCACAGATCGAGGCAGCGTGGCGCGATGGGGCGCTGGCCGTGGTACCTGCGATCGAGAACGGCTTCGCCATGGGGACCGATCTGTCGCGCCTCGCGCGGTTCCGGGCTCTCGGCGCGCGTTACCTCACGCTGACGCATAACGGGCACAACGCGTTGGCCGACGCCGCCATTCCTCGCGCCGACCTGGGCGATAGGGCGGACGAGCACGGAGGACTGTCCGCGCTGGGCCGCGCCGCCATCGGCGAGCTTAACCGGCTGGGGATGCTGGTCGATGTCGCGCATGTATCGCGAGCCGCGATGTTGCAGGCCGCTGAATGCTCTCGCACGCCGGTCGTCGCGACCCATTCCTGCATCCGCGCGCTGTGCGATCACCCGCGCAATCTCGACAACGAGCAGCTAGATGCGCTCCGCGACGTGGGCGGGGTGGTGCAGATCACTGCGGTCTCGGCTTTCCTCAAGCGTGAGGCCAAGCCAGACCAGGTCAGGGTCGCCGACCTCGTCGATCACATTGAGCACGCCGTGCGCCGCATCGGCGTCGCCCATGTGGGCATCTCCTCGGATTTCGACGGCGGCGGCGGATTTGGCGGCTGGAGCGACGCGTCCGAGTGCCCCAATGTCACCGCAGAGCTATTGCGTCGGGGCTACGGCGTGCCGGAGGTCGCGTCGCTTTGGGGCGGCAACTTCCTGCGCGTGCTGCGGATGGCGGAGGAGATCGCGGGATAGCGGTCTGACCTCCCCGTCCTTGCGGGAGGGGAGGTTCAAAGCCCAACGATATCAGACGCCAGCGATAACCCGAGCGGCGACGAGAAGCAGCATCAGGGCAAGATAGCCGCGCAGCAGCATCAGCGAGAGGCGCACGGCCGGGGTCATGCGGATAGGGCCGAGATCGGGGCGAAACAGCTTTTGCTCGGGAGCGTCGTCGAGCGGATGGATCACACGGATGTCGAAGGTGGTGTCGGACATGGCGGCTCTCCCGTGATCAGGCGGCGGCGGGGACCAGGCCGGGCAGCAGCACCTGCGCGGCCAGGATAAGCGACAGAGCGAACAGCAGGGCGATGCAGCTCCAGTTCACCCAATTGTTCCAAGCGCGGTTGGCGAAACGTTCGCCCAGCATCTCCCGGTCGTTCAGGAGAAGCTGGAGGAAGATGATCGCCGAGGGCAGCATCAGCCCGGCGACCACCTGGACGCTGATGATGATGGTTTGGAGCGGGGCGCCGGGGATCAGCACGAGGCAAGCAGCGGCGCCCACGCATACTGAATAGACGGCGTAGAATCGCGGGGCCTCGCCGATCCTGGCCTGCAAGGTGTTCTGCCAGCCCATCGCCTCACCCCAGGCCCAGGCCGAGGAGAGCGAGATCGCCGTGGCGCCCAGCATCGCGGCGTTGCACATCAGCAGCAGGATCAGCTTGGTGCCGGCCGCGCCGATCATACCCTTGAGGGCGCCCGCCATCTGCGCCGGATCCTGATAGGCCCCGCCGGTGCGATACAGGGCATCGCCCACCAGCATCATGCATCCGGCGAACACCACGACGGCGACGGCGCCGATGAACGTGTCGAGCCGTGCCGCGCCTAGGTCCGCGAAGCGCAGCCGCTTATCTGCCACGCAGGACTGCTGGAAAAAGAGCTGCCAGGGCGCGATCGTGGTCCCGACGATCGCTATCACCAGGAATACAAGCTGGCCGGTCAGTCCGCCTGCGGGCAGGCGCGGCACGACCGTGTCCCGCAGCGCGGCGCCCCAGTGCGGGCCAATTAGCCAGGTCAGTGCGAACCAGGCGAAGCTCAGGGCGCAGAGCCCGAGGGTCATGCGCTCCCAACGCCGATAGCTACCGGTCCCGACGAGCAGGATCAGTCCGATAGCCGCGAGTGGCACGGCGATCGCGGGCGCCACGCCGAATTGACGCGCAGCAAGAGCGATAGCGGCGAATTCGGTGACCAGGGTGAGGAAGTTCACCAGCAGTAGATCGAACAGCGAGAACCGGCCCCACCAGGCACCAAACCGCTGGTAGATCATGGCGGCGTGGCCCTGGCCGGTCGCGATGCCGAGCCGGGCGACCATCTCCTGCACGAAGTAGGTGATCGGCAGCAGGAGCAGCAGAACCCATAGCAAGTTGGTTCCGTACTGCGCGCCGGCCTGCGTGTACGTGGATACCGCGCCCGCGTCGTTATCCGCGACCATCACGATCAGGCCGGGGCCGGCGACCATCAGGTAACGCAGGAGCCGCTGCCGCCACCCGGTGCGGCCCACCACCTGCCGCGAATGTAGTGTGAGGGACATTGCCGCCTTCTCCGTCCGTCCGATCCGGGCGGGAGAAGGCGGACAGCCGCCTCGCTTCCCCCGGACCTAGGTCACGCGTGGACCGGGCCTGAGAGCCCGGCCCCAACTAGGGCCGTCATCCATCACGAGTCTCCTTGTGACCGTCGCGCGCAGGGCCGCGTCCGGCCGCTGCATGGGCGGAAGCGATCGGCGCTGGCGAAAGCAGGGTGGACGGTCATGCAAGCCTCCTTCATCGGGCTGTCCAGCCCAGGAGGCCCAGACCGCGACAGGGTCAGCCGGAGGCAGTTCCCTGAAACGCGGCCACAGAACGCTCCCGGACGCTTGGTCCCGCCAACGACCAACTGAGCGGCTCGGCGGGGTCGCGACTAGATCGAGGGTTCATGTGATCCATAAAAGCTGTTGACCCGCATCCGGCAAGCAACGCACGGCACCGGAAGGCCGGCGGACCAGGCGGCCCACCAACGTTCGTCATCTAGGCCGCCGAATATGTCCGATCAAGTACCCTGTCTAGTGCTGGGAATAATTCCGCGTCACAGGGCCTCGACATTAACGATCCGGAATAGCAGTTCGTCCTGCCCCGGCCGGACCAGCGTCAGGTATTCTCCTGGTCGGACCAGCCGTACCTGCAACTCCCAAAGTGGCTCGTCCTCGCCGCGCGCGCTGCGCAGCCCCCAGCCCTCCCCCACAGGGACCAGGATGCCGTGCCAATCCTCCCGGTCACGCCAGAAGCGGCGTACTGGCCATGGCTCCTCGCCGCAAGCCGGCTCGATCTGCCCGCGGGCATCGAGGCACAGTTCCAGCTCCATCCCGGAGCGCGTGTCCCCGCCCGGTAAGCCAGGGGCGCGGGCCAGCAGGGTGGTGACACGGCTCAGGCGGGCACCGGGCATCCAACCTCCGTCTTCGCGCTCAGATCGCCACGCGCACCCCGAGTTCGACCACGCGATCGGAGGGGATACGGAAGAACTCCGTCGCGGGCACCGCGTTGCGTGCCATCAGCAGGAACAGCCAGCGCCGCCAGAGCGACATCTTTGGCGCCATCGCCGGGACCATCACTTCGCGGCCCAGGAAGTAGCTCGCCTGCATCGGGTCGAACACGACTCCGTGGGAGTTCAGTTCCTCGAGGGCGCGGGGGATATCTGGGCTTTCCATGAAGCCGTAGCGCAAAGTCACCCGATGGATTCCAGGCGCCAACTCCTCCACATCCATCCTGCGGCGGGCTTCGGGGACATCCAGGTTCTTGACCGTGACGAACAGCACGCGCTCGTGCAACACCTTATTGTGTTTCAGGTTATGCAGCAGCGCCGCCGGGACGTAATCGGGGTTGCTGGTGAGGAAGATCGCCTGACCCGGGACGCGCAGCGTGCGCGACTGCGGCAGCCGGGCCAAGAATGAGGCGAGCGGCAGACTGTCCTGCTTCCAGCGCGCGAGCAGCAGATCCCGCCCACGCTTCCATGATGTCATCAAGGCCATCAACGCCAGGCCGAAGGCAAGCGGCACCCAGCCGCCCTCGATGACTTTGATCGTGTTGGCGGAAAAGAAGGTGAGATCGACCAGGAAGAAGAACCCGAATACGGCACCGGCGACAATGCGGGGCCAGCCGAACTGCCGGCGGAACACGACCGCGGCGAGCACTGCGGTGCAGGTAAAGGTGCCAGTCACAGCGATCCCGTAAGCCGAGGCGAGGCTGTCGCTGGTCCGGAACCCAAAGACGAGCGCGAGCACGCCCACCGCGAGCGCGAAATTCACCTGCGGGACATAGATTTGCCCCTCGATCGGACTGGTGTGGCGCACGGTCAGGCGTGGGAGAAACCCTAGCTGCATACACTGACGTGTCATGGAGTAGGCCCCGGTGATCACCGCTTGGCTGGCGATGACGGTCGCCAGGGCCGAGAGGACCACCAGAGGCAGCCGCACCCAATCCGGACCCGAAAGGAAGAACGGGTTTTCGATCGCCCTCGGGTCGCTGATAACCAGCGCGCCCTGGCCGAAGTAGTTCAACACCAGCGCGGGGAGCACGAAGAACGTCCAGCTCAGGCGGATCGGATGCGCGCCGAAATGCCCCATATCGGCATACAGCGCCTCAGCACCGGTGACGCACAGCACCACAGCGCCCAGCACGATGAAGGCCATGGCCTTGTAAACGATGCAAAGCTGCACGGCGTAGCTAGGGGACAGCGCGAGCAGGACATATGGGTGCTGGCGGATTTCATTAATCCCGAGCAGCGCGATGGCCACGAACCAAAGCGACATCACCGGGCCGAACAACCGGCCCACGCTGCCAGTGCCGCGGTATTGCACGGCGAACAATACCAAGATTACCACGGCGCTGATCGGCAGCACGTATCTCTGAAGCTCTGGCCGCGACACCTCCAACCCCTCGATCGCCGAGAGCACCGAGATGGCCGGCGTGATCAGTCCGTCGCCGAAGAACAGGCACGCCCCGGCGATCCCCACCAATGCCACAGCGGCGCGCATCCGGGGAGTGACGCAGACACGCTGAGCCAATGCCATCAGCGCGAGTACCCCGCCCTCTCCCCGGTTGTCGGCGCGCATCACCAGCATCACGTATTTGATCGTGACGATCAGGATCAGCGACCAGAAGATCAGGGACAGTATGCCCAGAACCTCCACGTTGGAGACCCTGATGTCCTTGAACAAGATTAAGCTGGCCTTGAACGCGTACAGCGGACTGGTGCCGATATCGCCATAGACAACGCCAAGCACCGCAATCAGTGCGCCTAGTTCTGGGAACCGCCCGCGGCCCTGCTCCGCTGCGGCCGTGGCCACCACCATTCGCCTTCCCTTTGCCAAAGCCGCGGACGCATAGCGCCGGGTTTGCCAATCTGACAAGCGCGGCGGCTACGGCCGGGTTCAGTGGCCCCGCAGGATTTGCGACAGGAACAGGCGCAGCCGGTCGGTCTGCGGGTGCTCGAACAACTGCTCGGGCGGCCCGCTTTCGACGATCTCGCCACGGTCCATGAACACCACGCGATCCGCTACCCGCCGCGCGAAACCCATCTCGTGCGTAACGCAAACCATCGTCATGCCGGACTCAGCAAGCTCGATCATCACGTCCAGTACTTCCTTGATCATCTCGGGATCGAGCGCGGAGGTTGGTTCGTCGAACAGCATAATCTTCGGTCGCATACACAGCGCCCTGGCGATCGCTACACGCTGCTGCTGGCCTCCGGAGAGCTGGCCTGGGTACTTGCGCGCCTGCTCGGGGATCTTGACGCGCTCCAGATAGGTCATCGCCAGCTCCTCGGCCTGCGCCTTTGGCATCTTGCGGACCCAGATCGGCGCCAGAGTGCAGTTCTCCAGTATGGTCAGATGCGGGAACAGGTTGAACGACTGGAAGACCATTCCGACCTCGCGGCGGATCGTATCCAGCGATCGGGTATCGTCGGTAAGCTCGGTACCGTCCACGACAATTCGCCCCTCTTGGTGCGTCTCCAAGCGGTTGACGCAGCGGATCATGGTGGATTTTCCGGACCCGGAGGGGCCGCAGACGACCACGCGCTCCTTCTGCGCCACGATCAACGAGACGTCCCGCAGAACGTGCAGCGCGCCGTACCACTTGTTCACTCTGTCGAGCACAATGGCCGGCGGCTCATTGGCGCCCGCCCGTGGAGAGGCGGACACGGTGGCGGTGGATTGGCGCATGTCCAGGTTCCTCGTCAGCGACGGCGGGCCCGATTCAGCTCGATCTCCAGGCTGCGGCTGTATTTCGACATGGCGAAGCAGAAGACGAAGTAGATCACCGCGAGCAGGAGATAGACCTCGTTGCCGTACCCCTGCCAAGGCGGGTCGGCCACCGCCGTGGTTCCAGCCTTCAGCAGATCGAAGATGCCGACGATCAGCACCAGCGAGGTGTCCTTGAAGAACCCGATGAAGGTGTTCACCAAAGGCGGTATCACTAGCCTCAGCGCCTGCGGGAGAGTGACCAGCCAGGTCTTCTTCCAGTAGCTCAGGCCGAGCGCATCCGCGGCCTCGCCTTGGCCCTTGGGCAGCGACTGCAACCCGGCGCGCACCACCTCGGCCAAGTAGGCGGCGGCGAACAGGATAATGGCGACCTGGGCGCTCAATAGCTTGTCCACGTCCATGCCGGCCGGCATGAACAGCGGGAACAGGACGGTCGCCATGAACAGCCAGCCGATCAGCGGCGCGCCCCGTATCAGCTCGACGTAAGCGACGCAGAGCAGCCTGACGGCCGGCATACTGGTCGAGCGGCGGCCGAGGGCCACCAGCACCGCCAACGGGAAGGCCGCCGCAAGCCCCAGAGTGGCCAGGATCAGCGTCAGCGGCAGGCCGCCCCGCTGGTATTGCGCCACATAGGGCATCCCAAGCACCCCGCCCCACATCAGCAGTGCGACCACGCCCAGGGTCACGACCCAGATGAGAGCGAGTTCCTTGCGCCAGAACCGTCGCATCGCCGAGACGGCGTACAACGCGACGAATAAAATGATGCAGATGGCCGGCCGCCATTGCTGGTTATATGGGTAAAACGCGAACAGGATGAAGCGGTACTTCTCCTTTACCACCGCCCAGCAGGCGCCGGTTCCCTGCGCCGCGGCGCAGGCGCTGGTATTTGGAACGTTGGCGCCTTCCGGGACGCTATATACAGCGTGGACGAACGCCCAATCGATGAAGCCCCATGCGGCTTCAATGATGGCGTAGAGTAGGACCAGGGTGACTACTGTTGACCACCAGGAGCCGAATAAGTTGGTCCGCGCCCATGCAACCGGGCCGGAGCGCACCAGCGGCGGCAATGAGCGATTTTCCGCCGCGGACATCGCCTAACGTCCTCGCAACGCGATCCGCGCGTTGTACCAGTTCATGAACAGACTGATCGAAAGGCTGAAGACCAGATAGACGCCAAGGATGACGGCCACGCCTTGGATCGCCTCGCCGGTCTGGTTGAGCGTGGTATCCGCCAGCGAGACGATGTCCTGATATCCAATGGCAACCGCGAGCGAGCTGTTCTTCACGAGGTTCAGGTATTGGCTCGCCATCGGCGGGATCATGACCCTGAGCGCCTGCGGCAGCACAATCTTCCGGAGCACGACGCCGCGTGGCAAGCCGAGCGCGCCCCCCGCTTCCGATTGGCCGTGCGGCACTGCCAGAATGCCGGAACGGACAATCTCGGCGATGTAGGTGGCCGTATATACGACCAGGCCGATCAGCAGCGCCCCGTATTCCGGCGTCATTGTCAGCCCGCCTCGGAAATTGAACCCGCGCAGCGCCGGCACATCAAGGTGGAACGGAGCACCAAGCGCGGCCCACACCCCAATCGGCAATACAATCAGCAGGAACACGGCGGCGGGCCAGACCAGCGGCCGCCGACCAGTGACCGCCTGCCGGCGGTCCGCATATCGCGACCAGACCCAGGTGACGATCAGGCCAAAGACGAAGGCCGCGAGGGCCAGGCCGTGAGCTTGGGCCCAGTCGAGGGAGGGAAGCTTGATCCCCCGGTTCGACAGGAAGACGCCAGCCACGGGGTGAAAAGCCCGTCGCGGCGCCGGCAACGCCTGCAACACGCCGTACCAGAAAAAGAGTTGCAGCAGCAGCGGGATGTCGCGAACGAACTCCACGTACACGGCGGTGATCCGCGACAGAAGCCAGTTGGGCGACAGCCTGCCGATCCCGACGGCCGTGCCTAGCAGCGTTGCCAGCAAGACACCGACCGCTGCAACCTTGAGCGTGTTCAGGATCCCGATCAGCAGTGCGCGACCATAGGTGGAGACCGAGGCAGTGTAGGTGATCGGCGTCTCGCCTATCGGGATCGACGCCGGCTGCCAAAGAAACCCCCAGCCGCCGGCGATATGGCGGGAGGCCAGGTTCTGGTTGGTGTTGCTGACCAGATACCAGACCAGCGCGCCCACCGCGCCAAGGATAAGCAACTGCCAGAGCAGGTTGCGGATGCGCGGGTCGGACCAACTAGGACGCACTCGGCGGCTCGGCGCGGGGCGTGCGTTGCTCAGCCTTGGGTCTCTCCGGTCCGCGACGATGTCTGGCATGTCTGCGTTGTGATGGCGCGGCAACTTTGCGTCACCGCGACCAACAGGGCAAGCTCAGCGTAGTGGCGGCGAATACATCAGGCCACCGTTGCTCCAGAGATTGTTCTCCCCGCGCGGGATGCCCATCGGCGCCATGTCGCGGTTCCACATGTCGGCGTAGTTTCCGACCTGCTTGATGACGTTGTACGCCCATTTTGGGTCGAGCCCGAGCTGCTTGCCGAGATCGCCGTCCACTCCGAGCAGCCGCCGCACATCCGGGGTCGGGGAACTGAGCTGGCTGTCGACGTTCTTCTGGTCCACTCCGTGATCCTCGGCATCGATCTGGGCAAAGCCGACCCAGCGGACGATGTCGAACCACTTGTCGTCGCCCTTGCGCACCGCCGGGCCGAGCGGCTCCTTGCTGATCAAGTCGGGCAACAGCACGAACTCCTGCGCCTGATTGCCCCGTGTGTAGCGGAACGTGGCCAGCGCCGAGCTGTCAGTCGAATATGCGTCGCATCGGCCCGAAAGGAACGTTTGCTGGATTTGCTGCAAGTCCTGGATCTCAATCGGGGTGAACTTCATGTTGTTGGCGCGGAAATAATCGGCGATGGCCAGCTCGGTGCTAGTGCCAGGCTGCACGCAAATCGTCGCCCCGTCGAGCTGTTTGGCCGACGTCACGCCGGCCGATTTCTTCACCAGGAATCCCGTGCCGTCATAGAAATTGATGCCGGTGAACAGGAGCCCGAGGCTGGCCTCCCGGCCGAGCGTCCAGGTCGTCTCCCGAATCAGCACGTCCACTCCACCAGATTGGAGCGCCGTGAAGCGGTTCTGGGTGGTCAGCGGCACGTATTTAACCTTGCTTGCATCGCCGAGGACGGCGGCGGCCAGCGCGCGGCAACCATCGGCGTCCAGTCCCTGCATCACGCCCTGGCTGTTCGGAAGCGAGAAGCCCAGGAGTATCGCCGCTCACGCCGCAGGAGAGCTGCCCGCGCGCCTTCACGGCGGCCAAGGTGGGCGACCCGGAGGCACCTTGGGCCTGGGCAAAATTTGGCGCGGACAAACCGAGCGCTATGCCGGCGAGCGCAAGCCCTTTGAGCATTCGAAAAGCAGATCGGGTCGGTCGCGGCATCCTTCGTCTCCCTCGCGCGATTTAGGGCACTGTCTTTGGCTTTGGCGGGCATCGTCAAGTTGACCAGCGGCCCGGGAGGGACGCCCCTTCGGCGGGTCGGCCACTCGGTAGCAAATCCAACGGGGCGCCTTGCAGGACTCGCCGGCAGCGGCGCAAATAAGAACTATGCTGACGAGCGTAGCGTCGTGTTGCACCTGACCAAACTGGCCGTGGGGGTGCGCGATCTCGAGCACCTGGGATCGCTCCAGGCCGAGCGGGCGGCACGCCAGCCGCCGCTGCGGCACCGAACGCGCAACTTTCCCCGGCGTGCCGCGGAGGTCGTGGCGGGCGGCTCTATCTATTGGGTGGTCTGCGGTGCTCTGGCCGCTCGCCAACGCATCCTCGATGTCACGCGCGACTGCTGGGATGACGGCAGCGCCTGCGCCGCATTGGTGCTGGATCCCATGCTGGTGCCCTTGGCAGCGCGGGCGACCAAACCGTTCCAAGGCTGGCGCTACCTGGCGCCGGCCGACGCCCCTCCCGACCTCGCGTTCGGGCCGCCGGCCGAAGGCGAGGCGGCGTTGCCCTCGGGCCTACGCCGGGAGCTGCGCGCGTTGTGCCTGTTGTAACCTTTATGCAACGATCCTGATTTTCCAGCGAGGGTGCTTGCCCAACTCCGCAACGAGTTGGCAGTGTCGGGAACGCAGCTCCGCGCCGGGGTCTTGACCGCTGGCTTGAGCTGCGCCGTCCCCAGCCAACGCCCTCCAACCCGGAGCCACTCCGCACATGTCTTCCCGCAAGCATTTTCCAGCCCTGATCGCGCTCATTCTGCCCTTTGCGGTCATGACCGCCACCGCGCCGACCGCTGCCGCAGCGGGGAAGCACCATAAGGGACACCACCGAGTCGCCTCGCTGCACAGGCCGACGCACAAGCCACGGACTCACCAAACCGCCGTCCGCGGCGCGCAGCGCCCCTCATCGAGCTAACGCGGCCGGCGACAATTGTCACGAATACAGAGTGACTGTTCCTGCCCCTCTCCCTTTGGGAGAGGGTTGGGGTGAGGTCCGCACCGCACAATCCCCGGAGTTCGCTCTACCGCACCTCCGCCACGCCCATCGCCTCCCCGAAGCGTCGGCTCGGCTCCTGGGGATCGCCGTATTTCCGGTGCATCGCGGTATGGTATGTTGCCGCGAGCAGCAGTCGGCCGTTCTCGGGGCTTCGATTGGTGCCGAAGTCCTGCAACATGCACTGGGCGATTTCCTGGTTGTGCGGGTCGTTGCCCATGCGGCAAGCGGCCAGCGCCACGCGCTCCACCAGCGGCGCGCGCTCCGCCATGTTGTCGAGATAGGCTTGCGTCCAGGCCAGGCTCTCCTCTCCGTTCAGCGCCAGCACCGCGGCTTCGACCCGATCAAGGAGGTCGCCGGCGCTCATTCGATCCGCGCCCGCCGGAGCCTTGATGGCCACCGGATGCGAATCATCGATGGCCCTTTGGTGCGCGGCTACGCGGTTGAGGAACGAGGCGGCGACGTACAGCAGCTTCAGCCGCAGCTTGTGGTCGAAGGTATCGTAGAACCAGCCGAGCGTGTTGCAGTACTCGTAGCAATGATGCGGCATCGAAAAGTTCGCCGGATGGTGGGTCTCGATCACCACTTGGGCCGCGGCGATCTGGATCACGTCCAATATCCGGCGCGGGCTTTTCCCGGCGAGCAGCAGCTTGCTCAATACTGTCACGAACGCGGGCTCCGGCGCGCGGACGATCGCCTCGGTCAGCTCCGCCGCCTCCTCCTGGTTGAGCGGCTCCGTATAGGCCAGCAGCGCCGTCTCGCGCTCGCTCGCGCCGCCATAGGGGACCGCGTGCAGCGCTTCGCCATCCAGGAACATCTTAACCGCGTTGCACGCCATCTCGTAAGTCGAGTACCAGCGCGGCCCGACCGCCATGTCGAGCGCGCCAGCGTACAGCACGTGGTGCGCGTTGTCCCAGCCGATGAAGTTGCCGATCTCCACCGTCGAGCGCGCTCGGTAGGCCTTGTGGCCGGTCGTGTAGGAGCGGTTGTAGAGCATCCGGTCCTGGACATCGATCAGGCCGGCGAAGACTAGCTCGGCCAGTACTTCCTTCCGATGCGCCCGCTCTTCCATCAGGCCCAGGAACACGCGATAGGCTTCGAGCACCTGGCCCCGATGAACCAGCGTCAACCATTGGCCCAGCCGCTCGCGGATTGGGCCTTCGAGCCGCAGCGGCTCCTGATCAGGCCAGTACACAGCGGGCGCCGGCGGGTCCGCGACCGGGCGGCCCTTGAAGCCACGTAAGTAGTGGCCCGGCGCCTTGCCGATCTTCTGGTTCCAGATGTCGAGACCGGTCGGGATATACCAAATCGTTTGCGCCATCGGCAGCCCGGCGAGTCGCCCTGGCAGCAGGCGCGTGAGATTGAGCGTCGCGCGCGCCGAGAGTAGGCAATGGTCGTTGTTCACGAAATTCGGGTAGCCATCGTCGATACGTTCGTGATACGGCACGTGGGTGTAGGGGGCGTGAATGCGCACGCCTTCGGCCATGATCTCCGATAGCGGCCGACCGTTCCGCACCAGGTCGTAATAGGCTTCGCTCGCCCCGATCTGGTCGCGCGCCATGATGCGCTCCTCCAATCTGGCATAGAGGGGGCCTGCCTCGTCTCGGGGCCGCGCCGCTGTGGCCTGCGACATGTCCGCTTTCCTCGTTGGCTGTCTTCGCTTTTACCTGGGCGCGATTTTACGCTTGAGGTCTCCGGACCGACAACTTTGCCACGGAATTTGGCCCGGGAGCCGTGGCCCGCCCGACCGGGTCAGCCGTCCCCTCCCGTGCGCCGAAGCACGGAGGTCAACGATCCCAGCCCCTTGCAAACCGCAGCTGTACAAGGCTTAAGAAATCCGTGCTGGACGGCCGGCGCAGGAATCACGGATACTTAACTCGTAGGAACCACCACTTCAGGCGCGCCGCAGTCAGGATGTCGCAATCTCGCGCGCGAGAGGATAAGTCGCATGGATTTTCGCCCCCGGCGCGTTCGTAACACCCTTCTACTCGGCTCTGTCTTCCTGGCCGGCGTTGCCGCCGTTCCGGCGGCGGGGTTGTTCAGTCAGCACCTGGGCATCCGGGCGGCACATGCCGAGAGCGCGGATCGCGCCGACACCTATCGCTGGCTCACGTTGTTCGGCGACGTGTTTGAGCGGGTGCGGGCGGACTACGTCGATAAGACGGGCGATAAGGATCTAATCGAGAACGCGCTGAACGGTATGCTGACCGGCCTCGACCCGCATTCAGCCTACATGAACGCCAAGCAGTTCCGTGATATGGAGGTGCAGACGCGGGGCCAGTTCGGGGGTCTCGGCCTGGAAGTGTCCGCCGACAAGGACGGCCTAATCAAAGTGATCAGCCCGATCGACGATACGCCGGCTTCCCGCGCCGGCGTGAAGCCTGGCGACATCATTACGCAGATCGACGGCAAGACCGTGGAGGGGCTGTCGCTCGCCGATGCGGTGGACAAGATGCGAGGGCCGGCCAACACGAAGATCAACCTCACCATCAAGCGCGACAAGGTGGACAAACCGATCGAGCTGTCCCTGACCCGCGAGGTCATCCAAATTCATGTCGTGAAGGACCGGATGGAGTCGAACGACATCGGCTATCTCCGGCTCTCGCAGTTCACCGAGGAGGCAGACCCGGCCATTCGCAAGGCGATTGCGCAACTTAAGCAGCAGGCCGGCGGCCGACTGCGTGCCGTGGTTTTAGATTTGCGCAACGATCCGGGTGGGCTGCTCGATCAAGCCGTCGCGGTGGCCAGCGACTTCATTCCGAAGGGAGAAATAGTCTCTACCCGCGCGCGGCACTCCTCCGACGATCAGCGCTGGGACGCCAAGGGCGACGACATCAGTGGCGGGGTGCCGCTGGTCGTGCTGATTAACAACGGCTCCGCCTCATCCAGCGAGATCGTCGCCGGCGCGTTGCAGGACCACCACCGGGCGGTGCTGCTGGGCACCCGCAGTTTCGGCAAGGGCTCGGTCCAGACCGTGATTCCGCTGCCCGGCGGCGGCGCCATGCGGCTGACCACGGCGCGCTACTACACGCCCTCCGGCCGCTCCATCCAGGGGCTTGGCATCGCGCCGGACATCAAGGTCCAGGAGGAACGCGACGCCACCGAGCAATTCGGTCCGGAGCATGAGTGGAACCTGAACAACACCATCGCCAACCAGTATGGTACCGGCGACAAGGCTGCCCCGGCACGGAACGACTTGCCGCCGATCGCCAAAGCAATTCCGAACAAGCCACCTGCGGGTTTCCCAAAGTTTGACCCGGCCAAGCCGGACCAGACTGACTTCCAGCTCCAGGAAGCTCTGGTGGTCGCCAATGCCATGGCGGAGCAGAAGCGATCGGCCCTCAATAACTGACGAGGCGACCTTTGGGCGGGAGCGTTGTCGAGCGGCTCTTGCCCGAGCGCTTGGCGAGTTGGCGCAGTCTCGGTCTGTTCTGGGCGGGCGTGATCGCGGTTTTGGGCGGCGGAGCGACGGTCCTGGCGATCATGGGGCCGCCGCCCCGGCGGAGCACTCCCGCAGCTTTTGCTCGCGCACCTGCGTCGCCGCCCGCAGCGGCTCCGGTTGCCGTCGCTGCGCCCGGCGAGTACGTCGCACGGCTCAGTCAGCCGGCGCATCCGGGGCGTGCGACGCCTGGGCCGATCGCCGACCCCGATCCGGCATTGATCGAGCCCGGCCCTGATCCTGGACACATGTTGCCGCGAGTTGCGGCCGACGGTCGGCTGCCGATGCAGGTCTATGCTGCCGGGTTTGACCCCACGACCCGCCGGCCTCGTGTCGGGCTGCTGCTCGCCGGAATAGGTCTCGATGCAGCCGCGAGCGAGGCCGCGATCCACAACCTGCCGGGCGGCGTCAGCCTTGCGATCTCGCCCTACGCCCAATTATCCGAGCATCTGCTCGCGGCGGCGCGGATCGCCGAGCACGAGTACCTGATCTCGGTGCCGATGGAGCCGCAAAGCTTCCCGTTGAACGACCCCGGCAATCACGCGCTCATGACCCAACTCGCGCCGGAGGAGAATCTGAAACGGCTCGATTGGGCGCTGTCGCGGGTTGCGGGCTTTGTCGGGGCAACGGGCGCGCTCGGACGGATGCGCGGCGAGCGGTTCGCGGCCCAGACCGGCGCAATGCAACCGGTGCTCCAGGAGCTCGCAGGGCGCGGCCTGCTTTATGTCGATCCCCGACCGGGCGGCCAGTCGCTGCCTTCGGTTTGGAGCCGGCATGTCGATCTAGTGATTGACGACCCGAACGAGCCCGGCGTGATCGACGCAAAACTGGCGGAGCTGAGCCGGTTGGCCAAGACCAGGGGCAGCGCGCTCGGACTCGCGGGCGCGGTGCGGCCGGCGACAGTGGAGCGCATCGCCGCCTGGGCGAACGAGTTGGCGGCCGAAGGGTTGGCACTGGCGCCCGTGAGCGCGCTCGCCGAACCGCCAGCCGGCACCGAGCCGCGGCCGTGACCGGTGAGCATGAGCCGCCTTACCGCCCGAATGTCGGCGCCGTGCTGTTCAATTCCGGCGGCCTTGTCTTCGTGGCCCGCCGCGCCGGCTTCAAAGCCGCGGAGGGCGCGCGGGGCGGATGGCAGCTCCCGCAAGGGGGCATCGATCCGGGCGAGGATCCGCGCGTGGCCGTGCTGCGTGAATTGGCCGAAGAGATCGGCACCGACCGCGCCGAGATCATCGGCGAGCATCCAGAGTGGCTGAGCTACGACTTTCCGCCGCAGATTGTCGCCCCGCTGGGCGGGCACTACCGCGGCCAGCGCCAGCGTTGGTTCGCGCTGCGCTTCACCGGGACCGATGCCGATGTCCGGCTCGACCGCGATCCGCATCCCGAGTTCGATGCCTGGCGTTGGGTGCGGCTGGCCGAGCTTCCGTTACTGGCAGTGGACTTCAAGCGCGCGGTTTACGAGGTGCTGGCGTCATCGTTCGCCCGCTTTGCCGCCGGCTGAAACTCCGAAAACAAGAACCGCTCAAGCGCCGACGCGACGGCATCGGGGAATTCCTCATGTACGGCGAGCTTGCCCTTGGGCAGCACCACATTCTCCACCCCTGGAAGCAGCGCGAGCGCCTCCATGTCCGCGCGTGACCGGGGCGGGGTCTCAGCGCCGTACACGACCAGGATACGCGCCTCGGCCCGCCGAAGGAGTTCCAGAAACTCGGCGCGACTACCGGTACGGTCCAAGCCGCCAGTCACGAAGGCGGCCGAACCGAAGCGGGCGTTGGGTGCTCCGATCACCCGGCGCTTCTCGGCCAGCCGCTCCCCGGACAACGCGGCGGGGTCACTATAGACATGCCCCGCTACCATCATCAGACATGCCCCGCTACCATCATCCTCACGACCACCGGGTTTACGTTCGCCCGGTACAGCATGGGGCCTATCACGGGCACCTCCATGGCGCGCTGTATCCTTCGAAACAGCGGGCGGTTGCCGCCCGCCATTGTCGGCAGAGGACCGCGCCAGGTCGGCGCGATCAGGGCAAGGCGTCCGATGCTGCCCGAGTGGCGCGCCGCATAGTGTGCCACGTAAGCGGCGGCATGGCCGGCGGCGACCACAGCGAAGGGGTCCGTGACGACGACGCCGAGTACATGGTCGAGGAACGCCGATAGCGCATCAGGCGTCCAACAAACATCTGGCCGCGCCTGCTCGCCGAACCCCGGCCAATCCACAGCGACCGCTCGGCACCGAGGCGCGAGGCGCCGCATGAGCCCGCGCATCTCAGCCCGAGTCGAGATCGAGCTGAGCGCCGGTAGGAACAGGATCGTAGGCCCCGCTCCATCGTCATCGCGGCCGACCGGGATCGCCTTGCCTTGCCAGCACCAGCTTGTGGCTCGGGTGCCCATTACGCCGCATCAGTCCAGCAGCAATGGCAATTGTCGGGTGAGCTGGCCGGCCGGGTTCTGCAACTCCAGGACGATGGTGAAGTGGTTCGCCCCTGCGACCGGCAGCAAGGGGCCGGGCGCATGGGCCGCCGCGCGACGCGCGTGCAAATCGCGGCTATCGGCGACCAGCGCCGGCAACTCCGCCGTGCCGTAGGCGATGGCAAGGCGTTTGGGAACGACAGGCAGGCGGAGGGGCGAGAGCGTCGCCAGCTCGGCGTCGGTCAGGCGAAGCTTGTCGTTGAGATAGGTATCCCTGATGGGCCCCAGCTCGAACAGCCCGGATATGGCGAGCCCGGCCCGAACCGCCGGATGTCCGAGCGCCATTGCCGTGAGGTGCCCGCCGGCCGACCAGCCGGAGAGGACGATCGGCCCGGCGATCCCGTGCGCCGGGCCGTTGGCCGCCAGCCAGTCCAGGGCCGTGTGAATCTCGGCCACGATCTCGGTCATCGAGGCATCGGGCGTCAGTGTGTAGCCGGGCAGCGCGCACGACCAGCCGCGCGCGTGCGGGCCTTGCATCAGGCAGGCGAACTGCTCACGGGTATTGCGCTGCCAATAGCCGCCATGGATGAAAACCAAACACGGCGCAGCCGGGTCGGCGGCCGGAAATAAGTCCCAGCGATTGCGCTCGCGTGGGCCGTAGGGGAGGTCTAGCGCGCCGGCGTGGGCGGCGCGGAAGGCGGCCGAGTCCACCTCTCGGCGCGCATTCAGCGCCGGACTGTCGGCCACCGCCTCGGTATTGTTGTACGCGGCGTCGCGCTCGGTGCGGCTCATCGTGCCCCAGTTCATGCCGATCGGCCTCCCGCACGCGAGCGTAAGCCCACCCGAAGCTGTCATTCGCCGGTCGGCAGCCGATCGGCGACACCTTCTGCAAGAGGCAGACGTAGCTCAGCGGTAGAGCTACTATCGCAATCAGTGGGTCGATTATGAGCTTTTCTTGTGCGGCTTAGCTGCTGGGGTGGTCCGACGCTGAGCCTTCGGTGTGCGCCGGGGAGTTTTCTCTGGGTCGACAGGCGGGACATCATCGAGTTTCTCGGCATTGACGGTAGGCTTTGCTCTCGATACCGATAGCTGCGGCTGAGAAGCAACCGCCGTAGGGAGGAGAGCGCGCGACGGTACAATCCGGGAGTGAGTTACTGCGCTGCCGACGACAGCTGTTTCCGCGCGTGCTGCTGGGCGCTCCCGCCCAAGCAAGCGGAGGAATTCGGCGCGACCTGTACACCCGCTTGTAGACAAGGTGCGAAAAGCTGGGAGGCATTTTGATAACAAGCACATGCTCGGTATCGCCTTGCTCGAGCCAGAAGGCTGTCACTAAAAAGAACGGAGCAACAAGCAATCGCGCAACGGCGTCGTTCTCGGCGTTCTGCTCATCTAGGAATGCGATTGCCGCCTGAATCTTCTCGGGAAGGTCCGTCTGCCACGTCACGGAATGGACCTGCCAATCGGTGTCGTCAGGACCATGGGTCGCGGAGCGCGCATACTCCGTAGCAACGCCATTGTGCTTAATTTGGTGATGCCAAGTTCCGGTCCGATGGGCTAGGGTTGAGAGAGGCGAGTTCGGGCGCACCACTGCCTCTCGACCGAGAAACCAGACCTCGAAGCTTTCCGCTAATTCGACTGCCCCTCCATTTGAGAGCACGTTGAAGGCGTGAGGGCTTAAACGTCCGCTCACTTGCTCTGCGAGTTTTTGAGTTGTGCGATCAGGAAGCTTAGGAGATCGCGGCATTTCTTGGCCTCATGTAGTACCAAGTTTCGCGCCAGTAACCCATGTTATAGGCATTGTAGATGTCATTCCAGGTCTTACGCGCAATGCCCCATTCCGGATCGAAGACAAGCAGATCCCCGTTCGAGTACAGGCCTACAATCAGAGCGGTGTGGCTTCCTGCGTCTTCACCCGCGCTATCGCGCCATTGATAGTAGACTTGGATTGGCCAACCTGCGCCGATCCATGCATTTAGCGCCTGAGCAGTCAGAGGCCCTCCTGCCATTTCGTATGTAAACTGGAAATGGTCGTACATAGCCTGTGGCCAATATGGTACATCGCAGATCGAGGTGTTGCAGCAATCGTACCCGAAGACCGCGGAGGTGACCTGGCAAACTGTCGCCTCTCCGTGCCCCGAGGCCTCAAAAATCATCGCGCCGCATGCGGCCCAGCAGAGATTCCTGGCCTCCCCTTGGCCTATGAAGTTGATCGGGAGCTCGATCTCGGGGGTCGGCACGCCAGAAGGAAGCCGGATCGGTGTGCCCGTGTGGACGGCTATTGGCATTAATAGCTTCCTGTAAGATGGCTGACGGACTGGTTTCGGTTGAATTTTTTCTAACGCTAGCTCGGAGCGACAATCGGTATGTCGGCAGGACAACCGTCCTGATCGCCTGGTGGAGGCCGATGGGCACCATTCGAATCGAAGTAGCTGACAGCGCAGATCATTGAAAACAGACTCTGGCCTGGCTTGTCCCTGAACGCGTAGACACCGGGCCTGAGGACATTCGAGGGAGGCGCTACTACTTGGGGTACTCCACCCGGAGCTCTCAGCGAGGCCGCTTTAGTCGCCGCAGTAGTTGCTCCGCCCGTGCCAATGCCGGCAGCGGCCTGTAAGACAGCGGTAATTACGTCCGCAAACTTTGTATTGTCGGCATTCCCGGAAATTGCGGTGAGCTGGCCATTCTGGAGCGAGAGTTGCATCGATGAAGAGCCGAACAGCCCCGGCCGCGTGTTTATGGCCACCATGTGAGAGTAATCGGGGAGCCAAACTAACTTGAACGCGTAAGTCAATGTAAAAGCGTAAAAACTCGTGTCACTTGGCGCAGCCGGTGACTGCCCCGACTGGGAGTTTTTGGCATTATCGGACTGGGTATTTCCACCGCTGGCCCCGCCCTGGTTGCCAGCCGCTCCCCCGCTCCCCGCACCGTGGCTCCCGCCCCCACCAGCTCCGGGTGCCGCGCCAGGGGCGGGCTCATCTGGCACATGGAACCCGCTCGGCGCTGGATGAGGCGGCGGACCGGGAGGGTTCACGGGTGTCGGGGGCTGGTTAGAGGGCGCCGATACGGGCGGGGGCAGGGCCACCGCGATTAATAAGGACGGAGTAGAGGGACACGAAGTCCTGGGGTGGCTTCTGCGATAGCCTTAATCCCGTTCTGGTCGAGGGGGGTGAAGGTGATGCTCGCGCAAGATGTAAAAAGAAAACTCGAAGCCAATAAAACGTATCGCATGCTGCCTCCCCTAAACTTGCTGTCAGCCAAACGTTTTCCCGCAATTAACGCACATCACGAGGTGTTTGCAACAAAAGAAACATTCCGAGCAAGCCCTCAGCCAACGTCAATCCCCGCCTTGGGGCCCCAACTCGGCTGCCATCCGGCGCAGCTCAAAGCGCTTGACCTTGCCCGATTCGGTGCGTGGCAGCGCATCCAGGAAGGCAATCGCGCGCGGATACTTGTACGGTGCAATCTCCGCCTTTACATGCTCCTGCAATGCCTTCGCCAGCGCATCGGACGGCGGTTGGCCAGGCCGTAGCACCACATACGCCTTCACGATTGCTCCGCGCGTCTCGTCGGGCGCACCGACCACGGCGCACTCGGCAATGGCCGGGTGAGCGATCAACGTCGCCTCCACCTCCGGTCCGGCGATATTGTATCCAGATGAAATGATCATGTCGTCGGAGCGCGCCTGGAACCAGAAATACCCGTCGTCATCCTGCCGGTAGGTATCCCCGGTTACATTCCAGCCATTCCGCACATAGCTCATCTGCCGGCGATCCGCGAGATAGCGACAGCCGGTCGGGCCGCGTACCGCGAGCCGCCCGATGCCGCCGCGCCCCAGGTCACGCCCCGCCTCGTCGATCAGCTTGGCCTCGTAGCCGGGGACTGGGATGCCGGTGGCGCCGGGCCTGATAGCCTCGGCCGGCGCGCCGATGAAGATGTGCAACATCTCGGTCGAGCCAATTCCGTCGAGGATCGGCAGCCCTGTCGCCGCACGCCAAGCCTCCCATGTCGCCTTCGGCAGCGCCTCACCGGCCGAGACGCAGATGCGCAAGCTGGTCCGTTCGCCGGGTCGCATCAGGCCCAGCATTGCCCGATAGCCGGTCGGGGCCGTGAAGCACAACGTCGGGCGACCCGTGCGGATCAGGTCCAGGAGCTGCTCCGGCCCCGCCTGCTCCAGCAGGAGCGTGGAGGCGCCGATGCGCAGAGGGAACAACACCACGGCGCCAAGCCCGAAAGTGAAGGCGATCGGCGCCGAGCCCACGAATACATCCTCGCACCGCGCCTGCAACACGTGCCGACCATAGGTGTCGCACACCGCCAGCAGATCGCGGTGGAAATGCATGGTTCCCTTTGGGACGCCGGTGGTGCCGGAGGTAAAGGCGATCAGGCAAACGTCGTCGGCTCGTGCAGGCCAAGCCTCGAACTCGACCAATTCGGCGGCCATCAGTGCCGCCAGGCCGTCCCCGCCTTCGCTCATGGCGACGATGCGTCGGAGTTCGGGCGCCTGCTCCCGCGCGCGGCGAAGCTCCTCATCGAGCCGATGGTCGCAGAGGGCGAGCCCGATGCGCGCCTTTTCGATCATGAAGGCAAGTTCGCGAGCGCGCAGCAGCGGCATCGTCGGCACCACAACGCCGCCCGCCTTGATCACCGCCAGGCAGGCGGCGACCGCCAGCGGCGTGTTCGGCGCGCGCAGCAGCACGCGGTTGCCGGGAATCATCCCGAGCTGCCGTGTCAGTACGTTGGCGATGCGGTTCACTCGCTCGGCTAGGCCGGCATATGTCCAAATCTCGTCGGGCGAGCCCATGCAAGGACGTCCGCCCATACCTCGCGCGATCCAGGAGTCTAGCAGCTCGGCCACGCAGTTGAGCTGTTCCGGGTATTGAAGCCCGGCCTCCTTCACCAGCAGGTCTGGCCATTGCTCGCATGGCGGCAGATTGTCGCGTGCGAAGCTGTCCATATTTGCGGTCAGCGCCATTTCCTGGCTCCCGCGTTTTGCCGACGCAAAGCTGCCGCCGGCCCGAGGCTCATTTCAAGCCTGGAGTATTGCACCAACGCCGACTCTGGCGCTGAGATGGCGGCATGAACGTCACGATCGTTGGCGGTGGCATAGGCGGCCTGGCGGCGGCACTATCGCTGTACCAGGCCGGTATCGGCTGCGAGGTGTTCGAACAGGTCCGAGAGCTGCGCGAATTGGGTGTAGGGATTAACACCCTGCCGCACGCGATTAAGGAGCTTGCCGCGCTCGGGCTCTTGCCGGAACTCGACCGCGCAGGCATCCGCACCCGCGAGCTGATTTACGCCAACCGCTTCGGCCAGGTGGTCTGGCGGGAGCTGCGCGGCACCGATGCCGGGTTCGAAGCGCCGCAATTCTCCATTCATCGCGGCAAGCTGCATGGCGTGCTGCTGGACGCGGTGCTAACACGCCTTGGCCCCGAGCGCGTCCACACAGGTTGCCGGCTGGCCTCGCTTTCCGAGCGCGGCGATCAGCTCGTGGCGCGATTCGATCGGCGAAGCGATGGAGCATCGTTCGAGGTCGCAGCAGACGCGCTGGTGGGCGCCGACGGCATCCACTCGGCGGTGCGCGCGGCTTTCTACCCGCATGAGGGGCCGCCAGTTTGGAACGGAATCATGCTCTGGCGCGGGGCGGCTGACTGGCCGGTGTATGCGGATGGCCGCACGATGGTCATTGCGGGCGGGATGCAGGCCAAGTTCGTCTTCTACCCGATCCATCACGACCCGGCGCGGCCGGCTGTTCGCCTGACCAACTGGGCGGTGCAAGCGCGCCTCCCCGATGCCGGTGCGCTGCCGCCGCCCAAGGAGGATTGGAACCGCCCCGGCCAACTCGATGACTTGGAGCCGCTGATCCGCGATCGGTTTCGTCTCGACTTCGTGGACCCGCTCTCGCTGATCCGCGCGAGCGGCACCTTCTATGAGTACCCTATGTGCGACCGCGACCCGCTGCCCCAGTGGTCGTTCGGCCGGGCGACTCTGCTCGGGGACGCCGCGCACCCGATGTACCCGGTCGGGTCGAACGGGGCGAGCCAGGCCGTGCTCGACGCATGCGCTCTCGCCCGTCATCTGACCGCGAGCCAATCGGTTCCGGAGGCGCTCGCGGCGTATGACGCCGAACGCCGGCCGATGACTTCGGAGATCGTGGTCACGAACCGAAGGGGCGGGCCGGAGCGGGTGATCGACGTTCTGGAAGAGCGCGCGCCAGGCGGGTTCGAGGACGTGGAAGCGATTGCCGCCTATCGCGAGCGGGAAGCGATCGTGCGCGGGTACGCCAGCATGGCCGGCTTTGCTCGGGAGCAGGTGAACCAGCGAGCTCCGTCCTGACCCGGTCTTGAAAGCAGTCAGCCTCGGGCCGATCTACCATCCGCATGGATGGTGATGGGATGGTCCTGATGGCCAGCAACGTGCATGAATTACGGCCCAAGACTCCCGATAACGAAAAAGTCACGATCAACCTCGGGTATGTTGATCTGGGCCAAATCGATCTCCTGGTCCAGGAGGGGTTTTACTCCAACCGGACAGATTTCATTCGCACCGCAATTCGTCACCAGCTTGATCGTCACGCCGAGGTGGTCCGCCAGGCGGTGACGCGGAAGACGCTGGACCTCGGGCTCAGGCACTATAGCCGAGGGGATCTCGAGGCAGTGCGAGCCGCCGGGCAAATGCTCCAAATCAATGTGCTCGGGCTGGCCAGTATTGGGCGGGATGTCACGCCCGATCTCGCCCGAGCCACCATTGCCTCGGTTCAGGTTCTGGGGGCCTTGCACGCCAGTCCCGAGGTCAGGGCAGCGCTGGGTGATCGAATGCGCTGAGGGCAAGCCATCGCGCCCCTCAAACATCCGAAGTAAAGGTGACGAACACATGAGCGCATTGCGCGAGGGCTTGCTCCGGGTGATCCGTAGCACCGAAGCGGGCCGTTTGTCCGAAGCCGCCGCGTTTCTTCGGCGAACGCTGCAAGGGGAGACATCGGAGCCGCAGGCCGAACGCACCCCCCCGATCTTGGATGGAACCGTGAGCGAGTCTCGGCGACCGCGTGTCGCGGCGCAGCGCACGGCAAAGCCGTCTATGACCGAGGCGCTGAGCGGTCTGCTCGATCAGCTCCGCCCCAGCGTGTTGCAACCCATGCCTGGCGGGGCGGCCGTTGAGCCGCCCGCTTTGCCAGATGGCGCACGATTCCTGGCCGCGACCTTCAGCAATCAGGCCGGAACCAGACCCTACAAGCTATATGTGCCGAGCGGATACCTACCCAGCCACCCGGCTCCTTTAGTAGTCATGCTTCACGGCTGCACTCAGTCACCCGATGACTTCGCAACCGGCACGCGCATGAATGCGAGTGCCGAGGAGCATACCTGTCTGGTCGTCTATCCCGGGCAGACCACCGCCGCCAATGCGCAGAAATGCTGGAACTGGTTCAGCCCCGGCGACCAGCAGCGGGACCGAGGCGAGCCGTCGCTCATCGCCGGCATCACGCGCCGGGTCATGGGGCAATATGCCATCGACCCACGACGCGTTTACGTCGCCGGACTTTCGGCCGGAGGCGCGGCTGCCGCGATCATGGGAGCGACCTATCCCGACCTGTACGCGGCAATCGGGGTGCATTCGGGGCTCGCTTGCGGGGCGGCCAGCGATCTGCCCTCGGCGTTCGCCGCCATGCAGCAGGGGACGTTTGGCAGCAATCCCCAGAGTGTCGGCGCATCCGGGGCAGGGCAACGGGAGCGGATCGTCCCGGCGATCGTATTTCATGGCGATCGGGACAGCACCGTTCATCCCGTGAACGGCGACGCTGTGATCGCACAGGCGACAGCGGTAACGCCGCTGACGACCCAAGTACTCCAAGGGCGCGTCCCGGGCGGCCACGCCTATCGGCGCACGCTGCACACCGACGCGACCGGGAAGGCGGTACTTGAGCAATGGGTGATCCACGGCGCCGGCCATGCCTGGTCGGGCGGCAGCCCAGCGGGCTCGTTCACCGATGCGCGTGGGCCCGATGCGACGCGGGAGATGCTGCGCTTCTTCTTCGATCACCCGCGAGACCGTTCGCGTTAGTGACGGACCAGGAAGAATGGGCCGCTTAAAGGTTGCCCCATTCGAGCCCGGTGACCATCGGCGCGGCGCGGCCAAGCACGTATTGATATTCCCGCGTCCACGGCCGCGGCGCCATGCGGCCTGTGTCCGGCTTGTAGGCGAGCACCTGATCCACCGATAGCAGCCCGCGATCAAAGGCCCAGGCCATGCCGGCCATGTACATCCGCCAGACCCTGTACCGCTGCTCGCCGGCCGCCTCGATCGCCTCCGCCTTGCGCGCCTCCAGCCGGCGCACCCAATGCAGCAATGTGGGCGGATAGTGCGGCCGCAAGTCCTCCAAATCCGCGATTTCCAGACCGGACGCCGCCATCTCGTGCAGCACGCGCGAGATGTGCGGTAGCTCGCCGCCCGGGAACACGTACCGTTCAATGTAGCCGCCGTCCGGCGGCCCGTGGACCCGGCTGTCCGGCGATCGCGTCGTGATACCGTGATTGAGCGCCAGGCCGCCCGGCTTCAGCAGCCGGAACATGGCGCCGAAATAGCGCGGCAGGTTGGCCAGCCCCACGTGCTCATACATGCCGACTGAAACCACTTTGTCGAAGCAGCCTTCGCCTGGAATGTCGCGATAGTCTTGAAGCCGGATTTCGACGCGATCGGACAGCCCCTCAGCTACGATGAGTTCGCGCGCATGGTCGAATTGTTGCTCGCTGATGGTCACGCCCACCGCGCGCACGCCGTAGTTTCGCGCAGCCCAGCACACCAGCCCGCCCCAACCGCAGCCGATGTCGAGCAGGCCTTCGTCCGAGGCGAGCCGCAATTTGCGGCAAATGTGATCCAGCTTCTGCTCTTGCGCCGCGTCCAGCCGCTCCTGGCCGGTGCGGAAATAGGCACACGAGTAGATCATACGTGCATCAAGCCAGAGTGCATAGAAATCATTAGAAACATCGTAATGATGCCGGATCGCGGCGGCATCCCGCCCTCGGCTATGGCGCCGCGGCATTCGGGCAAGCAGTGGCTTTAGCCGCCGGACCGGGCCGAGCCGCCCGATGCGCTCGGCGAGCGTCACGCCGACGCCGAGCACGTCTTGCAGGCGCCCATCGACGATTATGTCGCCCTCGACATAGGCTTGAGCGAGGCGGGCCATGTCGCCGGTCAGCATCCGACGTAGCACCAGGGGCGTGCGCAGCGTGAGGACCACGGCCGGCGCCGGCGCGAAGTCGAACCGCTCCCCATCCCAGAAGCGCAGCCCCAGCGAGGGCGCGGGAGTGCCAAGCCGCCGGCTCAGAAATTCCAAGCTTCGATGCCGCAACCCGGCACCCGCTCCGACACGCATCGGTCAGCCGATCAGCCGCGCCCCGGAGCGCGTCGCGGCTACAGGCCCTCGAACAACGGCGTGGTGATGTACCGCTCGGCGAAGGAGGGAATGATGGTGACGATCAGCTTGCCGGCCATCTCGGGCCGCCTTGCCACCTTGAGCGTCGCGGCGAGCGCCGAGCCCGAGGAGATGCCGCCCGGAATGCCCTCAGTGCGAGCCAGTCGCTTGGATTGCTCGAAGCTCTCCTCGTTCGTGACCTGAACGACTTCGTCGATCGCCTTGGTGTCCAGCACCTCGGGGATGAACCCCGCGCCCAGTCCCTGCAGCGGGTGAGGCCCCGGCTGTCCGCCCGACAGCACCGCGCTCGCGGCGGGTTCGACCGCGACCATCCGCAGCTCCGGCCGGCGCGGCTTCAACGCTTGGGCGCAGCCGGTCAGCGTGCCTCCGGTGCCGATGCCCGAGACGATCACATCGACCCGACCCTGGGTATCGTGCCAGATCTCCTCGGCTGTCGTGAGGCGGTGGATCTCCGGATTGGCCGGGTTGGCGAACTGATTCGGTATGACCGCGCCCGGCGTGCTCGCCAGCAACTCCTTGGCGCGGGCAATCGCACCGTTCATGCCTTTCTCTCGCGGCGTCAGCTCCACCTCGGCGCCCAAAAACAGCAGCATCTTGCGCCGTTCCGACGAGACGCTTTCCGGCATGGTCAGGATCAGCCGGTACCCGCGCGACGCGCAAACAAACGCGAGCGCGATGCCGGTATTGCCCGACGTGGGCTCGATCAGCGTGGTGCCCGGTTTGATCTTGCCGTCCCGCTCCATTGCCTGGATCATGCTGACGCCGATTCTGTCCTTCACGCTCGCGATCGGGTTGAAGAATTCGAGCTTGAGGCAGATGTCGGCGGCGATGCCTTCCTCCAGGGTAATACGCGGGATGCGCACCAGCGGCGTGTTGCCGATCGTCTCGGCGATGCTGTCGTAGATGCGCCCGCGAAGCGGGCGGTCGAACACCAGCGGCTTACGGTCGGACGCGTCTGCCATTTGATCCTGTTCCTTGCGCTGCGAGCGAGGCTGGCTAGACTGCCCCGCGTCCGCCATAGCGGGCAATCCCCGTTCAGAACAACGGGCCGTGCTTACCTGGCCTCACGCGGTGCTGCCGCCCAGGTAGGCGGCGCGGATCCGGGGGTCGTCGGCCAGTTCGCGCGCGGCGCCGGATAGCGCGATGCGACCGGTTTCCAGCACATACGCCCGGTCGGCAATGCGCAGCGCCTGACGCGCGTTCTGCTCCACGACCAGAACCGACATCCCCTGGCGCCGGATATCCGCGATGATCGAGAAAATCGCCCGCACCAGCTTCGGCGCGAGCCCC
The DNA here is from genome assembly GCA_963849305.1 of uncultured Pseudomonadota bacterium. Lineage (GTDB taxonomy): Bacteria > Pseudomonadota > Alphaproteobacteria > Acetobacterales > Acetobacteraceae > CAWKGV01. The sequence continues at coordinate 513,836 of CAWKGV010000006.1, forward strand.
ATCGAGGGCTCGTCCAGGACCATCAGCCGCGGACGCAGCACCATAGCCCGTGCGATCGCCAGCATCTGCTGCTCGCCACCCGAGAGCGTGCCGCCGAGCTGGGTGCGCCGCTCGGCAAGTCGCGGGAAAAGCGTATAGAGCGCGTCCAGTCGCCGGCCCAGCTCGGCCGAATCGTGGCGCATGAGATAGCCGCTCAGCCGCAGGTTCTCCTCGACGGTCAGCGGCCCGAAGATGCGCCGTCCCTCGGGCACATGACCGAGGCCAAGCGCGACGATGCGATGCGCCGGCATCGTCTCCAGACGATGCCCGTCGAACGCGATCCGCCCAGCGCGCGGGCGGATCAGGCCGGTCAGCGCCCGCAAGGTGGTAGTCTTGCCGGCGCCGTTCGCGCCCAACAACGCGACGATCTCGCCCTGCCCCACCTCCAGCGACACACCGCGCAGCACTTCAACCTTGCCATAAGCCACCGATACGTCGCGCAGCTCTAGGAGTCCCACGCGGGCTCCTCCTGCGCGGCGTCGGCGGTCTCCGCCTCCTCGGCGGTCCCGAGATAAGCGTCGATCACACTTGGATCGTTCCGCACCTCGGCCGGTATGCCCTGGGCGATGATGCTGCCGTGGTCAACGACCACGATACGGTCGGAGACGCCCATGACCAGCATCATGTCGTGTTCGATCAATACGACCGTGATGCCGAGATCGCGAATGCGGCGGATCAGGCCCGTGAGCGCCTGTTTCTCCGTCGGGTTCATGCCCGCCGCGGGCTCGTCCAACAGCAGCAGTTCGGGACCGGCCGCTAGCGCCCGCGCGATTTCCAACCGCCGCTGGTCGCCATAGGGCAGGTCCGCGGCCCGTTCGCCCCCACGCGCGGCGAGGCCGACGAAATCGAGCCAACGAAACCCCTCGGCGGCGTGGCGGTGCCGCTCCGCGCCCGCACTCGGCAAGCCCAGCAGCTCGGCAAGCACGCCCGAACGCAGCCGGTGGTCCTGGCCCACAAGCACGTTTTCGAACGCCGTCATGTCGGCGAACAACCTGATCCCCTGGAACGTGCGGGCAATCCCGCGATGGACCACGCGATGCGGGCGCAACCCCAGGATCGAGTTACCCCGACAAAGCACGTCGCCGCCGGTCGGGGGAATTACGCCGGTCAGGCAATTGAACAACGTCGTCTTGCCCGCGCCGTTCGGGCCGATCACGCTCAGGATCTCGCCGCGCCGTACCGCGAAACTCACCGCATTCAGCGCGCGCACACCCCCGAACCGGCGCGAGACATTGCGCGCCTCCAGCAGCACTTGACCCGCACCGCCTTCGTCGCGGGACGGCCCGGCCATTGAGCCGGCCTCGCCTTGGGGCAGCGCGGCCCGGCGTGGCCGGGCGGGCCACAGCCCTTGTGGCCGGAGCAGCATCAGCACGATCAGCGCGATCGCGAAGCCGAAGATCCGCCAAATATTGAGGAACCGCAGCGCCTCCGGCAGTCCCGCGACGATTACGGCACCGAGCAGAACGCCAGGTATGCTGCCTCGCCCGCCGAGCACGACCACGATGAGGATCGTGACCGATTGGAGATAGGTGAATGCGGTTGGGTCGATGGTGCCGAACCGTGCGGCGAACAGGCTGCCGCCGAAGCCCCCGACCAGCGCCCCCAACACATAGGCCAACAGCTTGACCCGGATGGTCGGGACACCCACCGCCTCGGCCGCGTGCTCGTCCTCGCGGATGCTGGTCCACGCACGGCCGAGTCGCGATCGGGCCAGCCGCAGAGCGAACCAAAGCACGATCAGCAGGAACCCCATCCCAAGCTCATAGAGGGCCGGGGGCGAGCTGATTTCGTAGCCGAGCACCGAGGGTGGCGCGATGCCGTAAATGCCGTTCGGTCCGCCGGTGATCTCCAGATTGGTGGCGATGATCCGCACGATCTCGCCAAAGCCGAGCGTGACGATCGCGAGATAGTCACTGTGCAGCCTCAAGGTGGGATAGCCGATGATCACGCCCGATACGGCGGCCAGCGCGACGCTGCACGGGATCGTCTCCCAGAACGAGAGATGCACCAGAGTTTCCAGCAGCGCCGTGGTGTAGGCGCCGATCGCGAAGAACGCGGCGTAGCCGAGATCGAGCAGGCCGGCGTATCCCACCACGATGTTCAGCCCGAGTCCGAGGATCGCATAGGTGATGATCGTCAGCCCGACATCGGTGACGTAGTTGCTGGTGAAAAACGGGAAGGCGATGGCCAGCGCGATCAGGCCGGCGGGGATGGCCAGGCGGGTCTCTCGGCCTGGCGCGATCGCGGCTGAGGCCATCGCTGCTACATCCGCTGCACGACACGCTCGCCGAGCAGCCCCGTCGGCTTCACCACAAGGACGCCGATTAGCACGCCGAACACGAACACGTCGGTCCACTGCGAGGAGCCGTAGCCGGCACCGAACGCTTCCAGCAGCCCGATCAGGAATCCGCCCAGCATGGCGCCAGGGATGTTCCCGATCCCGCCGAGGACGGCGGCGGTGAAGGCGCGCAGCCCGAGCAGGAATCCCATGAAGAAATTGATCTGCGTGTAATAAAGCCCCTCCATCACCCCGGCCGCCGCCGCCAGCGAGGAGCCGACGAAGAAGGTGAGCTGGATTACCCGCTCCACGTCGATGCCCATGAGCCGAGCCGCGTCCTGATCGACCGCCAGAGCGCGCATCGCGGTGCCGAGGAAGGTGTGGTGGACGAACAAATAGAGCGCCAGCATGAGCGCGAGGCTCGAGCCGAAGATCCCGAGCTGCATCCAGCTCACATGAACCTCGCCGATATCGAAGCCCGAATGCGCGATCAGGTGCGGATACGTATTGAATCCCGGGCCGTAGATCAGCAGCACCCCGTTCTCCAGCGCAAGCGAGACGCCGAGTGCGGTAATCAGGATGGACAGCCGAGGCGCGCGCAGCAGCGGCTGATAGGCAAGCCGGTCGATGGCCACGCCCAAGCCACCAGTGAGCACGACGGCCGCGATGCCGGCCACCAGCAGCGCGAGCATCGTTGGCAGATGCGTGCCCGCCAGCCACCCGAGCGCGGACCAACCGATGAAGGCGCCGACCATGAACAGGTCGCCATGGGCGAAGTTGATTAGCCGGATGATGCCGTACACCATTGTGTAGCCGAGGGCGACGAGGGCATAGAACGCGCCCACGGTCAGCCCCTCAACCACGAATTGAAAGAAGGTGCTCATCGGCTGGCGCCGCCAGCGTCGGCCCTCACCCAACCCTCTCCCAGAGGGAGGGGGCTTTTTGCCGACCTCGTTGGCAGATAAAACGGGCCAAGTGCTTCTCCCTCTCCCTCTGGGAGAGGGTTGGGGTGAGGATCCCGCATCGTGCGGACCGAGTGACCCCGCCCTACGGCTTCATTGCAACCCATTCGCCCGCCTGATTGAGCCGCTCATATGGCTCGAACTGGTCGTTGCGGACGATAACGGTGATATAGACCGCGATGGCGCGGTCGCCCTCCTTGTTGAAGCCAATACGCCCCGTCAGGCCTTGATAATCGGCGATCTTGTGCAGCGCGGCGATGATATCGGCCGGTTTGTCCGACTTCGCCTCCGCGATCGCGTGCGCCGTCACGCCCACCGCGTCGTATTCATAAACCGAATATGGCCCCGGAGCGTGGCCGAATTGCTTCGTATAGTCCTGCACGAACTGCTGGGCGCCCGTGAGGAATTGCGCGAGCGGCGCGGTCGTGATGATCATGCCGTCGGCCGCCGAGCCGGCCGTCTTGAGCAGCGTGGGGTCGTTGGTGGCATCGCCGCCCATGAAGGTGATCTTGGAGCCGATCTGGCGCAGCTCCTTCACCATAAGTCCGGCCTCCGAGAAGTAGCCAGTGTAATAGATCGCGTCTGGCTTGAGCGCGCTCACCCGCGTGAGCGTTGCCGAGTAGTCCATCTGCCCTGGCGTGATCGCGTTATCATAGACCAACTCGACGCCGTCCTGCTTCAGTGCCTTGACCGTGTTCTGCGCGAGCCCCTTGGCGTACGTGGTGTTATCGTTAATCACCGCCGCGCGCTTGGCATGGAGAAAGCCGGATATGAACTTGGCGGCGAACGGACCCTGCTGATCGTCCCGGCCGATGGTGCGGAACGCATCGTTGAAGCCCATACTGGTCAGTTGCGGATTGGTCGATGCGGCCATCACATAGGGGATGCCGGCCCGGTGAAACGTGCTCAGCTCAGGCAGAGCGGCGGATGAGCAGTAGCCGCCGGCCACGGCGGACACTCCCGCATCGACCAGCTTCTGCGCGGCTTGCACAGCGGTCTGCGCGTCGCACCCGTCATCTTCGGGGACCAACTCGATTTTCCTGCCGTTGACGCCGCCAGCCGCGTTGATCCGCTCGACCGCGAGCTTGGCGCCGTTCAGGATGTCTTGCCCTGCGCTGGCATAATTGCCGGAGAGCGGGACCGGAACCCCGATCTTGATGGTGCCCTGGGCATAGGCGGGGGGCGCAAGCGAGAGACCCAAGAGGGCAACCACGGCGAGAGCGGCGGCAGCCCTACCGGCACGCCCGGCACCTGCGCGGTGGCGAATGGTCATGTGGCCTCCTGTGGTTGGGCGTGGTCCCGGCGGTCTTCCCCGCACCACGATCTTGGCAAAGCCGGATCGCGCGCGCAACGCGGGGCGGTTCAGAGTCGCGGCAGCACGTGCTCGCCGAATAGCCGCATTGACCGCTCGGCGTCGGCGGGCGGGAGGTCGTTGAAGTTCACCTGCAACGAGGCGATTTCGAACTCGCCGATCTGCCGTTTGTAGGCCGCCACCGTTTCCAATATCCGCTCGGGCGTGCCGATCCAGGCGGCGCATTTCTCGACCTGGGTTTCGAATGTCTCCCGCGACAGCGCGGCTATGACCTTGTCGTAGCCAGGGTAATCGTCCGAACCGACCCCCGACAGCCAAGCCGAGGCGGCATCGACCAGCGAGCGCAGGTATCTGTTCAGTGGCCCGCGGGCAATGCGCTCGGCCTCCGCTTGGTCTTCGTGGCAGAACATGTGGAACGCCAGCATCACGGTGCCGGAACCTGGATGCCCGGCTCGGGCGCGCGCGGCGCGGTATGTCCCGATCAGGTCCTCCATCGCGCCGCCAGCCATCGGGATGGCCATGATCCCGTGCCCCGCCGCGCCTGCCCGCTCGAACGATTCCCGGGTGGACAGGGCCGCGACATAGAATGGCGGCCGGGGCTTTTGGGTGGGACGCGGCAGCGAAGTTACTTCGCGAAAGCTGTAGAAGCGACCCTCAGCGGTGACGTTTTCGTCCTCGAGCAGTCGCCGGACCTGTTCCATGCCCTCGTCGAACCGTGCCCGGCTCTCGTTCAGGCTGACGCCGAATCGTGCGAACTCGTGCGGCAGGAACGCGCGAGCGAAGCCGATGTCGAGCCGCCCGTCGCACAGCGCGTCCAGCATGGCGAGTTCGCCCGCCAGTTTGAGTGGATTGTTGAAGGCCGGCAGGACGGCGCCCGTGACCAGCCGCGCCCGCTTCGTGACCTGTGCGGCGGCGGCGAGGAACACTATCGGGTTGGGGCTGTAGCCGCCATAGGGATGAAAGTAGTGCTCGACCGTCCGTACGTGACTATAGCCATACTGGTCGCATAGCCCGACCAAATGCAGCGCCTCTTGCCAATAGTCCCGGCCTGACTTCACCTCCGGGCCAATATCGGGAAAGAACTGGACGCCAACGTGCATGATCTCACGCCGTTCAGCGTCCCGGCAGCTACTCGGCTGCAGCCGCCTGAGCAGGCCGAAGATCCCTCGAATACTTGATGCTGACCGGCGCATCCGCTTCGAACGGCGAATTCAGGCCCAACTCCTTGCCGATGTCGCGTACAGCCGGCATCACCTCCTGGCATAGCAAGCGGATGCAGTTGCGCGTGTCCTCGGGGCTCACGGTGCCATCGTTGCCCCAGAACGCCATGATGCCGGGGCGGGTCTGCTCTATAAGCCAGCGTAGCCGGGGGATCACTGTCTTTGGCGTCCCTGCGATGATCATGGTGCTCGCAAGCTGTTCCTCAAAAGTTGGCTGACCGCGCGGGTTCTTCGCGCGCCCTACGGCGAACTCGACGAAATTGCGCCGGCCGGAGGGCGAGAAGTAGCCTGACGGATTGGCCCAGACCGGATGCGCGAGCCCGGTGAACTCGCCCTGCATCCACATGAATTGCCGCGCGTTCTGAAGGGCCTTCTCCTCGTTGTCCTGCACGTGTACGCGTATCAGGTAGCCGAAGTTCTCGGGTCCAGCGGTGTAGCCGGCATCGGACGCGGTATTGGCGTAAAGATCCCAGATCACCTTGGTTGCATCGGGCGAGGTGTTGAGCGCGACATACGGATAGCGGTGCCGCGCGGCCCAAATCACGGTCTCCTTGGAGAGCACGCCTGGAATCCACACCCGCGGATAGGGCTTCTGCAACGGGACCGCCCAAGGGTTCACCACCCGGTGCTGATAATGCGTGCCTTCCCAGCGGAACGGGCCGGTCGTGGTCCAGGTCTTCACGATCAGGTCGTGCGCCTCCTCGAACCGCTCGCGGTTGTAGGCGGGGTTCACCCCAGTCGCGAGCTGCTCCTGTCCGCCACCACGCACGAAACCGGAGACAAGCCGGCCTTTCGAGATCATGTCGATCATCGCCAGTTCCTCGGCCAGCCGGATCGGGTTCTCCGCCAAGGGCAGCGGGTTGCCGAGCAACACGATCTTCGTCCGCTTGGTCACCGCGGCTAGGATCGAGGCGAACACGTTGCACTTGGATTGCATACAGAACGGCGCGTTGTGGTGCTCGTTCAGCATGATGCCGTCGGCGCCGCACTCGTCGGCGTAGATGTAGTCCTCCAGATATTGGTTGTACAAGCGGCTACCGGCGACCGGATCGTAATTGCTGTTGGAGAATGTCAGCGCTGTGGCGCCGTATTCCAGCCCTTTCTTGGCATCGTAGGCGGACATCGGCTGCTCGGTGAAATACATCAGGTGCATCGGGTGCTCCCTCGATCGGGTCTGAGCGTCAGTTCGCGGCCAGGAACTCGATGGCGAGCAGGGCCAGCTCGTCCGGCTTCTCCATATCGACGTAATGGCCGCACGCCGGCACGATCGCCAGGGGCGCGCGTCCGAAGGCCGCGGCATAGGCCTCACCGGCGCTGCGCGGCACCACCATGTCGCCTTCGCCCCAGACGATCAGCGCCGGCGCGCGCACCCCGCCGAGCAGATGCGGCAGGCTCTGACTGTACATGTATGGCTTCCAGGCGACGCGGAAGCACATCTCGCGGGCGATGTCCCATTGCTCGAGCTGATCTGTCGAGACATCCCCGTAAATGCGATGAAACGCCTCCAGATTATGGAACCCCGCTCGCGGATAGTCGATGTAGCTGACGATCGCTTGGTCCATGATGTCGCCTTCGGGGGGCTTGATGCCCATCGCGCCGACCAGCACCAGCTTGCTGAACTGGGTCGGCGCCAGGCTCGCCAGCTCGGCGGCGATCCATCCGCCGAACCCCAATCCCAACACTGCCGCGTTAGACTGCTCCTGATCGGCGAGCAACCATTGATGCATCGCCGCCAAATCGCGGACGCTACGCGCCCATTGCGGTCGCTCGGATTTGCCCCAGCCGGGATGATGCGGCACGAGCACCGTGAACCGCTGGGCAAGAAGGTCATAGAACTGCAATCGTTCCGGCGTTCCGATGTCGTGATGCAGAACCAGAACCGTCGGGCCGCTGCCTGCGCGCATGAGAAACATTTTTGTCCCGGCCACCTCGGTCGTCGTCTCGGCCCAGGTTATGTTGGCGGCCATCCGGTCCCCCTCGACACCTAAACGCTGCAGGATACTCACCGGTAACGCACATTGTCCAACCGAGGACGCTCCGCTTGCCCGTATTGGCCATTCTCTGTTGGTGATGTTCATCACTCAGCGGTGATGCCCTATACAGGGCGACGGCCCTATCTCTTGCTAAATGCGGTGCGGGACGCCAGAACGGCGCGTCCCAGGGGACGGCGGGTCAGAAGCAGATGTTCGACTTGTCGGTCTCGGGCGTGCTTGCTTTCGCCCAGCAGCATCAGGCGCTGGAGGCGTTCGCGATCATTTTCGCGACCTTCATCCTGGAGGACGCGGCGACCGTGCTGGCGGCGATGCAGGCTGCCGGAGGCAGCCTGCCGATTCCGCTGGCCCTGGGATCGCTCTACGTAGGGATCGTTTTGGGCGATCTCGGGCTTTATGCGCTGGGCCGGTTGGCCGCAATGGTTCCCTGGGTCCGCCGGCTGCTGCCGCCGCAGCGCACCGAGACGGTGCGGGCCTGGTTGCAGGGCCGCGTGTTCCGGGTGGTGCTGGTGAGCCGCTTCCTGCCTGGCGTGCGGTTGCCGACCTACACGACCTGCGGCTATCTGCGTGCGGATTTCCGGAAGTTCACCTTGGCGACGATGACGGCGACCCTGTTCTGGACCTCGGGGCTGTTCGCCCTCTCCATGAAGGTCGGCGGTTTCCTGATGGATCATTTCGGAGTCTGGCGCTGGGCCGGAGCCGTCGGACTGATCGTATTCCTGGTGGTGGCCGGGCGCATCGCTAAGCGCCTTCATCAACCCCCGCGCAAGCGCCGCCAGCGCACTTACAAGGACGCGCACCAGCAATGACGCTGAACCCCGCCCTGGCCCGCGCGGAGCCGGCACGACGGCCGAACCCGCCGGTGTCGTTCTTCGAATTCTGGCCCGCATGGGCGTTCTATACGCCCATAGTCCTCCATTGTCTCGCGCTCGGCCTTCGCTTCCGCTCGCTTGCCTTGCTCTCGGCGGCCAACCCCCGGGTCGAGGCGGGGGGACTATGCGGCGAATCGAAGTTGTCCATTCTGGATCAAGTCGAGCCGGATGCCCGCCCGTTGCTGGCCCGTTACACCAGTATCGTGACCCATCCCAGCGATGTCCGCGCGGACCCGCCCCAGGCGGAACAGGCAATGGCCGCGGCAGACCTCGCGTACCCGGTGGTGGCCAAGCCTGACATTGGCTGCAACGGAACCGGCGTGCGACTGATCGCCGATACGGCAGCACTCGCCCGATACCTGACTGACTTCCCGCGCGGCCAGCGGGTCATATTACAGGAGTTCGTGGCCGACGAGGGCGAGGCCGGCATCTTCTATATCCGCCACCCGGAGCAGCCCACCGGCCGGATCACGTCGATCACGCTAAAATATGCCCCGGCTGTCGCGGGCGACGGTCGGTCCACCCTGCGCCAGCTCATCCTGAGCGATCCGCGCGCCGGACGGGTGTCGGAGCTTTATCTGCCGCGTCTCGCGCCCCGTTTGGGTGAGGTGCCGGCCCAAGGCGAGCGCGTGCGCCTTGTCTTTGTCGGCAATCACTGCAAAGGCTCGATCTTCCGTGACGGGACCAGTCACGCCACCCCGGCGCTGGCCGCCTCCGTCGATCGAATCGCCCGCGCCATCCCAGAGTTCCATTTCGGCCGCATCGACGTTCGCTTTTCCTCGCTCGCCGCGCTCGGCCAGGGCGAGGGGTTTCGCATCATCGAGATCAACGGCGCGGGCTCCGAGGCTACCCATGTCTGGGATCCAACCACACGGCTCCTGGATGCCTGGCGCGACCAGTTCTTTCACTATGGCCAGGCGTACCGCATCGGCGCCGCCAACCGCGCGCGCGGCCACCGGGCCACGCCGGTCACAGCGCTGTTCCGGCTCTGGCGCACCCAGAAGCGGCTGATGGCCTCGTACCCTGCGAACGACTAGGCGGTTGCATCGACTCCCCGTTTTGGGCGAGGAACCGGCATGACCGTGATCCAAGCTATTGGCCTTGCCCTGCTGCAAGGCGCGACCGAGCTGTTCCCTGTCAGCAGCCTCGGCCACGCCGTCGTCCTGCCCGCCCTGCTGCGCTGGAACATCGACCAGAACGCCCCGGCTTTCCTGCCCTTCCTGGTCATGCTCCATCTCGGCACCGCGACTGCGCTCCTGATTTATTTCTGGCGCGACTGGTGGGCGCTGTTGGTCGGGGTGCTTGGCTGGACCAGCCAGCACCAGGCAGGCGAAAGCCGCCGGGTCCTCCTGCTCATCGTGATCGCCACCATCCCGGCGGTGATTGTGGGTTTCCTGCTGGAGCACTTCTTTCGCCGCTTGTTCGGCGATCCGATCGCCGCCGCGACGGTGCTGATCGTGAACGGCGTGCTGCTCCTGTTCGGCGAGCGCCTGCGCGGCCAAGGCCAGCGGCCCTTGTCAACGCTAACCGTGCGCGACGCCCTTACGATCGGTTGCTGGCAATGCACGGCGCTGATCCCCGGCATTTCCCGTTCGGGTGCCACCATCGTGGGTGGCCTGCTGCGCGGTATCGACCATGCCGGGGCAGCGCACTTCTCGTTCCTGATCGCGACTCCGATCATCTTCGGCGCCACCGTCCTGGAGATACCCAAGCTGCATCATCCCGGCACGGCGTTGGCGCCAAATGTCGTGAGCCTCTCGATCCTCTCAGCGCTCGTCGCCGGCGTGACCGCCTTCGCCAGTACCGCGTTCCTAATGCGGTACTTTCGCAACAACGATAGCTGGGCACTGAACCCCTTCGCCTACTACTGCTTCGCGGCGGGGGCTGGCAGCTTGGCGTTCTTACTTTTGCGGTGATGGCCCTACTGCACTCCCACCGCCGCACCCAAGACTTCGCCGATGGCGCGGTTCAGCACCAGGTCGGCGATGGGGTCGAGCCCGGTCGGTTCGCGGTTGACGATGACCAGCTTGGCACCGTTCTGTTTCGCGAGATCGGGAAAACCCGCTGCCGGATAGACGACGAGCGAGGAGCCGATCGCCAGGAACAGGTCGGCGGCCAGCGTCTCCTGCTCCGCTCGGCGCATCGGCTCGAGCGGCATGGCTTGGCCAAATGAGATCGTCGCGGTCTTCACGAGCCCCCCGCAGTCGGCACAGCGCGGGCTCCGGCCATCATGCTCGAACGCGGCGCGCAGCTTATCCAGCCCGAACCTCGCGGCACAGTCGAGGCATGAGGCGTAGGTCGTGTTGCCATGCAACTCGATCACGTGTTCCGCGGGCACGCCGGACATCTGGTGCAACCCGTCAATGTTTTGCGTGATCACCGCCTTGACGTTGCCCTCCCGGACCAGCTCGACCACCGCCGCATGGCCCCGATTGGGACGAGCGGCGCGCAATACCGGGTCACTCTCGAACCGCCGCCGCCAGGCTTTGCGTCGGGCCTCTTCGGACCTTAGGAACTCGTCGAAGTAGATGGGCGCCTGTTTGGTCCAGATGCCGCCGGGGCTGCGAAAATCGGGAATGCCCGAACTCGGTACTGATCCCCGCCCCCGTGAACACCACGGGTCGCCGCGCCTCGGCGAGCATGGCCCTCAGCCGTCGTATGCCGTCGTCCATGCCCAGAAGCTTGTGCGACCACGAAGCGGCTGTCTAGAAACGGTGGATGCTCCCCGCCTGTCGCCAGCACATTGCCGTCGCACCAAGCCTGCTGGCCGTGTCGCTGTCGGTGCGGGTACGCACCCGATGAGCGGCACCGACCCGCGCCGCTGGTTGCGCGACGCGCGACGGGCGATGGCCCGTCTTCCCAGCCTGCGGATGGGGCGGGTTCCGGATGCGCCCGCCCTGCCCGTGCGCGATCCCTGGCCGGGCGACCCCGCCCGTGGTGCGCGGCTGCTCAAGGGCGAGCTGGAATGGAGCGGCGGGGTGCGGGCGCTCCGGCCTGGCGCGTGGGCAGAGAGCGCGGGATCTCCTTGCCTGCGGGCCGCAGCGCACGGCTTCACCTGGTTGCGCGACCTCCGCGCGCTCGGGACCGACGCGGCGCGTCTGCGCGCCCGTGCGCTCGTCGCCGACTGGATCGGCGGCCATGCAGCCGATCAGATGGCCTGCCGCCCCGACGTGGTGGGGGCGCGGATCACCTCCTGGCTCGGGCATTACGACTTCTTTTTCGCCTCCGCTGACGACGCATTCCGCCAAAGGCTGATGGGCCGCCTCGTCGCCGACGCCCGTGCCCTGTCGCCCGCGCTGCCGGCCGAAGATCTGGATGCGCGCGCGCTCACCGCGCTCAAAGGTTTGATCGCGGCCGGGGTCGCCCTTCCGGAACATGCCAATTTCCTTGCGCGGGCTTTGCGCTTTTTGCCTCAGGAGATCGCCCGCCAAGTGTTGCCGGACGGCAGCCACGTCGAACGCAGCCCGGCCGTGCAGCTAACGGCGTTGCAGGATCTCACGGAAATTCGCGCTCTTTTGCAGGCCGCGCAGGCCCAGGCCCCGGCCGCGCTGTCGAGTGCGATCGAGCGCATGGGCCCGGCGCTTCGGGTGTTGCGACACGGCGACGGCGGGCTTTCCCTGTTCAACGGCAGCAAGGAGGAGATCGGGGCGATGATCGACCTGGTGCTCGCCCAGGCCGGCCGTGGCGGCCGGGGGGCGCCCTCGTTACCCGATGGCAGATTCCAAAGGCTGCAAGCCGGTCGCACCCTGCTGATCGTGGATTGCGGAGCGCCGCCGCCGCCTGGAGTGGATCGATTTGCCCACGCCGGCACCTTGGCGATGGAGATGTCGGTTGGCCGTGACCGGCTGATCGTTAATTGCGGCGCGTTCCCAGCCGGCCCGGCCGAGTGGCGGGAGGCCGCGCGTGCCACGGCCGCGCATTCAACGCTCGTGATCGCCGATGTCAGCTCCTCCGAGATCAAGCCGGACGGTCTTGGACGACGGCCCGCGATGGTGGACGCCGAGCGGCAGGAGGCCAATGGCGCGCACTGGCTGGAAGCCAGCCACGATGGCTGGAAGAAGCCGTTCGGGGCGGTGCACCGCCGCCGGCTCTATCTCGCCGAGAGCGGCGATGACGTGCGTGGCGAAGACGCCGTGGAGGCGCCGACGCCGCAGCCGTTCACCCTGCGCTTTCATCTCCATCCCTCGGTGCAGGCGAGTGTGCAGCAGGACGGGGAGGCGGTGTTGCTGCGGCTACCCTCTGGTGGCGGCTGGAGGCTGCGGGGCGACGGTGCGCGCACCACGCTGGAGGAGAGCATCTATCTCGGCGGCCCCGAGCCCCGGCGCACCGAGCAGGTCGTCCTCACTGGCCACGATGACGGGCCGCAGCACGTGAAATGGGCGATCAGCCGGGTGAAGTGACCGGCCCGACCCGATGAAAGTGGTCGAGATCACCAATGTCGATTTCTCGCTTCGCCATTTTTTGCTCCCCCTTATGCGCGGCATCCGGGCGCGCGGGCACGCGGTGGTCGGTGCGTGCGCCGAAGGGCCGCTGCTCGACGAGGTCCGCGCGGAGGGCCTCCGCGTTGTCGGCCTGCCCCTGGAACGGCGAGTGTCGCTGTTCGGGCAAGCTCGCGCGCTCGCGGCGCTAGTTGCGTTCCTTCGGACCGAACGACCCGACCTCGTTCACGCGCATATGCCGATCAGCGGCTTTCAGGCGCGGCTCGCCGCCCGTCTCGCGGGAGTGCCGCGTGTCGCCTATACCTGCCACGGCTTTCTATTCAATCAGGACGGTTCGCGGGTGCGCCGCTGGGGGTCGCTGGCGCTGGAATGGCTGGGCGGGCGCATGACGGACGTGTTCCTGACGGTTTCTACCGACGAGGCGCAAGACGCGCGCCGGCTGGGCATCAGCCGCCAAGCGGTCCCGGTCGGGAACGGCCGCGATCCTGCCGTGTTTCACCCGGACCCGTCCGCGCGAGCGCGGATTCGCGCCGAGTTTAGCACCCCTCCCGATCGGATCGTCGTTGTCGCGGTATCCCGCCTGGTACGCGACAAAGGGTATTTTGAGTTAGCCGAGGCGATGCGGGCGGTGCCGCAAGCCGAGTTGTGGGTGGTCGGTGAACGCTTGCCGTCCGACCGTGGCGAGGACATCGCGCCGCTCCTCACCGCCTCGGGCCTCGGATCGCGGTTGCGGCTGCTGGGATACCGGCACGACGTCGCGGCGGTGCTGGCGGCCGCGGATATCTTCGCCCTGCCCAGCTACTTCGAGGCGATGCCGATGTCGGTGATCGAGGCGATGCTCAGCGGGCTGCCGGTGGTCGCGAGCCGGGTCCGCGGAGCACGCGAGCAAGTACTCGATGGGATCACTGGATTGTTGGTGCCTCCACGCCAACCAGCACCTCTCGCCGATGCGCTCGCCCAGCTTACGCGCGACCCGGAGCTGCGATCCGCGATGGGCGCGGCCGGCCGGGCGCGTGCGATCGCCTTTTACGACGAATCGCGCGTGGTAGCCCGCACCCTGGACCTGCTTGGTCTCTAGGGTCTATGCCGCGCCGCATGGCCGACATCGTTTCAATTCGCCGCGCTTTGATCTCCGTGTCCGACAAAACGGGCCTGGTGGCGTTCGCCCGCGCACTCGCAGCGAGCGGGGTCGAAATCCTGTCCACCGGCGGCTCGGCCTGCGCACTCCGCGAAGCCGGAATCGCGGCGAAGGACGTGTCGGAGCACACCGGTTTTCCGGAGATCCTGGATGGACGGGTTAAAACGCTGGTCCCGCAGATCCACGGCGGCATCTTAGGTCGGCGCGACTTGGCGGAGCACGCCGCCCAGATGCAGGAGCACGGCATCGCGCCGATCGATCTTGTCGCGGTGAACCTCTATCCGTTCGAGGCCACCGTGGCGATGGGCGCGGCATCAGAGGAATGTATGGAGAACATCGACATCGGCGGCCCTGCGCTGATCCGGGCCGCCGCGAAAAATCATGAATTCGTGGCGGTCCTGATCGAGCCGGAGCAATACCAGGCCGTGCTCGACGAGCTGAGCCGGCACGGCGGCACCACGCTCGCACTGCGCCGGCGCCTGGCCAGCGCGGCGTTTGCGCGCACGGCGGCGTATGACAGCGCCATCGCGGGATGGTTCGCGGCGCAGCAGCACGAGCCGTTGCCTCGCCGGCTGACCATAGCCGGTACGCTGCGCCAGACTTTGCGTTATGGCGAGAACCCCCACCAGCAGGCCGGATTCTTCGTAACGAATGGACGCCCCGGCGTCGCTACCGCAGCTCAAGCGCAGGGTAAGGAGCTGTCCTACAATAACCTGAACGACACCGACGCCGCTTTCGAATGCGTGGCCGAATTCGAAGAGCCGGCGGTGGTGATCGTCAAGCACGGCAACCCGTGTGGGGTCGCGCTCGGTGCCACGCTCGCCTCAGCCTGGGACAAGGCGCTGCGTTGCGATCCGGTCTCGGCGTTCGGCGGCATCGTCGCGGTCAATCGGCCGCTCGACGGGCCGGCCGCGGAGAAGATTGCGGCGATCTTCACGGAGGTCATCGCGGCACCGGAGGCCGATGAGGCGGCCCGGGCGATCCTGGCCGGCAAGAAGAACCTGCGGCTGCTGCTAACGGGCAGCCTGCCCGACCCAGCGGTGCCCGGCATAACGTTTCGGAGCGTCGCGGGCGGCTTCCTCGCGCAGACGCGCGAACTCGGGCCGGATCGCGGCCGACGAGCTGCGAGTGGTGACGAAGCGGGCGCCCACCAAGACGGAGTTGGCGGACCTGGTTTTCGCGTTCCGAGTCTGCAAGCACGTGAAGTCGAACGCGATCGTCTACGCCAAGGACGGTGCGACCGTTGGAATCGGAGCGGGGCAGATGAGCCGGGTCGATTCCACCCGGATCGCCACCTGGAAGAGCGCCGAAGCAGCGAAAGCGGCGGGTATGGCCGAGCCGCTGGCCAAAGGCGGCGTGGTCGCCTCCGACGCGTTCTTCCCTTTCGCCGACGGGCTAGAGGCGGCAGCAGCCGCGGGCGTAACGGCCGTGATCCAGCCAGGCGGCTCAATTCGCGATTCGGAGGTGATTGCTGCGGCGGACGCAGCCGGGATCGCAATGGTGTTCGCCGGGATTCGGCATTTCCGGCATTGAGCGGCCTCCGTCGGTTGGGCCGGCGCGCGAACCCCGATTTCCGTGCTGCAATGACCAGGCCACGTCCAGGCTGACCAGATCAGCCGCCTCACGCCACCCCGATGCTCAGGTCAGAGGGTCTTCAGGAAGGCGACCAGATCGGACTTCTCCTGGTCGGTGAGGCCGATCCCGAATCGGAAGTCGTAGAACTCCACGACATCCTCAAGGCGATCCGCCCCTCCGTTGTGGAAGTAAGGCGCCCGTGCGGCAAGGCCGCGGAGGATAGGGCCCTTCATCTTGCCGATATCGACGCACTGGCCGCTGATCAGCGCCTTGCCGGGGTCCGTGACGGTGAACACCTGGCCGGCAAGTGGGCCGGCGTCGCAGTGCAGGCTGAACACGGGCAAGCCGATGGTGTCGAGCCCCGCAGCAGCGGGCGCGACCGTGCCGATGTTGATGGGCAACTTGACGCTATGATTGCCGACATTGGGCGTGTCATGGCAGGTGACGCACCCGCCGGTGAGGGCGGGCACACCGATCACGTCGTTCAGCCCGGCGACACCGCTGATGACGATCGGCTTCTCGTTGAACAGCTTCTCCCCGCGTGCGATCGCGGCGCGTGCCGCACCGAGCGGACCGGGACCGGCCTGAGATGGATCGGCCCAGGCGCCGTAAAGGGTCATCACCTCGGGATTGAAGGCGGCGCCCGTGGGATCCCCCCCGAGCACGTCGTTGATGCCGACGTGGAAGTCCTGCCGCGAGAGCGCCAGTGGGCCGCCGGCCGCGCCACCGTCGTCGAGGTCGGCGGCAGTGAGGTCAGTGATTTGCGCGGAAAAGAGACCCTGCTCGAATGCGACCATCTGCTCGACCTGGCTCGCGGTGGGCGGCGTCGCGGTCTGGAAGTGGATCATGGTCGCGTCGATCGCCTGCGACTCCAGGTTTGGCTCGCGTCCATCCCACATCGTGGTGGTCAGGAATGACAGGTTGGTGCTGGGCAGCGGCCGGCGATAAACCGAGATGATTCCCTGGCTCGGCTGCGCCGGGCCATAGCTCGTTAGCCCGAAGGTCGGGTCGGTCGTACAGTTGTACGGATCTTGGACGGCGATGACGCTGAACTGAAGCGCCGGCGGGGTGGGTAGGGGCAGTGCGATCCGGATCAGTCCCTTGCTCAGAACCAGCGAGTAGGCGCTGATCCGACTCTCCACGCTCGACACGTCGGCGTTGGGGCACACGGCCCCGTCCACGGGTCGGAACAGCGGCGCCGTGCCCAAGCTCTCGACGAACGCCGTCTGGATTTGCGGCGGCGTTATGCTCCACGCCGCCGCAGGCTGGTGACAGGTCTGGCAGGTGCGGCCGTTGGTGCCGAGCGGCTCAAAGAACGCGTTCCCCTCAGTGATCGTCCGCCCGCCGGGCTGGAGAGTCGCCATCAAGCCGCTCGTGTCCTGGAAGGCTTCCATGGGCGGGATCATAAGCGGCGCGCGCTCGATTGAGAGTGTCGCTGGCTGCCCGGTGCCTAGGGCCTGGAGCATGGCACCTTCCGCCCAGCTCGGCTGGCCGCTTTCGGCCCGCGGAATATCATCCGAGTCTGCCGCCGCGAGCCGCATGGGCAGGCCATAGAACAGCGCGCAGCCGAGGGTCAGGGTCAGGGCTGTCCGGCCTGTGGCGGCAACGCGCGGCGCTGCCGTCGGACCCGCTCGCTTATGCCGCCAAGCGGGAGACAGAGAGCGGAACGAGCGGCGATTGACGTGCATGGCGTTCTCGATCACTGGGAGTGGCTGTGGAATCGCCATAAGATGCCCCCCTGCGCCCACGTCCGCTGTGATGCACTTCACGAGACGGCGCCGCTGACCCTTGCGACCGCACGTCGCCGGCATCGCGATGGTTTTCATCGGGTTGCCCATTTTTTCCGACATTGACCAGGGCGTCGATATGCGGCAGGCGCCTGCATGCAAGGATCTTTGCAGATCGCAATGAGCTTGGCGTTGAGCATCGCGGACGCGAAGCATGATTTGCGCTCGGCTTCGAGCTCGATAGCAGCCGGTCGGCCCTCGAACCGTAGAACGTTTGAGAGGCTATGTCGCCAGGCCATCGTTCTCGTCGCCGTGAGGTGTAGCGTTCGACTGTCTGCGAAAGAGCCCCAAAGTCTACATGAGACAGCACGTGTCCGGTCGGTCGGAATCGTCGAAGGTTCTTCCAGATCAAATGGCCCGGTTCAAGCTGGAGCAGCGCTGGCGCGATCGGCGACTGGCCCTTGAGCCGCCGAAGACCCATGGCGCATGTTGCTCACCAGTAATAAACGCTGCGACCGCCTTGATGCGTCGGCCGCGATAACGGCCTCGGCTTCGCGACTCCTGCCGAGCCATCCGGTCTCAACTCGCGGTCCGGGGTCTTTAGCCCGTTCGACGGGCAAAGGCGCAATCGCGCCAGGATGCCCGGGATGACTCTTGAGCAGCGTCCTGAATGCTCGCCATCAGTTCCCCGCTGCCTCGATCCGGTCGATTGCGCTCGGCTCGACGCCTTACGCATCGTTCTGCTCAAGATGCGTCAGGCACATTCTTGAACGATAGCTTGACGGCGGCTTTGGAGCGCTGCTTCTCGTTGAGAGCAAGAGTGGCACCAATATGGCTCCATATACCGAGCAACTCAAGCCGCTGCCCTCTCGCTCTGCCGCTAGGGGCAGGTGTAGCATTCGACCAGGGGACGTCCGGAACTGCCCCGCCTGCACGAGGAGAGAGGTTCATATGGAACTCGGCTATTTCGCGATGCCGTCCCATCCGCCGGAGAGAGGGCTCAAGGAGGGGCAGGACTGGGACTTGCAAACGCTGCGCTGGCTCGACGAGCTCGGCTACAAGGAGGCGTGGATCGGCGAGCACCACACCGCGCCTGGGAGCCGCATCCGGCGCCCGACCTGCTGATCGCGCAGGCGCTGCTGCAGACCAAGCGGCTGCGCATCGGTCCGGGCGGCTTCCTGCTGCCCTACCATCACCCGGCGGAACTGGCGAACCGCGTCGCCATGCTGGACCATCTCTCCGGCGGGCCGGCTCAATTTCGGCGTCGCCGCCTCCGGCCTGCCGAGCGACTGGGCGATGTTCCATGTCGATGGCACGTCCGGCGTCAACCGCGAGATGACGCGCGAGGCGCTGGACATCATCCTGCGTCTGTGGAGCGCCGAGGAGCATTTCGATTACCAGGGCAAATTCTGGAACGTCGCGAAGCCCGAGCCGTCGATGTTCGGCTTTCTGAATCCGCACATCCGGCCGTTGCAGCAGCCGCATCCGCCGATCGGCGTCGCCGGGATGTCGAAGAACTCCGATACGCTGAAAATGGCCGGCGAACGCGGGTTCCTGCCGCTCAGCCTCAACCTCAACGCCGGCTACGTCGCCAGCCACTGGGACGCGGTGCGAGGAAGGCGCGCGGCGCACCGGGCGCACGCCGCAGCCGCGCCGACTGGCGGCTGGTGCGCGAGGTGTTCGTCGCCGAAACCGACGAGGAGGCCTGGCGGCTGTCGGTCGGGCGGCATGATGGGCCGGATGATGCGGGAGTATTTCCTGCCGCTGCTGGGCAATTTCGGGTTCCTCGAATTCCTCAAGCACGACCCGACGTGCCGGACAGCGACGTCACGCCCGAATATTGCGCCCGCCACAACTGGCTGATCGGCTCGCCCGCGACGGTCGCCGAGAAGCTGGAGCGCGTGTACGACGAGGTCGGCGGCTTCGGCGGGCTGCTGGTGTTCGGCTTCGATTACGCCGAAAACCCGGAGGCATGGCGCACCTCGCTTGCGCCTGCTGGCCGAGGAAGTGCTGCCGCGGGTCGCGGCACCTGACCCCGAAGCAGCCGATGGCGGCGTGATGCGCGGCATGAGCCGCGTCCTGCACCGCTCCGGCGCCGTTCCGCCGGTCGCGGTCGGCGGCGAGGGTATTCGCCTGCGCCTCGCCGACGGGCGCGAGATCATCGACGGCTCCGGCGGCGCCGCGGTGGCCTGTCTGGGCCACGGCAATCGCCGCGTCGCCGAGGCGATCGGCCGGCAGGCCGCGACGATGGCCTATGCCCACACCGGCATCTTCACCAGCGAGCCGGCCGAGGAGCTGGCCGACATCATGCTGGACGGCGATCGCCGGGCGGCCTGACGCACGCCTATTTCTGCTCCTCCGGCTCGGAGGGGACCGAGGCGGCGCTGAAGATCGCGCGGCAGTATTTCGTGGAGATCGGCCAGCCGCAGCGCACCCGCTTCATCGCCCGCCGGCAGGGCTATCACGGCAACACGCTGGGCGCGCTGGCGGCCGGCGGCAACATGATGCGCCGCGCGCTCTACGAGCCGATGCTGAGCCGAGGCGTTCAGCCTCGTCTCGCCCTGCTTCGCCTATCGTTTCCAGACGCGACGACGAGACCGACGCGCAGTACGTGGACCGGCTGGCCGCCGAGCTGGAGGCCGAGTTCCAGCGCCTCGGCCCCGACACGGTGATCGCCTTCCTCGCCGAGCCGGTGGTCGGCGCGACGACCGGCTGCGTCGACCGCGCTGCCCGGCTATTTCAAGCGCGTGCGCGAGATCTGCGATCGCCACGGCGCGCTGCTGATCCTGGACGAGGTGATGTGCGGCATGGGCCGCACCGGCACCATGCACGCCTGGGAGCAGGAGGGCGTCGTCGCCCGACATCCAGGTGATCGCCAAGGGGCTCGGCGGCGGCTACCAGCCGATCGGCGGCATCCTGATCGCGCGGCCGGATCGTCGAGGCGATCAGCGCCGGCTCAGGCGGGTTCATGCATGGCCACACCTATCAGGCGCATCCGGTCGCCTGCGCCGGCGCGCTGGAGGTGCAGCGCATCATCCGCGAGGACGAACCTGCTGGCGAATGTCCGCGCGATGGGCGCAGCGCCTGGAAGCCGCGCTGACCGAGCGCTTCGGCAATCACCGCCATGTCGGCGACATCCGTGGCCGCGGCCTGTTCTGGGCGATCGAGTTCGTCGCGCGACCGCGCGAGCAAGCAGGCGTTCGACCCGGCGCTGAAACTGAACGAGCGGGTGAAGCAGGCGGCGCTCGCGCGCGGCGTCGCGATCTATCCGATGGGCGGCACGATCGACGGCAGGCAGGGCGACCACGTCATCATCGCCCCGCCTTACATCGTGACCGCCGCCGAAATCGATGAGATCGTCGAGCGGCTCGGCGCAGGCGTCGACGCGGCGCTCGCAGGTCGGAATATTCAATGACAGGAACCCATCGCATGACCGAGCCGCGCAGCATCACGCTCTACACCGATTATAAGAGCCCTACGCCTATCTGGCGAAGGATCTAGCTTGGGCGCTGGAGCGCGAGATTCCGGTCCGAGTGGATTGCCGGCCTTATATATTGGACATACCGAGCTTTCTTGGCTCTGCCCGGGTGGATGACCAAAACCGGGTGATCGAGGAGAGCCGCAACGCGCATCAATGGCGGCGTGTCCGCTACAGCTACATGGACTGCCGCCGCCAGGCGCGTAAACGCGGCCTCGTCATCCGCGGCCCCCAAAAGATTTGGGATTCGACCTTGGCCGCGGCCGGATGTTGTTCGCTCAGCGCCACGACGACCAGGTCTTCCGCCGCTATCACGACACCGTATTCGAACGCTTCTGGAAACGTGAGCTGGATATCGAGGACGAAACCGCGATCAGCGCCGTGTTGGCCGAGGCCGGGGCAGATGCGCGCGCGTTCCCGACCTTCGTGGCCGAGGGACGCGCGATGGTGGCCGCCTGTTCTCGCTCGGCGGAGGAGATGGGCGTGTTCGGGGTGCCGACCTTCGTGCTGGACGGCGAGATCTTCTGGGGCAGCGAGCACCTGCCGGACATCAGGGACATGTTGGCCAATAGCCCCGGTGAAGCCGGGTCTGCCCGAACTGCCTAGCATCTGCACCTGCGAGGCATTCGCATCATTGCGCCTTTGACTTGACGCGCCTCGGGGCCGCGCACATACGCGGCCATGCGCGATTTCTCTCAGCTCAGTGAACGCGAGGTGCTCGCCTTAGCCATCGCCAGCGAGGAAGAGGACGGCCGTATCTACGCTGACATCGCGGAAGGGCTACGCGACGACTACCCTGGCTCGGCCAAGGTCTTTATCGAGATGGTGGCCGAAGAGGGCGAGCACCGGGGTCGCTTGATCGACCTGTACCGGCAAAAATTCGGCGAGCACATCCCATTGATCCGCCGCCAGGACGTGCGCGGTTTCATCCAACGCAAGCCGGTCTGGCAGATCCGACCGCTAGGTCTGGATGCGGTGCGCGATCTCGCCGAAAGCATGGAGCTGGAGACCCAGCGGTTTTACCGGCGAGCGGCGGCCCGCACGACCGACGCCTCGATCCGCAGGTTGCTCGGAGACCTCGCGGATGCGGAGGTGGAGCACGAGCGCGTCGCGAGTGAACTGGTCGCCGAGAACCTGCCCAATCGGGTGCGGCTGGAAGAGGACAAGACCGCGCGGCGGCAATTCGTGCTGCGGGTCGTGCAACCGGGGCTTTCAGGGCTGATGGACGGCTCGGTGTCCACCCTCGCCCCCGTGTTCGCCTCCGCGTTCGCGACCGGGCGTTCCTGGGACGCGTTCCTGGTCGGCCTGGCGGCCTCGATCGGCGCCGGCATCTCGATGGGCTTCGCCGAGGGGTTGTCGGACGACGGCAGCCTGACCGGCCGGGGTCAGCCACTGGTCCGCGGGGCGATCTGCGGGCTGATGACGACGCTGGGCGGGATCGGTCACACCATGCCGTTCCTAATCCCGACCTTTTGGACCGCGTTGGCTGTCGCCATCGCGGTCGTAGTAGTCGAACTGGCAGTGATCAGTTGGATCCGGTGGCGGTTCATGGACACGCCACCCCTGTCGGCCGCCGTCCAGGTTGCGTTCGGAGGCGCTCTGGTGTTCGCCTGCGGCGTCGCAATTGGCCGCAGCTAGGCGACCGAGTCCTATTTAGCCTTGACAATCCCTATAGATGTTCCGGTAGCCGACCGCCATGTTGCCGTTCGGGTTGAGGGCGATGGATTGGCGCGTGCCCTGCTTGGTCCCCACGGCGTGCCAGACACCGACGCCGTCCCGATACAGTCCTGTGACATTCGAGAAGCCCTCGGCCTCAAACCGCTTGGTTGCCGCGGCGGGCGTCGAGATGGCATGGCCCGTGGCCAACGCCCGCTGCGCCTCGACGTAAGCGAGATAGCTGCTGTGCCAGCCGCAATCTAACGGATTCCTACCCCCCAGCGTGGTCCTACCCGCCAGCGCGGTCCCGCTGCCGATGGTCGTGAGTAGGGCTACTGCCGCCGCGATCTTGCGCATAGAGCGATCTCCGAAGAGTCCGGCCGACCTTCATATGGGCATTCGGAGCCGGGCTGTAGGCATCGCCACTGGTCGTGGCTGCCGCAAATATACGCGCTCGCCTAGAGATGTCGTCTAGTCGCTAATCAGGGTGGCGCGGCTCCGGGGCGGCGCGGACGCCGCGCCGCCCCGGGCTACTCGCGCAGTTTAGCGCTTAGCCACCGGAACGTTCGTCGTGTTCTCGGGTGGCGGCAGGCATAGCCTTATCGCCCACCACCTTGGCAACGCTTTGCGCATCTGCGTCCATGAACTTGTGGGGGTTGACGGCACGAGCTTGCTGCGACTGAAGGTAGCTGGACCAACTGCTGCTCCAGGCGGAGTTTGGCGGAGCCCCCTGAGCCAAAGCCAGTCCGCTGCCCATGGCGGTGAAAAGCGCGGCTGCAACTATCGTTTTGTACATCTGAGCCTCCTAGTTCGTCCGTGTGCCGCTTGGCAACGGCTGAGGCCCAATAGGTGGGCTTTCCGGCACGGCCCTGCTGTGCGTCAAGTCACACTGGAGACTTTTTCTGATCCCCCCACCGTCTGGTTGAGTGACTGAAATGGCCCCGCCGATCCGCTGGGCCTTCACCTTCCTCACGCACAGGTCTCTGGCAACACAGCGCTCGCTGGAGTATCGGTCCCCGCATGAGCCGGATGGCAACGCTCGCGCGCGCTACAACCGAGACCGATATCACCTTGACCCTGGACCTCGACGGGTCCGGGGCAGCGGAGATCGACACCGGAATCGGCTTTCTCGATCACATGCTCACCGCCCTCGCCCGTCACGCCCTGTTCGATCTGACCGTGCGGGCCACCGGAGATCTGCATATCGACTGCCACCACACCACCGAGGATGTCGGCATCGTGCTTGGCCGCGCGTTCGCCCAGGCGGTCGGGGAGAAGCGGGGGATTCGCCGCTTCGGCCACGCAGTTGTGCCGATGGACGAAGCGCTGGCTGAAGCCACGGTGGACATCTCGGGCCGCCCGTTCCTGTGCTGGGACGTGGCCTTCGAACGGCACCGAGCTCGGGGAGATGGACACCGAACTGTTCGAGGAGTTCTTCCGCGCCTTCGCCACTAATGCCCTGGTGACGTTGCACGTCGCGCGCCGTGCCGGCCGCAACGCGCACCATGTAGCCGAAGCCTGCTTCAAGGCCACGGCGCGGGCGCTGCGGCATGGCGGTCGAGCCGGATCCCCGCGCGGGCGACGCGATCCCCTCGACCAAGGGCGCGCTGTGACAGCGCGCGCCATGAAGGTCTGGACCGCGCATCTGCGCCCATACGCTGCGCCGGTGCTGGTTCGCGAGGGCTTCTCCTGGGGCGCGTTCTTCCTCGGCCCGCTCTGGCTGGCCGCGCACCGCGCCTGGATCGCTGCCGCGATCGCGCTGGCGGCGGGCGGTCATTATCGGCGTGTTCACCGCAAGCGGGGCGCGGATCGCGCTGGAACTCGGCCTGGCATGGCTGCTCGGCCTCTGTGGCCGCGACCTTGTGCGTTGGCAGCTCGCCTTGCGCAGCTACCGGTTGGTCCATGTGCTTGCCGCGCCCGATGCCGACGGCGCGCTGGCCCGGCTGCTCGCGGTTCGCCCCGACCTGGCCGGCAGCTTCTTTCCCCCGGAGTCCGCGCGGTGAAGGTCGCGGTGGTGGATTACGGCAGCGGCAATCTGGCCTCCGCCTCTCGGGCGCTGGCTGTGGCCGCGGAACGCGCCGGGTTGCGCGCCACGGTGAGCCTCACCGCCGATCCCGAGCGGGTCGCCCGCGCCGAGCGGATCGTGCTTGCCAGGCCAGGGTGCGTTCGCCGATTGCGCGCTGGGCCTCGCGGCGGTTCCGGGGATGCATGAGGCGATTGTGACCGCGACGGAAGCGGGCACACCGTTTCTGGGGATCTGCGTCGGGATGCAGCTGATGGCCGAGCGGGGCCTGGAGCATGCCGTGACCCCAGGGTTTGGCTGGATCAAAGGCGAGATCGTCGCAATGGACCCGCCGGGGTTGCGGCTACCGCAAATGGGCTGGAATGCCCTTAGTTTCGCACCGGGCGCGCACCATCTGCTCGACGGGATCGAGCCCGGCGACCACACGTATTTCGTCCACGGCTATGCGCTGGCGGGTGGAGACCCTGGTGAGATTATCGCCACGACGGATTATGGCGGCCCGGTCGTTGCCATGGTGGCGGCTGGCAATCGCGCCGGCACCCAGTTCCATGTGGAGAAGAGCCAATCCGTCGGCATCCGTATCCTGATGAACTTTCTGCGCTGGACACCCTGACATGAGTGGGACCGAAGCCGAGACGCTTGTGCCTCAAGAACCGGACGTGCAGCTGGCAGTCGAGCGCCTCGAGGCATTCACCGACGAGGATCTGAACGGGCTCTGCGAGGCTACTCATGCCGCGATCATCGAGGGTGGCGGGTTTGGTTGGGTTAACCCGCCCGGCCGACAGTCGCTTGAGACCTATTTCCGGGGCGTGCTGCTGGTCCCGGAGCGGGCGCTGTTCCTGGCCCGGCTGAACGGGACAGCGGTGGGCTCCGCTCAGCTCGTCCGCCCGCCGCGTAATAACGAGGCGCAGGCGTTTGCAGCGCATTTGATGCACGCCTTCATCGCACCCTACGCCCGCGCTCACGGGTTGGGAGGCCTTCTCATCAACGCGGTGGAGGAGGCCGCGCGCGCGCTGGGTTATCAAGTGCTGAATTTCGATGTGCGTGAGACTCAAACCGCCGCGATCCGGCTTTACGAGCAGATGGGCTACGTGCGCTGGGGCGAGCATCCGTGCTACGCCCGGGTCGGCGGCAAGACATTGCGCGGGCTGTACTACTACAAGCTGTTGAAGCCGGAACCGCGCGCGGGCGCACGGCGCGGGGATGCCTGAGGTCGCCCTGACTCTCTACCCGGCGATCGATCTCAAGGATGGCCAGTGCGTCCGGCTCCGGCGCGGCGATATGGACCAGGCGACCGTCTATTCCCCAAACCCGGCTGGACAGGCGCTGGCCTGGGAGGAGGCGGGCTTCGCCTGGCTGCATGTCGTGGACCTGAACGGCGCCCTCGCGGGGCACCCCGTCAATGCTGCAGCGGTTGCTGCCATCCTGGCGGCGGTGTCCGTGCCCGTGCAGTTGGGGGGCGGTATTCGCGATTTGGCCGGAATCGAAGCCTGGCTTGCCGCAGGCGTGCGCCGGGTCGTGCTCGGCAGCGTCGCTGTGACGTCGCCGGCGCTGGTGCGCGAGGCATGCCGGGCGTTTCCAGGCCGAGTCGCGGTTGGCATCGACGCACGCGACGGCAAGGTGGCAACCGATGGCTGGGCGAAGAGTTCCGACGCGAGCGCAATCGAAGTGGCTCGACGCGCGGAGGAATCGGGAGCTGGAGCCATCATCTACACCGACATCGGGCGCGACGGAATGCTGAGCGGCCTCAATGTCGAGCAAACGGTTGCGCTGGCGCGCCGTCTTGTAACGCCCGTGATTGCCTCGGGCGGCCTGAGTGGCCTTGAAGACCTTGCGGCGCTGACGCAGGCGGCAAGCGGGACGCGAATCGAAGGCGTGATCGTAGGGCGCGCGCTCTATGATGGTCGCCTGAAGCCAGAGTCGGCCCTCGCACTGATGGCCGCGTCGCGGCCTGGACCACCGGCAAGCTTGTCCAGTTCGCAGTTGGGAAGGTGACACCCTCGCCGCCGGTTTTGCTTGCGCGACGTTGCGGCGCGGAGGCAAACAGGCGCGATGCTCAAATTGCGTGTCATTCCGTGCCTGGACGTCAAAAACGGGCGCGTGGTCAAAGGGGTCAACTTCGTCGCCCTGCGCGACGCGGGCGATCCAGTCGAGCAAGCGGCGGTGTACGACGGGGCGGGGGCGGACGAGCTTTGCTTCCTCGACATCACGGCCAGCCATGAGAACCGCGACACGATCCTCGACGTCGTGTCCCGCACCGCAGCGCGGGTGTTCCTGCCGCTGACAGTAGGAGGCGGGGTGCGCTCGACCGAGGACATGCGCCGGCTGCTGCTGGCGGGGGCGGATAAATGCAGCATGAACTCGGCCGCGGTGGCGCGACCAGAACTGGTCGCCGAGGCGGCGGCCAAATTCGGTAGCCAGTGCGTGGTTGTGGCGGTGGACGCCAAACAGTCTGGGGCAGGGCGGTGGGAGGTGTTCACGCATGGCGGGCGTCGCGGCACTGGCATCGACGCCGTGGAATGGTGCCGCAGTGTCGCGAAACTCGGGGCGGGCGAGATCCTTGTTACCAGCATGGACCGTGATGGCACCGGGCGGGGCTTCGATCTCGAACTGTTGCGTGCCGTCTGCGCAAACATACGCCTCCCGGTCATCGCCTCGGGCGGGGTCGGCACCCTCGCGCACTTTGTGGAGGGCGCGCGCGCGGGTGCCACCGGACTTTTGGCGGCGAGCGTCTTCCATTTTGGAACACTCACGATCGCGGAGGTGAAGGCGGCGCTGCAGGCGGCGGGGCTGCCCGTCCGACTGCCGCGCGCGGCCGCCTGACCAAACATGGCTAAGGCGCTCAAGAACAAGCCGGCCAAGCGCACGCCGCGCAAGCCGAAGAAGGCGACCAAGATAAAACGGGTCGCGAAGGCCCGCACACCGATACCTAACGGCGAAGTAACAGAGCCGGTCTTGGGCGAGACCGATCGCCCGCAACCATCTCTCGCGCTGGGGCCTGGCTCGGCCGTGCTCGATCGGCTGTTCGCGGTGGTAATGGGCCGGCGCACCGCCGATCCCGCTGTAAGCCATTCCGCGCGCCTGCTTTCGCGCGGGATCGCCAAAGTGGCACAGAAGTTCGGCGAGGAATCGGTGGAGTGCCTGATCGAGGCTGTCGCGGGCAACCACGATGCGCTCGTGGCCGAGAGCGCCGACGTGCTCTATCACCTGCTCGTCTTGTGGGTCGCGAGCGGGGTGCACCCGGAGGAGGTCTGGGCCGAGCTAAAGCGTCGCGAGGGAATCAGCGGCATCGCCGAGAAGGCTTCCCGCGCCCGCTCCTTGCCGGTTGCGCTCGGGCTGGCGACGACGAAAATCCCCTGACCGACCGCGACGAAGAGAGACACCATGCCGGTAAGCGGGCTGCCCCCCTATGACGACGCCAACATCTTCGCGCGCATCCTGCGGGGAGAAATCCCTTGCAAGAAAGTGTACGAGGACGAGTGGGCTTTCGCCTTTCACGACATCAACCCGCAGGCGCCGACGCATGTGCTGGTGATCCCGAAGAGCAAGTGGTGCTCCTTCGCCGATTTCAGTGCGGGCGCGAGCGCGGAGGAGATCGCCGGCCTCGTGCGCGCGATCGGCAAGATCGCCAGGGATCTTGGGCTGGAGGCGCCGGGCTACCGGCTGCTCGCCAACATGGGCGCGGATAGCGGCCAGGAGGTGGCGCATTTCCACGTGCATATCTTCGCCGGCCGGCCGCTCGGGCGAATGCTGGCGGGGTGACGGTTTGGCGGGCGTGTGTCGCTAGTCCCAAGGATTGACGACACGAAGCCCCCAGCCCTCGAAATCACGGACGTTGCGGGTCGCGACGATTGCCCCGTGAGCCAGCGCTGTGCCTGCAATCAGCGCGTCGAGGACCGCGATGGATCGGCCTGCTTGCTCGCGCTTCGCGCGCGCGATCGCGTAAGCCGCTGAGCAGGCAAGGTCGAACGGCAGCACGCGCTCCCGGAATTGCTCGGTCATGAACGCCTCAAGAGCCGCCGTAAGCTGGGCTCGCCGGCGGCCACGCGACAGGCGGGCAATGCCGTATCGCAGTTCCGCATCGCAGATCGCCGATGTGAAAAGCTCCGCCTTTCGCTGGACGCGGATAAAACGGGCCACAGGAGGAGCGACGTCTTGCCGAATCAGCTCAGACACAACGTTGGTATCGAGCAAGATCAAGGATCGAACTCAGGACCGGAAAAGTCTGGCGGCGGACGCTCGATCTCAGCACTCCGTGGCGGTAGTTCGAGGTCCACCCCGTGTTCCTTGCCGAAGAGCCGCTCAGCCGCATCAAGCAGGCTTTGGCCGCTTTCGTTCTCGTCCCTTGCCAGCGCGTTGCGCAGTAGTTCGCGCGCTTCCTCCTCGAGCGAGCGCCGGTGCTGGGCCGCTCTCGCCTTGAGCCGCGCGTGCAAGGGAGGGTCAACGTTACGGATCAGCAGGCTTGGCATGATTGTACCGACTTCCGGATTGCTAGCATAAGCTAGCGCCGGCTGGACTGCATTCAAGCGAGCTGGCTATAAAACTCGGGCTGTCGAGAGGAGCGCGTCACGATGCATGAGCATGGCCTACCGTCCTTGCCGCTTGGCCTGCTGCCGGACACGCGCTATCCCGACCCAAGGATCGAGCCGTTGGACAAGCGGTTCACCTTCAAGCAGGGCAATGCCGCCATCGAGCGCATCGCCTCCGGCCTTCGCTGGGCAGAGGGGCCGGTCTATTTCCGCGACCTCGGCTGTCTGATCTGGAGCGACATCCCGAATAACCGGATGATGCGCTGGCTGGAGGAGGACGGGCATTTGAGCGTGTTCCGCTCGCCCTCCAACTACTCCAACGGTAACACCCGCGACCGCGAGGGGCGGCTGATCACCTGTGAGCACGATACGCGGCGGGTGACCCGCACCGAGCATGATGGCCGGATCACGGTCCTGATCGACCGTTACGAGGGCAAGCGGCTGAACGGGCCGAACGATGTGGTGGTGGCGTCCGACGGCGCAGTTTGGTTCAGCGACCCTGGATACGGCATCGACGGCCCGTATGAGGGCCACGCCGACGAGCCTGAGCTTCCGCGCAACGTCTATCGGCTCGATCCCCGTACCGGGGCCACGAGCGTGGTGGCGGGCGACTTCGTGCGTCCGAACGGACTTTGCTTTTCGCCGGACGAGCGGCTTCTCTACATCGTCGATACGGGCATCACGCACGGTGGTCCGGCGCATATCCGGGTCTTCTCAGTGAACGGCGCTCGCCTCGCGAACGGCCGCGTCTTCGCCGAGGACTTCGCCCCCGGCACGACTGACGGCGTGCGAGCGGACGCTCGGGGGAATGTCTGGGCGAGCATGGGCTGGACCGACCCGAAAGAGGACGGCGTGCGCTGCTACGCGTCCAATGGCGACCTGATCGGCAAGGTTCATCTGCCCGAGGGCTGCGCCAATCTGTGCTTCGGGGGGAGGAAAAAGGACCGGCTGTTCATGTGCGCGAGCACGTCGGTGTATACGCTTTATCTGAATGCTGAGGGTGCGCTGGCGCCCTGAGCTACCTTGAGCATAATTGTTGATAAACCGACACGACTGTTGTATACATTCTTCTAAGAGTCGCATCCGGATCATGAAGGAATTGCCGCAGCTAGACAGCGATGAGGAAGCGGGGTTGTTCATAGCTGACTTTAACTTAACGGAATATGACCTTTCAGGGATGCGGCTGGTCCAGTTCGCGTTCGAGCCGAAAGGTGTGTCCGCAAACTCACGCGATTCCGCGCCCCTCCAGGGGTGACCCAATCGGCTGACGGCAGCGTGCCAATTCCCGACTTCCAAACCCTAATGCTACCAGTCCTGCGCCGTCTGGGCGAGCGGACGTGCTCGACAGCATGCTTAATCGAGGCAATGTCCGACGACTTCGGGCTGAGCGACGAAGAGCGGAAAGCGCTTCCTCCAAGCGGCCGTCAGTCCACGATCGCAAACCGAACACATTGGGCTATTGCATTTCTCAACAAGGCCGGCCTCGTTGGCACGAATTTCGCGTGGCCAATACGAAATTATCTAACGCGTGGCCGGCGCCCGGCGACTGCCCGGAGAACCCTCCCGACCGAATTCGATGGTCCTCAACAGATACCCTGAGTTTCAGCGCGAAGGCGCCTGGGAGGCGATCTGGGCGGAGCTGCACGCGCACCTGCGCGAGCGCCTTGGCCGCGAGGCGAGCCCGAGCGCCGCGGTGATCGACAGCCAAACGCTGAAGTCGGCGGAAAAGGGGGCGGCAAAGATGACGCGGTCGGCTACGATGCCGGCAAGAAACTGAATGGACGCAAGATCCACGCGCTGGTGGACACCGAAGGCTTGTTCGCCGGGCAATGGGCGCGGAACAGGATCGTGATGGGCCGCGTTGGTGCTCGACAAGATCCGGAATCGCTTTCTGGATCGCCACGGAGAGTATGGCGGCAACGAGCGCTCCCGAGGAGCGGCTCGAAGTGGCCGACCGAGACCTCAAGCGTGAATTGGCTGCTACCCTTCTTCTGCGCGTTCGGAGCATTCCGCCGACCGCATTCGAACAACTCATTGTCGATCTGCTGGTTTTAAGATAGGCTACGGCGGCTCTCGCCGAGAAGCAGCGGAGCGTCTGGGCAGATCTGGTGACGGCGGAATCGACGGCGTGATTCGTGAGGATGCCCTCGGCCTCGATGCCATATACATCCAGGCGAAACGTTACGCCGAGGACAACACGATAGGCGCGCCAGTAATTCAGGGCTTTGCCGGCGCCCTGCTCGGTAACGAGGCGACTAAGGGCGTCTTCGTCACTACAAGCCGATTCACCCAGCAAGCGCGGGATGTCGCGGCGGCTTACAAGTCACACCGGATCATCTTGATCGACGGCGAGGAGCTTGCTCGGTTAATGATCGAGCATGAGGTCGGGATTCGCACTGTCCAGACCATTCGTGTCCAGCGCATAGATTTAGAACTCTATGAGGACGACGGGGCTGCTTGACAGCGCCGTAGTTTGACACCCACCCCAACCCGCCCCATCTTGCCTGACCACCGAGGGGGGTCCCGCCATACGGGGCTGAGAGTCCGGCAGGGGCGCGCCCAGCAACGCGCCGGCGCCGGTGACCCTTGAACCTGATCCGGGTCATGCCGGCGGAGGGAACGGGGATCGTGCGAAACTCACCACCCGCCCGCCGTAACGTCATGGGCCGGAACGCCATGAGGAGACGCCCATGACGGTCCTGTCGAAAACGCCCGCCCGCCCCAGCACCGTTACCACCGGCCCGATCGCCGGCTCGCGCAAGATCTACACGAGCCCGGAAGACCGGCCTGAAATCCGCGTGCCCTTCCGCGAGATCGCCCTCGACCCCTCCGCGCGTGAGGAGCCGTATCGGGCCTACGACCCCTCCGGCCCGTACACCGACCCGGGTATCCCGATCGACCTTGCCGCCGGGCTCCCGCCGGTCCGCCGCGACTGGATCGCCCGCCGCGGCTTCACCCCCATCGCGGCCCGCGAGGTGAAGCCCGAGGACAACGGCAACACTTCGGCCGACCACCTGGTGCCGCCCTGCCCGGCCGATCATCCTGTCCTTGGTGGCCGGCCGGGCCAGCCCGTTACCCAGCTCGAGTTTGCCCGCGCCGGCATCGTGACCGAAGAGATGATCTATGTCGCCCATCGCGAGAACCTTGGGCGGTCGAAGATGCTTGAGGGCGCGGCCGAGCGGCGGGCCGATGGCGAGGATTTCGGCGCCGACATCCCCGACTTCATCGCCCCGGAATTCGTGCGCGACGAGATCGCGCGGGGGCGGGCCATCATTCCCGCCAACATCAACCATCCAGAACTTGAGCCGGTCATCATCGGCCGCAACTTTCTGGTGAAGATCAACGCCAATATCGGCAACTCGGCCGTGACATCGGGGGCCGCCGAGGAGGTGGAAAAGCTGGTCTGGGCGATTCGCTGGGGCGGCGACACCGTGATGGACCTCTCCACTGGCAGGAACATCCACAACATTCGCGGCTGGATACTCCGCAACTCTCCTGTGCCGATCGGCACCGTCCCGATTTACCAGGCGCTGGAAAAAGTGGATGGCGAGCCCGACAAGTTGGATTGGGAGGTGTTCAAGGACACGCTGATCGAGCAGGCCGAACAAGGCGTCGATTACTTCACCATCCACGCGGGCGTCAGGCTCGGCTACGTGCCGCTGACCGCGCGGCGCACCACCGGGATCGTCTCGCGCGGGGGCTCGATCATGGCGCGCTGGTGCCTGTCGCACCACAAGGAGAGCTTCCTCTACGAGCGGTTCGACGAGATCTGCGACATCATGCGCAAATACGATGTCTCGTTCTCGCTGGGCGACGGGCTGCGCCCCGGCTCGATCGCGGATGCCAACGACGCGGCGCAGTTCGCCGAACTGGAAACCTTGGGGGAACTCACCAAGATCGCCTGGGACAAAGGCTGCCAGGTGATGATCGAGGGCCCCGGCCATGTGCCGATGCACAAGATCAAGGTGAACATGGACAAGCAGCTCGCCGAATGCGGCGAGGCGCCGTTCTATACGCTCGGCCCGCTCACCACCGACATCGCGCCGGGCTACGACCACATCACCTCGGCGATCGGCGCGGCGATGATCGGCTGGTTCGGCACCGCGATGCTCTGCTACGTCACGCCGAAGGAGCACCTGGGGCTGCCAAACCGCGACGACGTAAAGGCGGGCGTCATCACTTACCGGATCGCGGCACACGCCGCCGATCTCGCCAAGGGCCATCCCTCCGCCAGGCTACGCGACGATGCGGTCAGCCGCGCCCGCTTCGAGTTCCGCTGGGAGGACCAGTTCAACCTTTCGCTCGACCCCGACACGGCGCGCAGCTTCCACGACGAGACGCTGCCCAAGGAGGCGCACAAGGTCGCGCATTTCTGTTCCATGTGCGGGCCGAAATTCTGCTCGATGAAGATCACGCAGGATTTGCGCGAAGACGCGGCTCGGCTGGCCGGGTTGGAGGAGAAGAGCCAGGAGTTCTTGGCCAAAGGCAAGGAGCTATATCTGCCCGAGACCGCGGCGGAGTAGCGGCGGCACCTGCTTGCGGCCGGGCGGGGGAAGCCTTAGCACTCGGGACTATGCCCGCCGATCCTTCCTCCGCCCCCGATCCGCGTGACGCGCTCGACGCGATCGGCCTGTTGCCGGACGCCGAGATCGACATTGCCGACGCCGCGCTGCACCTCGCGCGCGTCGATGAGCCGGAGGCTGCTTGGCAGGCTGCCCGCGAGGAACTCTCCACGATCGCGCGCCGCGCCGTGGCGCTCGCGCGCGAAACCAAGAGCGCCGATCTCACGCTCCGCGCTGAAGGATTGTCCGGGCTGCTGTCCGGCGGGCACGGCTATCGCGGTGACGCCGAGACCTACGACGACCCCGCCAATGCCAACCTCATCCGCGTCATCGAGCGGCGGAAGGGTCTGCCGGTTGCGCTCGGCATCCTTTGGCTCCACGCGAGCCGCGCGGCCGGTTGGGCTGCGCACGGGGTGGATTTTCCCGCGCACTTCCTGATCGCCCTGGAAGGCCGTGGCTCGCAGGCGGTGATCGACGTATTCGATGGCGGCACCATTCTCGATGCGCGCGATCTTCGGGCGCTGATCAAGCGCGTGGAAGGCGAGCGGGCCGAATTGCGGCCCGGACTCTTGAAGCCACTGAACGCCCGTGGCGTGCTGCTCCGGTTGCAGAACAACATCAAGGCGCGCCGGCTCGAAGGGGGGAACCTGCCCAAAGCGTTGTGCTGCACGGAGGATATGTTGCGGATCGCCCCCGACCACGCCGCCCTGTGGCGTGAGGCGGCGCTAATGCATCAACGGCTGGACCACGTCGCCGCCGCGCTCCGCTGCTTCGAGCGCTTCCTGGCCCTCGTGCCGCAAGGCGAAATGGCTGTCCGGGCGCGCGCGGTCATGGACGAACTACGGACGCGGCTGAACTGACGCTGGACGCGTTTGATTCAGCCACCGGCCCGCTGCAACACAGGTCCGGATAGGCCGAGCGCGGTGTTGACGAGCGCCAGGTGGGTCAATGCCTGGGGAAAGTTGCCGCACAACCGGCGCGCGCCAAGGTCGAACTCTTCGGAAACGAGACCAAGGTCGTTGCGCACGGCGAGCACGCGCTCAAGCAGCTCCTTCGCCTCGGCGTTGCGTCCCTGCATGGTCCGGCAATCGGCCAACCAGCACGTGCAGGCCAGGAACGCGCCCTCGGATGGCGATTCGCTCCGCGGCTCGCGCAGCACAAAGCCGTCCTCCGTCAGCTCGCGCGCGATTGCCTCGATCGTGCCCCGCAGCCGATCGTCCGACACCGGCAAGAAGCCGATCGGAGCCAGTAGCAACAGGCTCGCGTCGAGCTGGCGGCTGCCGTAGTGCTGCACGAAGTGGCCGCGCGAGTGGTCGAAGCCCTCGCGGCAGACCTCGTTGTGGACTTCGGCCCGCAACGCGGTCAGGCGAGCGATCAGCCCGGGGTCCGCGTGTTCCTCGGTGACGCTGCCCGTCAGGAACCTGTCTAGACCGGCCCAGACCATGGCCTTGGAATAGACGTATCGCTGCGGTTCGCCGCGCGATTCCCAAAGCCCGTGGCCGCCATCCTTCCAGGTCTGCTCCAGCCGCTCGACCAGCAACTTCTCGACGGCCACGCCATGCTCGGTATTCGGGATGCCCGCTTGCCGGATCAGGTGCATGGCGTCGATCAGCTCGCCGGGCACATCGAGTTGTTCCTGCGCCGCCGCGGCGTTGCCGACCCGAACCGGCCGCGAGTCCTCGTAGCCGGTCAGCCAGTCAACCTTCCACTCGTTGATATGTCGCGCGCCGTCCACCCGGTACATGGTTCGCAGCTTGTCCGGCCGCCCGGCCACGGCGCGTAACATCCAGTCGCGCCAAGCGATCGCCTCCTCGTGATAGCCGGCGTTTAGCAGGGCGCTGATGGTGAAGGTAGCGTCACGCAGCCAGCAATAACGGTAATCCCAATTCAAGCCGCCGCCGATCACCTCCGGCAACGAGGTGGTCGGGGCGGCGAGCAGCCCGCCGGTCGGGCGATGGATCAACGCCTTCAAGGTGATGAGGGAGCGGATCACCGCCTCGTGCCACTCGGTTTTCGTGCGGAACCGCTTGGCCCAGTCACGCCACCAGGCATCGGTGGCGGCGAGTGCGCGGGCCGCGTCGATGGGAGGCGGCAGCGGTTGGTCGGAGCGATCATATGCCAGGGCAAAGGTGAGCGTCTGGCCGGCTGAAACCGTGAAAACCCCGGCAATTCGGTCCCGATGCAGGGCGAGCGGAACGGTGGTCCTAAGAACGACCCGGTCCGGACCGACCACGGCGCAAAAGCCGTCCTCCAGATGTTGGTGCCAGGGCGGGAGAAGGCCGTAGTCGAACCGCAAGGCGAGATCGAGCCCAAGCTCCACCTCGCCGGACAGGCCCGTGACCATCCGGATGAGAGTGGAGGGGCCGTTACGGAGCGGCATGAAGTCGGTGATCCGGACGGCATTGCCGCCGCGAGCAAACTCGGTCTCCAGAACCAGCGTGTCAGGCCGGTAGCGGCGAGTGGCGCTCCAGCCCTCGAAGGTGGGGCCGATCCACCACCGCCCGTTCTCCTCGCGGCCGAGCAGGGCGGCGAAGCAGGCGTCGCTGTCGAACCGCGGCCAGCACAGCCAGTCGATCGATCCGTCCCTGGAAACGAGGGCGGCGGTTTCGCCGTCGCCGATCAATCCGTAGTCCTCGATTCGGGGTGCCATGACGAGACCATAACGTCGAGGGTTAGGCGCGGGAGCGTGATGACGTGGATTTCAGCCGGCCCGGAACCCTTTGAATTGCTGAGCTAAGTGCGGTGTGGAGATCGCCCGTTGAGCCACCATATATGGTGCTCCTAGCGCGCCTTATGGTAGGCCGAAGCGATAGAGCCCAGAGCGGAGCGAGAATGGAGGCCACTTTACGCGGCGGCGAGGCCAAGGCAGCGGTCGGCCTGCTGGCCGAGAACCCGGTTTACAAGCCCTTCCGCTATCCCTGGGCCTATGAGGCCTGGCTCACCCAGCAGCGTGTCCATTGGCTGCCCGAGGAAGTCCCGCTGGCCGACGATGTGAAGGATTGGCATCGCAACTTGAGCGATGCCGAACGCAACTTGCTCACCCAGATCTTCCGCTTTTTCACCCAGGCGGATGTCGAGGTGAACAACTGCTACATGAAACATTACAGCCAGATTTTTAGGCCGACAGAAGTGCTTATGATGTTGTCCGCCTTTTCCAATATTGAGACAATACATATCGCCGCTTATAGTCATTTACTTGATACTATTGGAATGCCCGAACTCGAGTACCAGGCATTCCTTCGATATAAAGAGATGAAGGATAAGTTCGATTACATGCAGTGCTTCTCGGTCGAGAACCGGCACGAGATCGCCAAGACCTTGGCGGCGTTTGGGGCCTTCACGGAAGGGTTACAGCTATTCGCATCATTTGCCATCCTGCTGAACTTTCCTCGTTTTGGAAAAATGAAGGGGATGGGGCAGATCATCTCATGGTCGGTTCGGGACGAGAGCCTGCATTGCATGTCGATGATCCGGCTATTCCGCACCTTTGTGCAGGAGAACCCGGGGATTTGGACCGAAGAACTTCGGCGTGAACTTTACATCATCTGCGCGACGATCGTGGACCACGAGGACGCCTTCATCGATCTGGCTTTCGAGCAAGGCCCCGTCCATGGGCTGATAGCGCGGGAGGTGAAGGAATATATCCGCTTCATCGCCGATCGGCGGCTGGTGCAACTTGGGCTGAACGCTCTTTATCACGTCGAGCGCAACCCCCTGCCATGGCTTGACGAGATGCTGAACGCGGTAGAGCACGCAAATTTCTTCGAGAATCGGGCGACCGAATACAGCAAGGCCTCGACCAGCGGCACATGGGAAGAAGCCTTTGCCGCCTTGCCGGAGGGCTGATGCCGCTTGCCCGACGCGGGCACGAGGACTAACTTCCGCGCCCGCACACGAACTTATGTCTTTGCTGTCTGTTCATGTCACGTGGAACTGGCGGCCCATTCACGGATGGCATACATCCGGTGTTGGAGAATTAGTGCAGGCTTCGGTGCCCCCGCTGGATGCGGGTGAAAGGCCGTAGAGGGCTAGAGTGAGCCAGACCGAGGAAGAGGTCGTCCGGGAAACGCAGGCGCCGGCGGGCGCGCCCCGCTATAGCCGACGCCTGTCGGACAAGATCCTGATTGCGTTCCATCAAGCATGCGATCAGGGCGACCTGGAAGTGTCGGAGCAACTGCTGCAAGTCCTGGAGATGATGCTCACCCGACGGCCGCTCACACCGGACGGAAGTCGCCGGCGCAACATGGAAAGCCTGGTCGCCGCGCACGAGCGACTGTGGTACCTGCGCCACCCGAACCCGGCGCCACGGTGAGCGAGCGTCGGCGGCCGGATCAGAACGCCAGCGCCGCTCCTTCACGCAGGCAAGCCTCGGCTTCCGCCGTAAACCGGCCGTCCGGCTGGTGCAACAGCAGACCCGGCGTGAGGCGCAACGGGGTTCGGCCGCCGCTCACCGCGCGCACCAATACCAGCTTGGCCGCGCGACCATGCTTTGGCCACAACGGGAACAGGCTAGCCGCCCCACACCCGGCGGCATCGAGGGCGCGGAGCGCGTGACCAAGTCCTGGCGGGGGAAGGATTATAGTTATCGGTACCGTGATGCCGAAGCGGTGCGACGAGCGCGGCGATCCAGGCCGCGATCGACTCTGGGCTGCCGCGTTTTGCTGCTTCTCGCGCCGGATCGGGTGACTGGGTGCCATCCTCCAAATAGTACGGCGGGTTGGCCAAGACATGATCGAACCGGCGCGGACCGCCCCAGGTGGTTAGATCAGCGGTTAGGAATTCGAGCCCCGGCCAGCCGTTCGCCGCCGCGTTCTCGCGCGCCAGTGCAACGAGCGACGGATCGCGCTCCACCCCAAGTCCGGTCAGCCGCGGCACGCGCCATGCCAGGCACAGAAGCGCCGCACCGGCACCGCACCCACCCTCTAGCACGCGCTCGCCTGCCCGAGCCGGGATGGCGGCGGCGAGCAGCACCGGCTCGATCCCTGTCCTGAAGCCCCCCCTCGGCTGCGTATAGCGGACCCGCCCATCGAGGAGGCGGCCATCCGTCGTCTCCACTCAGGTCTCGCCGGCTTCGGCGAGGATGCGCCGCGCGCGGATCTCGTCCTCGTCCGAAACCGCGAGGCGACGCTGAATCGCCCCAATACTGCCTTCCATGATGCTGGCGTGCAGGTCGAATACCAGCGCCGGGATTCCAGCGTCGGCGAGCAGCGCGGTGAGGAAGCTGAGCCGCACCGGATCGTTGGAAGTGGCTACAATTCGCATTCGGGGTCGCGCGCCTCCTCGCCTTGACCCGTTTTCCGGGCCGCCGATATGGTGCCCGTGACCAGCGCCGATGCAAGCCGGGAGAGCCCGTTGGGCCTTGCCAGCCAGTTCCACCCGATCCCGGCCCCGTTGCCCGACGCCAACGAGGATGCGCTGTCGGCCTTGGCCGCTTTGGTCGGCGCCGACTTGGCCGCGACCAACCGGATTATTGTCGAGCGCATGGACAGCCCGGTGGCGCTCATACCGCAGCTCGCCGCGCATATCGTCGCGGCTGGCGGGAAGCGGCTGCGGCCGCTACTGACGCTCGCCTCCGCCCGGCTCTGCGGATATCCCGCGTTCTCGGGCCAATCCCGGCACGTCGGCCTCGCCGCTTGCGTCGAGTTCATTCATACCGCCACCCTTCTGCACGACGATGTGGTGGACGAAAGCCTGCTCCGGCGCGGCCACGCCTCGGCCAATGCGGTGTTCGGAAACAATGCCTCGGTACTCGTGGGCGATTTCCTGTTCGCCCGAGGATTTCAGCTCATGGTAGAGGACGGCTCGCTTAAAGTGCTGGCCATCCTCTCCGGTGCGGCGGCGACGATCGCGGAAGGCGAGGTTCAGCAGCTCATCACGCAGAACGATCTATCCACCTCAGAGCAACAATATCTCGACGTGGTCCGAGGCAAGACCGCAGCGTTGTTCTCCGCCGCTTGCCAGATTGGCGCCGTGGTCGCGGCGCGAGCGGACGAGGAGGAAGCGGCGCTCGCCAGGTTCGGCATGAACCTGGGAACTGCCTTCCAGCTCGTGGATGACGCGCTCGACTATGCCGCCGACCAGGCGCGGCTTGGTAAAACGGTCGGTGACGACTTCCGCGAGGGCAAGATAACCCTGCCGGTCCTGATCGCCTACCACGCGGCGAATTCCGAGGAGCGGAACTTTTGGGAACGCACGATCGGAACATGCGAGCAGAGGGAGCCTGATCTCGATCGAGCCCTGCGGCTCATGGGGCAGCACGGCGCGATCGGCGCGACGCTCGACCGTGCCAGCGAGTTCGCGACGGCGGCGAAGCGGGCGCTGGGCGTCTTCCCCGATTGCCACCTGCGCCGCGCGCTATGCGATGTCGCCGATTACACCGTGCGGCGGGCGCGATAGCATGGCCGGCGAGGCAGTCGCGCATCGTGATGCGTAATCCGTCGGAGCCGCTCGCACCCGAGGGGTTGGCCGTGGAGCGGATTTTGATTCTCGACTTCGGCGCCCAGTATTCACAGCTCATCGCCCGACGGATTCGCGAATTGGGCGTGTATTGCGAGATCTGGCCCTGCACGGCGGAGCCCACCCGAATTCGCGGCTGGTCGCCGTGTGCTATCATCCTGTCCGGCGGCCCCGCTTCGGTGCATGAGGCCGGCGCCCCTCGCACCCCCGCCGGCGTGTTCGACCTTAACGTGCCGGTGCTCGGAATCTGCTACGGCGAGCAGTTGATTTGCGCCGAGCTGGACGGGGAGGTCGCACCCTCCGATCACCGCGAATACGGTCGTGCCTTCATCGAAGTCACCAGTGAATGTGCCTTGTTCCACGGGGTCTGGCCGGAAGGCTCCCGTGAGCAGGTGTGGATGAGCCACGGCGACCGCGTGACCCGACTTCCGTCCGGCTTCCGCGCGGTCGCGGTGACCGAGGGCGCGCCGTTCGCCGCCATCGCCGACGATGCCCGCCGCATCTATGGCGTGCAGTTCCACCCCGAAGTCGCCCATACCCCACACGGCGCGGCGCTCCTCCGCAATTTCACTCATCACGTCGCCGGCCTATCCGGCAGTTGGACCATGGCCGGGTTCCGGGACACGGAGGTGGCACGGCTGCGCGCCCAGGTCGGGCGCGGGCGGGCTATCTGCGGCCTGTCGGGCGGCGTCGATTCCTCGGTCGCGGCCGCACTGGTCCACGAGGCGATCGGCGATCAACTGACCTGCATATTTGTCGATCATGGGCTGCTACGCGCTGGCGAGGCGGAGCAAGTGGTCGATACCTTCCGCAACCGGTTCAACATTCGGCTGCATCACCGGGATGCATCGGACCTGTTTCTGACGGCGCTCGAAGGGATCACCGACCCGGAAGCGAAGCGCAAGACCATCGGCCGCTTGTTTATCGAGGTGTTCGAGCAGGAAGCCGCCAAGCTGGATGGCGCCGACTTCCTGATCCAAGGCACGCTTTACCCGGATGTGATCGAGTCCATCAGCGCCGTAGGCGGCCCCTCGGTGACCATTAAGTCGCACCATAACGTGGGGGGTCTGCCCGAGCACATGCGGCTCAGCCTGATCGAGCCGTTGCGCGAGCTGTTCAAGGACGAGGTGCGAGCGCTCGGCCGCACGCTCGGCCTGCCTGACGCCATTGTTGGCCGACATCCGTTCCCCGGCCCCGGACTCGCCATCCGGATCCCCGGCGGCGTCACCCGCGAAAAGCTCGACCTCCTGCGCCGGGCCGACGCGATCTTCCTGGAGGAGATCCGATCAGCCGGCCTCTACGACGCGATCTGGCAGGCATTCGCGGTCCTGCTGCCGGTCCGGACGGTGGGCGTCATGGGCGACGGGCGCACTTACGATCACGCCTGCGCGCTGCGCGCCGTCACCAGCATCGATGGGATGACCGCCGACGTTTACCAGTTCGACGGCGGTTTCCTTGGCCGAGTTGCCAATCGGATCGTTAACGAGGTGCGTGGCATCAACCGCGTGACCTACGACATTACCAGCAAGCCGCCCGGCACGATCGAGTGGGAGTGAGGGTTGAGATACTCTTGAGTAAAACGAGGATAGAGCAGCGTATCAGAAGCGATGTTGTTTCAACGATAGTAGTCCCATGCAGCCCAGGATCGACACCAATCTCGGTATCCAAGGTGAACCTGATGCCTGGGTCCATTCGGCCTGCATCCTGTGCTCCAGCGGCTGCGGGGTTGACATCCCAGTGAAGGACGGCCGGATCGTGGGCGTCCGCGGGACCGCCGATCACCCGGTCAATTTCGGCCACCTTGGTCCGAAAGGCGAGCACGGTTGGGTTGCCAACAACTCGAAGCGCCGTGGCATGATCCCGCTGATCCGGCGGACGAAAGGAGCTTCGCTGCAGCCGGTGAGCTGGGCGGACGCAATAGATTTGTTCACAGAAAAATTCAAAGCCGCCTGGCAGCGGGGGCAAAAGAACCTGGCCTGCTACAATTCCGGGCAGCTCACGATCGAAGAGTTCTACACGCTTGGGAAGCTTTGGCGGGGTGGGCCTGCAATCATCCAACATCGACGGCAACACCCGCTTGTGCACCGCAACGTCCGCCACTGGCCTCATGGCCAATTTCGGCGTGGACGGCCCCGTTGCCTCCTATGTCGATGTGGATCAGGCCGACCTGTTGTGCCTCTACGGCCACAACGTCGCCGAGGCACAGACCGTCTTATGGGAACGCATGCTGGCGGCGAAAGGGAAGAACGGCGGACGAATCATTGTCGCCGATCCGCGCCGGACGCCGACCGTGCGACAGGGCGCTGACCTGCACCTCCAGCTGCATGCCGGTACGAATGTCGCGCTCATGAACGGGATCATTCACCTGCTGATCGTGCGTGGCTGGGTGAACCGTGACTTTATCGCGCGGTACACGGTCGGCTTCGAGCAGCTCGACGCGGTAACCCGCGAGTATCCGCCCGAGCGCGTTGCCGAAATCTGCGGCGTTTCCCAACACGACCTCGAAACCGCGGCCGAGTGGATCGGCACTACGCCACGTATGGTGTCGACCGTACTGCAGGGATTCTACCAGAGTGTCGAGGCCACTGCCTCGTCCTCGCTGGTGAACGCGGTGCACTTGCTCACGGGGGCGATCGGTAAGCCCGGCGCGGGTCCCTTGCTGATGGCGGGCCAGCCCGCAGCGATGTGCAACCGGGAGGCGGGTGCAGGCGGCTCCTATCCCGGCTATCGCAACCCCCATAGCGAAGCGCAAATGCGCGATCTGTGCGAGCGCTGGAAACTAGATTTTGACAAATTCCATCCGGAGGTGCCGAAAGACATCCTGCTCATGATGGAAGCCGCTGAGCGCGGCGAGATCGAGTTCATGTGGGTGATCGGGACAAACCCGCTCGTCAGCCTGCCCGATCAGAACCGCAGTGAGCGGATACTGCGTCGGCTCTTCCTGGTGGTGCAGGACCCGTTCCTGGATGCGGAGACGGCGGACTTGGCAGACATCTACATCCCGGCGGCGATGTGGGGAGAGAAGATGGGCTGCGTTACCAACACGGACCGTCTGAGGACGTAGCGGATCTGGAGTGCGATGAACTCCTGCACCTGCTCTATCGGCGCGTGTTCGTCACGAGATTGGGTGGGAAGACGCCCAGAAAGGGCGATGGAGCCCTTGATGAGCGCCGACTGAAGCGAGTCGTCGAGTTCGTCGACGCGAACCTCGGCGCTGCCCTGACGATCGCGGATCTGGCTGCGGTTGCCGCGCTCAGTCATTTTCACTTCATACGGAGTTTCAAGCGCACTACAGGCGTGACTCCGCATCAGCTCGTCCAAGGTCGCCGCCTGGAGCGGGCACGGCTGCAGCTCGACGCCGGCGCGAGCAGCGGGCTTCCTCTCATCTGCGTTATTTCCGTGCCATGTACTTCCGCCATCACGGGCTGAGGGCCGACTGATGGCTTCCATGCCGCTGTCTCGTTCGTCTTATACCAACCCGCCAAAGGCTGACACACGCCCATTCCCTGGTGCCGATTGACCGAATGCGTTCCGGATCGTTGATGAGGAACTGCCAGGCCGTCCTGCAAGCCTCGACGATGGCCTCGTAGCTGTCCCACACCAGGGCACACAGCCGATTGGCGCGGAGGTATTCCCGGACATTCTCGACTGCGTTTCCATGATGCCTCTCTATGCGGTTTCGTTTGATGTCGCGCATGGCGGAGGACATCTGGCTGGTTTGTCTTGCTCCTGACCTGATCGAGTTGGTCGCTGC
This sequence comes from uncultured Pseudomonadota bacterium, assembly GCA_963849305.1. Taxonomy (GTDB): domain Bacteria; phylum Pseudomonadota; class Alphaproteobacteria; order Acetobacterales; family Acetobacteraceae; genus CAWKGV01. The sequence continues at coordinate 557,847 of CAWKGV010000006.1, forward strand.
TCATCTGCACGAGCCAGATGCGCTGGTCGC
>CAWKGV010000007.1:0-292536 GCA_963849305.1 uncultured Pseudomonadota bacterium
TGGGATTCGAACCCACGATACGAGTTGACCCCGTATAACGGTTTAGCAAACCGCCGCCTTCAGCCGCTCGGCCACCCCTCCGCCGGAGCACGCGCAACCGATACTCTCGGACACGGCGTTTACACCATTGCTTCTAAGGCCTCGGCCGGCCAGCGTCAAACGCCGCCTGCTCAGCTCAAGGCCACCTCGAAGCCGCGCGCCGTTCCAGGACGCGCCATCATCGCCGCGTACCACCGCCGCACGTTCGGATACTCCGCCAACTCCACCTGATGGCGTTCGTGCCGCCAGGCCCAGCCGATGATGGCGAAGTCGGCGATCGAGACCTCGCCGGCCACGAACGGCACCGAGGCCAGCCGGCGGTCCAGCACGCCGTAGAGCCGGCGCGTCTCGGCCATGTACCGCTCCAACCCATAGCGCCGGTCCTGCTCGTTCTCGACTTGCAGGAAATGATGCACCTGGCCGGGCATCGGTCCGAATCCGCCCATTTGCCACATCAGCCATTCCAGCACCGCGACCTGAGGGCGCGGCTTGGCCGGCCAGAACCGGCCGGTCTTCTGGCCGAGATAGATCAGGATCGCGCCCGACTCGAACACGCTGATCGGTGCGCCGTCCGGCCCCTCAAGGTCGATGATCGCCGGGATCTTGTTGTTGGGGCTGATCTTCAGGAACTCGGGCGCGTGTTGCTCGCCCTTGCCGATGTTCACCGTGCGGACGGTGTAGGCAAGCTCCATCTCCTCCAGCGCCACGCTGATCTTGCGCCCGTTCGGGGTGTTCCAGGTCCAGAGTTCGATCGCCATTCGGGCACTCCCTCGCATTCCGGGGCGAGTGTGCGCGGCGGCGGGCAATGCCTCAAGCTTGGGTCGTCGTGCCCTCCGCGCCGCCGGTCCAGACCGCGACGTGATCCTCCACCGCCGGCACCCGCGCAGGCGCCGCTTCGCCCGCTTGTGTGCCGACATAAATGAACGCCACGATCGCATCGTCCGGATCGAGCCCGAGCGCCGCCTTCACCATCGGGTCATAAGCCGGCGCCCCGGTTTTCCACATCGCGCCGAAACCCTGCGCGTTGGCCGCCAGCATGATCGCCTGCGCGGCGGCGCCGGCGGACAGCATCTGCTCGATCTCGGGGATCTTGTGCCCCTTGAGTACGCGCGCGGCGGCAACGACGATGACCGGGGCGCGCAGCGCCTTCTCCCGCTCCCGTCGCAGCGCCTCGTCGGACGCGTCCGGCTCCCGCGCGCGGAGCGATCCGGCGAGCAACTCGCCCAATTGTTCGCGCCGGTCCTCGGGGACGACGATGAAGCGCCAGGGCCGAAGCCGGCCGTGATCGGGGGCGCGCAGGGCGCTGCGGAATATCCGGTCGAGCGCCTCCGCGTCCGGACCGGGCGCTTCCAGCCGCACGGCGGATTGGCGGCTCAGCAGCAGGTCGATGGCGTCCATCATGTGTCTCTCCGAACAGGCAGGCGCGGTTCACTGCAGCGCGTTGCTGAAATCCCCCATTTTCTGCCCACCATGCGCGATCAGCGCGTCGTCGCGCAGCTTGAGGCCGGGCAGCTCGGGCAGATCGAAACGCTCAGTGATGAAGCGCAGGATCGAGCCGGTATCGTACTGCGTGTGATCGACGTAGTTCTTCTTGGCGAAAGGGGAGATGATGAAGGCGGGGATGCGCGTACCCGGTCCCCAGCGGTCGGCCTTGGGCGGCGCCACGTGGTCCCACCACCCGCCGTTCTCGTCGTATGTCACCACCACCAGCATGTGCGGCCATTGCGGGCTCTTTTCCAGGTGGGCGATCACGTCCGCGATGTGACGGTCCCCGTCCAGCACATCGGCATAGCCGGCATGTTCGTTCAGGTTGCCCTGCGGCTTGTAGAACGTGACCTGCGGCAAGGCGCCATGGTCGATCGCGGCGATGAACGCCGTCCCGTTCATGCCGCCGTCGCGCAGGTGCTCGGAGCGCGCGGCGGTGCCGGGCGCGTAGGCCGCGAAGTAGTTGAACGGCTGATGGTGGAATTGGAAGTTCGGCACCGGTGGCCCGCCCTTGCCGTCAAGCGCCGCTTGCCAGGCGCCGGCATACCACGCCCAGCTCACGCCCTTGGCGGAGAGCAGATCGCCGATCGTCTGCGCCCGCTGCGGCGGCAGCGTGGTCGGGCGATTCGGATCGGCGGTCGCCGGGTCGGCGCCAGGCGCCGGCTTGTTGGCGCTCGGCTGATAGGGCGGCTGCATCGTGTTCACCGCGTAGAAATCGGGCGTGAGATTGCCGTCGGAGACGAATTTCGGAATGCCGTCCATCGCCGAGCCGGGCGAGTTCGCCGCGAGCTTCAATGCGGTGCCATCCGCCTCGACGACGCTGATCGAGGGCTTGGCCGGGCTGATATCGGCGTCGGGGTAGATCGGCATGCAGGCGCAGGCCAGGTAGATGTGATTGAGGAACGAGCCGCCGAACGCGCCCATGAAGAAGTTGTCGGCCAGCGTGTATCGCTGCGCGATGCGCCAGAGCGGCAGGCTGGAGCCGTCGTAGTGGCCCATTACCTCGCCGCCGGAATCGGCGAAGGCGACGAATTTGTCGTTCTTGCCGCCGTCGATCTGCATCTGGTTCTGGTAGAACCGGTGCCACAAATCGTGCGTGGTGACGCCGAGTTTGACGTCGAGCCCCCGCGGGTCGTCGACCAAGAACGGCTTGGCCGGCATGTGTTCGGTCATCGCCTGCGTGACCGCCGGCACGACCCCCTTGGCCGTAAGCCCACCCCAGACCGGCGGGAGCTGTTGCAACCTCTGCCCATTGCGATCGAGCTGCGGAGTGGCAGGCGCGTCCTTGAGCCCGTTGGCGCCAGGGAACAAGCCGTACAGGTTGTCGAAGCTGCGATTCTCCGCGAAAACCACAACGACCGTCGCGATCCGGTCCCGGCTCTGCTGGGCCTTTGCCGGATACGAGCCGCCAGCCATCCAGGCCGCCAGTGCCGCCGAGGCGATCGCTACCAATGCTTGCTTCGCCATATCCGCTCCTTACATCGCCATATGCGGCGGGCCAGACCGCCGACTAGCTAGTGGCAGCTCGCGTTTCCCGCGTCCGCGACGGCCAGGAAGGTGATGGTCGCCGGCGCGAGCTCCATGGCCCCGGGCGGCACGCGGCTGCCTTCCAGGCTGGGGAGTTCGTCGTTCGCCCCCAGCGCGAGCTCGTCTCCGTTCAGCCGGACATGGAAGTCCTCCAGCTCTCGGCCCGCTGCGGCGAGCGTGTAGCGCTCTGCGGGCGTCGGGAGGACGATGGACTTCGGCCGTGTCCGGCTCGTGTTGATCGCGAGCAGCGTCACGCCGCCAGGGTGGCCGCGCAGGCAGTGGGCATAGAGGTGCAGGCCTGGCCTGGAGGGGCCGGCGTCGAGGACGGTCGAACCCATGAGCCTATGCCACAGCAAGGCCGCCCAGTAGTTCGGGCGCGGCGCGAAGGTGTTCTGGTCGAGCAGACCGTACTCACTCGCGGCGAGCGTGTTGTGGAAGATGACCGTGACGCCTTGCTTGGCCAGACGGCCATGCTGATCGAGGTAACGGAAGGTGTCCAGGAACGTGTCCGCCCACGGATTGCCGCCGCATGCCGCATCCGCCATCTCGGTGATCCACACCGGCTTGCCCGGCTCGAAGCGGTCACGGAGCCCTTCGTAAAAGGCGTAGCTCCGATCCGCGCGGGCGAGCCATTCCTCCGACAACGCCGCCCCGGCCGTCGTCTGCGCCCCCGCGCCCATGGACGCGCATCGGATGGAGGCCGCGCCATAGAAGTGGTACGAGAAGATGTCGAACGCGGGCCGAGGGGCGGCGGAAAGGAGATCCACCGTCTTGAGCACCGAGACCGCGCCAGGCTTCATGGCCGGCAGCAGCACGGCCTCGCCGACCGCGGCGGGACCGGCGATCCGCATGTCGGGGGCGGCCGCCTCGGCGAACGGTCGGAAGACGGCGAAATCCCGTGCATATGCCGCCGCGTCGTAGCCGGCCGGGGCGCCTCCATACTCCGGCATGGTCGGCTCGTTGAAGAACTCCGCCGCGGCAATGTCGCCTTTAGTGGATTTCGTGTACGCGAGGAGTTTCCGGGCTTGATCCGGCGTCCACACGCCAGCGGCGTCGCGCACGCCCGCACTGATGGCGAAGGACGTGACGATCCTCGCATCCACCGCGCGGGCGAAAACGACGACCCCCTTCCATTGGGTGCGGGTCAGCACGCCCTGGAAGCCCTTGGGCGCGGTCGCCGGGGCGGGCGCGTCGGAGTCGTGGAAATAGACGGAGTTCGCCCACGTGCCGCTTACGCGCACATAGGCGGGCCCGAGCGCTGCGGCCAGCTTGCGCAGGCGCGCGTTCGTCAGGTCGATTGGCGGTCGCGCCTGAAACATCGCCGCGTCCTGGCCGGCTTGGGGCCCCGCGCCGCCGCTCGACTTGGAGGCGGACGTGGGCGCGGCATCCGCCACCGCGGCCCTGCCCAGCGTGTCGTACGGCTTCCAGAACTTGCCGCCGATCACCTCGGCCATCTCGACATTATACGACAGGAAGCGCTCGTCGATGGTGGCGACGGACGGCAAGGGTGGCCGACGACATGGAGACCGGTTGCGCGCGCGCGGGGCTCACGCAGGCCGCCGCCGCGCCGAGACACGCCACGGCCGCGCCCACGAAGAGTCCGATGATCCTGGTCTTGCCCATGATCCTGCTCCGGCTCTCGTTGAGTTCACTCCGCCGTCCGGCGCGTTACTAGCGCTTACCGAGCGGCCGCCGCCAAGCGGGGAAAACCGAAGCTCCGCATCCAGGCACCTATGAGTTGCGCGCGCAGGTTTGTCGCCATCATGTCCCCCTTATTCGTGCTCAGGAAGCGGCCTGCATGTCGTTGTCGATCGGCAGCATCTGTCCCGAGATCGACTTGGCGGCGTCCGAAGCGAGGAAGACAGCCAGTGAAGCGATGTCTTTGGGGTCCACCATTCTCTTGAGGGACTGGACCGCCATTGCTTCCTGTTTGATCTCCTCAACCGGCCGGCCACTCGCCTTCGCCCGTCCAGCGAAGACCTGCTGGATGCGAGGGCCTTCCCAGTAGGGGCTGCGGTTGCGGTATCCGAAACGGCCGGCGACGGAAGACATGTTGATGATGACGCCCGCCTCGGAGTTCTTGAGATGTGGGATAGCCACGCGGGTGACGTTGAACGTCCCGGTCAGGTCAACCCGCATGACCTTCTCCCACTGGTCGGGGTCCATTTCCTCGACCGGGGCGGTCGGCCCGGCAATGCCGGCGTTATTCACCAGCACGTCAAGGCCGCCTAGCGCCTCGGCGCACTCGGTAACCATACGCTCGATGTCCTGAGGCTTGGAGACGTCACAGATCGTCGTCTTCAGGCCTGCGATCTCTCTCGCGAGGGCGTCGAGCCCCTTTGCATCGATGTCGCAGACGAAAACCGCGGCCCCACTCGCCGCGAAGGCCCTGGCGATCTCTCGCCCGATCCCCGCCGCGCCAGCCGTCACGAGTACGCGTTGCTTTTTCACCGTTGGCCCTCCGCATTGGTCGTGTCGCTCTCCGGACATGCTGGCAGTCGCTCGAACCTGGCAGGGCGTGAGGCCGTCGAAGCTGGTCTCATTGCAGGATGTCGAATGCGCCGTGCCGGTATGTCCGGCCGCCTTTCATGACGAAATCAAGCGTCGCCGTGGCGGCGATATCGGCGATCGGATCGCCCGTCATGGCGACGACATCCCCCGCCTTTCCAGCAGCGAGGACGCCCAGATCGTCGCGTTGCAGGAGTTCCGCGGCCACGCTCGTTCCTGCCTTGAGCGCGCGTAACGGTGTCAGCCCGGTGGCGACCATCGCCTGGAACTCCAGGACGCCGTGGCTGAACGGGAACATGCCGCAATCGGTGCCGTAGGCAATTTTGACGGTGCTTTGCGATCCAGCGTGCCCATGTCGCGCAAGGTGGTGAAGCCATAGCGCATGTACTGCTGTGCCAGATGCAGCCCGGCCAGCGCCTTGGCCGGCGCGCACTGCAGCGTCTGCTGGCGCAGATTGAGGCCATCGACACAGAGATGGACGTGAGCGTCGATGAATCCCGGCGCGACCGTGCGATCGCTGAGATCGATCACCGCCGCGCCATCCGGCCGGCCCACCGAGGTGGACACTTCGGCGATGGTGCCGTCCTCGACGCGGATTTCGCTGTACCCGCGCAGCGCGTCGCCGACGCCGTCGAACAGGTCGCCACAGAGCAGAACTGACTTCATCGGTCTGTTCCCCCGCCTTGGCCCCAGCGGGCAACCGGAGCCCGCCAGCCGCAATAGATCGCCATCACCCGAAGGAACATGCATAGCGCCGCGCCCAGCAGCATCGGATAGGCCGGCGCCGAGCGCGTCACGCTTCCAAGCGATACCACTCCCGCCGCCGCCAGCGCTGCCAGCGCATAGAGGTCGGCGCGCAACACGAATGGAACCTCCCGGGCCAGGACGTCCCGCGTCATTCCGCCGCCAATTCCGGAAATCATGCCGAGCACGGCGGCCATCAGCGGATTGATCCCGTAGCTGATAGCCTTCTGCGCCCCGGTGACCGCGAACAGCGCGAGGCCGATGGCGTCGAGCAGCAGGACCGGACGGCTGAACGATTGGACGAGCGGATAGGCGAAGAAGGTCAGCAATCCGCCGCCGACCGCAATCGCGAAGTCATGCCAGTTGGCGATGGCCGACGGGGGCACCGCGCCGATCAGCACGTCGCGGGTCATGCCGCCCACCACTCCCACGACGAAGGACAGGAACAAGACCCCGAACAAATCAAATCGCTTCTGGATCGCGAGCACGGCGCCGCTGAGCGCAAAAACGAATGTGCCCGCGCCGTCGAAGCAGGCCATCAATACCGGCGGGAAAGACTCGTGCACGCGCCCGACGATCAGGCGGAAGCGCCCTCGCCCGCGAGCCACGCCCCCGCCGCGGCCAGCATCGTCTCGATGCCGGTTTCGAGCGTCGGATGGATCACCGGCGCGAAGGCGGGCGAATGGTTGGCTGGAATTGCATCGATCGTGCCGGCCTTCTCGGCCTTGTTCCATGTGTCCTGGTCGATGCCGCCGACGACCCAGAACACCGCTGGCGCATCCCATGCGGCGGCGAACAGCCCGAAATCCTCGCTCGCCGTCGCCGGGGAAATCTGCTCGAGCCGATCCGCGCCAAACCGGCGCTCGAACGCCGCCACCACCTTGTGCGTCGCGGCCTCGTCGTTGCGGGTCACCGGATACTCGCTCAGCACCGAGAACGCGGGCGGCTTGGTGGCGCCCGAGGCCGCGGCCTCCGCCTCGATGATCCGTTTGATCGCCGCCAGCACTCGCGTTCGTACCTGATCCTTGAAGGTGCGTACGTTCAGCCGCAGCAGCGCCTGGTCGGGGATGACGTTCTCGCTCATGCCGGCACGCAGGGTGCCGACCGTTACCACCGCGTCGTCGGTCATCGCCACCTCGCGCGAGACCACGGTCTGCAGCCGCATCACGGCGGCAGCAGACATCACTACTGGGTCGATGCTCTTCTGCGGCATCGAGCCGTGCGCGCCGCGTCCGAACAGCGTCACCTCCCAACTGTCGCCGGCGGAAAGCATGGTCCCGGTGCGCCAGCCGATGCGGCCCGCCGGAAGCGGCATCACGTGCTGGCCCAGCGTGACGTCGGGTTTCGGGAATCGCTTCACCATCCCGTCGGCAATCATGGCGCGCGCTCCCTGCGCGGTCTCCTCCCCGGGCTGAAACACGGCCATGACGGTGCCGCGCCAGGCGCCGCGGTTTTCCGCCAGCATCCGCGTCGCGCCCATCAGCCAGGCGACGTGCATGTCGTGCCCGCAAGAATGCGCGATCGCGGTGGTTTGGCCGAAGCGGTCGGTGCCGGTCTTGTCGCTGGCGTACGCCAGACCCGTGGCTTCCTTGATCGGCAGCGCGTCCATGTCGGCGCGCAGCAGCACGGTCGCGCCGTCGCCGTTGCGCAGCAGTCCCACCAGGCCGGTCCCGCCAACGCCTTCGGTGACCTCGTACCCGCACTGCCGCAACCAGTCAGCGGCGATGCCGGACGTGCGGTGCTCCTGCATCGACAGCTCGGGATTGGCATGTACGTCCCGGTAGACCGACTCCAGCCTGGCCAGCAGGTCATCGGACGGGCGGGGCAGCGCGGCACGAGCATCGGCAGCTATCGTCATGGGCGTTCTCCTGTCACTCCGTCGGGCGCCACGGGATCGCATCGGCGCAGGCCCGGAGCCGGGCCTACCAGGGCCATGATCTCCCGGCTGAGGCGCAGTGCCGCATTAGGTGGCAGGGCATCGGGATGCTCGACGAGCGCAAGCAGCCGCAGCACATGCAGCCGGCGGGCCATATCGCCGGCGGCCTCTGTGTTGGTTGCGCACAGCAGGCACATCGCCGCCCTCCCGTGTTTGGATTCGTCAAGGCCCCCCAATCCGGCCAGCCGTTCCGAGCCGGCGCAGAGTAGGTCCGGTGATCATGGCCGCTACGATCCCTGCCGGCTTCCTCCCAAACAACTCCACGTTATCACGCCAATCCACGGTTCTCGCCGGTGAGAAAATCGTGTCCACCTGGATGGGTAGCGTCATAGGCTCTGTCTCAACCCAAAGAATTCTTACTAGGCTAGTCTAGCTAGGCTGCTACACTATTGATTATAGTGTATTGATATGGCCCAGCTGCATGGCGTAAGAACATTGTTTTTTTCATTGCAGTCCCGGCCGGGCGCGTGGCGTCCGGTGCTCGTGTTGCTGACGTGCATGGTCGTCGTCTTAGAGGCTGCGAAGGCCGGCTCCGGGCCGATGTCGCGTGACGAGGCGTTCCGTCGGGTGCGGCTGATGACCGAGATCGGGCGGCAAATGTTTCGCGATCCTTCGCTCTCGGCATCGGGCACGATGTCCTGCGCCTTCTGCCACAGCCCGGCACGGGCATTCGGCCCGCCGGATGCTAGGCCGGTCCAGCTTGGTGGGGCGGACGGAAGCCGGCCCGGACTGCGCGCCGTGCCGTCGCTCAGATATCTCCAGGTCGTTCCACCGTTCACGGAGCATTACTTCGAATCCGACGACGAGGGCGACGAAAGCATCGACAACGGCCCGACCGGCGGCCTCACCTGGGACGGCCGCGTGGATCGCGGCAGCGAGCAAGCCCGCATCCCGCTGCTGTCGCCGTTCGAGATGGCGAATCGCGGCCCCGACCGGATCGCGGCGAAGCTGCGCCGTGCGCCATACGCGGCGGCGATGCGGCAGGCGTTCGGCGATGATGTGCTGAACCATCCCGCGACGGCGTTCCGCGCGGCCCTCAAGTCGCTGGAAGTGTACCAGCAGGACAACGCCGCCTTCTATCCCTATAGCAGCAAATACGACGCCTATCTGGCCGGTAAAACCGCGCTGACTCCGCGGGAAGCGCGCGGGCTCGCGCTGTTCAACGATCCCGCCAAGGGGAATTGCGCGCATTGCCATGTCAGCGCGCGCGGGGCGGACGGCACGCCGCCGCAGTTCACCGATTACGGCTTCGTCGCCCTGGGCGTGCCGCGCAACCCGGCGATCCCGGCCAACGCGAACCCGGACTATTACGACCTCGGTTTATGCGGCCCGCAACGGACCGACTTGAAGGACCGGCCGGAGTACTGCGGGCTGTTCATCACGCCGAGCCTGCGCAACGTCACGACCCGGCGGGTCTTCTTCCACAATGGCCGGTATCATGATCTGCGCGCCCTGCTGCGGTTCTATAACCAGCGCGACACCAATCCGGAGCAGTTCTACCCAAGCAACGCCGATGGCAGCGTGCGGAAATTCGATGATTTGCCGGCGCGTTACGCGGCCAATGTGAATACAGAGCCGCCGTTCGACCGCAAGCCGGGCGACAAGCCGGCGCTGACCGACCAGGAGATCGAGGATATCATCGCATTCCTGGGCACGCTCACCGACGGCTATCGACCGCCAGCCGTGTCGGATCGACCGTCACCGCATGATTAAGCGGCCCGTGTCCGGCGCCGAAGCCAGGGGCGTGTTCGATCGCCGCGCGTACGAAGGCGCGGGCGCGCGCGACGGCGTCGCGCAACGACAGTCCTTGCGCCAGTCCGGCCGCCAGCGCGCTGGCCAGCGTGCAGCCGGTGCCGTGGGTATGGCGAGTGTCGATGCGCGGAGCAGCGAAGGTCTCGGTCCCATCCGCGGTCGCCAGCAGGTCGATGACCGTCTCCCCCGGCAGATGCCCGCCCTTCAGCAGCACCGCCGGCACGCCAAGTGCGAGCAGGGCCGAGGCGGCCTGCCGCATGGACCCCTGGTCGCCGATCGCGATGCCGGTCAGCGCCGCGGCTTCCGGCAGGTTGGGCGTGATGACGGCGGCCATCGGTAGCAATCGTTCCCTGAGCGCCGCGACCGCGTCTTGTGCCAACAAACGCGCGCCGCCTTTCGCGACCATCACCGGATCGACCACTACCGGCACCCCTTGCGCGTGGAGCGCCAGCGCGTCGCAAACGGTCTCGATCGTCACCGCATCGCCGAGCATCCCGGTCTTCACCACATCGGCGCCGATGTCGTCCATCACCGCGGCGATCTGCGCGCTTAGGAATTCGGGCGGAACCGGGAGAATACCCCGGACACCGAGCGTGTTCTGCGCCGTCAGCGCGGTGATCGCCGTGGCGGCATAGGCGCCGAACGCGCCGATCGTTTTGATGTCAGCCTGAATCCCAGCGCCCCCGCTGGAATCCGAACCAGCGATCACCAGCACCCGTCCGTGCATCAGGCGACGTCCGCGCCCGCGACCTCCGCGATGGCCGCACACAGCTCATCGACCACATGCGCCACCATCAGCTCGTCCTCCGCCTCGGCCATCACGCGGATCAGCGGCTCGGTGCCGCTCTCGCGGATCAGCAGCCGGCCGGTGCCATTCAGGCGCACTTCGGCCGCCGTCATCGCCGTCCGCACGCGCGGGTGGGTGAGCGGGGAGGGGCCGGCGAAGCGGACATTCTTGAGCAGCTGGGGCAGGGGCGTGAACATCCGGCAGACCGCGCTCGCCGGCCGCGCCTGTTCCACCAGCATGGCCAGGACCTGAAGCGCGGCCACCAGCCCGTCGCCGGTAGTGGCGAAGTCCGACAGGATCACGTGGCCCGACTGCTCGCCCCCGACATTGAACCCTTGTTCGCGCATCCGCTCCACCACGTAGCGGTCGCCGACCCTGGTGCGCGCGAGGGCGAGCCCCTGGCCGGCCAGGAAGCGTTCCAGGCCGAGATTGGACATCACGGTGGCGGCGACGCCGCCGCCTCGCAGGCGTCCGGCGGCGGTCCAGGACCGCGCAATCAGCGCGAGGATCTGGTCGCCGTCGATCAGCTCGCCCCGCTCGTCGGAGACCAGCAGCCGGTCGGCGTCGCCGTCGAGCGCCAGCCCGAGGTCCGCGCCGTGCTCCACGACCTCCGCGCATAGGTGCTCGGGCACTGTCGAGCCGCAGCCTTGGTTGATGTTGAAACCATCGGGCGAAACGCCCAGCGGGATCACGCTCGCGCCCAGCTCCCACAGCACGGTGGGTGCGACGCGGTAGGCGGCGCCGTGCGCGCAGTCCAGAACGATCTTCAAGCCATCCAGCCGCAGGCGGCGGGGAAACGTGGCCTTGGCTGCCTCGATGTAGCGGCCGGCGGCGTCCTCCAGCCGCGCCGCGCGCCCAAGCTTCGCCGGCTTGGCTAGGCGCCCGCTAACGTCGGCAGCCATTAAGGTCTCGATCTCCCGCTCGGTGTCATCCGACAGCTTGAACCCGTCCGGGCCGAACAGCTTGATGCCGTTGTCCTCGAACGGATTGTGCGAGGCGGAGATCATCACGCCCAGATCGGCGCGCAGGCTGCGGGTAAGCATGGCGATGGCCGGGGTCGGCAGCGGGCCCACCAAGGTCACGTCCATGCCGGCTCCAACGAAGCCAGCGGTCAGCGCCGGCTCGATCATGTAGCCTGAAAGCCGTGTGTCCTTGCCGATCACCACGCGATGGCGATGCGAGCCCCGAGTGAAGATCAGCCCGGCCGCCTGGCCGAGCCGGAGCGCCGTCTCCGCGGTCATCGGATCGATATTGGCAGTGCCGCGAATCCCATCAGTGCCGAACAGCCGTCGGGCTTTGGTCATGGTCGAATCCCAGATGACAGCAATGGGAGGCGTTTAACCGTTCCGTTCGCGTGTGGGAAGCGCGGCCCACACCCCAACCCTCTCCTGCAAGCGCGAGAGGGGGAACGGCCCTCATTCCGACCGGAAATAAGAAAACCCTCTCCCTCTGGGAGAGAGAGTTGTGTGAGGGTTAGCCCGGCTGAGGCGCGGGGCCGAGCCCGCCGGCAGGCGGTGTCGGCGCGGCTGGACGGCCGGTGGTCGGCACCGAGGCGCGGCGGCTCTCGGGAGCCGGCTCGTCCACCACCTTGCGGATCACTGGCTCGCCGCGCAGCACCGTCCGGATCTCGTCCCCCGAGAGCGTCTCGTGCTCCAGCAGCCCGCGCGCGAGCCGGTGCAGCTCCTCGATATTCTCGGTCAGCAGACGGCGCGCTTTGGCATAGGCGCGGTCGATCATGTCCTTGATCTCCGCGTCGATCTCGCGCGCCGTCGCCTCGGAGACGTTCTTGTTCTGCGTGACCGAGTGTCCGAGGAACACCTCCTGGCTGTTGTCACCATAGGCGATCATGCCGAGCTTGTCGCTCATACCCCACTCGGTGATCATCCGCCGCGCCTGGTCGGTCGCCATCTTGATGTCGCCAGCTGCCCCGTTGGAGACCTTGTCGGGGCCGAAGATGATCTCCTCGGCCGCCCGGCCGCCCATCGCCATGGTCAGCTCGCCGAGCAACTTGGACTTGCTCTTCGAGTAGCGATCGCCCTCGGGCAGGCTCATCACCAGGCCCAACGCCCGGCCGCGTGGAATGATGGTCGCCTTGTGAACCGGATCGCACTCGGGCTCGTGCAGGGCGCAGAGCGCGTGCCCGGACTCGTGATAGGCGGTCATGCGCTTCTCCGCCTCGCTCATCACCAGCGAGCGGCGCTCGGTGCCCATCATCACCTTGTCCTTGGCGTTCTCGAACTCGGCCATCGCGACGACGCGCTTGCCCATTCGCGCCGCGAGCAGTGCTGCCTCGTTGACCAGATTGGCGAGGTCGGCGCCGGAGAAACCAGGCGTGCCGCGGGCGATTACCTTCGGATCGACGTCTGACGCGAGCGGCACCTTGCGCATGTGGACGCGCAGGATCTTCTCCCGCCCGTTCACGTCCGGATTGGGCACCACCACCTGCCGGTCGAACCGGCCAGGGCGCAGCAACGCCGGGTCCAGCACATCGGGCCGGTTGGTGGCCGCGATCAGGATGACGCCCTCGTTCGATTCGAAGCCGTCCATCTCGACCAGCATCTGATTGAGCGTCTGCTCGCGCTCGTCGTTGCCGCCGCCAAGCCCAGCGCCGCGATGCCGCCCGACCGCGTCGATCTCATCGATGAAGATGATGCAAGGGGCGTTCTTCTTGCCCTGCTCGAACATGTCGCGCACGCGCGAGGCGCCGACGCCCACGAACATCTCGACGAAATCTGAGCCCGAGATGGTAAAGAAGGGCACGTTGGCCTCGCCCGCGATGGCGCGAGCGAGCAGGGTCTTGCCGGTGCCGGGAGGACCGACCAGCAGCACGCCCTTAGGGATCTTGCCGCCAAGACGCTGGAATTTCTGCGGGTCCTTAAGGAACTCGACGATCTCTTGCAGTTCGCCCTTCGCCTCGTCGATGCCGGCCACGTCGTCGAAGGTGACGCGCCCCTGCTTCTCGGTCAGCAGTCGGGCGCGGGACTTGCCGAAGCCCATCGCGCGCCCGCCGCCCGACTGCATCTGGCGCATGAAGAACACCCAGACCCCGATCAGCAGCAGCATCGGGAACCAGGAAAGCAGATAATGCAGCAGGGGGTTCACGTCGGCGTCGCGCGGCTTGGCGATGACGCGCACGCCCTTGTCGGTAAGCCGGCTGACCAAGGTTGGATCTTCCGGCGTGTAGGTCTCGAAGGTGCGCCCGTCATTGAGCTGGCCGGTGATGGTACGGCCCTGGATGACCACGTCGCGCACCTGCCCGCCGTTCACTTGGGCGAGGAAGTCGGAATAGGCCTGTTCCGTAGCTGCCGTACGGGTGGTGCCGGGTTGAAAAAGGTTAAAGAGAACCACGAGCAAGAGGGCGATGATCACCCACAATGCGAGGTTCCGGCCGAAATTGCTCATCTGCCTATCAGGTCTCCTGGGCCCGCCCTTCTTCGGCCCGGCGGCCGCGACCGCGCACCCAGCCCATGAACCCGCGCCGCGCAACACTTGTCAACATAGGATCATCTGGGGCATTCCGCATCCCCGGTACACGGCCGGACTCATTATTCGACCAATGCCGGCTGGAACGGCGCGCCGCAGGCGGGGTGGGGTGGGCAGAACAGGATGGGGCAGGAGGTGCGATCGGCCGCGTCGGCGCGATCAGGATCGCTCCAACCGAGATGGGGTACGGCTATCAGGCGCTGATCTTGCCGGACGGCGGGCATGACGCGCAGCACGGCGGCGGGCAGGGGGGAAAGGCGCCGGAGCTTGGCGGCATCATCGCCAAGCGCGCCTAGCATGGCGCCCGGCGGGTAGGCCATCTCCGGGGCGACCCTGGACAAGAGACGGAAGCGCCGGTCCCACACCGCGCCCGGCCGGGCCGGCACGGGCGGAGCGACGAAGCGGTCCTCGCGCACCATCAGCAGGCCGTCCCCGAGCCGTCCGGCCTGGAGCAGACGCACGCGCCCGAGCGTGGCCGGGCGCGGGGCAGCGGCCAAGGCGGTCAGGGAGCTAGTGGCGGGCGGGAATGCGCTGCCGGCGACCGCCGCGACCAGCGCGCGCAGCGCCGCCGGCGGCATCGGCTCGGCCGGCAACAGGGCGAACCCTTCAGGCCGAAACACGATCCGCTCCGCGAACAGCGCGGCGATCTCGGCATCTTGCTCCGCGCGCGCGAGCCCCAAGGCCCGGCCGGCAACGGCGAGCGCGGCCGTCGCCGCGCCGCCGCCGTCCCGGTCCGCCCGCAACTCGCGCAACCTCGCCCGCAAGGCGCTTGGATCGACGTTGGAGGGATCCTCGACCCAGTCCAGCCCGGCGGCTGCGACGGTGGCACGCAGGCGCATGGGCGGGACCATCAGCAACGGCCTGAGCAGGCGCAGATTCGTCTCCTCGGTTAGCGCTGGCATTCCGGCGAGCCCGGCGGGGCCGCTGCCCGACAAGGCGCGCATGATGATGGTTTCCGCCTGGTCGGCGACGTGATGGGCCAGGAGCAAATGCGGGATGCCGTCCCGGCGGCACGCGTCGCGCAGCAGGGCATAGCGATAGGACCGGGCTCTCGCCGCCCGCGCTGGCCCGGCCGCTAGCCCCGGGCCCGTGAGCAGCCGCGAGGGAATTTGCCTGGCCGCCAGCTTCGTGGCGGTCCCCATCGCCTCGCGCGCGGAGGCCGGACGCAGGCCGTGATCGACGATCAGCGCCAGCGCCCCCCCGCCCCGTTCGCGCGCCCAGGCATCGCTCAGCAGCGCCAGGGCCAGGCTATCGGCGCCCCCGGAGACGGCGACGGCGAGGCGTGGTCGGGGCTCGAATGGTCCAAGCGGCCGGAGCAGTGCGGCGAACTCAGCCGCAGCGAGCGGGCCGTCACCGATCTCTGTGGGGCCGCTCACGCCCGTACCATCAGCGCCGCGACCACGATTACGAGGCCGTTGCCTCAGCCCGCCGCTATCGGCACCCCGCGCGATTGGCGGTCCGGGCGATCCGGTCGGACAGGTCGGCGCGGGCGGACGGGAACTCCGTGCGCAGCTTCGTCAGCGTGTCGCACGAGGCGCGCTTCTCGTTGATCGCGACCAGCGCATCGGCGAGACCGAGCAGCGAATCGGCCGCGTGCGCGCCATGTTTGGACCTATTGTACACGTCGTCGTAGGCGATCGCCGCCTGCGAGAACTGGCGATTGCCCATCAGCGCCTGGGCGAGCAGGAACTGGGCGTCGTAGGCGCGCGGCGACGCGCGGTTGGCCAGCACCTCGCGGGCGTCCTGCTCGGCCGCCGCGTAATCGTGGCGAGCAAGCGCCGCGTTGCCGTCCTGAAGAATAGTTCCCGATGTACGCCGCGCGCCCACCGGCGCCGGCGGTGGGGGAGTGACCGGGCCGCGCGACGGTGCCGGAGGACGCGCGGAGGCCGGCGGGACCGGGCCTGGCGACCCCTGAGGAACGGGGGCGCCGGTCTGCGGGTTCTGCAATGCGAACCTGAGATCCTCGATCCGCTTGCTCAGCTCGGCGTTCTGCTGCTGCACCTCGTTGTCCAATTGCTCGACCTTGCCGCGCAGTTCGCGCACGGCACCCTCAAGCGTATCAACGCGGGTGAGCAGTTGGGTCACGATTCCGCTGTTTGGGGCTGGAGCGCCAGACGGGTAGACGGGCTGGCCATAGCCGGAATAGCCCGGGTGGGCCGCCGCGCCGCTGGAGATCTGCTGTTGCAGGATTTCCACTTGGCGCTGGAGTTGCAGGATCTGGTTTTGCAGCGCGATGCCTTCCCGCGTCTGCATCTGCGCCGCCGCCGAATGGATCAAGCAGGGCGGGGCGGCCAGGCCGGCCGCCCACGTGACAGCCAGCGCCAACCCGCTCAGTGCGCGCAAGATCATCAAGATCATGCAGTCCTCCTCGGTCCGGCGCGACTATCTACGCGACCGTCCGGACATGCGAAACCGGCGGCCCGGAAGGCCGCCGGTCGCGGCAGGCGGATGCGAGGGGTCAGCGAACCGAGGTGATGGCGTTGCGGTTCTGCGCCCAGGCCTGCTCATTGTCGCCGAGCGCCACCGGACGGTCCTTGCCGTAGCTGATGGTGGTGATCCGCGCCGGGTTCACGCCGCGCGCGACCAGGTAGTCCTTGGCGGCGTTGGCCCGGCGCTGGCCGAGGGCGAGGTTGTACTCCTCGGTGCCGCGATCGTCGCAATTGCCGGCGATCTGCACCGGCACTTGTTCGTATTTTTGTAACCAGCCGGCCTGGCGGTCGAGCGTCGCCTGATCCTCAGGCGTCAGGGCGGACTTGTCGAAGGCGAAAAAGACCCGGTCGCCCACGTTGCTGACCAGATCCTCCTCGCTGCCGGGGGCCGGGCCGGCGGTGGCGGCGGTCGCGCCGGACCCGGTGGCCGCGCCGGGTACTGGCCGACGGCGTGGTGTTCGAGCACGCGGCCAGCAGGGCGGCGGCCGCGAAGGCGCCAACGATCTTGGTATTCATTGGTTCTTCGTTCCTGTGAGGAGGCACCGAATCGGGCGATACGACAATGGTCCGTTCGCGGGCGCTTAGCCCGCGCCTCCGCGCGGGGTCAAGTTCGGTTGTGATTGCAGGGGGTTCAACGCTCGCATCCAGAGCGGAACGAGCCGGCGATGGCGCGCAAGCAAGGGGCGTGGCAGGGTTTGGGCCATGCGTATCCATATCCAGAACCCGCCCGACGATCCGCTCGGCCCGATCTCGCCAGAGATGTGGGAACGCGCGGCGAAACGCGCCGGGGAGGCGGGGGCGGGTCATCTGGTGAGCATCTCCAGCGACGAACGCGAATTCGCCGCCGCGACGCAGGAAGCCGAGGCGCTGATCACCGACAAGGACGTGCTCGCCGCGCTGCTGCCGCTGCGCGCGCCGCGGCTGCGGCTGCTGTTCGTCGCCAATGCCGGGCTCGACAACCTGGCCCCGTTCGATTGGCTGCCGGACGGCGTCGCCTTGCTGAACAATCGCGGCACGCACGCGGCGAAGGCCGGCGAGTTCGCCATCATGGCGGTGCTGATGCTGGCGAACCGGGTGCCCGAGATGGTGACCCACCAGCGCGCCGGCCTATGGCAAAAGCTTTGGGGCGAGGTGCTGGCGGGGCGCGCGCTCACCGTTGTGGGGCTCGGCGCCCTGGGCGGCGCCGTGGCCGAGCGCGCGGGGCTGTTCGGGATGCGCGTGACCGGTGTGCGTGCCAGGCCCGCGCCGCATCCGGCTTGCGCCGCGGTGGTTGGCCCCGAGGCGCTCGACGGCGTGCTCGGGCGGACCGAATTCCTGGTGCTGGCCTGCCCGCTCACGCCAGACACGCGCCATCTGCTGAACCGCCGGCGGCTTAGCCTGCTGCCGGCGGGCGCGGGCGTGGTTAATATCGGGCGCGGGCCGTTGCTGGATCAGGAGGCACTGTGCGACCTGCTCGAAGCGGGGCACCTCTCGGGGGCGGTGCTGGACGTGTTCGACCCGGAGCCGATTCCCCCCGGCCATCGGCTGTGGACCACGCCCAACCTAATCGTCAGCCCGCACACCGCGGGGGACGACCCAGCGAGCTATTACGAGCTGAGCCTCGACCGGTTCTTCGCCAATCTTCGGGCCTTGCGGGAAGGTAGGGAGCTGCCGACGCGGTTCGACCTCGAACATGGGTACTGACATGGACGAGGCGCGCGAGGGGCTTCAGTTCCGGCTGACCGACGAGCAGCGCCGACTGGTGCGGACCGTCCGCCGGGTGACGCAGGAACGGATTAAGCCGAACGCGCTGCGTTACCTGGACGGCGGCTTTCCCTGGGACAATCTCAAGCTGCTCGCGGAAATCGGCGTGGCCGGCATGACCGTGCCGGAGGCATATGGCGGGCTCGGTCTCGGCACGTTGGACTCGGCGCTGGTGCTGGAGGAGATCGCGAAGGGCTGCTACGCCACCGCGATGATGATGTTGGGCGAGATCGGCGTGCAGTGTCGCATCATCGCCCATTTCGCCCCCGAATCCCTGAAGCGGCGGTTCCTGCCCGATGTGGTTGCTGGCGCCTGCGTGCTGGCGATCTGCATCACCGAGCCGGATGCCGGCACCGATGCCGCGCGGATGCGGACCAATGCCGAGACGCGCGGCGCGGAGGTGGTGCTGAACGGCGCCAAGACGCTGATCAGCCGCGCCGACGTGGCCGACCTGTTCGTGGTGTTCACCCGCGTCGATCGCCGTCCGGGCGGGGAGGGGATCGGCTGCCTGCTGGTGGAGAAGGGCACGCGGGGCCTGATCGCCGAGGCCAAGTACCATACGATGGGCGGCGAGATGCTGTCCGAGGTGCGGTTCGAGGACTGCGCGGTGTCGGCGGAGAACCTGATCGTGGGCGAGAACGGCATCCGCCGGCTGTTCAACGCCTTCAACGTGCAACGTTGCCTGAACGCGGCGATCTGCCTGGGCTCGGCCGAGGGGGCGTTCGACGAATGCGTGCGCTACATGCAGGTGCGCCAAGTGGCCGGCCATCCGATCGCCGAGTTCCAGGGGCTGCGCTGGAAGCTGGTGGACATGTATAAGGAGATCGAGGCGGCGCGCGGCCTGCTGTATCGCGCCTGCACCAGCGGCGAGGCGTTTCCCGACCCGATGCAGGCCGCGCTGGCCAAGATTCAGTGCAACGAGATGGCGATCACGGTGACCAGCCACGCGGTGCAGATGCATGGCGGCTACGGCTACACCGACGAGTTTCCGGTGTCTCGGTTCTTCCGCGCGGCGCGGTTCGGGGGCTTGGGCGGCGGCACGCCGGACATGCTGCGCGATTTGGTGGCGCGGCGGCTGTTTCAGGACATCGAGCCGGGCGAGGGGGTGCTGAGCCTGGAAACGTTCTGAGCCAGCGTGCTGCGGCAGGGGCGCGGTTGGTGGTCTAGGGTGCTTGCTTGGCCACGGCCTGGCTTTGGCTGCGCGCCTGGTTCATGCCCTGCATGATTACCTCGGCGTCGATCAACGCTTGGCGGTGGCGGGCGGAGGCGCTGTCGGCCGAGCCGATATCGGAGACGACCGGGGGCGAGGTGCACCCGGCCAGGCAAAGGAAGGCGATCAGCATGGCGATGAAAGGCATGCGGTGAACCCGGATCGCGGCATCTGAGGCGGGACATTAGGCGAGATGGGCGGTTCGCGCTAGCCGGAATGATGAGACGGAAGTGTCGTGAAGGCCACGTAGCCCTTCAGACAGATCGGTCTCCCTTCAATCCAAATCACGCTTGCGCGATTTCGCCGAAGCTGCCATGTTCGGTAACGATATTGTTGCAAGTTCTAGAGCAATTGGCTGGGAAATTCGGAGCGACCGCGGACTAGCGCGCGTCAGCTAGCAGGGGTTCGGGCATGGACGACGGGTTCGCATTGGCGCCAATCCTGGCCAGCGAGAATCCTATCATTGAGGGTGCCGGAACCCGAGTGTCGGGTTACCTTGATGGGGTGCATGGGAGGTGTGTCGAAGGTTGGATTTTTGATCCAGCTACTCCGGATGACCTGATTAGCGTGGACATCTTCGACGGTGACCGGCTGCTTGGTTCGGCGCCGGCCCGCCTGTTCCGGCCGGACCTTGCCGCGTCCGGCATCGGTGATGGCAATCATGGGTTTCGCTTTCCCCTGCCACTGGAAATTTTCGACGGTCGCGAACACGAAATCTCGGTGTGCTTGCAGAACGGGCGGATGCTACTGCCGGGCAGCCCTTATCGGCTTGCGACCGGTTCGGTCCCAGGGGCGGGCGTGTTCGAACTCGACCCAATCGATTTCGTCAGACCAGGGGTCCGTCGATTTCTACGGCCACCACAGCTCAGCCGGAGGTTGGTTCTTCTGCGGGTGGATTGCCACCCAGGTGGCGCCTCCGAGCATCCCCGAGACATTGGATGCCGTCGTTCATTTCGGCAAAGGAGCGGTACAAGGGCCCGCAACCGCGGCCTACTTCCATCGGGGTGACCTGGGAAATCGCGGTCTCGGCATTGTTGTATTCGTGCAGTTCTCAGGGCGCTTTCTCGGCGCGTTGCTGGCGGTCGAAACAACGTTTGATGGAGCGCAGCTCACCCTCCCCGCGACCCTCGAAGCACAACAGCTTCGCGATCAAAATCTTGTCGGCCGTCTTCAACTCATGCTTGGGGACGGTTACCCCGACCCTAACCGCGTCACGCTGCAAACTTTGCTGAACTCGTCAAAGCTATGGTGGGGTAGAAACTATCTCAGCCCTCAACGGCCCGATTTTCATGGAGATCGACGAGGCTATTCTCTGTCCACCGGACGGCCTGGTCCTCATCGGTTGGTTCCTAAGCAAGCCGGGGCACGTAGAGGCCATCCGGCTGCGCTCAGGGGGGCTCAGCACTCCCATGCGAATTGAGGACTGCATCCGTATCGATCGGCCCGATGTGCTCGAATCGGTGGGCAGCGCTATGGTATTTCCGATCTACGATCAGGCTTCGTAGCCTATCTGCCAAGCGCTATTTCTGCTGGAGATCAAACTCATATAGAAGTCATCACCGCCGGCGGCGAGATCGGGTTCAAGAATATTCCTGCCCCAAGTCTAAGCGGGATGGCCGCGATACGCCGGATTATGGAAGTCTTCGAGGTTCAGTTTGTCGACGTGCAGCCGGCCTTCGATAAGGTTGCTGGTCCGGCGATCAGCCTACTAAATCAGGACCAGCGGCGGATTCCACCGCAGATCACTATCATGGAGTTCGGCAACGTCAATCCTACATCACGGCATTCAGTGATTGTTCCGTTATACGGTCGCATAGAATTTCTGGATACCAACTGGCGTTCCTTTCTGCTTACCCCGGTAATGCTGGCCAGGAGTTTCTTTTCGTCCTAGACGATCCTCCGAAGCGGCGGCAGCTGGAGCGCCTGTCCCAATCTGCATTTCTTCGGTTCGGAATTCCGTTCAGGCTGCTGCTGCTCGACCTCGCACAGCCATCCAATGGTGTCCAAGGGTGGCGCCGAAATCGCCGCTTACGAGCTGTTCAAGGCTTGCTCCGCCCTCCCAGGCTGGCAAGCGTGGTTCCTCGGCTGTCAACGTGAACCAGCCGCCGAACGGCTCGGCTCCTCGATCACGCAACCCTTTTCGTCACGTGAGTTCGTGTACTCCTGCAATGAATTCGACTGGTTCAAGTTCGCCAACCGTGACGCGCGCTCGCGCGTGAGTTCCCGGACCTGCTGGAGGAATTGGCGCCCGATCTGGTCCATTTTCACCACTACGCGAACCTGGGATGCGAAGCGTTCGCTCATGTCAAGCGCGTGCTTCCCAACGCGCGGATCGTGCTGACCCTTCACGAGTATCTGGCAATCTGTAACCATTTTGGACAAATGGTCACGCAAGACGAACGCAGTCTGTGTAACGAGGCCACTCCCGCCCGTTGCACCAGATGTTTCCCGGACGTCAGCAGGACCGATTTTTTTTACGACAGTTGTACGTTCACCGGTTTTTTGACTTGGTTGATCACTTCATCTCACCCAGTATATTTCTGGCGGAGCGCTTCATTGGCTGGGGGGTGCCGGAGCAGAAGATTTCGGTGATCGAGAATGTGACCGCGGCTTCTGGGCGGCGAACCAGGACGGTTACGGCGCAGGTGATGGTCCCCTCCGTATCGGATTCTTTGGACAAATATCGCGGCTGAAAGGGATCAACGTTTTGCTCGATGCCGCGAAGGTGCTCGAGGCTGAGGGCCGCAAGGACGTGCTCATCGATGTCTTTGGGGATTACCGTGGCCAACCCCAGGAGTTCCAGGACGACTTTGTTAGCGCGCTGGCTGATGTGGGTCGCAACGTATGTTTTCGCGGCCCCTACGAGCAAAACCAGGTGGACCGGCTGATGGGATCCGTCCACGCGATCGTCGTTCCGTCGATCTGGTGGGAAAACTCGCCTGTCGTCATTCAGGAAGCCTTCCGGAACAGAAGGCCCGTGATTTGCTCAAACATCGGTGGCATGGCCGAAAAGGTGCGTGATGGGGTGGATGGATTGCATTTTCCAGTAGGCAACGGCCTCGCTCTCGCGCTATTGCTCCAGCGTGTCGCAGGGGAGCGAGAGACACTGCTCGCGCTCGCGCAGTCTATTAAGACACCTTCCAACAGAGACTCGCTTCTGGGTCAGCATATCGACCTCTATCAGCGACTCGTCGCCGGTCCATCCTGAAAACCAAGGAGCAGATCCGCCCATGCGCGGTTCCGTTGACGTCGTAACCACAAAATTGGCGACCGGCTGGCTCTTCTGTGCCCGCGAGAAGGTTACTGTGCAGGCCTTGCTGGATAACCAGATTATCGGAGAAGCAATCGCCGATCGGCCCCGCCCCGATCTTGAGTTTGCCGGTTTCGGCGACGGCTGCTGCGGGTTCGTGATCGACTTCCATCGCGAGATCGATCCTCATTACTTGCCGTTCGTCGCGGTGACGCCCGAGGGAGGCGATCTTGAGGTGCCGCGTACCACGACGTCCGGCTACAGCGAGTTTTTCAAAGCGCTCTATCGCAAGTATCCGGCGGCGGGGCGGTCGCTTGGCGGCTTCATACAAGACGGCCTCCTGATCCTGGAGGATGTGACCGAGCCATCAGGCGCAGGCACTCGCGACGGCTTGCCGCTGCAAGACGAGCATGCCAATGAAATCGGCGTCGTCGACGATTTGGCCGGCTTGGTCCTCGCCGCGCTGACATCGGACAATGTGCTGCGCACGCTGCGACTGATCCTAGAGGACCAGCCGTTGGCGATCTACGCCGACCACGTGGAGGGGAAGGGGACGGACCTTTACCAGCCGAGCGCTCTCGCGAAGCTGCCCTCGCCCGCCGAGTGCGTGCAGGTGATCGTGCCAGCCGGCGATGCCGACGTGGCCATAGAGGTCGTGCGGGACAGTCATCTTCTGCCGGAATTTCTTGCCAACGGGGCTTCCCGCTGGACTAACCCGACAGCACCTAGCGTCCTTGAGGAATTTGAGCGGGATCGTGCTATGCTCGATGGTTACGTGGTGAATTGGAACGAAACGGCGATCATCGGCCCAGGCCTGCTACACGCGGTGCGGCCGTTCTCGGACAGTCTCGCATTGCGCATCCTATGCACGCCATGCCGCAATGCGCCGCTCCACCTTTCCCGCACATCCAGTCACCGGGACATTAACAACGAATTTGGATTGAGAATTTGGATCTGATTGTCCATGCTTGAACCGGAACTGATGTTGGAGCTTTTCCAACGGCACAAGACTTTATTCTATCCCGTCTGTTCTTACGGGAGGAGTGGATCATCTTTGCTAATGAAACTGCTGCGAAGCTTGAATCTTGCTGTTGCAGATGCATTCCCGTTCGAGGACAGAACAGCTCAGGTACTTTTTATACATTGGCTAACGTCGAGGGCTCTGAGCGATGAGCCATTGCAGTGTCAGGACAGTGCAGAAATCTTTGGAGCCAAGTACCAAGTCCTTTTTGCCCTGTGACACTTTTGGCCGGAATTGACTTGATCAAAGGTTTGATGACTTCCTCGAATTGATCGGGCAACAGGGAAAGAGAGCGATCGCTGAGAAACTAATCGGATATGATCTTCTTTTATTACTCGAAGCTCTAGACAGTTGTAAGCGTTTGGTGTGACCCGTCTGGCGGCGTGCGGCGCGGTCAGAGATGTTGCTGCTTCGGGAGCCTCCTTCTGGAGTGTTCCAGAAGGAGGCTGAATGACCGAGGCGGAGATCGTCACGCGCCGGCGGAAGTGGACGGGGGAAGAGAAGGCGGCTCTGCTCGCTGAGGTGGAGGCGGAAGGTGGCCGCGTTGCGATGGTCGCGCGGCGTCATGGGCTATCGGAGAGCCTGCTCTACAACTGGCGATCGGTGGCGAAGGCGGCCATGCCGCCGCACAGGGCGGAGCCGATGGAGTTCAGGCCGATTGGCGTGATCGGTCGGACAAATGAAGCGCCGCCGGCACTGCTGGTGGCACCTGAGCCGCGGTTGCCGACAGGCGAGCAGCGGGAAGAACGCACCAGCAAGATCGAGATCGCGCTTCCCAATGGCGTGCGGGTGAAGGTCGGTGCATCCGTCAGTGAGAAGGCTCTGTCGCGGGTATTACGTGCCGTGAAGGGCGCGGTGTGATCAGCCTCGCACCTGGCACCAAGGTATTCCTCGCCTGCCGTCCGGTTGATCTGCGCAACGGGTTCGATGGCCTGGCAGCCAAGGCACAGCAGATCATCGGCGCCGACCCGTTCAGTGGTCACCTGTTCCTGTACCGCGGCAAGCGCGGTGACTATTTGAAGGCGCTGTACTGGGACGGCAGCGGTCTGTGCCTGTTCGCCAAGCGGTTGGAGAAGGGCCGCTTCGTATGGCCGCCGATTGTTGATGGCGCGATGACGCTGACGCCGGCGCAATTGGCGCTGCTGATCGAGGCGATGGACTGGCGCAGAACGGTAGCATCGCCGTTGCCGGCGCGGCCAGTGCTGGTCTGACAAGGCAGCGATTTATTGTTGATGATGGTCGGCGAATCGCCGCACCTGCCAAGGCTATCTTATGTCGCTCGCCATGGCTGACCTGCCCGCCGATCCCGAGGCGTTGCGCGCGTTTGCGCTGGCCTGTCAGGCCGAGCTGAAGGCGGCCGAACTTTCGGTTCAGCTGCGAACACTGGAGATCGAGAAGCTGAAGTTCCAGATCGCCAAACTGCGACGCATGCAGTTTGGCCGTTCGTCGGAACGGATCACCCGGCAGATCGAGCAGCTCGCCCTGCAGCTTGAAGAGCTGGAGACCAGCGAGGCCGAGGATATCGTCAAGGCGGCGGCGGAACATCGGCCGCCGCCGCTGCGCCAGCGTGCGACGCCGAAGCGCAAGCCGTTGCCCGAGCACCTGCTGCGGCAGGAGATCGTTCATCAACCTGCGGCTGATGGCGCCTGCGTCTGCCCGGACTGCGGTGGTGGCATGGCGAAGCTCGGCGAGGACGTGACCGAGGTGCTGGACTATGTGCCTGGCCGCTTCCAGGTGATCCGGCATATCCGGCCCAAATACGCCTGCAAGGCGTGCGATGCGATCACCCAGGCACCTGCGCCCGCGATGCCGACACCGCGTGGTCGTGCCACACCGGCGATGCTCGCGCATCTGCTGGTGTCGAAATACTGCGATCACCTGCCGCTCTACCGGCAGAGCGACATCTATGCTCGCGACGGGGTCGATCTCGACCGATCCACGCTGTGCGACTGGGTCGGTCAGGCGGCATGGCTGCTGGCGCCGATTGTCGAGGGGATCAGACGACACGTGTTCGCTGCGGAGAAGATCCACGGCGATGACACCACCGTGCCAGTGCTGTCGCCAGGTCTCGGCCGAACCAGACCGGGCGGCTCTGGGTGTATGTGCGCGACGATCGACCATTCTGCGGCACGGCGCCGCCGGCGGCCGCCTACTTCTACAGTCCCGATCGTGGTGGCGCGCATCCGGCCGGGCATTTGGCAGAGTTCACCGGCTTCCTTCAGGCCGATGGCTACGCTGGCTTCGAGGCACTCTACGATCAGCGCGCCACCGATCGGAGCCTTCGCACGAACCAGGCGATCACCGAGGTCGCCTGCTGGGCGCATTGCCGGCGCAAGTTCTTCGATGTCTGGAACGGCAAGAAGTCTCCGGTCGCCAAGCAGGCGATCGAGCGCATTGCCACCTTCTACGCCATCGAGGCCAAAGCGCGCTTCGCGCCGACCGATGAGCGGCTGATGCACCGGGCCGATGCCGCGCCGCTGCTCGCCGCGTTCTTCAATTGGGCAGGCAAGGTCGTCACCAGGCTATCGGCCAAGTCAGAGCTGGCCGAGGCATTCCGCTATACGCTGAAGCGGCAGGAGGCATTGTCGCGCTTCCTCACCGACGCAAGGCTCGAGATCGACAACAACATCGCCGAGAACGCCATGCGCGGAATCGCGCTCGGACGGAAGAATTACCTGTTCGCCGGATCAGATGCCGGTGGCGAGCGCGCCGCCGCCATCTACTCCATCCTGCAGACCGTCAAGCTCAATGAGATCAACCCGGAAGCGTATCTGCGCAACACCCTCGACCAGATCGCCAATGGGCACCCGATCAGCCAGATCAACGAACTAATGCCGTGGACGCCCTCAACACCGCCCTGATCCAACGGTCGTCACCAAACGCTTACAGACAGTTCCAGTATTGTGCGGCCGATATTCCTTGTTCGTGATCCCAGGGATATATTCCTGTCCGTTAAAAGTTTCAATGGGGCTCGAAGGGCTTCAACGACGCAGGCGACGACCAGTACCTTAATGGGATTGATATGTGGTTTCGAGACGAATGAAATGGTACTCTGCCAAAAGCTTAATGGGTACCTAGTTTACTATGAGGATATATAGATTGTTGTGAGATGCCGCTAATAAGCTTGGCAAAGTACCTGGAAAGGAAATAAACGTCACTGTGCCTGTTTTGGTGGATACGGTACGGAGTTGCATGAAGGTCGATTTGCCGACAGCGCGTGAACACATGACTAGTTTAGGAGTGAAAGCTACTGTTCAGCGGTGGCGCGATCCCTCCGTGGCTGCCTATCGACCGATCTTTGATAGTTTCTCTGAGCAAATTGCCGGTCTTGGTTACTCGTGTCTGTATGCTTCGCCATATGGTCGCCCGGCGCCTCCGCGTTCTGCAATGGGTGTTCGTTCCATGGCAAGTAGGACGAGGCAGACGATATGAGTTCTCCGCGAACCGAGATACAAATCCGAGAAGACGCGGTCCGGGCGCAAGCCGACAGCAGGTGGTCCGACGCGCTGGCCCTCTGGGGAACAGATAAGGCATGCTCTCCTGACGTTCCAGAAGGTTACGCCGGGGTTGGTGTGGCGCTTCAGTTCCTCAACCGGACTGATGAAGCAGACACAATGCTCCTTGAAGCAGTGAGGCGATTTCCACAGGCGGTCAACATAGCCGTCGAATATGCCCGGGTCGCGCACCGCTCCGGTGACTGGGATGCGGCGCTCCATCGCTGGGTAAGGGTTGTCGCGAATTTTCCGAATAATGCGGATGGCTTTGCCGGTACCGGGATCGCGCTCCAGATGCTTGGGCGCCCTGATGACGCTGATGCGTTCCTGAAGAGTGCATGCGAACGCCTTCCGCAAAGCCCGTCTGTTGCCATTGAGTATGCGCGTGTTCCGCATCGTTGTGGGGAATGGCCCGAAGCGGCTCAGCGCTGGGAGAGCGTAGTTGGGAGCTTTCCGGACAACCCGGAGGGTTATTCCGGCTATGGTGTGGCTCTTCAGCAGTTGGGACGTAACACGGATGCGGAGGATTTGCTGAGACGGGCCGTCGAGCGGTTTCCTTCGACTCAGCAGCTTGCTATTGAGTATGCTCGCGTTGCCGAGCAGCGCAACGACTGGCCCGAGGCGCAGCGTCGATGGAACCTGGCGATGAGTTGCTTCCCTCAAGACCAGACCATTTTAGAGGGGGTCGGGCGCAGCCAATTCCACGCGCAAGTGCATATCTTGGATGAGAGCGGGAAGGAAACACCCTCACAGATTGAATTAGGCGCTGCGAACACGGCAACTGAGGTGATGATGCGCTTTGAGAGCCTTGGGTCGGGATGTGAGTTCGGTCTTGTTCAGCGGCACTACGGGGCCGAGCCGCTCGGATTGTTGAGGTGGGGAGCAATCCCCCCGTTGGCATTGGCCGAGGCGCTTAGAGCAAAATTCCTGGGCCTAGGGAACCCTGAAAATGTTTGTCTCTTCGAATTCGGAGACAGCAAGGAGTACTTCTTCCGCGACACACGATTTTCTTTGGAGATGCACACCTTCATCCCCGCCGCACGGGCCGATTACGACCGGGTTTTCGCGCAACAATGCCGGCGTGCGCAATATCTCGCGCGCAAGCTGCTGGATGACCTCGAACATCACGACGAGTCTTCTAAGGTCTTCGTTTACAAAAGGCATGTCGGATCATTGTCCGATGACGAAATTGCAGCCATCCATTGGGCTTTGAGGCGTTTCGGAGAGCATGTTCTTTTGTGCCTCAGACCAGAGTGTGACGGCCATCCAAACGGTACATTGGTGGATCAAGGAGATGGTCTCCTAATCGGGTATCTGGATGCCCTGTCGCCTACTTCCAATGCGAAGGAAATTAAGTACTCGTCCTGGGCTGACATGTGCCACAAGGCCTACCGTTTGGTACGACAGCGTTGGTCCAGCAGCGGTTTGAAATCAGCATAATCGGACAGCCACAACACCGACCCTCTTCAAAGCGCCGAGTATTTTGCGGCCGGCACGCTCCACTCAATTTATGCCCCCGCTTAAGCAGCCGGATCGCTTCTGGCGACCAGCAACTTGACCCCCCATCCCACCCCGGCAAGAATGTTTCCGCCCAACGCGCCCGCCGGCCGGCGAGTGCAACGATGCGCGCATGCGCGCCACGCAGGAGACAGCATGCCGAGTCTCAGCTACGCCTCCCCAACAACCGTGAACGAAGCGGTCGCCCTTCTGGCCGGTGCCTCGGGCCTCGCCAAAGTCCTGTCGGGCGGCACGGACCTGCTGGTCCAGCTCCGCTCCGGCCGGGTGCAGCCCAACCTGATCGTCGATACCAAGAAAATCCCCGACATCATCGGCATCCGCGAGGACGCGGGAGGCTTCGTGATCGGCGCCGCCACGCCGGGGGCCGATCTTGAAGCCTGCGCACCCCTCAAGCGCGCCTGGCCGGGGGTGGTGGAGGCCATGGACCTGATCGGCTCCACCCAGATCCAGGGCCGCGCCTCCCTCGCCGGCAACCTGTGCAACGCCTCGCCCGCCGCCGACAGCGTGCCGGCGATGATCGCCGCCGGGGCCGTCGCCGTGATCGTCGGCTCGGACGGCAAGCGCGAGGCCCCGGTCGAGGCGATCGTCACCGGCCCAGGCCGCACCTCGCTCGGGCGCGACGAGTTCGTGCTCGAATTCCGCCTGCCGCCGCGCCCGCCGCATTCGGGCGACGCCTATCTGCGCTTCATCCCGCGCACCGAGATGGACATCGCCGTCGTCGGCTGCGGCGTGAGCGTCACGCTGGACGCGAACGGCGCCTGCACCGCCGCGCGCGTCTGCCTGGGCGCGGTGGCGCCAACGCCGCTGCTGGTCAAGGATGCGGCCGACGCGCTGATCGGCCACACGCTCGACGCGCCGACGCTCGCCAGGCTGGATGCCGCCGCGCAAGCCGCGTGCCGGCCGATCGACGATAAGCGCGGCACCATCGAATATCGCACCAAGGTGGCCGGCGTGCTCGCGCGCCGCGCCGCCGCCATCGCATTCGAGCGCGCCCAAAAGGGCAATGCCACTGCCGGCGCCGAGGGACAATGATGAGCAAGCACCACGTCAGCACCACGATCAACGGCGAGCCGGTCGAGTTCCTCTGCGAGACGCAGGAGACCATGCTCGATGTGCTGCGCAACACGCTAAACCTCACCGGCAGCAAGGAAGGCTGCGCCTCCGGCGATTGCGGCGCGTGCAGCATCATCTGCGATGGCAAGCTGGTTTGCTCCTGCCTGATGCTGGGGGTCGAGGCCGAGGGCCGCTCGATGGTCACGGTCGAGGGCATCGCCGACGGCGAGGAGCTGCATCCGGTGCAGCGCAAGTTCCTGGAGCACGCGGCGCTGCAATGCGGCTTCTGCACGCCGGGGCTGATCGTCGCCTCCAAGGCGCTGCTGGATGAAAACCCGAACCCGACGGAGGAGGAGGCGCGCTATTGGCTCGCCGGCAATCTCTGCCGTTGCACCGGATACGACAAGGTCATCGCGGCGGTGCTGGACGCGGCCGCCGAAATGCGCGGGGAAGCCCAAGGGCAATCCCAAAGGCAAGCGAGGTCAGCATGAACTACATCGTCTCCAAGCCGGAGCTGAAGGTCGTCGGCACCCGCCCGGTGCGCCCGGACGGCGTGGACAAGGTGACGGGGCGCGCGACCTTCGGCGCCGACATGGTCCTGCCCGGCATGTTGTGGGGCAAGGTGAAGCGCAGCCCGCACGCGCATGCCCGGATCGTTGCCATCGACACCGAGAAGGCGCTGAAGCTGCCGGGCGTGAAGGCAATCGCGACCGCCGCTGATTTCCCGGAGATCGCCTCGGAGGAGGCGTTCGTCGGCGAGGGGCCGATGAACTTCCGCGACCTGTCGGTGAACTGCATGGCGCGTGGCAAGGCGCTGTACGAGGGCCACGCGGTCGCGGCGGTGGCGGCGATCTCGCAGGCGGTCGCCGACGAAGCCCTGGAGCTGATCGAGGTCGATTACGAGGTGCTGCCGCACGTCATCGACGTCGAGGAGGCGATGCAGCCCGACGCGCCGGTGCTGCACGACGATTTGTTCACCTCGGGCGTCGAGCCGGCGCCGAGCCAGCCCTCCAACATCGCCAAGCGGGTCTATTTCGCCAAGGGCGACATCGCGGCGGGGTTTCGCGATGCCGAGGTGGTGGTGGAAGGACGCTACACCACCAAGCCGGTGCATCAGGCCTATATCGAGCCCCATGCCTGCGTCGTGAGCGTGGCCGCCGACGGCCAGGCGCAGGTGTACAGTTCGAGCCAAGGCCAGTTCATGGTGCGCGCTTACTGCGCCAAGCTGCTGGGCTGGGACATCTCGGCGATCCGCGCGGTGCCGCTGGAGATCGGCGGCGGGTTTGGCGGCAAGACGCTGGTCTATTTGGAGCCGGTGGCCCTGGCGCTGGCCAAGAAGTCCGGCCGGCCGGTGAAGATGGTGATGACGCGCGAGGAGGTGTTCCGCGCCTCCGGCCCCACATCCGGGGCCGCGATCGAGGTGAGGATCGGCGCGCGGCGCGACGGCAGCATCGTGGCCGTGCGGCAGGTGCTGAAATACCAGGCCGGCGCCTTCCCCGGCTCGCCGATCGGGCCGGGCTGCATGTGCGGTTTCGCCATGTACGACCTGCCGAATGTCGAGGTGATCGGCTACGACGTGGTGTCCAACCGCCCGAAGGTCGCGGCGTATCGCGCGCCTGGCGCGCCGATGTCCTCGTTCGCGGTGGAGAGCGCGCTCGATGATCTTGCCCGCAAGCTTGAAATGGACCCGATCGCGCTGCGCGAGAAGAACGGTGTGCGCAACGGCAGCAAAAGCCATTATGGGCCGAGCTTCCGCGACATCGGCTTCCTGGAGACGATCGCGGCGGCGAAGGACCATCCGCATTACCGCGCCCCGCTCGGCCCCAACCAAGGCCGGGGCGTGGCGTGCGGGTTC
This sequence comes from uncultured Pseudomonadota bacterium, assembly GCA_963849305.1. Lineage (GTDB taxonomy): Bacteria > Pseudomonadota > Alphaproteobacteria > Acetobacterales > Acetobacteraceae > CAWKGV01. The sequence goes on from CAWKGV010000007.1 coordinate 31,835, forward strand.
TGGTTCAACATCGGCGGCGAATCCTCCGGGGCCGTGCATATCAACGAGGACGGAACGGCCGTGGTGGTGTCGGGCAATCCCGATATCGGCGGCTCGCGCGCCTCGATGGCGATGATGGCGGCCGAGGTGCTGGGCATCCCGGTGGATAAGGTGCGCCCGATCGTGGGCGACACGAGTTCGATCGGGTTCTCCCATCTCACCGGCGGCAGCCGCGTGACCTTCGCCACCGGGATGGCGGTGACGCAGGCGGCCGAGCGGGTCGTGGACCAGCTCAAGGCACGCGCCGCGGCGATCTGGGAGATCCCAGCCGAGGCGGTGGAGTGGCGGGACGGCGCGGCCTACCCGGCCGGCGCCAATGCCGGCGGGTTCGAGCCGCTGAGCCTGGCCGAGATCGCGCTCAAGGCCGGGCGCACCGGCGGGCCGATCTCATCGGAGGTGTCGATCAACGCGCAGGGCGCGGGGCCGGGTTTCGGCTGCCACATTTGCGACGTGGAGGTGGACCGGGAGACCGGGCGGGTGACGATCCTGCGTTACACGGCGGTGCAGGACGTGGGCAAGGCGATCCACCCGAGCTATGTGGAGGGCCAGATCCAGGGCGGTGCAGCGCAAGGCATTGGCTGGGCGCTGAATGAGGAATACATCTACGACGCCCAGGGGCGGATGGAGAATCCCGGCTTCCTCGACTACCGGGTGCCGGTCGCCTCCGACCTGCCGTACATCGAGGCGGTGATGGTGGAGGTGCCGAACCCGCGCCATCCGTTTGGCGCGCGGGGTGTGGGCGAGGTGCCGATCGTGCCGCCGATGGCGGCGGTGGGGAATGCGATCCGCGATGCGATCGGCCTGCGGATGACCGATCTGCCGATGTCGCCGCCGAAGCTGCGCGCGGCGCTGGATGCGGCTGGAGGCGGCTGATTGCCCCATATCGTCCTTTCAGGCTCGTCCTGCCAGCGGTTCACCGCCGGCAGGACGGAGCTTGACGTGACGGCGCGGACCTTCCGCCAGTTGGTGCGCGAACTGGACACGCGGTTCCCGGGCCTCGGCCGGCAAGTCGAGGAGGGAATGGCGATCGCGATCGACGGGGTGATCTACCAGGACGCATACGCGGCGGCGCTGGAGGAGGGAAGCGAGGTCTATCTCATTCCGAAGATCGCGGGTGGCTGACCCCTTCCGCTCCACGTGCTCGGAAGCTAATCACGGTGACATCTCGTCCAGCGCCCGGCCGCGGGCGCGGACGCCGAACTGGGCGATAACGGCTCCGAGCACCAGAAAGGCGCTGATCACCAGTAGCCCTTTGAGCGCGCCCAATCGCGGCATCAGTGGGGCGAGGTAGATCAGGCCGATACCGCCGCCGATATGCCCGAGCCCGTCCACCAGCGCGAAGCCGGTGGTGCGCGCGCGGGTCGGATAGTTCTCGGTGGTCCAGGCGTATGCGATCGGCACCCACACGTTGAAGCCGAAGAAGACGATGACGGAGCCGATCACGCTCGCCCACATCAAATTGCCCGCCGCGCCGGTGATCGCGGCGCCGACCACGGTGATCGCCGCCGCGATCGGCAGCCATCCCTTGCGCTCGATTCGATCGCCCCAGGCATAGGCGGCCAGCGCGCAGAGCACGAACCCTGCGGTGCCGATCGCGGTGATCAGCCCGGCCTCCGGCGGCGGATACCCGGCGGCGGCTAGAACCGTCGTGAACCCGGCGGCGAAGCCATAGACCGTGATGTAGCTGGCGAACCACATCGCCAGAAGGACGACCGTGCGCCAGATGTAAGTCGGGCTGGAGAAGATCGCGCGGTAGGCCATTGCCTCGGAAACCGGCAGGAGCGCGGCTGGCCGCGTCACCGGGGAGAGCGGATGGTGCAGGCGGGCCCGCGCCTCCATAGCGGCCACCACCGCATCCGCCTCGTCCAACCGCCCGCGCGAGACCAGCCAACGGGCTGATTCCGGCAATTGGAAACGCAGCAGCACGCCAACCAGCGCCAACAGGCCCCCAACGACGTACATGATCCGCCAGCCATATTCGAAATGCGGTCCGGCGAGGGCGAATGGAATGCCAACCGGCAGCGGAGTGGGTGGCGTGCATAGGATCAAGCCAAGCCAAATGCCGATCACCGCGCCCACCGCCGAGAAGATGAAGATCAGCCCCGTGTAGCGGGCGCGGCCGGCGGGGGGCGCCATCTCGTTGATATAGGTGTTGACGATCGCGAGGTCGGCACCGATCCCGATGCCGGTCAGCGTGCGGGCGAACACGAACCAGCCGTAAGTGCCGATGGCGGCGGTCCAGACCGAGCCAATGCCGGTCAACAGCATGGTCGCCAGCAGCAGGTCGCGCCGCCCATACCGGTCGCATAGCGGGCTCAGGATCAGCGTGCCGATCACGTAGCCGATCAGGTTCAGCAACACCGGCAGGCCGATATACTCGGCCGCGGTGTGCGGCGTGCAGCCCGGGACGATGGCGATGCAGGTCTGAATGAATGAAACGTTGATGTCGAATATGTCGTAGAAGGTGAACAGGAACCCGATCCCGATGATGCCGACGAACAATCCCGGGAGCGACCAGACCGAGATGCGGTCGAGCCGGGCGATCAGCATCCCGGCGGAGCGGCCGGTAAACTCGACGGGCGCCTGGGCCATGTTTCCCTTCCTCGGAGTGGCGGTGCGTTCAGCCGGCCGGCCCGGCCTGCGCGCTGCGCAGCCGCTGCGCATAGACGTTGATGATCAGCGCGATCAGCAGGATCAGGCCGCGAATCAGGATCTTCACGAAGCTGTCGATGTCCACATGGTCGAGCCCGTTGTTCAGCACGCCGAGCACGAACAGGCCGATGATCGTGTTGCCGATCCCGCCCTGGCCGCCGAACAGGCTGGTGCCGCCCACTACCACCGCCGAGATCGAATCGAGCAGGTAGGTGTCGAACTCGTTCTGCTGCGCGCTGCCGAAATAAGCAACACCCAACATCCCCGCGACCCCCGAGCAGACGGCGGAGATGATCATCACCGCCGACAGGATCGCGCGGACGTTCACCCCTGAATACTCGGCGGCCTCGCGGTTGCCGCCCACCATGTACACGTAGCGCCCGAACCGGGTGTAGGTCAGCACCAGATGACCCGCGAGCAGCGCGAACGCCGCCACCAACACGATCCAAGGCACCGGCCCGAGCGACTTACTGCCCAGCGTGACCACCAGCTTCGGCACCGCGTAGGCGATCTGGCCGCGCACCAGCAGGGCGCAAATGCCGGCGCCGATTTGCAGCATCGCCAAAGTCATGATGAACGATGGAATGCCGATGAGGGTCAGCCCAAATGCGTTGATCGCCCCGAGCCCCGCGCAGGCGGCGAGCGCCAGCACGATCGCGACGCCGCCCGGCAGCGGCAGGTTGCTGATGTTGACGCTTGCATCCTGCGCGGTGAAGAACGCCACCAGGATGCCGGTGGCATTGGCGATGCTGGCCACGCTGAGGTCGATCTCGGCGCATAGGATGACGAAGGTCAGCCCGACCGCGATGATCCCCGTCACCGACACCTGGGTCAGTATGTTGTAGAAATTGCCCACGGAGACGAAGGACGGGCTGGCGAGCGAGAAGAACGCCACCAGGCACAACAGCGTGGCGAACGGGGCGATGTTGCGGAGCTGCCCGCGCAGCCATGAGCCCACTCGACCCCGCTCGGGCAACACCGCCGCTCTCCCTGCCTGCTCGGACATCGTCCGTACCCTCACGCCGCCGCCAGCAGGCGGTCCTTGCTGACAGGCTCGTTCGCGAACTCGCGCACGATCTTGCCTTTCTTCATCACCAAGATGCGGTCTGCGAGCGACAGCACGGTTTCCGGCTCGGCGGAGACCACCACGATGCCGATGCCCTGTTCGCGCAGTCCGCGCACGATCTTCACCACGTCGTCCTTGGCGCCGACATCCATGCCGCGCGTCGGCTCACTCAGGACCAAGACCTTGGGCAGGTGCGTGAGCCAGCGCGCCAGGGCCACTTTCTGCTGATTGCCGCCGGACAGCGTGCCGAGCGCGCGGTCCGGCAGCGGCGGGCGGATGTGCAGCCGCTCCACCTGCCGGCGCGCGATCGCGCGCTCGGCGGCGGGCCGGAGCAACAGGCGAGAAATGCGCTCCAGGATGCTGATGGTGATGTTCTTGAACACCGGCTCTTGCGCGAACAGCATGGCGCGCCGGCTTTCCGGGACCAGCGCGATCCCGGCACGCCGCGCTTGCGCGGTGTTGGTGAGCCGCACGGGATGCCCACCAATGACGATCCGGCCGCTTTCCGGGGCCAGCTTGCCGAACAGGGTGCGCGCCAGCTCGACCTGGCCGCTGCCCATGAAGCCGTACACGCCGAGCACCTCGCCGGCGCGCACGTCGAGCGAGACCTCGCGATACGCGCCCGGCGCGGTCAGCAACTCGGCATGGAGCATCACCGGCGCCGCGTCCTTGCTGTCGAGCTGCCGGGCGGCGGTATAGCTCTCCTCCAGCTCGCCGTGACCGGCGCCGATCATGGTGTGGATCAACCAGGTCTTGTCCACGTCCGCGCAGGCGGCGCAGGCGACCTTGCGCCCGTTGCGGAACACCGTAACGCGGTCGCAGACAGCCAGCACGTCGTCCAGGAAATGCGAGATGAAGATCAGGCTGCGGCCGGCTTCGCGCAGCCGGCGCAGCACGCCGAACAGCCGCTCAACCTCCGGCGGCGAGAGCGCCGAGGTGGGCTCGTCGAGGATGATGATGCGCGCCCCGGAGAACAGCACGCGGGCCAGTTCGACCAGTTGTTGCAAGCCGAGCGGCAGCGAGCCCATCGGCGCGCGCGGATCGACATCGATCCCGAGCGCCGCCAGGTGCTCGCGGGCGCCGCGCCGCATCGCCCGCCAGTCCACGAGACCGAGCTGGGTGGTCGGCTGCACGCCGAGATAGACGTTCTCGGCCACGCTCAGCTCGCGCACCGCGGAGAGTTCCTGATGCACCATGCCGATCCCCGCTTCGCGCGCGACGCGGGTCGATGCGAGGCGGACCTCCTTGCCCGCGAGACGCATGGTGCCCTCGAATTCGTGGTGAACGCCCGCGATGATCTTCATCAGCGTGGACTTGCCGGCGCCGTTCTCGCCGACGAGCCCGTGGATTTCGCCCGCCGCTAGCAGGAAATCAACATTCCGCAGCGCGGCAACGCCACCGAAGGATTTGGAGATGCCGGCCAGTTCGAGCAGGGGTGGCATCAGAACAATACCACCCGATGCACCCGGCTTTGCCTACGCACCAGACCTCCAACGTCATGCCCGCGCTTGTCGCGGGCATCCACGACTTTGCTCCCCGTAACGAAGTCGTGGATGGCCGGAACAAGTCCGGCCATGACAACGACGAGCGTTCGTTGACTGCGAAACGGCATTCGGCATCAGATCAGGAAATGGTCCTCCATCCACATCATCCCGGGCGCATTCGCCTTCGTGACCACCGGGCCGTCGGCGATGATGTTCTTAGGAATGGTCCCGGGTGCCCCCGAGCCGGTCTTCTCGCCGGAAACCACGGCGGCCACGCCCGCGATCAGCGCGCCGCCGTGAATGCGGCAGGACGGGTTGCGCACGGTCGCGAGCATCCGGCCATCCAGCACGGCGTCGAGCGCCGGCGGCATGGCGTCGCAGCCGCCGATCTTGATCGAGGTGCGGTTGTGCGCCTTCATCACGTTGTAAGCGGCCAGCGCCATGTCGTCGTTGTGGAAATAGGCGGCGTCGATCTTCGGGTATTTGGTCAGCAGCGTCTCCCAGATGCGCGCCACCTTGGTCACGTCCCAGTCGGCCGGCTGAGTGTCCAGCACCTTGATCTTGGGATATTTCTTGACCACCGACCAGAAGCCGCGCGCCCGCCCCTGCGCGCCAGTATGGCCGAGCGCGCCCTGGGTCATGACCATGTTGCCCTCGCCGCCGATCGCATCGACCAGCTTCTGGGTCACGGAGGCGCCCATGAAGTCGTTATCGGGGGCAATGAAACTATGCACGTCTATCTGATCGAGCGGGGCGATCAGCGTGTCCATGTCGATCACTGGGATGCCGGCGTCGATCATGCGGTTCACGGGCGCGGTGAGCGTGCCAATGCCGAACGCCTGGATGGCGACGAAGTCCCATTTGCGCGAGGCCATGTCGTCGATCGCCGCGCGCTGCTTGGTGGCCGACAGCTCGCCGTCGAACCAGGTCACGCTGACGTTGAACAGCTTGCCCCAGGTACTCGGCGGCGCGCTTGCCCTGGGCGCACCAGGTGGCCTGGAGCCCGGCGTTGCTGAAGGCGGCGTTGAGCGGCTTGCCCGAGCGCCCGGCCGGCTCCATCGCGGCCTGGGCGCGGGCCGGGTCGATGCCGAAGCCGGCCAGCATGGCCGCCGCCGCGGCCGAGGCGCCGGCCCCTTGCAGGAAGCGGCGGCGCCGCTGCGGGAGCAGACGGGAGAGATCGGGCATTCGGTTCCTCCTTGTCGCCGGCGCTATGGCAGGCATTGGTCCATCCCGAATTGTTGACCGGGCGCCGCCTTCGGGCAAGGGTCGCCGGCGCATGACGGACGAGACGCTTCCCCCAGAGTTCGCTCTGATCGCCCGGCACTTCCGCCCGCTCGCCGGGCCGGGCGCGCTCGGGCTCGCGGACGACGCCGCCGTGCTCGCGCCGCCGCCGGGGCGGGAACTGGTGCTGACCGTGGATGCGATGGTGGGCGGCGTGCATTTCCTGCCCGACGATCCGCCCGATCTGGTCGCCCGCAAGCTGCTGCGGGTGAACCTGTCCGATCTGGCCGCCAAGGGCGCGACCCCGCTCGGCTATCTGATTACCGTTTCGGTCCCGCGCGGCACACCGGATGCCTGGTTCACCGCGTTCGCCGCCGGGCTCGCGGCCGATCAAGCGACGTTCGGCATCGCGCTGCTGGGCGGCGACACGACCGGCACGCCCGGTCCGGTGTCGCTCTCCCTGACCGCGATCGGCCATGTCGCCGCCGGGACGGCGGTGCGACGGTCGGGCGCGCGAGCCGGGGACGGTGTTTGGGTCACGGGCACGATCGGCGACGGCGCGCTCGGCCTAGCGGTGGCGAAGGGTCGGCTGGGCGCCGACCCGACGGGTCATCTGCTCGGCCGCTACCGCTTGCCGCGGCCGCGTCTGGGCTTGGCGATCGCCGGCATCGCCTCGGCTGCAATGGATGTCTCCGACGGGTTGGTGCAGGATCTTGCGCATATTTGCCGGGCGAGCGGGCTTGAGGTCGAGATCGAGGCGGCGCTCGTGCCTTTGTCGGAGCCGGCGCGCGACGCGGGCGCCGAGTGGCTGCAAACCTGCCTTACCGGCGGCGACGACTACGAGCTGTTGCTCGCCGTGCCGCCGGAGCGCGAGCCCCGGCTGCTGGCAGCCGCCAAGGCAATCAACCTGCCCGTTACCCGGATCGGCCGGTTCCGTGTCGGTGCGCCCAGGGTCATGGTGCGAGGGGGGGATGGCGCTCCCATGCACCTAGGCGCCGGCGGCTGGAGCCATTTCTGACCATGCACCGCGTCCGATGAACCGGCCCCGCTTGAACCGCGACGTCTGGCTCCTGTTCTGCTGCCAGGCGCTGATGAACGCCGTGATGGCGGGCCAAGTGGTCATGGCCTCGCTGGTCGGGCACGCGCTCGCCGTGGACAAGACGCTGAACACGCTGCCGATCGCGATCCAGATGACCGGGGTGATGGCGGGCTCGATCCCCGCCGGCATCGTGTTCGCCCGGCTCGGCCGCCGGGCCGGCTTTTGGCTCGGCGCTGGCATGGCGATCTGCGGCAGCCTCGGCTTCGCGCTGGGCGTCTGGCGCGGCAGCTTCCTAGTTTACTGCCTGGCGGCGGTGCCGGCGGGCATGGGGTTCGGCATCTCCCAGCACCTGCGTTTCGCCGCCGCCGAGGTGGCCGCGCCGGAAGCCCGCCCGCGTGCCATCGCGTTGGTGATGGCAGGCGGCGTGATCGCCGCGATCATCGGTCCGGAGATCGTCAAGCGCACCAATCTCCTGATCCCCAGTGCGCAGTTCCTCGGAACCTATCTGACGTTGCTGGCATTGCCGGTCTTGGCGGCCTGCATTCTGGCGTTCATCGCCTTGCCCCCGGCGCCCGCGCGGCGGAGCGCGTCGGTGCCGTTCAGCGTCATCTTCGCCCGCCCGAATTTCATCACCGCCGTGGTCGCCGCGATGGTCGCCTACGGCACGATGAACCTGGTGATGGCCTCGACTCCACTGGAGATGATGATGTGCGGCTTCGGCGTCGATGCCAGCGCCGATGTCATCCGGGCCCATTCCATCGCCATGTTCCTGCCCGGCTTCGTCACCGGGCGGCTGATCCAGCGTCTCGGCTCTCATCGGGTGATACTGGCTGGCGCCCTCATCACCTCCGGTTGCGTTGCCGTGAACATCGGCTACAACCCGTTCTTCGGCACGTTCGTTGCCGCGCTGGTGCTGCTCGGCATCGGCTGGAACTTCATGTTCGTGGGCGGCACGACACTCCTGACCACCGCCTACGATCTGCATGAGCGGGTGCGGGTGCAAGCGACCAACGACTTCATCGTGTTCGGCACCGCTGCCTGCGCCTCGTTCGGGTCCGGCGCGATCGCGGCGACCGGCGGGTGGCGGGAGCTGAACTTGGCCGTGCTGCCGCCGGTGCTGGTGGCCTCGGCGCTGGTGGTCTGGCACTGGACCGCGCGCGTCCGGCTGGCCCAGGCGGCGGAGTAGGAAAGGGCCATCAATGCTGCTCGTGATGGATGCCGGCAATACCAACGTCGTCGTGGCGGTGCATGGGGCTGACCACGGCAAGGCGGGCTGGCGCGGCGTCTGGCGCATCCGGACGGATGCGCAGCGGACCTCGGATGAGTATGCGGTCTGGCTGCTGTCCTTGCTCGACCACGCGGGGCTCCGGCGCGAGGCGATTTCCGCCGCCGTCATCGGCACGGTGGTTCCGGCCGCGCTCTATAACCTTCGCCGGCTGTGCCGCGACTGGTTCGCGGTCGAGCCTCTGATCGCGCGCGCCGCGCTGGACTGGGGCTTCGAGATCAAGGTCGATAACCCCGGATTCGGTGGGCGCCGACCGGCTGCTCAACGCGCTAGCGGCGCACCAAGGCTATGGCGGGCCGCTGATCGTCGTGGACCTGGGCACCGCCACGACGTTCGACGTGGTGGACCGGGACGGCGCCTATTTGGGCGGCGTGATCGCGCCCGGCATCAATCTGTCGCTGGAGGCGCTGCACCAGGCTGCGGCCCAGTTGCCGCGCATCGGCATCGCCCGGCCGCAGGCGGTGATCGGCCACGCGACCGTGCCGGCCATGCAGTCCGGCGTCTATTGGGGCTATATCGGCCTGATCGAAGGGATTGTCGCGCGCATTAAGGCCGAGTACGGCGGACCGATGAAAGTCATCGCCACCGGCGGGCTCGCGCCGCTGCTGTCCGAGGGCACGTTGGTGATCGAGCACATCGCGCCCGACCTCACGCTTGAGGGGCTGTGCATGTTGGCGGAGCGTAATCCCGCGCCCACATTGCCCAAGGAACGGGCACGGCTAAGCGAGACGGAATGAACGCCAACGAGGGCGACCTGGCCTTCCTGCCTCTGGGCGGGACGGGCGAGATCGGCATGAATCTCAATCTCTATCGCTCCGCCGGGCGTTGGCTCGCGGTGGATTGCGGCATCGGCTTCGGCGGCTCCGAGCTGCCCGAGGTCGATGTGATGATGCCCGACCCGGCCTTCATCGCCGAGCGGCGGGACCGGCTGGTCGGCCTCGTGATCACCCATGCGCACGAGGATCACATCGGCGCGGTGGCGTGGTTGTGGCCACAGCTTCGCTGTCCGGTCCATGCGACGCCGTTCGCCGCCGCCGTGCTCCGGCGCAAGCTCGCCGAGGTGCAGCTTTTGGGGCAGGTGCCGCTGCACGTCGTGTCCCCGGGCGGGGCAATCGAGCTGCCGCCGTTTTCGCTGCGCTTCATCCGTATGGCGCATTCCATCCCCGAGGCACAGGCGCTGGCGATCACCACCCCGGCGGGCCTGGTGCTGCACAGCGGCGATTGGAAGCTCGACGCCGAACCGCTGATCAGCCCGCCGACGGACGAGGCGGCGCTCGCGGCACTCGGCCAGCAAGGGGTGCTGGCGCTGATCGGCGATTCCACCAACGCGATGGTGGAAGGCCATTCGGGCAGCGAGATGGAGGTGCGGCGCAGTCTCGCGGCGTTGATCCGCGGACTCAGCGGACGCGTGGCAGTGACTTGTTTTTCCAGCAATGTTGCGCGCATCGAGAGCATCGCACTGGCGGCAAGCGAGGCTGGGCGCAGCGTGGCCCTGGTGGGGCGGTCGATGCGCAACTTGGTCGCCGCGGCGCGGGAATGCGGCTATCTCGCCCGTGTGCCGGGCTTCGCCAGCGAGGATGACGCGGGCTCGATCCCGGACGAGAACCTGCTGATCATGATCACCGGCAGCCAGGGCGAACCGCGCAGCGCGCTGGCCCGGGTCGCGATGGACACCCATCCGCGCATCGTGCTGGGCGAAGGCGACACGGTAATCTTCTCCAGCCGCGTCATTCCCGGCAACGAACGGGCGATCGGCACGGTCCAAGACAACCTGGTGCGGCGCGGCGTGCGGTTGATGACCGACATGGACCATCTGGTTCACGTCTCCGGCCATCCCGCGCGCGACGAGTTGCGCCGGCTCTATCGGCTGGTGCGGCCACGCTATGCCGTGCCGGTGCATGGCGAGTGGCGACATCTGTCGGCTCATGCCGAGTTGGCGCGCGAGGCGGGCGCCACCCCGATCCTGATGGAAGACGGCGACATTCTGCAATTGGCGCCGGGCCGGGCGGGGGTGCTGGACAGTGCCCCGGTGGGCCGGCTGGTGCTTGATGGCAACCGGCTGGTGCCGCTGGACGGGGGCGTGCTGTCGGCGCGGCGGCGGATGCTGTTCAACGGCGTGGTGCTCGCCAGCGTGGCCGTGAATGGGGCCGGGCGGCTCTGCGGCCCGCCGCGCGTGAGCGCGCCAGGGCTGTTCGAACCGGACGATCCGGAAACCGGCCGGATCGCCGGGGAGTTCGCGGCGGCGTTGGCGGAATTGCCGCCGCCGCTGCGTCTCGACGACGCCGCTTTGACGGATGCGGCGCGCGCCGCGTTGCGCCGGGCGCTCGGCCGGCGCCTGGCGAAGCGGCCGCTGGTGGACGTGCATCTGCTGCGGGTCGGCGGCTCGTGACCTGGCGCGCCCGATCAGCTAGAAGCGATTACTCCGCGATTTTGGGGCGCTCTCCCGATGGACTGGTTCACCGGCGCCGTGTTGTATGTCCTGATCTGGTGGACGGCGCTGTTCGCTGTCCTGCCATTCGGCGTGCGACCGCGGTCCGAGCCCGACCCGCTGACCGGATGGCGGGGGGCGCCGGAGCGTCCGCATTTGGTCCGTACCGTGATCGCGACGACGATCGTGGCCGGAATTATCTGGCTGGCGGCGTTTTGGCTGATCAGCAGCCCGTATCTGAGTTTCCGGCATGGTTGGCTGGCAATGCCTGATCATTAAGCAACCGCTCAATGGTCAAGCTGAAATGTGAACTCGCAAACTCAACCGATCAAGTTTTTTGCGACGGTGTACTTTCTTGTCTCGAAATCTGGACCACCGTTTTCACGGCTAGGAAGAGGATGGTCTCCTCGACCTGCCGTGAGGTTGGCGTTTCTTCCCTAAACTTGGGCAGGCGGGATGCATCCGAGGCCCATCGATTTGTTACTCGTTTTTTCCGGATATGTCACGCGGTTTCAGTCGCGAACGCTCGGCCCGGCGCAATTTTTTTCTCGTTTGGGATTGTGCGGCGCACAATGATGTCTCACTCTTGCTTTGTCTTTTCCGAGATTGTCACACCCCGCTAAGAGTTAGGGTCCGTCGCTTAACCACGTCCGGAACATGGATCGCCGATGCGCCTCTCCCAAAGTTTGATTCCAACGCTTAAGGAAATGCCGGCGGAGGCGCAAATCGCGTCACACCGTCTCATGCTGCGGGCGGGCCTGGTGCGGCAGACCTCCGCCGGCATTTACGCTTGGTTACCGCTGGGTTTTCGCGTGCTCAAGAATATCGAGCGGATCGTGCGCGAGGAGCAGGACGCGGCTGGCGCCCAGGAACTGCTGATGCCCACCATCCAGCCGGCCGAGCTTTGGCGCGAGAGCGGGCGGTACGAGGATTACGGCAAGGAGATGCTGCGCATCCGCGACCGCCATGACCGTGAACTGCTGTACGGCCCGACCAACGAAGAGATGGTCACCGACCTGATGCGCCAGTCGGTGAAGAGCTACCGCGAACTGCCGCAGATTCTGTACCACATCCAATGGAAGTTCCGCGACGAGGTGCGCCCGCGCTTCGGCGTGATGCGCGGGCGCGAGTTCCTGATGAAGGATGCCTATAGCTTCGATCTCGACCACGCCGGCGCGGTGGTAAGCTACCGCAAGATGATGCTGGCCTATATGCGGACCTTCCAGCGCCTCGGGCTGAAGGCGATCCCGATGGCGGCCGAGTCCGGGCCGATCGGCGGGGATCTGTCGCACGAATTCATCATCTTGGCCCCAACCGGCGAGAGCCAAGTCTATTACGACGCCGCGTTCGAGGAGATCGACTATCTCGCGCGCGGGGCCGGCGGCTTCAGCCCCGAGGGCGCCGATGATCTGCAGCGGTTCTTCGACGCGATGACCACGCACTATGCAGCGACTGACGACAAGCACGACCCGGAGGCATGGAGCGAGGTGGCGGTGGAGCGCCGGCGCGAGGGGCGCGGCATCGAGGTGGGCCACATCTTCCATTTCGGCACCAAGTATTCCCAGCCGATGGGCTTCGCGGTCGCCGGGCCGGACGGCGCGCCGGTATCCCCGGAGATGGGTAGCTACGGCATCGGGGTGAGCCGGCTGGTGGGGGCGGTAATCGAGGCGAGCCACGACCAAGCAGGCATCATCTGGCCCGAGAGCGTCGCGCCGTTCAGGGCGGCGATCCTGAACCTCAAGCCTGGCGATCCAGTCTGCGACCGGATCTGCGAGGAGCTGTGCTCTCGCCTCGGCTCGGCCGCGCTCTACGACGACCGCGCCGACCGCGCGGGGGTGAAGTTCGCGGACGCCGACTTGATGGGCCATCCCTGGCAGGTGGTGGTCGGCCCGCGCGGGGCGGCGGCGGGCACGGTGGAGCTGAAACGCCGCGCGAGTGGCGAGCGCCAGGAGATGTCGGTCGAGGCCGCGCTCGCGCGGATCGGCTGAAGGGGTCGGTGGTGATGGGTAGCATTGTTTGCGCGTGGGCACTTCCATCGTCGTGGCCGTGCTTGTCGTGGCGTGACGGTGCCAGCCGGCAGCCGCCATTCTCGCAGACTTGAACGCCATGTTCGGCCCGTTCGAGCGTGCCGTGGCGAGGCGTTATCTGCGCGCCCGTCGCGGAGAGCGGTTCGTTTCGGTAATCGCGGTGTTCTCGCTGATCGGCATCGCCCTCGGCGTGGCGACGCTGATCATCGTCATGAGCGTCATGGGCGGGTTCAAGGCGGACCTGCTGAGCCGCATCATCGGCTTCAACGGCGATCTCGGTGTCTATGGCGCGGGCGGGCAACTGACGGATTACGACGCGCTGGCCGGGCGGATCGACAAGCTGCCGGGTGTGGTGTCCGCGACCCCGGTGCTGGACGGCCAGGTGCTCATCACCGATCCGCGCGGCACCGCCTCGGGCGGGTTCGTGCGCGGCATCGGCCAGGCCCAGCTCGAGGCCATGCACGCGGTCAGCGACCATATCACCGCCGGCTCTTTGGACGATTTCACGGGAGAGGACACGATCGCCATCGGCACCGGCATGGCGCGCCAATTCGGCGTCTGGCTCAACAACCGGCTTACCCTCGTGTCGCCGCAGGGCGCGGCGACGCCGTTCGGCATCGTGCCGCGCGTGAAAGCGTATCGCATCGTGGCGATCTTCAACGTCGGCGAATACGCCTATGATACGAACTACGTGTTCATGCCGCTCGCCGCGGCGCAGGTCTATTTCCAGAAACCGGGCGCGGTGACGCAGATCGAGGTCAAGGCGCGCGATCCGGAACGGGTGGGCGCGATCAGCGCGGAGATCCGCAAGGCGCTCGCGGGCGTGCCGATCACGGTGCTGGACTGGCAGCAGAGCAACAACAGCTTCTTCACCGCCGTCCAGGTCGAGCAGAACGTGATGTTCATCATCCTGGCGCTGATCATCTTGGTGGCCGCGTTCAACGTGATTTCCTCGCTGATCATGATGGTGAAGGACAAGACGCGCGACATCGCGGTGCTGCGCACGATCGGCGCCGCACGCGGGGCGGTGATGCGCATTTTCTTGATGTGCGGCGCCTCGGTCGGCGTGATCGGGACGTTGATCGGCACCGTGCTCGGCCTACTGTTCACCTGGAACATCGACCGCATTCAAGACCTGGTTCAAACCGCGACCGGGGTGAACGTGTTCAATCCCGAGGTCTATTACCTTACGCACCTGCCGGCCCGGCTCGATTGGAGCGAGGTGTGGAAGATCGTCGTGATGGCGCTGGTGCTGTCGCTGTTGGCGACCCTCTACCCGAGTTGGCGCGCCGCGCGGACCGACCCAGTGGAGGCGCTGCGCCATGAGTGACGCCCCGCCGCTGATGCTGCGCGGGGTCCAGCGCGTGTATCGTGGCGGGGCGGAGCCGCTGACCGTGCTGCGTGGGGCGGACCTGACGCTCGCCACGGGGGAGATCGTGGCCCTCGCGGCGCCCTCGGGGGCGGGCAAATCGACGCTGCTGCATCTCGCGGGATTGCTGGAGAAGCCGGACGGCGGCACGGTGTTCGTGCAGGGGCGCGACGCGGGCTCGCTCGGGGATGCCGAGCGCACCGCGATCCGTCGCGACACGATCGGTTTCGTCTACCAGTTCCATCATCTATTGGCCGAGTTCTCGGCGCTGGAAAACGTGGTGCTGCCGCAATTGATCGCGGGGCGCACTCGCCGGGCGGCGGCGGAACGCGCAACCGAGCTGTTGCGGGCGTTCGGCTTGGCGCCGCGTTCGGGGCACCTGCCGGGCAAGCTCTCGGGCGGCGAGCAGCAGCGGGTGGCGATCGCGCGTGCGCTCGCCAACCGGCCCAAGGTGCTGCTGGCCGACGAGCCCACCGGCAATCTCGACATGGACACCGCTGGCGTGGTGTTCGAGGAGCTGCTGGCGATGGTGCGCCGCCACGGGCTCGCCGCCTTGGTCGCCACCCATAACCCGGAACTGGCCGCGCGGATGGATCGCCGGGTGACGCTGCGCGAGGGGAGGGTGGTCCCGGCGCGGTGAGCGTGTCTATTGGCACAGCCGCCAGGAACCGATGCTAAGATGCTGCCTGTTGTTGTCATCGCCGGCCGGCCGAATGTCGGCAAGAGCACGCTGTTCAACCGGCTCGCGGGCGGGCGAGGGGCGCTGGTCGCCGACACGCCAGGCGTGACCCGCGACCGCAAGGAGGCCGAGGCGCTGATGCGCGGCCGGCGCGTGCGGGTGGTGGACACGGCCGGACTGGACGAGGCGGCGCCGGAGACGCTGCCGGGCCGGATGCACGCCTCGTCGGCCACCGCGGTCGGGCAGGCCGATCTGGTGCTGTTCGTGGTGGATGCGCGCGCCGGCCTGACCCCGGCGGACCAGCACTTCGCGCGCTGGCTGCGCCGCCAGGGCCGCCCCGTGCTGCTGGTCGCCAACAAGGCGGAAGGCCGCTCCGTCCATTCCCAATTGCTCGATGCTTACGCGCTCGGCTTTGGCGACCCGGTCGCGGTCTCGGCCGAGCACGGCGAGGGCATCGCCGACCTCATGACCGAGATCGTGGCCCAGCTTCCCGCGCCAGAGCCGGAGGAGGAGGAGGCCGACGCGGCCGACCGGCCCCTGAAGCTTGCCATCGTCGGGCGGCCGAACGCCGGGAAATCGACGCTGCTCAACCGGCTGGTGGGCGAGGAGCGGATGGTCACCGGACCGGAGCCGGGGCTGACGCGCGACGCCGTGGCGGTGATGCTCACCGATGCCGAGGGGCGGCGGATCGAGCTGGTGGATACCGCCGGCCTGCGCCGGCGTGCCCGGATCGAGACGCCGCTCGAGAAGATGTCGGTGGGCGCCGCGATCGGCGCGCTGCGCATGGCCGAGCTGGTGGTGCTGGTGGTGGACGCGACCGAGGGCTTGCACGACCAGGATTTGCAGATCGCGCAACTGATCGAGCGCGAAGGCCGGGCCATCGTGCTGGCGCTCAACAAATGGGAGGCGGTGGCCGATCGCGCCGCGGCGCGCAGGGCGCTGGCGGATCGGCTGGAGACGAGCCTGGCCCAGCTTAAAGGTCTGGCCGTGGTGCAGCTTTCGGCCCTGACCGGGGCCGGGGTGGACAAGCTGTTGCCGGCGGTCTGGCGCGCCCGTGAGGCGTGGAACCGGCGCGTACCGACGGGCGAGCTGAACCGCTGGTTCGAGCAGGCGCTGGCGCGTCATCCGCCGCCGCTGGTGGACCGCCGCCGGCTCAAGCTTCGTTACATGACCCAGGCCAAGGCCCGCCCGCCCACCTTCGTCGCGTTCGGCACGCGCGCGGAGCGCATTCCGGTCGATTACCAGCGATATCTGGTCAATGGGCTGCGGGAGGCGTTCGATTTGCCCGGCACGCCGATCAGGTTGCAGTTGCGCGGGACCAGGAACCCGTACGCGGACGGCTGATTACCCCGCGAGAGGAACATATTGGGGATTCGATCCCGAAAACGGTGACCAGTCGCCGCCGGCAGCGGAGCGGGAAAGGAGTTTGCCGGGATTTGCCGCCACGGCAAAGAAGTTTTGTTCGGCCAGCAGGTTTTGGCAAGGTTAATGCTTCCGGTGGTCAATTACACATGACATGTCCAAAATCAAGAACGTGACCGCTGGCTAAATTTAATCCGACCTAAAATAAATCTACACGATAGCGACACCAACAATCATGGATGACCCCCTTTCGCCTGCACTTCTCTCGGTCTAGGTTCGTTAGGTGGGCCGCCAAATCATGCGGCTACAAGCGATCATTTGAGGAGGACGAACGAAATGACCGACAACAAGCAGCCCGATCAACCCATCATCGGGGGTGGCGGCGAGGCCGCGAAGGAGCGGGTCAGGCCGTCGCAGGGCAGCGATCCGGTCCGCCCAACGGGTACATCCTTCGAGTCCGCCGGGGGCTCCGGCGGCGAGGCGGTCCGCCAACTCGCCGCGGCCGCGGCCGAAGCCGGCGACAACGGCGCCGACGTGCTGCGCCGGGGCGGAGAGGCCGCCGCTCACGCCACGCGCCAAGCCGGCGAAGCCGGGGCTCGGGCCACCGATCACCTTGGCGCCAGAATGGGCGAGGCGGTGCATCGGGGCGGCGAGGCGGTCGCCGAACGTCAGCGCCAGGTCGCGCGTACCGCGGCCGAGCAGTTCGAGGAGGTCGGGCGCAAGCTGGCCCAGGCCGCGCATGAACGGACCGAGGACATGCAAGGCTTGATGGTTCTGCGCAACGCAGCCGGAACCGGCCTGAATGATATGCAGGCGGGCCTCACCGGGCTGATCGAGGGCGTGATGCGGACCAACCTGCAAGCCACGCAGGACCTGCTCCGGCTCGCCAATCCGGGCGGGTTCATCGACTTGCAGCGTCGATTCATGCACGACTATCTGGGAGCGCTGATGGGCGGCAGCGCGATCCTGATCCGCGCCGCGCGCCGCGCCGCCGACCAGACGTTGCGCCCGCTCGAGGAGCAGATCGAGCAGCGCGGCCGCCATCGCCAAGCCCAAGGCGGCCAGGAGGACGGCCAGGCCGGGCAATCCGATCGCGAGCAGCAATGGCGCGCCAACGGGAGGGTCCGCGACGTGATGAGCACCCACGTCCGCATCGCCAAGCCTGACGACCCTGTGCAGCACGCCGCGCGTCTGATGCGCGAGGAGGATACCGGCATGCTGCCGGTCGGCGAGGGCGACCGGCTTGTGGGGATCGTGACCGATCGGGACGTCGCCCTGCGTCTGGTTGCCGACGGCAAGGATGCGGCGCGCACCAAGGTGCGCGAGGTGATGACCCAAGAGGTGCGCTACGTGTTCGAGGACGAAGCTATCGGGCATGTCGCCGAGAACATGGCCGAGCAACAGGTGCGCCGCTTGCCGGTGGTGAACCGCGAGAAGCGTTTGGTCGGCGTGGTCTCGCTCGGCGATCTCACGCGCGAAGGCCGGCTGCCGCCGCATCTCGCCGGGCAAGCGCTCGGCGGCATCTCGCAGGAGGGCGGGCGGCACGGCCAGCGCGCGGCGGGATAGAGCTTCGGGGCGGATAGCTGCGCGAAAGGGCCGCCTCGCGTCGCCGAGGCGGCCCTTCTCATTGCGGGCGAATGAGCGTGATCGCCGTCGCCAAGAGCACCGAAGCGGGCCGCAGGTGTGGCGAATTATCACAACGCGGTCCGAAAAAAGTTGGTAGTCTGCGGTTCGGGCGGCACTTCGGAGGCAGGCCCATGAACACGCTCGTGACGGGCAATAGCTCGAATTTCCCAACTAATCGTGAAACCGGATCGTTCCCTCGGGGCTATCCGGCTCGAAATCGGACGCGACCTCCCCCGAGTTCGATAGCCAGCCCGTCTTCCGTGGTCGCTGAAACGAGCGGGTCGGCGCTCGGAGCCGCGCTGCGCCTGGGGCAAGCTGTCGGCGCCGCACCCCCGGTGCTCGCTCGCCCAAGGATGGGGAGCACGGAGGGCAGGGTAGCCGGCGCATCGCGCTTGTCGGCCTCGTGTAGCCTCCGAAGCACAAGTTGAATGCGTGAGCCCCCCGCTTTGGTATAAGTCCCTCGTCCGTTTGTATGAGCAGGGACGTCCAAAAAATTGATCGACATTCCCGCTACCGATCTGTTTTGATACGGAGACACTTTCGTCTTCGCCGGAGGAGAATCTCGGTGAGCGGCAATCCCGATGCGCTTGACCGACCACGCGATCATCGGCTTGCCCGATTGCGAGCCCGCGTCCCGGATGCGAGCGCCCGAGACGCTCCGTTGGTGCTCTTGGCGACGACGTTGCACATGCCGTCAACGGCGCGGCTCGCCATCGGCTTCGCGCGCGCCGGGTGCCGGGTCGCGGCGGTCTGTCCCGCGGACCACGTGCTGCGCCACACCGGGGTATTGTCCGGCCGTTTCGTGTTCTCGGCCGCCCGGCCGACGCACGCACTGCGCCACGCAGTTGAGCGAACCGCGCCTGACCTCATCATTCCGTGCGATGATCGCGCGGTCCGACTGCTGCATAGCTTCCACGGAAGCAATCGGAGCCCTGACCTTCGCGCGTTCCTGGAGCGCACGCTCAGTCCGCCGGCTGCCTTCTCCGCCTCCGAGCACCGTCACGAACTGCTGAGCCTGGCGCGGGCCAGCGGTGTCCGCGTGCCGGAGACGCGGTCGGTTCGCGACCTTCACGACCTCCGCGCGTGGCAAGCGGAAGAGCCGTTTCCGTGGGTGCTGAAGGCCGATGGAAGCTGGGCCGGGCAGGGGGTACGGATCGTCTCCTCCTGGACCGAGGCGAGCGCTGCGTTTCACGATTTAATGCGCCCGATCAGCGGAATGTTGGCGTTTCGCGAGATGCTGATCGAACGCGATATGTTCTGGTCGCGCGCCTGGTGGGCGAACGAGCGCCCGGTGATCTCCGTCCAGCGCTATGTCGATGGCTGGCCGGCCAATTGCGGCATTGCGTGCTGGCAGGGCGAGGTCTTGGGCGGCATCTGCGTCGAGGCGCTGATCACAGAAACCCGCACCGGCTCGGCCAGCGTGGTCCGTGTCATCGAGAGCGAGGAGATGATGCGGGCGGCGGCGCAGATCGTGCGCGCCCTCGGCATCACCGGCCTGGTCGGCTTCGACTTCATGATCGAGGCGGCGACCGGGGCGGCCCATCTGATCGAGATGAACCCGCGCAACACGCCGATCTGCGCCATCCCGCTCGGCCCCGGCCGCGATCTGGTGGAGGCGCTGACCGCCCGGCTATCGGGCCGGCCCGAGCGCGCGCGGCCCCCGGTGACGGAACAGGACACGATCGCGATGTTTCCGCAGATGTGGCGTCAGGACGCGAACAGCCCGTTCCTGCGCACCGCCCACCACGATGTGCCTTGGGATCACCCCGAGCTTCTGCACCAATTGATCCGCCCGGATCTGCGCGATCGGTACTGGTTCATGCGCCGGCTGCGGCCATTGTGGCAGAAGGTGCGCCGCGCCCTGGTGGGAGACGTGGGCTGGGGCTGAGGTGGGCGGCTCAATCAGGCCGGCGCCGCGTCGGTCACGGTGAAGCCCACGCCGGCTAGGCCGTTCCATGCCTCCACGCGCAAATGGCCGGCCAGGTGTAGCGGCGCGCCGTCGCGAGCGAGCACCGCCTCGGCAAGCGCACCGTCGCGGGCTCGGAACAGCATCGCCTTGAGCCGAACGCCGCCGCCTTCGCCTTCCACGAAGGCGCGGATGGTCGTCCCCTCGCGCCCCACCCGATCTGCGCGAATCACTCGGGCGCGGTGGAGCACGAACACGGGTTCCTCGTTGCCCGGCCCGAACGGGGCCAGGCGCACCAGATGGCCGGCCAGCTCGGTCGTGGCGCCGGGGACCGCGAGCGTACCCTCCACGGTGAGGTCGGCGGCCGAGGGCAACGCCGCCGCGGCGGCCAGTCGGTCGTTGAGGAATTCATGAAAGGCGGCGATCTGGCCGTGGGGCAGCGAGAAGCCGGCGGCCATCGGGTGGCCGCCGCCGGTCGAAAGGATCCCGCCCTGACGGGCGGCGATCACGGCGGCCCCGAGATCGATGCCGGGCACCGATCGGCCGGAGCCCTTGGCGACCCCGTCCGCCACACCTGCCACGCAGGTCGGCCGGTTGAACCGCTCCTTAATCCGCCCGGCGACGATGCCGACCACGCCGGGATGCCAGGCCGGCCCGCTCACGACCAGCGTGGCGTGACCCGCCGCCGCCTGCTCGCCCGCCGCGCGGAACGCGTCCTCCAGGATGTCGCCCTCGACGTCCTGGCGTTGGCGGTTCACCGCGTCCAGCATCCCGGCGAGCGCGACCGCTTCCTCCGGGTCTTCGCAGAGCAGGAGCCGTAGCCCGAGATCGGCCTCGCCGATCCGCCCGGCGGCGTTGATCCGCGGCCCCAAGCCGTAGCCGCAGGTGGCGGCAGTGGGCCGGTCGCGGGTCTGGGCCACGGCGAGCAGTGCGGCGAGGCCGGGCCGTTCCATCCGCGCCATGACCTTCAGCCCCTGGCAGACTAGCGCCCGGTTGACCCCGGTGAGCGGCATCACGTCGCACACCGTGGCCAGCGCCACGAGGTCGAGCAGGCCGAGCAGGTCGGGCACGGCGCGCGCGGCGAAGAAACCGCGCCGGCGGAGCGCGCGCGTGGTGGCGACCGCGGCCATGAAGGCGACCGCGGCGGCGCATAGCATGGTCAGGCCCGAGGTATCGTCCAGCCGGTTGGGGTTCACGGTGGCAAACACCGGCGGTGGCGGGCCTTCGGCCTTGTGGTGGTCGAGCACGATCACGTCGGCCCGGCCGCGCACGGCGGCGAGTGCCTCGGCCGCCCCGGTGCCGCAATCGACGCAGACGATCAGGGTGGTCCCGCGCCGGAGCAGATCACGCAGTGCCGGCGCGTTCGGCCCGTAGCCTTCGGTCAGGCGGTCGGGCACATGCGCGTGGACCGTGCAGCCGAGCCGGCGGAGCAAACTCACCATCAGCGCCCCGCTGCAAGCGCCGTCCACGTCGTAGTCGCCGAACACGCCCACGGTCTCGCCGCGCTCGGCCGCGTCAGCCAGCCGCTCGGCCGCCGCATCCATGTCGGCGAGCCCCGACGGATCGGGCAGCAGCGCGCGCAGCGTCGGCTCCAGGAAGTGCCCAGCCTGCTCGACGCCGATGCCGCGCCCCGCCAGCAGCCGGCCGACGATCTCGGGCACGCCGGCGCGCTGGGCGATGCCGAGACCCAGGCGGTCCTCGGCGGCGCGCCAGATCCAGCGCCGGCCCGAGAGGCTGCGCCCGACGCCCAGAACCGGCCCGTTCATTCCCGGCGGCTCAGCTCGGGGTCCAGGTCTTGGTGCGGAAATTGTGGTGCGCCTCGACGTAGCGGACCGTGCCCGACTTGCTGCGCATGACGGTCGAGTGCGTGATCGCGCCGGGGCCGAAGCGGCGCACCCCGCGCAGCATCGGCCCCGGGGTGACGCCGGTGGCGGCGAACATCACGTCACCCTTGGCCATTTCGGTGATGCCGTATTTGTGCTTGGGGTCGGTGACGCCCATCGAGCGCGCGCGCTCGGTCTGCGCCTCGTTCTCGTAGAGCAGCCGGCCCTGCATTTGCCCGCCGATGCAGCGCAGCGCCGCGGCGGCCAGCACGCCCTCCGGTGCGCCGCCCGTGCCCAGGTAGATATCGACATAGCTGTCCGGCATGGCGGTGGCGATCACGCCGGCCACGTCGCCGTCGCTGATCAGCATGATCCGCGCTCCGGCCTCCCGGCATCGGGCGATCAGTTCCTTGTGCCGGTCGCGATCGAGGATGCAGCACACCAGGTCGGAGACATCGCGGCTCTTGGCGCGGGCGAGATTGCGCAGGTTCTCGGCCACTGGCGCGTCGAGGTCCACGACCTGATCGGGCAGGCCGCCGCCGACCGCGATCTTGTCCATGTAGATGTCGGGGGCGTGCAGGAAGCCGCCCTTCTCGGCCATCGCGACGGTGGCGATGGCATTGGGGCCGCCCTTGGCGGTGAGGGTGGTGCCTTCGAGCGGATCGACCGCGATGTCCATCGCCGGGCCGCCGGCGCCCACTTTCTCGCCGATATAGAGCATCGGCGCCTCGTCCATCTCGCCTTCACCGATCACCACGGTGCCGTCGATCGCGACCTGGTCGAACGCCTTGCGCATCGCTTCGACGGCGGCGCCGTCGGCCTCGTTCTTCCGGCCACGCCCGATCCAGCTTGAGGCCGCGAGCGCGGCCGCCTCGGTCACTCGGACCAGTTCGAGCGCCAGATTGCGGTCGGTGACTTCGCCCTGGCTTGATCGCGTGCCTGCGTCCATCGACTCCTCCTGGCCGGACCACGGAGGCTATAGCACGGAAGGGGGCCGATGTGGTCGCTGACGCGTACCAGGGAGCGCGGCGTCGGTCCGTAAGCGGTCGCCTAGCCAGGCGCCGCAGCGCGACGACCGCCGCCCGGTCGATCGGCTGCAAGACGGGCCAGATGCTCATCCCCGGTAATTGAGCGGCGCGCGATGTTTTGAACAAGGCCGTGATCGCTCCTAGGGGAAAAGTCGCTTTGCGCGCACGAGCCTCAGCCCTGCCTGGACCCGGTGCTGGTGCTGGGAAGCTTTGCAGTAGAACCGCCGTTGGATTATGCTCAGATCCAAATCACGAAAGTGGGGGGAAGCATGGTCAAGCGGGCAATCATGCCGGCATTGTTGCTGGTGCTTGGCGCCGTACTGCCGGCTGCTGCACAACGCGAGACCGGCACGGTCTCGACCGGCCCACAGTCATCGAACTCAGCGCAATCCGGTTCGGTTACCGGGGCAACGGCGAACCTTGCCCCCAACGACCCGGCCGGCGAATGGCACAGCCAAGCGCGGGACTACGCCAATTCCCGTTACAGCCCGCTCGACAAGATCAATACTGGGAACGTCGGCCAACTGCGCATCGCCTGGTCGTTTTCGGACGGCATCAATTACGGCCACGAAGGCGCACCACTGGTGGTCGGTGACACGATGTACATCGTGGCGCCGTTCCCGAACGATGCTTACGCGCTCGATCTTTCGAAACCGGGGGCTCCGATCAAGTGGACATACACGCCGGAGCCCTCGCCGATGGCCATCGGCAAGGCGTGCTGCGATGCGGTGAACCGCGGCGCGGCCTATGCCGATGGAAAGCTGATCTACAACCTGCTCGACGACCACACCGTCGCAGTCGATGCCGAGACCGGCAAGGAGGTGTGGCGCATCAAGATGGGCAACGTCGAGAACGGGCAGACGATGACCATGGCGCCATTCGTCGTCGGCAACAAGGTGTTCGTCGGCAACAGTGGCGGCGAGATGGGCAAGATCGGCTGGATCGCGCCCCTCGATGTCAAGACGGGCAAGGAGTTGTGGCGCGCCTACAGTACGGGGTCGGATCAGCTCGTCAAGATCGGATCCGACTTCAAGCCGTTCTACTCCTGGATGAAGGGCAAGGATCTGGGCCTGGCCAGCTGGCCGCCCGACATGTGGAAGCATGGAGCCGGTGCGGTCTGGGGGTGGATATCGGACGATCCGCAACTTAATCTGATCTACTACGGAACGAGCAACCCTGGACCGCGCGTGCCGGCGCAGCGCCCGGGCGACAACCTGTGGACCAGCGCGGTATTCGCCCGCGATGCCGATACCGGAATGGCGAAGTGGGCGTACCAATTCACCCCGCACGACCAATGGGATTATGACGGCGTCAATGAGAATGTCCTGATCGATCTGCCGATCAACGGCCAGACCCGCAAGGTGCTGGTCCACTTCGATCGCAACGCATACGCTTACACGATCGACCGCGCCACCGGTGAGGTCTTGGTCGTCGCGCCCTTTGCGTACCAAAACTGGTCCACCGGCATCGATCTCAAGACCGGCAGGCCCAAGGTCAACCCAGCCATGCAGCCCCAGCCCGATGTCAAGCTGGCGAACGTTTGCCCGCCGGACATCGGCGGCAAGGACTGGCAACCGTCGGCCTTTTCGCCGCGCACGGGTTTGCTCTACGCGGGGATCTTCAATATCTGCATGGATGTCACGGATCACACGGTGTCCTACATCCCGGGCACGCCCTACGACGGCATGGAGATGACACGCCATCCGGCTCCTGGCGGCAACTGGGGCGAGTTCATGGCTTGGGACCCGGCCAAGGGAAAGAAAATCTGGTCGATCCGCGAGCGGTACATGACCATGAGTGGCGCCGTGGCGACGGCCGGCGACTTGGTGTTCTACGGCACCACCGATGGCTGGTTCCGCGCCGTGGACGCGCGCAGCGGGAAGGTTCTCTGGTCGCAGAAGCTTAGTTCGGGCGTGATCTCCCAACCGATGACCTATCTCGGTCCGCATGGCCGGCAGTATGTCGCCGTCTATACCGGGGTCGGCGGGGCAGCGATGGTGAGCGCGTCGATGGCGGGTTTTCCGCCGCGGGGGAGCACGCTCTACGTGTTCTCGCTCGGAGGCGAGTCACCGAATGGCGGCCCGGGCATGATCACCACCGCCGGTGCCGGGCAGCCCGCCGCGATCCCGCCCAACGCAACAAGCCGCAGACGGTGAGGTTGATATGAGCATTCAGCGTTCGGCGCTACGAGCGTTTCCAGCAATTGCCCTATCGACCGTTCTGGCGGGGATCGGCCCGGCCAGTGCGGCCGGTGGCCCGACACAGCCGTCGCACGCGCAACCTTCGTGGATCGCGCTGCCGCCCGAAGGGCTACAGGCGCGCGTGCCGCTGGGGGAACTCGCCGCAAGCCCTGAGAGCAACCTCGCGAGCGACATCGACAATCCCGCGGCTGGCCAGCCGCAGGCGATCGAGAGTGGCAAGGTTCTTTTTGCGGGGATGAACTGCGCGGATTGCCACGGCTTCGATGCCAAGGGCGGCATGGGACCCAATCTGACCGATAAGTATTGGCGATACGGGGGCACGCCAGCAGCCATTTACAAATCGATCTACGAGGGGCGACCACAAGGCATGCCGGCGTGGGGAAAGGCGCTGCCACCACAATCGATCTGGCTGATCGTTGCCTATATCCAATCTCTTGGCGGCGCTTTTCCTCCAAAAGCCTATCAGCACTCCCTCCAGGGCGACCGGCCCGGCGAGCTGGTTGCACCGGAGCTGGCATTCGAACAGTCGATCGAGGGGCCGCCACCCCCACCCGGGGGGGCGCCATCGCAAGGCGGTGCCAATGCAGGCTCGCCGACCGCGGAGCCGTCCGGGCAGCGATAAGAGCATCGGCGCAACGGCGGCGCCGTCGGCCTCCTTCTTCCGGCCACGCCCGATCGATCCAGCTTGCGGCCGCGAGTGCAGCCGCCTCGGGCGGCGCGACTCTGGCGCGTCTAGATGAGCACGCACCACGAAGGAGTGACATGCGCGCCTCGGGCCATGCTAAGCAGGCAATTGTATTGCGGATCCGGAGAAAGCCCGCTCCAATTCGCTCACCCACTCCCCGTCATCCCCAAAGGACCAGCACCATGCCCATCTTGTCCGGGCGCGTGAGCCGGCTCGGCACCGAGTCCGCCTTCGAAGTACTGGCGCGGGCGAGCGCGTTGCAGCGTGAAGGCCGGAGCATCATCAATCTTGGCATCGGCCAGCCCGACTTCCCGACCCCCGACCACATCGTTGAAGCCGGGCGCAAGGCATTTGCGGATGGCCATCATGGCTACACGCCGGCGAACGGAATACTGCCGCTACGAGAGGCGGTTGCGGCCGACCTCCACCGCCGCCACGGCGTCTCGGTCTCGCCTGAGCGGGTGCTGATCGTGCCTGGCGGTAAGGTCACGATGTTCTTTGCCATCATGATGTTTGGCGAGGAGGGCGCGGAAATCGTCTATCCCAATCCCGGTTTCCCGATCTACGAAAGCATGATTCGCTATTCTGGCGCGATCCCGGTGCCGATGCCTGTGCATGAGAGCAAGGGTTTTTCCTTCAGCGCCGAGGAGGTGCTCGCGCTGATCACGCCCCGCACGCGGCTGCTGATCCTGAACAGCCCCGCCAACCCGACCGGCGGCGTGGTGCCGAAAAGCGAACTTGACCAACTGGTGGCTGGACTCGGACGCCATCCGGATGTCGCGATTCTTTCGGACGAGATATACGGCGAGATCCTGTATGGCGGCGCGCATGTCAGCCTTACCAACTATCCCGAACTCTCCGATCGGCTAATCCTGCTGGATGGCTGGAGCAAGACCTATGCGATGACGGGCTGGAGACTAGGGTACGGCGTATGGCCGGCGGCGCTGTTCCCACATGCCGAACGGCTCGCGATCAATTCCCACTCCTGCGTCAATGCGGCAGCGCAATACGCGGGGATCGCCGCGCTGACTGGTCCGCGCGAGCCGGTGGAACGGATGGTCGCGGCATTTGCCCAGCGGCGTGCGTACATTGTACCGGCGCTGAACGCGCTCCCGGGTGTCGGTTGCGTCAACCCGGGCGGCGCTTTTTATGCATTTCCGAACATCCGCAGCACGGGTTTCGATTCCCGAACCCTTCAGTCGCGGCTTCTGGAGCAGACTGGAGTTGCCGCCGTTTCTGGCACCAGTTTCGGTGCCCTCGGAGACGGCCATCTCCGTTTCTCCTATGCGGCGAGCCTGGAAGCACTGAGTGAGGCCATCGGCCGTATCCGTGATTGGGTAGTCCAATTCCGGTAGAAGCATCTAATAATTTAGGAATCGAGCATTTTTGGTTCTCTTAACTTACGCATGGGGTCAGCTTTCCCCACCGTTACTACGCGCCGTCTAATTTAGGCTTGACGGAGCTGCCATTGGGGCCCTACGAATTTCTTTTAAAATTGCAAAAGCCGACCACGCTGAGATCTCCGTTCGACCACCCAGACAAATTGGGAGAGACGGAATGATATACAGGCGGAACGTTAAAGGCTTGCGCCGGGCAATCTCCGCAACGGTGCTGTTGATCGGCTTGGGTGTTAGCATTGTGTCCGGGCCTCCCCGCAGCGTAGCAGACGAGGCCGGTCACGATTTTCAAATCTGTAAGGGGCGGTATGCCCTCTGCGCGGCATCCACCTGCAAACCAACGGGAAATTCTATCACCGTGAATGTCATTGGTGGCGGCACCGCATCTTTTCCGGAATATGACTGCACCTGTCCGGTCTTTGACGGGCCCTCCATCGCTGACTTGAACGGCGGCAATATGCAGGGCTCCTGCGAACCACCGCCGGATCAGATTTGGTCGCTTTTTGCGCCCAGGCTTTACATACCACAGGCCATCAACAACTGGGTGCGCTTCGGGCCAGAAGCATTGGCGCCACCGCAAATTTGCCCAGCGAACCTGAACCTGGGCGACAAACTAGTGAACTGCTTCAGCTTCGCTTGCGACCACGCGCCACCGATCAACGGCGTCGCGGTAGCCACCTGTCACTGCCCGTTAGGCGAGTCGCTTGAGGGCACGCCGGTTTCCGCGGGCACGGCCTTCGCCACCCAAGCAGGGCAGGGAAACCAGGCGTTCTGTTCTCAGTTCCCCGTCAGCGGACCACTGCCGGCACCCGGCTTGCCTTGACGACCGCACCATCGCACGGCGTTGATAGCGATCGGCCATCAGCTTGGGGTCATCGCAGATGATCAATGCCGTGGCATCCTCCGCCTCACGTCAATTCGACTGATGCTGCGAAAGCTCGCAATCCAACAAGAACTTTCCGAAAGGACACTACGAAGGGGGTCGAAATGAGCAGGGTCGTGGCTTTTATTCTCAGCCTCCTCATTATGCCGATTGTAGGCGTGGCAGGAGCCAAGTCGGGTGCCGTTCTGGACACCATATCGACTCCTCCAATCTTCCAGAACCCTTTCATGGCACCCAATAACTTCAGCGAGATCCATTTCAACTCTTTTCAGACAGACACCACTTCCGTCAGTGGTCCTGCGAGTGCCAGCAGTCAGGCCGTGCAGCAGGGCTTGCTCAGGCCCATACCGGGGATCGCTGGAACGATCGCGTTCAACTCAACCGGGCAGATCCTCACGGTCCTGGTTGCCCCGTCACATACGACCGCGGGCGAGAACACCCTAACCCTTCAGCTGATAGATCCTGTAACCCTCCGGATCCTCGCGGAGATAGACCTGCCCCCCAATCCTCGTTCCGGCGGGGTCAGCTTCTCCGGTGGAGGATACTTCTATATAGATAATTTAGACCGTGTGGTTGCCATCACCACGAACCAGCAGCTCCGGATCTACGAGGTCGAAAATAATCAGTTCGAACTCGTTCAAACCTACTACCTCAGCCCTCAGATTAGCGACACTCTCGTTTCGGTTCTTCCCGATAGCGCAGGGAATCTGTGGTTCAATACCGAGCAGGCGAATGTGGGTTATGTCAACCCCAGCAGTGGGACGATCAACATCGTCAATCTCAGGAATGCCGCGGGTGCAAACCCGGAAGAGACCATCACCAAATCGTTCGCGACGGACGAGAACGGAGGAGTTTACTTCCTCTCGGACTATGCTCTCTACCGCTTTCAGGTTGGTCCCGACGGGGCGCCCCAGAACACCTGGCGATCGGAGTACGACCGCGGGGTGCGGGAGAAGCCCGGTCAAAATCAGCAAGGTTCGGGGACGACGCCGACCCTCTTTGACGACTTCGCCGGTAATCAATTCGTCGCTATCGCGGATAACGCCGACCCGTTCATGCACGTGAATGTCTATAATCGGCAGACTGGCGCTTTACTCGCTCAGCAGGCCGTGTTCAGCGCATTTCCCCTGCGGAATGCTTGTGAGAATTCTCTGATTGCGGTGAACCACTCCATCATCGTGGAGAACAATTACGGAAACCGCACGGTCACGAGCACCCTCGGCCCTCTGACCACTGTGCCTGGTGTTGATCGGGTCGATTTTGACCCGACGACGGATCAATCCCAGGTGGTCTGGGAAAATGTCACCGTGGCCATCCCGTCCGTTGTCTCGCAACTTTCGACAAGCGATGGGCTGGTGTACACTTACGCAAAGGATGCCGAAGGTTGGTACTGGGCGGCACTGGACTTCCAGGACGGTTCGCTCGCCGCCAAATCGCGCGTGCCGTTGTCGAATGAACTAGGCGGCGTCTTGGCAAACAACTTTTACTCTGGCATCGGCATTGGACCTGACGGCAGCGCGTATGCGGGCGTTTTTGGTGGCATCGTGGTGTGGCGTCCTGAGCAGTCCAATAGCTCTGGCTGAGGGGCCGCCTGTTTGATTCTCCCGGAAATATCGGCAAGTCTCAGCGGGATGTCGTGATAGGCGGTTCGGAGGAACTCTCCACCCCTCGGGCCCCGGTCGCACCGGGACCGAGCCACTCAGCGGCGCTATAACCCGTGCTGAATTGCTTTTTCGTTATACGCTCGGCGCCGGCTCGATATGCTTCCGGAAGCGGCACGAAACCAACTCGATCCAGTTACTTGTGACGGCGGCAAGAAGCCAACTTGATCCAGATATTTGCGTGCAATGCCCACCCTCCAGTGCAACCGCCCACAGCAGGAAGCGGCGCAGCGCCTCCGCCTTCTTGGGATCGCGCTGTCGCCAATGACATTCAGGGTTGCTCGACCCCGACAGGGCGGGGTCGAATAGGCAGTTACTCGGCCGTCTGACTACAAACGCGCCCGACAGCGATGAAACTTTACTAGGACCTATCGATGGAGACACGGCGAAAATTCATTCGGCTGACGTCTGCAAGCCTTGGTGTCTTGCTGATCGGGGGGGCCGGCCGGGCCACGGCTCAAGCCCGGCCGCCGCTGATTCTTCAGCTAGAGGCACTTTGCCGGCGGTTGGCGCCACTCGGATGGCAAAAGATGATGCTTGCTGTGACAGGCGGGGCGCTGGACATCACCGCGCCCGATCTCGCCCGCGAACTCGCCAAGCCGGTCCCGATCGATCGCAGTTATCCCGGCTTCGGCGATTTCGCGCTCGCGGGAAACCGGGGGATCGAGCCAGGCCGGCCGGACCAAAGCTTGCTCTATCACGCGCTTGCCGCGCCAACCGTCGTGTTGGATCCCGCGGGACGCAAGCTGGGCGGCTTTCCGACCGTCGAAGAGATCGACATTGTCGAAAACTACATCTACGCGGCGCGCGCTGCCACACTGGACGCGCTCCATGCGGCGACCAACGGCCTGCCGGTTGCCATTGCGACGTTCGCGCTGCATTACCGCAACGCGCCTGATTCGGTCAGCGGCAAGCATGCGCAACTCTGCTTCTCCCGCACCGGAATAGCGAGGCTCGGAGATCTCGAGCCGTTCTACGACGCCCCCCGGCGTTGCTTTGCCGGCCTCGATCCCCACCGTCCCTACAGCTTTCGCGTTGTGCCGACCCGATTCGCGCCGTTTCTCGCGGTTCGTGTGCCGGGCCGGGTCGGGGATTTCGGCCCGCAGGATGCGCTCGCCGAGGATGCGGACCGGGAGTTCTGGGTTCCGCTGCACAAGCTGTTTAGCGGTCGCGAATGCATCCCGGCCTCGACCTCCAGGTTGCGCTCAGCAGCGGATTGCGGAACGACTTGCTCGCTTCGTTTCACCGCTTTCTGGAGTTTCAGGGCTTTCGAAACAACTACTACGGCGACGTACTGAAGGATTATCCGTTCACGATCGAGAATTCGCGCATCGCGGAACTTTCCTCCCGCCGCGACTACGGCCCCGGGGTGCTCGTTCCCCATCCGGAGCCCTTTATCCTGCCGGCGACGTTCCGCGGACGGCCTCTGACGTTTCCGGTCGATCCCGCCTTTACCGGGGAGCCCGCCAATATCCAGATGTCGTCGCCCATGGTGTTGCCGGACCTGACCGGTACCCTCAACGAGCCGAATTACCTCGACGATGCCGCGCAGGAGACGCGGCGCCCCGCACCGCAATACATCAACGCGCGTCACGCAGTAGAAAATGGCCACGTGGTCAACTTGAACGACAGCCCGGATCTGATGAAGATCCTTG
The DNA here is from genome assembly GCA_963849305.1 of uncultured Pseudomonadota bacterium. Classification (GTDB taxonomy): domain Bacteria; phylum Pseudomonadota; class Alphaproteobacteria; order Acetobacterales; family Acetobacteraceae; genus CAWKGV01. The sequence continues at coordinate 63,351 of CAWKGV010000007.1, forward strand.
CGCGCGGCGACTTCGATGCGCTGCATTATGTTGATACCAGCGGCGATGGCTGGGTGATCGCCGAATGTCCCCAGTTGCGGCAGGCGGGGCTAACAAGCATCGCCGCCTTCTGCATGGTCGGCTTGCCGGACTTCCTGCCAAACGTGACTCAACGCGACCTGATGCTGTGGTGGCGGCGCGACGTGCCGGAGCCGCTTCGTGCTGCCTTGTGGGCGATTCCGCCGTTCGCCCTGTCTCAGACCCGCGTCGCCGCTGACGTGGAGCTGCCGGTTGGCTTCAGCATCAAAGACGACACTGTCACCGCCATCGTCTCACAGCCCGAAGCCCCAGGAGCGCCGGTGCAGAGCGTGAACGGACCGTATGAATTGCAGAAAGTGGGCCTACCCGACGGCTCGACCGGGGTTTTCGACCCGGGATGGGATACCAGCCTCGGGACACAATACGATGGCCCGACGCACACGCTGAAACGGTACCTTGCGGGTCATGGGCTCGGCTCGCCGTTCATCGAGGATGCCAAGCTGTGCGCCGCGCTGGGCAGCTACTGGCCAGCGGCTGCCCCGGATGCAACGCGGGAATACGAGCCGAACAAGCCGTTGAGCGGAGTCCTGTATCCCTGGCCAAGTATCGTACCGCTGACCGACACCGAGATCGGTATGGTTCCCACCGCGGATGGCACATTCATGTCCTGGGATGGCGTGCCCGGTCCGCAGCGCCGAAAGACCGGCGATCGCATCGTGGTTGCTTACCGCAACGTCCTCTACGTCGATTACATCGACATGCCCGGGACCATGACCGCGGCACTGACCGCACGCATCGATGCCGCGGAGTACAAAGCCCGCCTCCTCGCACTGGCCGCAGTGTATTGGAGCCTGGGGATCCGCCCTGCTCCGGGGAAGACGGTGAACGATGTGTTGCGGGAGAAATCTGCCTGGGCCGTCCTGTCGTTTCGACATGTAACACCGGAGGATGCTGCGTTCCAGGCGGCCGCCGCAGCCGCGCAGGGAAGCCTGAGGGGGCCGCGCCGCTATGCTGTGGATATCTATCGTTGGGGCGCACAGGTTCCTGACCCCGCCGACTTCAAGATCATCCTAGTGGAGGTGCTGGAGGAGGTCCATGCGTTTACCGACGGCCGGGCCGTCATACTGAATCGCCGCGGCGCGTGGCACCTGGACAACTCGATACCGACGTAATCATCGCGGGCGGCGGGCCGGCGGGTGCGGCGACGGCGATCGCCTGCGCCCAGCGCGGCTTGCGCGTAAGCCTCTTCGAGCGGGCTATCTCCTCGGGGCACCGTCCGGGAGAGACATTGCATCCGGGCGTCGAGCCTCTGCTGCGCCAGCTCGGCCTGGTCGACCGGTTTCAGGCCACGATTGGCGCGCGCCATTCCGGCATTTGGGTGAGCTGGGGTGGCCGGAAGCAGTTCCAGCCCTACGGCACCGACCAGGACGGCGCATGGCACGGGTTCCAGGTCTCGCGGACCGCGTTCGATCAACTCCTGCTGAATCGTGCGAAGGAACAAGGTGTCGAGGTGCGCCAGCCCTGCGCGGTCGATCGCATGCAACCGGGTGAGGAGAACGAGATTCGCGTGCTGACCGGCGCCGGACCGTTCTCCACGCGGATCGTCGTGGACGCAACAGGGCGGGCAAGCTGGCTTTCGCGCCGGGTCGGCATTGCCAGGGACGCGCGGTCGCCACGATTGATCGCACGGTACGGCTATGCCGCAGGGTCTTGTTTCGGGCGTTACGAAGCGCCGGAGCTGGTTGGAGATTCCAAAGGCTGGCTCTGGACCGCCATGGTGCAGCCAGCACTATACAACTGGACATATGTCGCGGCGGACGGATCTCGGCCTCACCCGAGTTGGGTGCCGGTCGGTTTGCGCGGGCTGACGCCCGTTGGACCATCGAAGGGTGCTGATGTGACCTGGCGCATGGCGAGTCACCCCGCACACCCGGCCTGGTTCATCGTCGGGGATGCGGCCTGCCTGCTCGACCCGCTGTCGTCGAAGGGCGTGCTCCGCGCGATGATGAGTGGCATTGCCGCGGGCCATCTGATTGCCAACGTCCTGGACGGCCGCATTACCGCTAAGGCTGCAGCGAACTTGTACCAGCACTGGCTGTCCGAGTGGTTTGCGCAGGAGGCCATGCATCTCGCGACATTCTATCAGCAGCTCGGGATCGCAGGTTTCCCCTGATGGCCGCGGCAGCGCGGGTTCCGCTCCGGCTTCGCCGTGCGTTACGTCGAATTGTGGGGCGATGCCGAGGCGCTGTCCCCGGTGTGCCGCGGCGATAGAGGCGATCAATCACGTGGTGTCAATAGAGCTAGGCGGCTTTGTCTATGATTGTGGGGCAAAAGAATTTTGGTTCAGTATCCGCTCATTGAAGCCCAACGAAGTCAGGAACCCCTGATGAGCATGCACGGCTTCGCTCATTATCTGAAGAACCGTTGCATGAGAAGATAGGTTTTTCTCCTCCCCCGGTTTTCGGCTCCCAGATGGACAGCCTGTCCGCCTGCCTAGAGATAGCCTAGGCGCCGTCCAGGCATCCTACCACCGTTCAGTCGATAGAAATGAGGAGCTGGGCAGGCCGTCGTTGGGCGGCTCGCCCCAGCGGCGAGTCGCCCAACGAGGCGCGAGTTACTGACGGGGGATCGCGAAGATCGCCACGGTATCTCCGAACTGCTTGCCGATCTCGTTCATCAGGTCGGGGTTGCCGTTCGCGGAGTTGCCCCCGGCGGCTACCGCCACATACTGCACGCCGTCCACGCGATAGGTGATCGGCGGCGCCTGGACGCCGGCGCCCAGGTTGAAGTGCCAGAGCTTGCGGCCGGAATGTGCGTCGAAGGCATTGAAGTCGCCGTTCATCTCGCCCGCGAACACGAGATTGCCGGCGGTCGCCGTCACCCCGCCCACCATCGGCAGGTCGGATTTGTATTGCCACGCGATCTGGCCGCTATCGACATTGACCGCCGACAGCGTGCCGGTCGGCGGAATCGTATTGGTCGGGTGCTTGCTGGTGATGGGTTTCAACAGGCTGCCAAGGCGCAGGCCCATCTGCGTGAGCTTTTCATTGGCGGCGGTCTTCACCCCCGGCGGGTTCGCCACGTACTCCCAAGCCTCGTTGGTGCCCATGACATAGAAATTATGGGTCAGCGGCGAGAACGCGGCCGGCGACCATTCGCCGCCGCCCTGCGCGCCGGGATAGATCAGCACCGAGTTTTTGCCCGGCACCGTCCCCATGGTCTTGCTCTGCATCACGAACGGCTCGGACTTGCGGATCAGCTCGCCGGTCTGGCGGTTGACGATGAACACCTGGCCTTCCTTGCCGGCTTCGGCCACCGCCGGCACCTCCTGACCCTGGTCGCTCGCGTTCAACAGGATCGCCGGGCCGTCCGCGTCATAGTCCCAGACGTCGTGCGGCACTTCCTGCTGCCACCACGCGATCGTGCCGTCCTTGGCATGCAGCGCGACGATAGAATCGGTGTAGGCGTTCGCGCCCTTTCGTTCGTCACCGTAATTGTCCGGATTGGGGTTGCCCTCGCCGAAGATGATTAGGTCGTTCTTCACATCGATCGCGGGGGTGTTCCAAACCGAGCCGCCGCCGGTCTGCCAGGAGTTGCCGCTCCAGCTATCGCCGCCGGGTTGGCCAGGAGCCGCGGTGGTGTGGAACACCCAGCCGGGCTTGCCGGTATTAGCGTCGAGCGCGGCGACAAAGCCGCGCGTGGCGTATTCGGCGCCGGAACTGCCGACAATCACCTTGCCGTCGTACACTTGCGGCGCGATGGTGAACGAGTAGTCGGTGGCATTGGGCAGACCCTTCGCCATCTCGGTCTGCCAGACGACCTTGCCGGTGTTGGCATCAAGCGCGATCACCCGCGCGTCGAGCGTGGCCAGGAACACCTTGCCGTAAGCGACGGCGAGGCCGCGCGCCTCATGGCCGCAGCAGAGGCTGCTGAAGTTCAGCTCCGGCACGTAGGCCCAGAGTTCCTTTCCCGAGGTCGCGTCGTATGCCAGCACGTGATTGTCCGGCGTCGCGATGAACAAAATCCCGTTCACCTCGATCGGGCTGTCCTCGAACGAGTTCGCGACCCCGGTCTGGATCAAGGCAACGGGCACCAGTTTGCTCACGTTCCCGGCATTGATCTGATCGAGCGGCGAGAACCGCTGGTTCTCGTATGTCCGGCCGTAGAGCAGCCAATCGTCGGAATTCTGCCCGGCGTTGAGCAGGTCCTGATCGGAGACGTTGACGTTGACGCCAACCGGCCGCTCCTGACCGCGCGTGATCTCGGGGGCGGCCCGTTCCTCAGCGGTGGATGCTGCCGGTGGCTGCGCCTGTGCCGCGGCTGCCGGTTGCTGCGATCGTTGGACGGTAGCGGGCGAGCCAGCGCCTTGCGCCATGGCCTGGCTGACGAGCAGGCCGAGGCCGCCGGCGGCGCACAGCGCCATATGGGCCGTGCCTCGCAGCAAACTCGATCTCGTTGCAGTGCGTCCGTGTGCTGTCATGACCTTTCCTCCGAGATGCACGCGGTGATTATGCAGGTCCGCCGCGCGATGGCGAGCCCGCCGCTATTGCCCGTTCGGCGCCGCGGCGGCGAGATGGATCTTCTGCAGTTCGGCGTTGTTCGCCGCCACGGGTGTAGTTCCGGCGGGATAACCGTTCTGCTGCAGTATGTAGGCGAAGATATCCAGGTACTGTGTTTGGCTCAGCGAGCCGGGCTTGCTCAGCGGCATGTGCTGCGAGATGAACTGGAACAGCGAGGCTCCATCCATGTTCTGCACCGCCACCATTTGACGGAACTGCCGTCCCGACAAGGCCGGACCTACCTTGCCCTCCAATGCCTCGCCGTGGCAGGTGGCGCATTGCTGGAAATAGACTTGGTGGCCTGCGGCGGCCTGCGCCTCGGTATAGACCCCCGCAGCGTCTGCTGTCTCGGTCGCCTGGGCCATGATCGGCATCGCCAGCAAGACCGCGATGGCCAGCCCTCGAAGTCGATGATCACCTCGCATCCCCATCTCCGCTCTGGCCTCGTGCGCTCTGCGGGTCTCACCTCGGATCGCCGGCAGGCCGCCTGTGCGGTCGAGGGTGCGGCCGCCAGCAATTGTCGGACAATCCGAAGCGTGCAGTGGTCAGGGTCACGGAAATTGGCTCGCCGTCTGAGTCGCTCGTCAACCCGCGATGGAACACATTGCGTTGACGTCAATCCACGAGGCGCGAAGCCTTCGGTCGCGGCAGCCCGCGGGAGGAAGCATCCGGCATGACCACCTATGACGCGATCGTTATCGGCACTGGGCAGGCAGGGCCGGCGCTCGCGCGCCGGTTCGCCGGCCACGGCTGGAACGTGGCGATCATCGAGCAAGGGAAGTTCGGCGGCACCTGCATCAACACCGGCTGCACGCCCACCAAAACCATGGTCGCGAGCGCCTATGTGGCGCGCCTGGCGCGCCGGGCGGCGGAGTTCGGGGTGAGCATCGGTGGAGGGGTGGCGGTCGATTGGCGGCGCGTGAAGGCGCGCAAGGACGAGGTTGTCGGGATCAGCCGGACGGCGGTCGAACGGTCGCTCCGGCAGGCCGAGAACGTCACGGTGCTCCAGGGCCATGCCCGCTTCGTTTCCGCCCATGAGATCAGCGTGGCCGGCCAGGCGCTGAGCGCGGAGAAGGTGTTCATCAATGTCGGCGGGCGCCCGTCGGTGCCGGCGGTGCCGGGGCTGGATGCGATCCAGTACCTCACCAGCAGCACGATCATGGACCTGGACGCGCTGCCCGCGCGGCTCGTGGTACTGGGCGGGAGCTATGTCGGGCTGGAGTTCGCGCAGATGTTCCGCCGCTTCGGCGCCGAGGTGACGGTGGTGGAGGCCGGGCCGCGGCTGATCGGGCGGGAGGACGCGGACATCTCGGACCAGGTGAAGGGGATATTGGAGGCCGAGGGCATCCGGGTGGTGTTGGGCGCGCCTCCGGGCTCGGGCTGGACAAGCAGGGCGATGGCTTCACGCTGCGGTTCGAGGGTGGAACCGCGGACGGCTCCCACCTGCTGCTGGCGGTGGGGCGCCGGCCGAACACTGATGATCTCGGGCTGGAGCGCGCTGGTGTCACGGTCGATGCGCACGGGTTCACCGAGGTGGACGACGCGCTGCGGACCAAGGCGCCGGGGATTTGGGCGCTGGGCGACTGCAACGGGCGGGGCGCGTTCACGCACACCTCCTACAACGACGGCGAGATCGTGGCGGCGAATGTCCTGGATGGCGAGGCGCGCAGCCTGCGCGATCGGATCACCGCGTACGCGCTCTACACCGACCCGCCGCTCGGCCGGGCGGGGATGACAGAGGCGCAGGCGCGCCAGGCGGGGCGGAAGGTGCTGGTCGGGTCGATGCCGATGGAGGATGTCTCCCGCGCCTTCGAGAAGGGCGAGACGCTCGGGATGATGAAGGTCGTGGTCGATGCGGACACTAAGGAGATCCTGGGCGCGGCGATCCTCGGCACCGGCGGCGACGAGGCCATCCACTGTGTCCTGGACACGATGTACGCGAAGGCGCCCTACACCGTGCTCCAGCGGGCGATGCACATCCATCCGACAGTGGCGGAGTTCATTCCGACCTTGCTGGAGGATTTGCGGGCCGGGTGAGGGTCAAGCCGCCTGGCCGCAAGACTGCCGCCTGAGCCAGTCGGCGCTGCCGCCACCTTCGAGCAGCACGCCGCGCCGGCGCCGGGAGGCGGCCACGAGGGACTGCAAGCGACCGTCCTCGAACAGCGCGAACAGCTCCGCCTCGTTGTCGACGGTCACGCCTTGCTCGGCGGCGTTGGCGGCAATGGCTGGACCGACATTGCCGGCGCCAGACCGGGCCAGGACGAATGCGCCGGCCGCCAGCGCTTCGTGGGTGACGAAGGAAAAGGTTTCGCTGCACAGCGGCCAGACCAACGCCACGTCGATGCGGGTTTGCGCCGCCGCCTCGATCATGGCCGCCCGGTGATCGGGCGTAACGGCAACGTCGATCTGCATGACGTTTTCGGGCAGGCGCCCTGGGGCGGTCCCTAGATGAAAGAAGGCGAAGCGGCCGTCAGTGGCGAACCGCCGCGCGAGTTGCTCGAACACGAACCAGCCCTTGTGCGCGACGCATGACCCCAAATGGGCGATGCGCAACGGCTGGCCCACAGGATCGGGCGTCGCGAACGTCCGCGAGTGAGCCAGTAGCAAGCGCGCATGGGGCACGACATGGCCATCGGTGTCCGGGCGCGCGCTGCGCTCGATCCAGAAGTCAAGCGCGTGGCGTGACGGCGCCAGCACGAACGGTTGCACGGCATCGAGGAACGCGGCCATCCGGGCGAGATGTCGCTTCCTGCCCGCGCCATAGGAACAGGTGGCGCAAGCAGCGGAGTCGCTGGGTGGGGCTCCGCAGAACGCCTCGTCGTTGCGCATCAGCGCGTAGCTCTCGCAGAGCGTGAAGAAGTCGTGGACCCAGACGATGCTCTGCTCGGTGCCGGCGGCCTGCACCAGTGCTTGAATCTGCTCGGGCACGTGGCCCATCAGGTGATGCACGACGCAGCGCAGCTTCAGCCCGCGTGAGCTTGCGGCGGCGAGGCTGCCCACCAGGTCGGGAAACTCGGCGATGCCGAGCCATTGACGGTTCAACCGCAGTCCGAGACGGCACGTTTCTGTGGGAATCCAATCGGCGAGAGCGGCCGAGGGCGCGGCGGGCGAGATGTGCAAATACGCCCAGCCGATGCGCTCGAAGGCGGCCTGCTCGTCGCCGACCACGTTCTGCACCCCGCCGAACAACCGGCCGTAATCGTCGTGGCTGATCGAAGCGACCAAACCGGGCCGGCCGGTGCAGGCGGCTGTCAGCGCGCGCACCAATTCCGTCACCTTCAATGGCGCGGTGGTTTGCGCCGCCTGGGATGCCGTCACGGGATCGCGTTCCACCCACGAAGGCGTGCGCGCAACCGGGGGGCTCCGTCGAGCAAGCGGCGCAGCGGCGCGGAGAGGCGCCAGGTGGTGCTGGTCTCCAAGGCGTGGGCGCGGGCCTCGGCGGCCTCGGCTCTGGCGTCCGCAACGCGGATAGCTGTCGCCGCGCTTGCGTCCGCCGCGCGCATGGCTGTCGTCGCCGCCCCGGCTCTTGCGTCCGCCACGCGCATGGCTGCCGCCGCGACTTCGGCACGCGCAACAAGGTCGTCGATCGCCGCGCGCGCGTGCTCCAAATCCGTCCGCATGGCCCCGAGCGCGCGCTCGGCGGCTTCTCTATGATCGCGCTCCGCCCCCAGTTCGGCCAACGCCTCGAGCAGCCGCGCGCCGGCGCGCGCAAGCTTCGCCTCGGCGATGTCCGCGCGCTCGCGTTCCGCCTCGACCATGGCGAGCCGGGAGTAGGCCAGGTGCTCCGTGTCTCGCAGCCTCGCTGAGAGGATCGAACTCTTGCTTCATTCGACCTCCGGCCTTGACCGCGCCGGTTTGGCAGCAAGGCCTGCTCCGCGCAACGGCGGCAACGGCGGACATGCGGATATATTGCCGCGACTGCGGCTTTCCTATCTATAGGACGAGCCACTGGCGCGAGGACCGTCGAAATGCCGAGCTTCCAAGTGGCATGTGACGCCGCCGCTTTGACGGTGATCACGCCCACGTACAATCGGGCTGGCTATCTGAGGGAGACCATTGATAGCGTACTGTCCCAGGGTGTCCGCGGCCTACAATACATCGTCATGGATGATGGCTCCACGGATGCAACGGACTCCGTTGTGGCTGCCTACGCCAACGCCATCGAATACTATCGGCATGAGAACATCGGCGAGCAGCGGACGGTGAACCGGGCGCTTCGAATGGCGCATGGTAGATTTTTCATGATCGTCAACTCCGATGACCCGCTGCTGCCGAACTGCCTGGTGAAGATGCTGAATGTCCTGGCGGATGCCCCGGATGTGCTCGCCGCCTACCCCGACTGGCAGGTGATCGGTCCCAACTCCGATCCGATCGTGACGATCCGAGTGCCGTCGTTCGACACCCCGCATCTGCTGACAACTGTGAATGTCGCGATCGGACCAGGCGCTTGCTTTCGCCGGTCAGTGTTGGACTTGGTGGGCTATCGCAATCCGCTGTTGCGCTACTCGGCGGACCTCGATTACTGGCACCGCATCGCCCTAGCCGGCCCGATCCTGCACGTCCCCGAGACGCTGGCCACCCACCGCGTGCATCCGGCAAGCACGAGTCGCTCCGAACGCGGTGAACTGCTCGCGCGCGAAACGCGCTATCTGTACGAGGTGTACAGTCGCCACCCGCGCCTCCGGACGAACCAGCGCCAGGTGCGAACGGCCGCAAGCGCCTGCGGGCATTTCGCAGCTGCTTTCGTCTGCATCAGCCTGAATAGCGCGGCATGTGAGCTGGTTCGGGGTTTCCTATCAAACCCGGTCGCTCTCCTCGCCTGCCTGGACGCTCATGGTGTCGCGGCCACTCTTGACTTCCTCGAAAGCCTGGGCGGGAAACCCGAGCCGGAAACGGGCAAGGCATTCCGGGCCGCGCTCGCCACGAAATGCCGAGTAGCCGCGTGGCGCACGGTGGCGCGGGGGGTGCTTCTCGATCCGGTCGGATGGCTGGGAGAAGCTGCCAGATTCGGCATTTCGGACCTGGGAGACCTTATCCGAGGCCTGCCGCTCATTCGCCGCTGAAGAATGATGGGCCGTTATTTGACATCACCCCCTTGGGGTGGATAAGCCGCTAGATGCAGGATTCGCGGTGCCAATGCCGTCGCCCAAGGTCACGATCGCGATGCCCGTCTATAACGGCGGCGGGTATTTTCGGCTCGCGCTGGAAAGCGCCTTAGCGCAGCGTTACGACAATTGCGAGATCGTCGTGGTCAACGACGGCTCGACCGATGGCGGCGAGACCGAGGCGATGGCGCGGGACTATGGCGAGCGCGTCCGCTACATCAGGCAAGAGAATCGTGGCGTCGCCGGCGCGATGAACACGGCTGTCGCCAACATGACCGGCGACTACTTCGCCTGGCTCAGTCACGACGACCTGCACTTGCCGCACAAGACACAGGCGCAGATCGACTACCTTGCCCGCCTGGGCCGGCGCGACGCGATCCTGTTCTCCGATTACGACCTGATCGGCCCGGACGGGCATAAAATCTCTAGCGTGCGGCTGCCGCGCGAGCGGATCAGCCAGAGCCCGATGCTGCCGCTGCTGAACGGCATGATTAACGGCTGCACGCTGTTGATCCCGGCCTGGATCATCCGGCACTACGGCCCGTTCGACGAACGGTTGCGCTACGTGCAGGATTACGAGCTGTGGAACAAGATTCTCGGCCAGCACGAGTTCTTCCACCAACCGGAAATCCTGGTCGAGTATCGCATCCATCCGGACCAGGGCACCAACAAGCCAGCAGCGGCGACCGAGGGCGACGCGCTCTGGATACGGATGCTCGACGCGCGCAGCGAGGCCGAGCGGGTGCAGCTTTTCGGCAGCCGCCGTCGTTTCTTCGCCTCGCTCGCGGAGTTTCTCGACCACACCCCGTATCAAGGCGCCGCCGCCTATGCGCGGGGTCGGATCAGCGATTGCGTGCGGCAGTCGTTGGTTTCGATCGTGCTGGTATTCCGCGACGAGATTGCGCTCGTACCGCGCGCCGTGCGCAGTGCGCTCGCCCAGACGCATGAACGGATCGAGGTCATACTGGTCAATGACGGGTCCACCGAGGACACGAATGCCATCGCCGCTTTGGCGCGGGAGGATCGGCGCGTCCACGTGCTTCACCAGCCCGCGTCCGGGATAGCGACGGCACGCAATCATGGAATGGATGCGGCACGCGGCGACTACATCGCCTTTCTCGATCCGACCGGGCGCTATCTGTCGCATAAGGTGCAGCGCCAAGTCGAGCGAATGCAGCGCGGTGGCGCGTTGATCTCGCACACGTCCTATTATGCCAGCGATCCGCGAGTCCAGCAGGACTGGACCCATGTGGCGAGCGGCGCGTTCACTGGAGCCCTGTATCCCGCAATCATCGCCGATTGCCCGATCGTAGCCCAGACCGTGATGCTGCATCGTTCGCTGGTGGCCGGAGGCTTTCGGTTCCCCACGACGGAGCCGGAAGCGGCGGAGACGCTTGCCTGGGTGGCGCTCGCCGCTCGGCATGAGCTTTTGGGGATCGAGGAACCGCTGTCGGTGATCGAGCCGGCGGCCGACGGGACGCTGGCGCCGATCAAGGCCAATGCGCGGCGAACCATGGGCGTGCTCGCCTCGGTGCTGGAAGACCCGGTGCACAACCCGCACGAGCAGCAGATGTTCGCATTGCGCGAGCAATTGCGCGATCTCGCCCGGAGCTGGAAGCGGGCACGGATCGCCGCAGGACACGAGTTGGGATAACGTAAGCTGTGCGCGGCGCCAGGAACGTACTCGTGCTCGGGATTTCCGGGATGCTCGGCAGCGCGGCGTTTCGCCTGCTCTCGGCGGAGCCGGGGTTGACGGTCCACGGGTACCGCGCGGGGCGAGGGCTGCCGCGACCACTTCGCGACCGACATGCGGGACCGGATCATCACGGGCTGCGATGCGACCGATTTCGACTCGCTGCTCGCGGTGCTTGCCCGCGTGCGCCCGCAAGTAGTGCTGAATTGCATCGGCGTGGTCAAGCAGCGCGTCGCCAGCAATGATCCGCTGGTGAGTATTCCAGTCAACGCAGTGCTTCCGCACCGGCTCGCGCGCTGTTGCGCCTTGCTGGGCGCGCGGCTGGTGCATATCAGCACCGATTGTGTGTTCAGCGGTCGCGCCGGCCACTATGCCGAGACGGCGGTGCCGGACGCGGAGGATCTGTATGGGCGTTCCAAGCTGCTGGGCGAGGTCGATGGCGTGAACGCGATCACGCTGCGCACCTCGATCATCGGACGCGAGCTGGGCAGCCGCAACGGTCTGCTCGAGTGGTTCCTGTCGCAACAAGGTTCGGTGCGCGGCTTCACCCGCGCGATCTTCTCCGGGCTCACGACAGACGAGCTGACGCGCGTGATCGCCCGGTATGTGCTGCCGCGCCCCGACCTCACCGGCGTCTGGCATGTCGGCGCCGCGCCGATCAGCAAGCACGACCTTCTGGGGATCCTGCGGGATGTCTATGACCGGCGTATTGCCATCGAGCCGGACGATACTGTGGCGATCGACCGCTCGCTCGAATTCGACCAGGTTCCGGGCGGCAACCGGCTATGTTCCGCCGGACTGGCGGACGATGGTGCACAGGATGCGGGGGTGTGAGGCGACATGACGAGTTTCGACATCCTCGCCGACCGCACCATCCTGATCACTGGCGGAACCGGCTCGTTCGGCAACGCGGTGGTGCGCCGATTCCTGACCAGCGCCATCCGCGAAATCCGCATCTTCAGCCGCGACGAGAGCAAGCAGGAGGAGATGCGCGTGGCCCTCGGCGACAGCCGGGTGAAGTTCTATCTCGGCGACGTGCGCGAATATGGCGGCGTCCACGACGCCATGCGCGGGGTGGACCTGGTGTTCCACGCCGCCGCGCTCAAGCAGGTGCCGTCTTGCGAGTTCTACCCGCTGGAGGCTGTGCGGACCAACGTGCTGGGCGCCGAGAACGTGATCAACGCGGCGGTCGCCAACGGCGTACAACGGGTGATCGCGCTCAGCACCGACAAGGCGGTGTATCCGATCAACGCGATGGGTCTGTCCAAGGCGATGATGGAGAAGCTGGTGATCGCCAAGTCGCGCACCTTGAGCGTCGGGCAGACGGTGCTGTGCGCGACCCGCTACGGCAACGTCATGGCCTCGCGCGGCTCGGTGATCCCGCTCTTCGTGCGCCAGCTCAAGCAGGGCGAGGAACTGACGGTGACCGACCCGGCCATGACCCGGTTCCTGATGTCGCTCGCCGACAGCGTCGAGCTGGTGCTGTACGCCTATCGCAACGCACGCCAGGGGGACATCTTCGTGCAGAAAGCCCCGGCCTGCACAGTGGGTGATCTGGCCGAAGCGTTGCGCGTCACGTTCAGGAAGCGCAACCCGATCCGGGTCATCGGCACGCGCCACGGCGAGAAGCTATACGAGTTCGCTGGTCTCGCGCGAGGAGATGACGCGGGTGGAGGATCTCGGCCGGTTCTACCGGGTACCGGCGGACAACCGGGACTTGAACTATTCGCGTTATTTTACCGACGGGGAGGTGAGCATCTCACTGGCCGAGGACTATACTTCGCACAATGCCGAACGGCTGGACGTGACCCGCGTGGTCGAAGTGCTCTCACGACTGGACTACATCCAGCGGGAACTGGCGTCCGACCGCCCGCTGATGCCGATCTGAGGCGGGCGCGCGTCTTGCGCAAGATCGTCACCATCGTCGGGACCAGACCCGAACTCATCAAGATGAGCCTGGTGATCGAGCGGCTGGATCGGCTTACCCGGCACGTGCTGGTGCATACTGGCCAGAATCACGACCACGAGCTGAACCAAATCTTCTTCGACGACCTCGGCATCCGCCGCCCGGACCATTTCCTGGAGGCAGCCGGAGCGGGGCCGATGGAGACGATCGCGCACATCCTGGTCGCGGCCGATCGGGTGCTCGCGCAGGAGCAGCCGGACGCGGTGCTGATCTATGGGGACACCAATTCGGGCTTGGCGGTGATTCCCGCCAAGCGGCGCCAGATCCCGGTGTTTCATATGGAGGCGGGCAACCGCTGCTTCGACCAGCGGGTGCCCGAGGAGCTGAACCGCAAGGTGATCGACCATCTGAGCGACGTGAACATGGTGTTGACCGAGCATGCCCGTCGCTATCTGCTCGCCGAGGGCTTGCCCGGGGAGCGCATCTTCAAGGTGGGATCGCACATGGCGGAGGTGCTGGCGCGACACCGCGAGCGGATCGAGGCATCGCCCATCCTGGACGCTCTTGGGTTGCGAACTGGCGAGTTCTTCCTAGTGAGCGCGCACCGCGAGGAGAACGTGGACCCTCCGGCCCGGCTGGAGGCGTTGCTCGCGTCGTTGAACGCGCTGGCCGAAGCCTATGGCTATCCGGTGATCGTCTCGACCCATCCGCGCACGCGCAAGCGGTTGGCGGCAGAGACGGAAATAGCGCGAAGCTTGTCTCCGCTGATCCGGTTCCTGCCGCCGTTCGGGTTCACCGACTACATCCGCTTGCAGCTCGCGGCCTATTGCGTGTTGTCGGACAGTGGCACCATCACCGAGGAGGCGTCGTTACTCGACATTCCGGCAGTCACCATGCGCGATGCGCACGAGCGCCCGGAGGGGGTTGACGCGGGGACGCTGATCATGGCGAGCCTCGATCCGGCGCGGCTGCTGGACGCGGTGCGGACAGTGCGGGACGGCTTCGCCGGAACCCGGCGCTACGCCGGACGGGTGCCGGACTACGAGGCGGAGGCGGTGTCGGCCAAGGTGGCGCGCATCGTGCTGTCGTATATCGACCAGGTGAACCGCGTCGTCTGGTCCAAGCCCTGATAATGCCCGGAAGCAAGGACAACATGGCCGTCAGACGCATCGTTCGCCGCGCGGCGGTGGCGGTTCCGCCGATTGGGCGGCTTTATCATTACGCGCTCGACAGCGCGCGCTCCGCCAACGAGCAGCGCGAGCAGGTCGAGCGGCTGACAGGCGAGCTGGCTGCGCAGCGCGCGCGGGCCGAGCGACTGCTGAACGAGCTTGCGGCGTTAGCCGAAGAGCGAGACTCGCTGGAGTTGCAGCTCTACTTGCTGCGCAGCGACCATCAGCGCGCGACTGCCCGCAACGATGAGCTGAGCGCGACGTTGCACGAGCTGCGCGCGCGAATGGAGGCCGCTGGTCAAACCCAGCGGCCCCTCGCGGCGCCGACCGACCTTGATCTGCTCTGCGCGAGGATTTTCGAACGGCTGACCGAGCTGTTCGGGGAGGTCGCGGGGGAGTTGCGCCAGCATCGCGGCGGCCCGCGTGACTGACGGCGCCGGTCGGATCTCGCGCGCGACCGCGGAGACGCTGTTTCGGTGCGCGGTGCGCGCCCTCGCGACCGGGCGGGCGGAAGCTGGCCTGGATATCGCGGAGGCCGCCGCCGCGTCGCATCCGTCCTGCTGGGCGCTGGCCCAGCTCGCAAGCCTGTATGAATCCGCGGGGCGGATAGAGACCGCGCGCCAGACTCTGCACCTGGCTGCCGAGAAATATCCGTGGGAGGCGCTGCATGTGCCGTACTATCTGGCGCTGCTGGCCGCGCGCACGGGCGATTACGATGCCGGCGCGCGCGGACTGGAGCAGTTCGCCGCGCACAGCCCGACGCACGACATCATCGCCTTCGAGTATCAGCTCGGCAGCATCTACGCGATGCAGCGGCGCTTCGCCGAGGCGAACGCCTTGTTTGGTCGCGGCAGCCTGATTACCTGCGGCGACCTGAAGAAGACGACGATGCGGGTGTTGCGCTTCCCCGATGCGTCAGCCGGCGTGCGTGTTCCGGTGCCGCTCGAGCGGTCGCTGGTGCTGGAGGCGCAGCCACGGGTGCCGCCCGGCACCGAAGCGGTCTATTTCGTCGCCTGCGACTCGCGCTATTTCGAGCTGTTCGCCGAGGCGTTGTGCAACTCGTTGGCGACGCGGTGCGGCATCAAGTGCGTGTTGCATGTCCATCTGGTCAATCCCGGTGCTGGGGCGGAGGCGACGTTGGCGCGGCTTCGGCGGCGCGGCGGGATCGGCATTCTGGCCTCGCGCGAGACCGTCCGGCTGGATCAGCTCGATGAGCGGCAGCGGCGGACCTATTACGCCTGCGCGCGGTTCCTGCTGCTGCCGGAGCTGCACGCCCGCTACGGCTTGCCGATGGTCGTCGCGGATATCGACCAACTGGTGCTGCGCAGCCTGCGGCCGCTGCTGGACGATTTGGCACCGCATGACGTGAGCCTGCTGGCGTTTCCCAGATGCGCGACCAACGTTCTGTCGCTGATCTCGGCGACCGCCCTGCTGTTGAACGCGGAGCCGGGAGCGCGGCGTTTCGCCGAGACAGTGCGCGACGTGCTCGCCGAACGGATGGCTGATCCGGCTTGCTTCGGCTGGCATCTCGATCAGGCGGCGCTGGCGGTGGGGTATCTGCTGCTTCGCGACGTGCGGTTTCATTTGTTGCAGCCGGAGATCGTGGATTCACAGATCGACCCGCATCGCGCGGCGCAACCGCCGGCGCAATCAGCGGTGTTCTGGTCGATCACGATGGCGGTTGCGCAGAACGTCGCCAAGCTTGGCTTGCCGCTGTTCCGAGAGTTCCTCGCCGGGTCCGCCGACGGATCGGCCGAGCAGGATGTCGCCGAGGCGCTGCGGGAAGTCGCTGAGGAGATCGCCGCTGATCCGCGGGCGATGGACCAGACGGCTCAGTAGGGATATGATCCTGATTGGCTTGCAACCATGACGAACGAGCAGCAGGCGATGGCAAACGCGCAGGATCTGCAGTTTCTGGACCAGGCCACGTTCCTGAATGCGACCGAAATCGCGGACGGGTTGCTCGCCTCTCAGCTCTCGCCCAGCTTCGCGGTGGCGCAGTTCGGGTTTGAGGAACTGGTCGATCACACGTCGCTGAATGTTCTACTGCAATCGATCACGCAAACGGAGGGGCTGCCGACCCCCGTGGCTCTGACTGCCGTGTTCCAATCGCAAATCAACAATTACGAATCGGTGTTCGGGCCAAACTCCGATCAGGATTACCTGAATAAAGAGGTACTCGGACATCAGCAGAGCCTGACGATCTATCAGCAGGAGGCGCAGAGCGGCCAAGATCCGTTGCTGCGCTCGTACGCCCAAGGGTCGATTTCCGTGTTGCAGGGGCACCTGAACCAAGCAACGAACCTGCTAGGGTCCGAGAATTGCTGTGGGTTTTGAGCTGCATTGCGTTCAGTTGCCGGCTTGATCGCGCGGACACCCAAACTCAGCGCTCAACCGCCTCGGCAACCGGCTCACCAAGCTCGAGGATCGGAACCGGAACCTCCGGCAGCGTGACGGTTAATGGAGGGTTACCAGGGCGTGTACACCTCCGCCCTCGGCGAGCACGTCGGTGTACACCCGGTCCGAGCCAAGAACCGACCCTACCGGCGCCGATGTACACTTGGGTCAGAGCGTCGGGACGCCCGAGGTGGTCGAATACTCGAAATGCAGCGCCTGGCCGGGATGGACCACGCCGAAGACCGCGTGCGCCGCGACCGCCGCCTCGCTGAACCCCTGCAAGATGAGCTTGAGCTTGCCCGGATAGGCCACCACGTCGCCGATCGCGAAGATGCCGGGAATGCTGGTCTGGCAGGTTGCCGGGTCAACGCGGACCCGGTGCAGCTCCAAATCGAGCCCCCAAGCCGCGATCGGGCCGAGATCCGTGGCCAGGCCGAAGAAGGCGAGCAGCGCATCGGCCGGCAAGCGTCGCACCTGGCTCTGAAGTGTGGCCACCTCGACCTCGGATAGCACACCCGCATCCCCATGCAAGGCATTGAGTTGGAACGGAATGACCAGCTCAATCTCGCCGCGCTTGGCCGCCAGGGCCAACTGGGCGGCGCTTTCCGGGGCGGCGCGGAACTTGGGCCGGCGATGGACCACGGCGACGCGTGCGATGTCCTTGAGCGCCAGCGCCCAGTCCACGGCCGAATCGCCGCCGCCGGCGATGACCACGCGCTTGCCGCGCAGGTCTTCGCGCCGGCGCACGTAGTACTGCACCGCCCCACTCGCCTCGTAGGCGGCGAGCCCGGCTAGCGGCGGGCGGTTGGCGCCGAACGCGCCGGCACCCGCCGCCACGACGATCGCCTTGGCCGCGACCGTGTTGCCCTGGTCGGTGGTCAGGACGAAGCGCCCGGCCTCGCCTTCCACACGCTCGACCCGCCGGCCGAGCAGCCTCGGGGCGTGGAACGGGGCGATTTGGCGCTCCAGATGAGCGATCAGCTCGGCCGCTTCGAGGCGCGGATGAGCCGGGATGTCGTAGATCGGCTTCTCCGGGTAGAGGGTCGCGCACTGGCCGCCGACATCCGCCAGGGCATCCATGAGCACCGCCCGCAGCTTCAGCATCCCCAGCTCGAACACGGCGAACAGGCCAACCGGCCCGGCGCCGATCACGGCGACATCGGTCTCTAGATGCTGGGTCATGGCAGGACACGTATGGCAGGCGGCGGAGCCGGGGCAAAGCGTGGCGTGCCCCTGGTTGTTCGGGACTCGGGCCGTGCGGCAGAGTGCGTCCGCATGTCCACCGCCGACGCCGCAAGCTGCTTGGAGCTGCCCGACCTCGCCGCCACGACCGCGCTGGCGGGGCGAGTTGCCGGCCTGGCGAGCCCGGGCGACGCGATCCTGCTGGACGGCCCGCTCGGGGCCGGCAAGACCACGTTCGCCCGCGCTTTCCTCCGCCACGCGGCGGGCGAGCCGGCGCTGGAGGTGCCGAGCCCGAGCTTCACCCTGGTGCAGACCTACGACACGAGGCTCGGGCCGGTGCATCACTTCGACCTCTGGCGGCTGGACGGTCCTGGCGGACTGATCGAACTCGGCTGGGACGAGGCATTGCGGGACGTCGTGCTGGTCGAGTGGTCCGACCGGCTCGGTCCGCTTCGACCGGCGACGGCGTTGGAAGTGGCGTTGCGGCTCGGCGCGGGCGAGGGCAGGCGCGCCATGCTCTCCGGCTGGCCCGGCCGCGTCTCGCGCCTCCGATGACCCCCATCGTTCCCCGGTCGGCCATGGTGTTCGCCGCCGGGCTGGGGACGCGGATGCGCCCGCTCACCGAGGATCTTCCCAAGGCGCTGCTGCCGCTCGGGGACAGGACGCTGCTCGATCATACCCTCGACCGGCTCGCCGCCGCTGGGGTCGAGCGGGTGGTCGTCAACGCGTTCTGGCGCGCCGAGCGGATCGAGGCGCATCTGGCGACGCGGCGCCGGGCGGGCCTGGCGCCGCCCTCCGTTATCAGCCGCGAGGCGCATCCGCTGGACACAGGCGGCGGCGTGCGGGCCGCGCTCCATTTGCTCGGAACCGAGCCGTTCCACGTCGTAAACGGCAACTCCTTCTGGTTGGATGGGCCCCATCCCGCGTTGGCCCGGCTCGCGGAGGCGCTGCAAGCTGATCGCGAGGCCGACGTGGTGCTGCTGGTCCAGCGCACGACCCAGGTGCATGGCCTCGGGGGCCTCGGGGATTTCGCGCTGGACGATTGGGGGCGACCGCGACGGCGGCGCGAGCGCGAAGTAGTGCCCTACATGTATGCCGGGGCGCAATTGATGCGCCCCCGGCTGCTGGAGGACTGCCCGGAGGGCGCGTTCAGCATGAACCTGGCCTGGGACCGCGCGATCGAGGCCGGCCGGATACGCGCGGTGGTGCATGACGGGCTGTGGTTCCATCTCTCGACCCCGGCCGATCTTAACGAAGCGGAAACAGTGCTCCGCGCAGGTTTGCCCGGGTGAACCTCTTCACTGTTCCGCTGCATCTGCCGTTCCTCGACGCAGTGGCCACGGAGTGGCTCGCGCGGGGCGGCGAGCCATTGGACGCCTCGCGCGGGCTCATCCTGCTGCCGACCCGCCGCGCGGCCCGCGCCTTGGCCGAGGCGTTCCTGCGCGTCTCGGGCGGGCGGGCGCTGCTGCTACCGCGCATCACCGCGCTCGGTGCCCTCGACGAGGCCCCGCTCGCGCTGGCCGGGTCACTCGAACTGCCGCCCGCGGTGGAGCCGGCGCAGCGCCTGGCCGCGCTCGCGCGCATGATCCTGGCGATGGGCGGGGCGGACGGAGCACCCAAGGGCGCCGACCGGGCGTGGCGGCTGGCCGAAGAGCTGGCCGCACTAATGGACGAGGCCGAGCTGGCCGAGGTCGATCTCGCCGCCCGGCTCCCCGATGCGGCGGACCCGGCATTCGCGCGCCATTGGGCGCGCACCTTGGAGTTCCTGCGCATCGTCACCGCCGCCTGGCCGGACTGGTTGGCCGAGCAGCGGATGATGAATCCGGCGGCGCGCCAGGTCGCATTGCTCGATGCCCAAGCGGCGGCGTGGGCGCGCAATCCGCCCGATGCCAGGGTGCTCGTCGCCGGCGCGACCGGGGGCATTCCCGCTGTCGCTCGCCTGGCCCGAGTGGTGGCCCGTCTCCCGATGGGTGCGGTGGTGCTGCCTGGAGTTGATCTCGGATTGTCCGGGGCGGCCTGGGATGCGCTTGAACCGTCGCATCCGCAGGCGGGGTTGCGGCGGCTGCTGCACGGGCTCGGGGCCACGCGGGGCGATGTGGCGGTCTGGCCTGTGTTTGATGAGCCCCGCCTCGTGTCGTCATCCTCGGCCTTCGCCGACCATGACGGGGAGGGCGTACCGGCGTGCCGCACCGGCCTCCTGCGTCGGGCGCTGCTGCCAGGCGCGGCGCTGGTCGATTGGCAAGACGAGCGCGGCGAGCAAGGCGAAACGGCGGGGCTGTTTCGGCTCGATGCGGCGGACCAGCAGCAGGAGGCGACGGCTATCGCGCTGGTGCTGCGCCAGGCGCTGGAGCGGCCGGGCGCGCGCGCTGCGCTGGTCACGCCCGATCGCGCTCTCGCCGGGCGGGTCGCGAGCGAGCTGCTGCGTTGGGGCGTGGTGGCCGACGACAGTGCCGGCGAGCCTTTGGCCGACACACCACCTGCCGTGTTCCTGCGGCTTCTGGCGCGCGCGGTGGCCGAGGAACTGGCGCCCGTGCCGCTGCTGGCACTGCTCAAGCATCCGCTTGCGGGGGCCGGCCTAGCACCCGCCGCTTGCCGTGCCGCGGCGCGCGCGCTGGAGCTGGCCTGTCTGCGCGGCCCGCGCCCGGCACCCGGCCTCACCGGCCTGCGGCTCGCCTTGGAGCTGGCCAGCGCCCAGCGACGCGCCGACGCGACGGCCCTGCTCGCTCGGCTGGAGACGTGCCTGGAACCCGCGCTGAGGATCGCTGCCGGCATCGAGGTCGCGCCGCACGAGGCGCTGTCCGGCCTGATCGAAGCGGCCGAGCGCCTGGCCACGACGGATGAGACGGAAGGGCAGGCGCGGCTCTGGGCGGGGGAGGAGGGCGCAGCCTTGGCCGAGCGGCTAAGCGCCGTGCTGGCGACCCTGCCGGTGCTGCCGGATCAGAAGCGCGGGGTGATTCCCGGCCTGCTCGATGCCGTGCTAGTGGGGGCGGCGGTGCGCGGCCGGCGGGCGCTGCGTGGCCGAGATGGCGCCGAGCATCCGCGCGTGTTCATTTGGGGACTGCTCGAAGCCCGGCTGCAAGCGGTCGATGTGATGGTGCTGGGTGGTTTGGCCGAGAGGGTGTGGCCGCCGGCCGCCGATCCCGGCCCGTGGCTGTCGCGGCCGATGCGTGCCCGCGCCGGACTGCCCTCGCCCGAGGAGCAGGTGGGCCAGGCGGCGCACGACTTCGTCTCCGCCGCCTGTGCCGCCCCTGTGGTCGTGCTCTCCTGCCCGCGCCGGCGCGACGGCGCGCCGGCCGTGCCGGCGCGCTGGCTGACCCGGCTGGAGGCGTTCCTGACCGGGCGAGGCACAGCCCTCGCCGTCCATCCCGCCGCCGCCTGGGCGCAGGCGCTGGACCAGCCGGACGGGCCGGCGCGGCCGGTGCGGCCGCCCACACCTTGTCCCGCCGTTGCCCGCCGGCCGCGCAAGCTGAGCGTGACTGAGATCGAGACCTGGCTGCGCGATCCCTACGCAATTCATGCGCGCCATGTGCTACGCCTGCGGCCGCTCGATCCGCTAGAGCAGGAGACCGACGCGGCCGATTACGGCGCGCTGGTCCATGCGGGGCTGCACCGGTTCCTGGAAGAGCACGGCGTGCGCTGGCCGCCCAACGCCGCCCTCAAGTTGCGCGAGCATTTGGTGGGCGCGCTGGTGCGGGCCGGATTGCGCGAGACGCTGCGCAACTGGTGGGCGCCGCGATTGGAACGCATCGCCGATTGGGTGGCCGAGATCGAGGTCGAGCGACGCAGCCGGTTCGCGCCGGTCGGCATCCGTTCGGAAGTGCCGGGGACGTGGGAAATGCTGCGTCCGGGCGGGCGCTTCACCTTAGCCGGCCGTGCCGACCGGATCGAGCGCCGGGCGGACGGCAGCATGGCAATCCTCGACTACAAAACCGGCACGGTGCCGAGCCAAACCGAGGTTGATGCCGGCCTCGCCCCGCAACTGCCGCTGGAGGCCGTAATGGCGGCGGCGGGCGGGTTCGGCCCGGAATGTGATGGCGCGGTGGCCGAATTGGCCTATTGGCGCATCACTGGCGGATTCGTGCCGGGCGAGGCAAGGTCGCTGTTCAAGGGCGATCCCGCCGCCGTCGCGCTCGCAGCCGGGACGGCGGCGCAGGCGCTCGGCGCGCTGATCGACGCGTTCGACGACCCGGAGCGCTGTTACCTCTCGCAGCCGCATCCTGGCCGGGCGCCCCGCTTTCCCGATTATGCCCAGCTTGCGCGCGTGGCCGAGTGGGTCGCGGCGGGCGAGGAGGAGTGACCATGGACAAGATGTCAGCGCGCAATCAAGGACTCGGCGAACGCGAGCACAAGACGCCCATGGACTCCTTCGTTAAAGGGCGCACGCTCAGAGAATGGTTTGGATATCTAAATGCCTGCGCGAATCTGGGATTAATTCCTTACGGTGTGCCGGCTGAGATCAATGAAGCTTGGCAGGCTGACCAAGCTCGAGCGCGAAATAAGAATAACCGACACGGCGGCGGCACGAGGCGAGGCTAATGAACACCGTTACCTCCGCCCCTGCTCGGCGGAGTAATTTGCTGAGTGAAGGGTCGTCCCCGGACCTCTCGGATCTTCCTGTTACCGGCCGGGCACGCGCCAACGCCGCCCAGGCCGCCGCCTCGAACCCGGCGGTCTCCGCCTTCGTGGCGGCCTCGGCTGGGGCCGGGAAGACCAAGCTGCTGACTGATCGGCTGTTGCGCCTGATGCTGGGTGGGGCGCGGCCGGAGCGCATCCAGTGCCTCACCTTCACCAAGGCCGCCGCCGCTGAGATGGCCTTGCGGTTACAGCGCCGGCTCGGCGAATGGGTGACCATGGGCGACGCGGCCCTGGACCGCGCGCTGAGCGAGCTTGACGTCACCCCCTCGCCAGATACGCGTGGCCGGGCGCGGGCGCTGTTCGCCCAGGTGCTCGACCTGCCCGGCGGGATGCGGATCGGCACGATCCACGCCTTCTGCCAGTCGCTGCTGCGCCGCTTTCCGTTGGAGGCGGCGCTTTCGCCGCATTTCCAGGTGGCCGACGACCACGAATCCCAGGATGCGCTGGCCGATGCGCGCGAGGCCATGCTGGCGGAGGCGAATTCGGAGGATGCGCGCACCGCCCTCGCGCGCCTCGCCGGGCTGGCCACCACCGCACAGTTCGGCCGGCTGGTGGGCGTGCTGCAAGCCGATCGCGAACGGCTAGGCCGTGCGCTCGCCCTCGGGCCGGGTCTGGCTGAGGCCCAGCGCCAGGCGCTCGGGCTGATCGGCGAGACCACGCGCGCAACCATCGCCGCCGCGACAAGCTGGCCGGCGGAAGCGGAACTGCGCCGGGCGGCCGAGTGCGTCCATCGGCACGGCGCGGCCGGATGCCAGTCCAAGGCGGCCGAGCTGCTGGCGTGGCTCGGGCTTAGCGCGGAGGAGCGCGCCGAACATTGGGACACCTGGCGGAGCCACTTCGTCACCACCTGCGGCGAGGCCCGCAAGCAGGGTGCCTTCGTCAACCCAAGGCTCGGGGCGGCGAACTCGTATCTTGCGGCGGCGTTCCACGCGGAGGCCGAGCGGGTGCTGGCGGTCGAGGATGCCTGTCGCGGGTTCGACATGGCCGCTGTCTCCCACGCGCTCGCCACTCTCGCCGCGCCGGTGCTGGCGGGCTATGCGCGGCGCAAGGACGAGGCGGGGTTGCTCGACTACGAAGACCTGATCGGCCGCACCAGGCGCCTGCTGGTCGATCCCGGCGCGGCCTGGGTGCTCTACAAGCTCGATGGCGGGCTGGACCACCTGCTGCTCGACGAGGTTCAGGATACCGCCCCGGCGCAATGGCGCATCGCCCACGCCTTGACGGAGGAGTTCTTCGCCGGTGCCGGCGCACGCGAGGCAGGCCGCACGGTGTTCGCGGTGGGCGACCGCAAGCAGTCGATCTTTTCCTTCCAGGGGGCCGACGCGGCCGAGTTCGACCGCTCTCGCAAAGCGCTGGGCGAGCGCGTGCGCGCGGCCGGCCAGGCTTGGGAGGAGACGCCGCTGAACGTGTCCTTCCGCTCGACGGCTGCGGTGCTCGCCTTGGTGGACGCGGTGTTCGCCGACCCCTTGGCCGCCGCGGGGGTCGCTGAGCCGGGCACACTGCAACACGAGAGCGACCGCATGGGCCATGCCGGCGCCGTGGAGCTGTGGCCGCTGTGCCCGCCGCCCGCCGAAGAGCCGCCGCCGGCTTGGACGGTGCCGGACACCAATCAAGGCCTGAAATCCGCCCCGCACATCCTGGCCGAGGCGCTGGCGGGCTGGATTGCCCGCGAAACGTCGGGCGAGGTGATGCTGGAAAGCCGTGGTCGGCCGGTGCAGCCGGGCGACGTGATGGTGCTGGTCCGGCGCAGGAACGATTTTGCCCGCTGCTTGGTCCGCGAGCTGAAGTCGCGCGGCGTTCCCGTCGCCGGGCTTGATCGGCTGGTGCTGACCGAGCAGCCGGCGGTCCAAGACGTGATGGCCCTCGCGGACGCCCTGCTGTTGCCGCGGGACGACCTGGCGTTCGCCTGCTTCCTGACCAGCCCGCTCGGGGGCTTGTCGGATGATAGCCTGATGGCGCTGGCGCTCGACCGGCCCGGGCCGTTGTGGGAGGCGCTGAGGGCACGGGCGGACGAGCGGGCCGACTGGCGGATGGCGTGGGACATGTTCGCCACCCTGCTCGCGCGCGTGGACTACGCGAGCCCGCACGCGATCCTCTCCGAAGCCCTAGGGCCGCTTGGAGGCCGCGCCAGGCTGTTCGCCCGGCTCGGCGCGGAGGCCGGCGAACCCGTGGACGAGCTGCTCAACGCGGCGCTGGCCGACGGACGCCTGCACCCGCCCTCGCTACAAGGCTTCCTCCACCGGCTCCGCCGCTCGGGGGCGGAGGTGAAACGCGAGCAGGAAGCGGCCGGCGGGATGGTGCGGATCATGACCGTGCATGGCGCCAAGGGGTTGCAGGCGCCGCTGGTGATTCTCCCCGACACCACCGCCATGCCGCCGGAGGATGGTACGGTGCTCTGGGCGCCGGACCCCGTGACCGGGATCGAGGTGCCGCTCTGGTCGCCGCGCAAGGAACTGCGATGCGCGGCGGCGGAACGGTTGCGTGGCGCGGTCGCGGTGCGGCGGACGGAGGAACACAACCGGCTGCTCTACGTGGCGCTGACGCGGGCCGAGGATCGGCTGGTGGTCTGCGGCTGGGAGCCGCGCAAGGGCGTGCCCGAAGCGTGCTGGTATTCCCTGGTCGCGCGTGGCTTCGAGGCGTTGGGCGCGATCGCGAGCCCGTTATCGTCGACCCCTCCCCCAGCCCCTCCCGCAAGGGGAGGGGAGTCGTTCGGCGCCGGCTTCAACTCCCCCTCCCCTTGCGGGAGAGGGCCGGGGGGAGGGGTGTCGCAGGATCAGACGGTATTGCGTCATCAGGTGCCGCAAACCGTGCCGCTCCGCCCGGAGCGCGCCCATGATGCGACCCCGGCCGAGCCGCTTCCGGCCTGGGCTGGTCATGCTCCGCTCTGGCGCCCCGCGCCACCACCGCCCGAGCCGGTCCGCCCGGAGCCGCTGGCGCCCAGCCGGCCCGAAGGTGTCGAGCTTGGGCCCGTGCCCGCTTCCTCGTCGCCGCTCGCGGCGCGCGGCGGCGCGAGCCGGTTCCGCCGTGGCCGGGTGGTCCATGCGCTGCTCCAGCATCTGCCCAGCTTGCCGCGTGATCGGCGGGCGGCAGCCGCCACTGCCTGGCTCGACCGCCCCGGCCACGGGCTCGCGCCCGGCGAAGCCGGCCGGCTCGCCGCGCAGGTGATGGCGGTAATCGAGCATCCAGACCTCGCCGCGCTGTTCGGTCCCGAGAGCCGTCCCGAGGTACCGCTGTCGGGCGTGATCGCGGGCAAGGTGATCGGCGGCTTGGTGGACCGGCTGGCGGTGCTGCCCGACCGGGTGCTGGTGGCTGATTTCAAGACCAACCGGCGCCCTCCGGGCGATCCTGCCGCTGCCCCGGTGCTCTATTTGCGGCAGATGGCGGCTTACCGGGCCGTGCTCCGCGAGCTGTTCCCCGGCCGGCCGGTTGCCTGCGCGCTGATCTGGACCGAAGCGGCCCGCGTGGATGTCCTGGCCGATGGCCTGCTTGACCCGCACGCGCCCGAGGCCCTCGCTGATCTGGGTTGCCGCCCGTCCGGTTG
The DNA here is from genome assembly GCA_963849305.1 of uncultured Pseudomonadota bacterium. Lineage (GTDB taxonomy): Bacteria > Pseudomonadota > Alphaproteobacteria > Acetobacterales > Acetobacteraceae > CAWKGV01. Next base: position 89,556 of record CAWKGV010000007.1, read on the forward strand.
ATCGCCCCGCCGCACGCCACCACTTTCCGCCAGGCATTTGCGAGGACAGCAACGATGAGCGCGAACACCAAGCCCGTCACCGACGATAGCTTCGAGGCCGATGTCCTGAAGGCCAACAACCCGGTGCTGGTCGATTTCTGGGCGGAATGGTGCGGCCCCTGCAAGATGATCGGCCCGGCGCTCGAGGAGCTGGCGGGGGAGTTCGCGGGCAAGCTCACCGTGGCCAAGGTGAACATCGACGAGAACCCGGCGACGCCCAACAACTACGCGGTGCGCGGCATCCCGACGCTGATCCTGTTCAAGGACGGCAAGCCGGCGGCGACCCAAGTCGGCGCGCTGCCCAAGAGCCGACTGAAGGACTGGATCTCCGGCAACCTGTAACGCCGGTCGACCTTTCGATCACGCAACCTCGGCGCGGGACCGGCGTTCCGGGTACACGACTCGGAAGATCGCGCCCGGCCATGGCCGGGCCGGAAGGAGAGGTCCATGCAGTCCCGCACGCTGCTTGCCGGCGCGCTGCTTCTCGGTACCGCGCTCTCGGCTCCTGCTGCAAATGCCCAAACGCAGCAGATGCCGCTGACCTATGTCCAGCCATTGTCGCCGCCAGCCGTCCAGGCGGTGCAAGGCAGGCTGCGCCAGGCCGGCGCTTACGGCGGCAGAATCGACGGCGTCTGGGGGCCGGACAGCGTCATCGCGCTGCAACGATTCCAGCAAACCCACGGATTGCAAGTCACCGGGCAGCTTAACCAGGCAACAGTCGCGACGCTCGGGCTCGATCCGGACGCACTGCTCGGCGGAAATCAGATGGCTGCTGCCGGCCCGCCGGCGGCCGCGCCGCCGCAGCAGAGCGCGACCATATCCCCGCGCGCGGTCCAGGCGATCCAGGCCCGACTGCGCGAGCTGGGCTTCTATCGCGGCAACGTCGATGGCGTTTGGGGCCCAGACACTCAGGCCGCGATCGCCCAGTTCCAGCAGAGCCGGGGGCTGCAACCGAACAGCCAGCTCAATCCCGCGACGCTTGGATCGCTCGGCTTCGCGCCGGACATGCTCGCCACACGCTGAGAGAGCGGGTCACAGCAGGTCCGCGACCGCGCTCTTGTAACGCCGAAGCGCCTCCAAGTGATCGGTCATGCTGCGGCCGGGGATCCGAACATGGATGCCCCGGCCGTGCGTGCTGGCGAGCGTGACATGGGTGACACCGGCCCGCTGCCAGAAGCGGAAGTCCTCGCGCCATTCGCGCTCGCCGCCGACCGCCGTGGAGGTCCAGATCTCGATGCCGAGCGCCGCCGGATCGCGCCCCTCCTGTTCGGCGTAGCGGCGCAGGGTGTCGAACGCGGCCAGAGCCTCCGCCCCGGCCGGAAGGGCGAGCATCATCCAGCCGTCGCCATATTTGGCGATGCGCCGCAGCGTGTTGTCGTGATGACCGCCGAACCACAGCGGCACCCGCCCGCTCGGCGGGCGGGGGGTGATCCCGGCATCCTCGATCCGGTGCCACTTGCCCTGGAAGGTGACATGCCGCTCGGCCCATAGCGCCTGCATCACCCGCACCTGCTCCTCCGAGCGGCGCCCCCGGTTGTGGAAATTCTCGTTCAGCCCGGTGAACTCCACCTCGTTCCAGCCGACCCCGACGCCGAGCCTGAACCGTCCCCCGGAAAGCACGTCGAGGCACGCCGCCTGCTTGGCGACCAGCACGGTCTGCCGTTGCGCCAGGATCAGGACGCCGGTCGAGAATGCGAGCTTGGTGATCGGGCTCAGGAAGCCGAACAGCACGAACGGGTCGTGGAACCAGTCGGCCGAGGTGTTGAGATTGCCCCAATTGGGGCGGCTGGCGCCGTTGACGCCGAGCACGTGGTCGGCGGCTTCGATGTAATCGTAGCCCAGCTCCTCGGCTGTCAGCGCGAACTCGCGCAGGACTTCGGGCGCGCCGCCGAGGTCGGTCTGAGGGATCAGCGTGCCCAGCTTCATCGTTTCCTCCAGGATCAACTTGTTCAAGCAGTGGCTTCAAACTTCATCAGTGACATCCCAAACGTAGGCCGGTCGGGCCCGCCCCCGGCGAGCACGCGGCCCATTCGGCAATTTGGCGGTATGGAGGTACGCTATGGCTCAAAATCCGGTCGAAGTGAAGAAGCCGCAGGCACCCAGAAGCGTGGCGCCGGATCCCTGGCAAGCGTTGCGAAGCGAGATGGACCGTCTGTTCGATCGCTTCTCCGGGGGCTTCCCGGCGCTACGTCGGGTGTTTGATCCCGAATTTTCAGCGCGGCAGGACGGCTCCCTCGGCTTCGCGGCGCCGGCGGTCGATGTCACCGAAGACGAGAAGGCATACAAGATCGCCGCCGAACTTCCGGGCATGAGTGAAAAGGATATCGACGTGTCTATCAACGGGGACATTCTTATGCTCACGGGGGAAAAGCGGCGGGAGCGCGAAGAAAAGGACGAGAACCGATATCTCGCGGAACGTACATACGGCGCGTTTCAACGTAGCTTCACGCTCCCGGACGGCGTCGATCGCGACGCGATTACGGCCGAGTTCTCAAAGGGCGTGCTTACGCTGACGCTTCCGAAGAGCCCGCAAGCGCAGCAGCAGAGAAAGAAGATCGAGGTCAAGGGCACCTGAGCGGAAGCGGCCGGGGTCACAGAGCACCCCGGCCGCCATCCGCTTATACGATCACCTTCTTGTTCCATCTCATGTGGCGTAGTCTTCAGCCCGACTGACGGGAACGAACATGAGCATGGACTATCAGACGCTCCGGTTCGACTACATCAGGTCGGCGGACCAATCAGCCCCCCGCCCGGTCCGCCATCCCGTGATCGTGGTCGGCGCCGGCCCGGTCGGGCTGACGGCCGCGATCGACCTCGCCCAGCAAGGCGTGCCGGTCGTTTTGCTCGACGCCGATGATCGACTTTCTACTGGCTCGCGCGCGATCTGCTTCGCAAAGCGAACGCTCGAGATCTTCGACCGGCTCGGATGCGGGGACCGGATGGTGGCCAAGGGCGTGAGCTGGAACCTCGGCAACGTCTTTTTCCGCGACGAGTTGGTGTACAGTTTCGACTTGCTGCCTGAAGCCGGCCATCACCGTCCCGCCTTCATTAACTTACAGCAGTATTATGTGGAAGGGTTCCTGGCGGATCGCGCACGGCAATTGCAAGGCCTGGATATCCGCTGGAAGAACAGGATCGTTAGCCTGGCGCGAACAGACAATGGCGTGCTGCTCACGGTCGAGACGCCGGACGGGGAGTATCAGCTCGCCTGTGATTACCTGGTGGCGGCCGACGGGGGCCGCAGTCCGATCCGAGGGATGATGGGGTTGGAGAGCAAGGGCCAGGTCTTCCATGACCGCTTCCTGATCGCGGATGTGAAGATGACGGCCGAGTTCCCGGCGGAACGTTGGTTCTGGTTCGACCCGCCGTTCCATCCGAAGCAGTCGGTGTTGTTGCACCGTCAGCCGGACAACATCTGGCGGGTGGATTTCCAGCTTGGCTGGGAGGCCGATCCTGTGGCCGAACGCGAGCCCGAGCGGGTCATCCCGCGCATCCAGGCGGTGCTGGGCGAGGGTGTCGCGTTCGAGCTGGAATGGGTCAGCGTGTATACCTTCGCCTGCCTCCGGATGGAGAAGTTCCGGCACGGCCGCGTGTTGTTCGCCGGGGACGCGGCGCATGGGGTTTCGCCGTTCGGCGCGCGCGGCGCCAATGGTGGCGTGCAGGACGCCGAGAACCTGGCATGGAAGCTCAAGCTGGTCCTGGATGGACGTGCGCCCGACGCGCTGCTCGACACCTACGGCAGCGAGCGGGAATACGCCTCCGACGAGAACATCCGGAACTCCGCCCGCAGCACCGATTTCATCACCCCCAAAAGCGAGATCAGCCGCACGTTCCGCGATGCGGTGTTGGCGCTGGCCAAGGATTGCGCCTTCGCCCGCAGCCTGGTGAACAGCGGCCGGTTGTCGGTTCCCGCCGTACTCGCGGACTCGCCCCTAAACACCCCGGATCAGGACCACTTCGCTGCCGGCCTGCCTCCCGGAACGGCGAGCACGGACGCGCCGATCCGCGTCGCCGGGCGCGAGGATTGGTTTTTGAGACAACTCGCCGGCGGCTTCGCCGGTCTTTATTTTGATGGCGAGGACGAGCCGACCGAGGTGCGTCTAGAGGCCCTGCGCAGCCTCCGCGACGCGCCGATCCCGGTGCAGATGATCCTGGTGGCGCCGCCGGCGGCCCAGCCTCGTTCCGGCGGCGCGCGCGTGATCGAGGACACCCAAACCCTGCTTGCCCGGCGCTTCGATGCAGCGCCCGGCACGTTCTACCTGTTGCGGCCCGACCAGCATGTGTGCGCGCGCTGGAGGCGTTTCGATCCCGGACAGGTGCGCATGGCGGTGACGCGCGCCACCTGCAACGCCTGACCTGGGCGAGGGGAACCATGCTCGACACCGACCCGAATATCGCCGCGCCCGACGACTTCTATCAGGAGCTGATCGATACGCACCGCGATCTCACCACCGAGCAAAGCCATCTGGTGAACGCCAAGCTGATCCTGCTCCTGGCCAATCATATCGGTAACGCCGATGTACTGCGCCGCGCGATGGCCAAGGCGCGTGAGGGCGTGGCCGGGACCAGCTCAAACCATTGAAATCGTGGAGGAACACTCATGTCCGGCTTCGCAAGCACCAAGGATATGGCCGACAAGCAAGTATCGTTCGAGGAGCTTGGCCCCGGCCTGTTCGGCTACACGGCTGAGGGCGATCCCAACTCCGGGGTCGTGATCGGCGATACGAGCGTGCTGGTCGTGGACGCGCAGGCGACGCCGGCAATGGCCAACGACGTGATCGGCCGCATCCGGACCGTTACCGACAAGCCGATCAGACACGTCGTCCTGAGCCATTACCACGCGGTTCGCGTGCTGGGCGCCTCCGCCTATGCGGGGGCCGAGATCATCGCCTCCGACGTCACGCGCGAGATGATCGTGGAGCGCGGCCAGCAGGACATGGACAGCGAAATCGGCAGGTTTCCGCGCCTGTTTCGGGGCAAGGAGAGCATCCCCGGCCTGACCTGGCCGAGCTTGACCTTCCACAAGTGGATGACGCTCTGGCTGGGCAAGCGGGAGGTTCAGATCATCCATATCGGCCGTTCGCACACGGCGGGCGACACGATCGTGTGGCTGCCGAAGGAGCGTGTGTGCTTCTCGGGCGACTGCGTGGAATACGGCGCGACGCCCTATTGCGGCGACGCGCATTTCACCGACTGGCCCGGCACGCTCGCGGCGATCCAGGCGCTCGGCCCCGAGCGCCTGGTCCCCGGCCGAGGCCGCTCGCTCAGGAACCCGCAGGAAGTGCGCGAGGGGATCGACGGCACCGCCGCATTCACCTCGGACCTGTTCGGCCGGGTCAAGGCGGGCGTGGCGAAGGACTGGACGCTGAAGCAGGTGTACGACGACGCGATGGCGTTCATGCGCCCGAAATACGGGCAATGGGTCATCTTCGAGCATTGCATGCCATTCGATGTCGCGCGCGCCTACGACGAAGCGAAGGGCCTAGACAAGCCGCAGATCTGGACCGCGGAACGTGACATGGAAATGTGGCGCGCCCTGGAGCACGGCCCGGCATGAAGGCGGTGGGGGTGTAAGGATAGGTGTGCGGTGTGCGGCCCTCACCCCGCAGTCTCCCAACGGGAGGGAAGGGCCGCCTGACGAGGCTCTGGCCTGGGCGCCAACGCAGTGCTTATGCTGCGTGAACAGCCGATAATGGGGAGTGCTGTAGCCATGCTGACCCGCCGCGCCCTGCTCGCCTCCGCGGCCGTGGCCGGCGCCGCCGGCCTCGACGCCCCGACCGCCGGCGCACAGATCCCGCCGGGCATTGCCGTCATGGCCAAGCAGATCGACGACGTGATCAGCTTCGATCCAGCCGAATCGTATGAGTTCACCGATAATGAGGTGGATGGCAACTGCTATCGCAAGCTGATCGTCCCCGATCCGATCAATGGCACCAAGATCGCCCCGGATCTGGCGGAGAAATGGGAGATCAGCTCGGACGGCATGACCTTCACCTTCCATCTCACCGCGAACGCCCGCTTCGCCTCCGGCAAGCCGGTCACTGCCGCTGATGCCGAGTACTCGCTTCGCCGCGTGGTGCAGCTCAACAAAACCCCGGCCTTCATCATCACCCAGTTCGGCTACACCAAGGACAATGTGGAGAAGCTGATCCGCGCGACCGACGGGCGCACGTTGATCATGCAGCTCCCCACTCAGCAGGCGCCGAGCTTCGTCCTCTACTGTTTGTCCGCCAATGTCGGTTGCATCGTGGAAAAGGCCGCGGCCGAGGCGCATGCCACCAACGGCGACATGGGCAACAACTGGCTCAAGACCACCAGCGCTGGCGCCGGCCCGTTCAAGCTCACCTCCTGGGCCGCCTCCGACCACATCATCGTGGATGCCAATTCTGGCTCCGGCATCCCGCCGGGCGTGCGGCGCATCGTGCTGCGTCAGGTGAAGGATCCGGCGGAACAGCTTCTGCTGCTGCAAAAGGGCGGTGTCGATATCGCGCGCGACCTGCAAGCCGACCAGCTCAAGGCGGTGGCGAACAATCCCGGCTATCACACCGAGTTCCTCCGGCCAGGCGTCCTCGCTCTACATCGCCATGAACCAGGCGATGCCGCAGTTGCGGAGGCAGGAGGTGCATCAGGCGATCAAATGGGCAATCGACTACGAGGGCATCGCCAAGAACATCACGCCGCTCACCTGGACGGTGCAGCAATCCTTCCTGCCGCGCGGCATCCCCGGCGCGCTCACTGACCAGCCGTTCCGCCAGGACATCGCTAAGGCCCGGGAACTGATGGCGCAGGCGGGTCTGCGCGACGGGTTCAACGTCACGATGGATTTCATCTCAGCGCCCCCCTATGACCAGGTGGCACAGGCGGTGCAGGCGGACCTTGGCAAGATCGGGCTGAAGGTCCAGTTGCTGCCCGGCGAGCAGAAGCAGGTCATCACCAAGACCCGCGCGCGCACCCATCAGCTCGCCATGCTGGTCTGGGGCTCCGACTATTTCGACCCGAACTCCAATGCCCAGGCATTTTGCGCCGACCCCGACGATGGCAACGACAGCAAGCTCAAGATCCTCGCCTGGCGCAGTCATTTCCACGACAAGCAGCTTACGGAGGAGGCGGAGCAGGCGGCCAAGGAGGTGGACGGCGAGAAGCGCCTGGCGCTGTATGCGACGATGCAGCGCCAGTTCTGGGACGTCGCCCCGTTTGCGGTGATGTTGCAGAAGAACGAGGTCGCCACGCTGCGCCGGGGCGTCACCGGCCTCAAGATCGGACCGATGCCGGACTACACGCGCTACGCCGGCATCCGCAAGGCTTGAGCGGCGCGACTTCCGGGCGGCGCCTCGTTCGCCTGCGCGCGGTAGCGGGCACCGCCGGCAGCGTGCCGGTCACGCTATTCGGCCTGATCCTGGTCACCTTCCTGATCGGACGGGAGATGCCGATCGACCCGGTTGTCGCCATCGTGGGCGACCATGCGCCGCCGGACGTGGTGGCGCATGTGCGCGCCGAGCTTGGGCTCGACCGCTCGCTGTTCGTGCAGTTCGGCATCTATGTCGCCCGCCTGCTGCACGGGGATCTTGGCCGCAGCGTCATGACCACGCACGCGGTCACGCAGGACATCGCGACCTATTTCCCGGCCACGTTCGAGTTGGCCACCTCCGCCATCTTGCTCGCGCTCGTGGTGGGCATCCCGGCCGGCGTGCTTGCCGCCGCGCGGCAGGGCTCGCGCTTCGATCACGCGGTGCGCGTGGTCAGCCTCGCCGGCCAGTCGATCCCGGTTTTCGTGCTCGGGCTGCTGTTCCTGCTGGTGTTCTACGTCAAGCTCAGCATCGCGCCCGGACCCGGGCAGATCGACGTGCTGTACGACGGCATGGTGCCGCGCGTCACCGGCATGTTGGTGGTGGACGCGGCGCTGGCCGGCCAGTGGGACGCTTTTCGCGACGCGCTCGCCCATCTCGCGCTCCCGGCGCTGGTGCTCGCCTATTTCAGCCTGGCCTACATCACCCGCATGACCCGCGCCTTCATGCTGGACGCGCTGGCGGGCGAGTATGTGGTGACGGCGCGGGCCAAGGGCCTGTCGGGGGCGCGGATCCTCTGGCGACACGCCTTCGCCAATATCGCGGTGCCGTTGGTCACGGTGGTCACTCTCGCCTATGCCGGCCTGCTGGAAGGCGCGGTGCTGACCGAGACCGTGTTCTCCTGGCCCGGCATCGGGCTGTATCTCACGGTTTCGCTGCTGAACGCCGACATGAACGCGGTGCTCGGGGCAACGCTGGTCATCGGACTGAGTGTACGTGGTCCTCAACCTGCTGGCCGACATCGCCTATCGCGTGCTCGATCCGAGGGTCCGGTGAGCGACGCCGCATGGCGCGCCTGGCTGCTCACGGACAACCCGGCTTCGCGCGCCCAGGCCGCCTGGGGCCGGCGCTACCGTGCGTGGCTGCTGTTCCGCCGCAACGGCTTGGCGCTGGCCGGCCTGATCACCGTGCTGGTGCTGGTCGTGGCCTCGCTCGCCGCGCCCGTCCTCACCCGCTACAGCCCCGACGCGCAGAATCTGGCTAACCGGCTCGCCCCGCCTTCGGCACAGCACTGGCTTGGCACCGACGAGCTGGGCCGGGATCTCGACACCCGCCTGCTCTATGGCGGTCGGATCACGCTGGGCATGGTGGTGGCGGTGGTCGGGCTGGTCGCGCCGGTCGGGCTGGTCGTCGGCAGCGTGGCCGGTTATCTGGGCGGCTGGGTGGACCGGCTGCTGATGCGCGTGACCGACGTGTTCCTGGCGTTTCCCCGGCTGATCCTGGCGCTCGCCTTCGTCGCCGCGCTGCGCCCCGGCATCGCCAGCGCGATCTTCGCCATCGCGCTTACCGCGTGGCCGCCTTACGCGAGGCTCGCACGCGCCGACACGCTCACCATTCGCGCCACCGACTACATCGCCGCGGTGCGCCTCACCGGCGCGGGTGCCGGGCGAGTCGTGCTGCGCCACGTCATCCCGCTCTGCCTTTCTTCGGTGATCGTGCGGGTGACGCTCGACATGAGCGGCATCATCCTCACCGCCGCCGGGCTCGGCTTCCTGGGCATGGGCGCGCAGCCACCGACGCCTGAATGGGGCACCATGATCGCCGCGACGCGCGGCTATATTCTGCAACAATGGTGGGTGCCGACCATCCCCGGCCTCGCCATCTTCACCGCCGCGCTCGCCTTCAACCTGCTCGGCGACGGGCTGCGCGACGTGCTCGATCCGAAGCAACGCTGATGCTGGTGGAGATGCAAAACCTGCGCATCGCCTTCCCGACGCCCACGGGCGTCGCGGAGGCGGTACGCGGCATCTCGCTGACCCTCGGGCGCGAGAAACTCGGCATCGTGGGCGAAAGCGGTTCCGGCAAGTCCCTCACTGCGCGCGCGATCCTGCGCCTGCTGCCCGGCTCGGCACGCCTGAGCGCGGATCGGCTCGCCTTCGACGGCATCGACGTGCTCGCCGCCTCCGAGCGCGCCATGCGCCGCATCCGTGGCCGCCGCGCAGGGCTGATCCTGCAAGACCCGAAATTCTCGCTCAACCCGGTGATGACCGTGGGCGCGCAGATCGCCGAGGCATGGCGGGTCCACCAGCGCGGCTCGCGCCGGACGGCAAAGGCGGCTTCGGTCGATCTGCTTGACCAAGTGCGCATCCGCGACCCCGAGCGGGTCGCCCGCGCCTATCCGCACGAGCTTTCGGGCGGCATGGGCCAGCGGGTGATGATCGCCATGATGCTGGCGCCGGACCCCGAGCTGCTGATCGCCGACGAGCCCACCAGCGCGCTCGATGCCACGGTGCAGGCGGAGATGCTGCGGCTGCTCGATGACCTCGTGTCCCGACGCGGCATGGCGCTGGTTCTCATTAGCCACGACTTGCCGCTGGTTTCGCATTTCTGCGACCAGGTGATGGTGATGTATGCCGGCCGTGTGCTGGAGGAGCTGCCGGCCGGCGAGCTGGCCCGCGCGCGCCACCCTTACACGCGCGGCCTGCTCGCCTGCCTGCCCTCGCTGGTCCATCCGCGCGAGCGGCTGGCCGCGCTCGCGCGCGATCCCGCCTGGCTCGAGCCCTGATGATCGAGGTCGTGAACCTCTGCGTGCGCTTCGGCGAGACCGAGGCAGTGAAGGGCGTGTCCTTCGCCGTCTCGCGCGGCGCGAGCTTCGGCATCGTGGGCGAGAGCGGGTCGGGCAAGTCCACCGTGCTGCGCGCGCTCGCGGGGCTCAACCGCGATTGGACCGGGCGCATGGCGCTGGACGGCGAAGCTCTCGGTGCGCGCCGGGACCGACGCTTCTTCCGACGCGTGCAGATGGTGTTCCAGGATCCGTACGGTTCGCTGCACCCGCGCCAAACCGTGGACCGCACATTGTCCGAGCCGCTGCTGGTGCATCGGATTGGGGACATCGAGGCCCGCATCCTGCGCGCGCTCGCCGAGGTCGCGTTGCCCGAGCAGATGCGGTTCCGCTACCCGCATCAGCTTTCGGGCGGGCAGCGCCAGCGCGTGGCGATCGCGCGCGCCCTGATGGCCGAGCCTGAGGTGCTGCTGCTCGACGAACCAACCAGCGCGCTCGACGTCTCCGTGCAGGCGGAGGTGCTGAACCTGCTCGCCGACCTCCAGCGCCGCCGCAGGCTGACCTACGTGCTGGTCAGCCACAATCTCGCGGTGGTCGCGCATGTCTGCCCGCTGATTGGCGTGATGCAGGCCGGCGAGATGGTGGAGCAGATCAAGGCCGAGGACTTGCGCGCGGGTCGGGCCAACCACCCTCACACCAGGGAACTGCGTGCGTTGAGCGTGGAGCTAGAAGACCCCGAGCTCGTGCCGGCCGGGCCGCCCGGCGTGCCATGACGGCGCGAGGGCTTGAACATTGTCCAAGATTGGACAATGTTCGTAACTGAACTAGAGGCCGATCCTATGCTCCAAGCCGCTCGAAAGCCGCAATCCTCCGAATCACAAAGGCGCCAAGCAGAACGGCCGGACCTGCTCGATGCCTCGCGGTTCTCGCCCCAGAACCGCCGCCGACTCAGCGCTCCCGCGTTACGCACGTTCCTCGCCATCGCCGATCTCTGGGCATTATCCGAGGAGCAGCGGCGGCTGGTGCTCGGCTTACCCTCCCGGTCCACCTATCATAACTGGGCCAGAACAGTGCGCGAGCATGGGGAGATCACCTTGGACGTCGATGTGCTGCTGCGGATCTCGGCGGTGCTCGGCATATACCAGGCCCTGCGCATCCTGGAACCCACCGAGCAGGACGGGGCGGAGTGGCTGCGCCGGCCGCATAAGGCGACCGTGTTCGGCGGCAACCCGCCGCTGGCGCTGATGACCAGCGGCACTCAGGACGGATTGCTTACGGTGCGCCGGTTTCTCGATGCCGCGCGGGGCGGGCTTTACATGGCGCCGAACGAGGTGGATGCCGGTTTCGTCCCCTACACCGATGCCGATATAGTTCTGACGTGACCGGCAGCCTCGCGCCCGCGCCGTTGCCATCGTATCGGCTCATCCCCTCTCGGTTCCCGCCGATCGGGCTATTCGATGCCGTCGCTACCGCCGCCGACCTCGAAGCGGTGATGGAGCTGGCGGGGTGGACTAACGATCGGCTGGTGGCGGAACGGGTGGCCCGCCTGCCGCGCGAGGAGTGGGTCTATGGCCGCCCCAACGCCAGCATCGTGATGGCCGCGTTCCTGCACGCCGCACCCGACGGAATGCGGTTTAACGGTCCCGACCTCGGTGCATGGTATGCCTCGGCTGCCATGGTGACCGCAGCCGCCGAGGTCGGACACCATCTCCGGCGCGAGGCCGTCGCCACGGGGCTGGCGCGGATGCGTCGTCAATATCGCTGCTACTCCGCTCGGCTGGCGGGCGGGTATCTCGATATCCGCGGTCAGCAGCGCAGCCGACCGGACATCTACGCCGCCGACAGCTACGCCGCCTCGCAAGTGCTGGGCGAGGAGGTGAGGGCGTTGGGAGGTGCGGGCATCCTCTATGACAGCGTGCGCCACGTCGGCGGCATGAACGTCGTCGCGCACCGACCGCACAACGTGCTGGATGTCGTTCAGGCCGACCATTTCGAGATCGCCGTGCAGGCAGCGCAGCAAACGATCGAGGTGCGGCGGCTTGCGGCCTCGGCAGGATGAACGAGAGGTCGGCATTCAAAGCCCCCGTCCCTTGCGGGGAGGGGTTGGGGGAGGGGGCGGAGGAGAGGATCGGAATGACCGCGAGATCGGCGGCGGCAGCGGACATCCGGGCGGCGATGGAAGCGCAAAGGACGCGTGCGACCGACTTGCTCGACAAGCTGCGCGACGACGGGCGCGACGAACCCGGCGTGACGCGCGACCCCTATGGGCGGGGTGAGCAACGCGCGCACGCGACGATCGCGGCGGAGGCGGAGCGGCTCGGTCTCACGATCCACCGGGACGCAGCGGCCAATCTCTACATGACCCTCCCGGGGCGGGACCGAGCGGCGCCGCGCGTTGTGCTGGGCTCGCATCTCGATTCCGTGCCGCATGGGGGGAACTTCGACGGTGCGGCCGGCGTGGTGGCGGGGCTCGTATCCGTGGCCGCGCTGCAACGGCTCGGCGCGCGACCCGCCTGCGACGTGACGGTCATGGGCATCCGTGCCGAGGAAAGCATCTGGTTCCAGGTGTCCTACATCGGCAGCCGTTCGGCACTCGGTACCTTGCCGGACAACGCTCTGGGAGCGCGGCGGATCGACACCGCACGAACCCTTGCCGAGCATATCGCGGATTGCGGCGGCGAGCCGGCGGGGCTGCGCGCCGGACAGCGATTCCTCGATCCCGCACGGCTGCGCGCCTATGTGGAACTGCATATCGAGCAGGCGCCAAGCCTCGCGGAAGCGGGCAAGCCAGTGGCGATTTGCACCGGCATCCCTGGCAATTTTCGCTACCCGGACGCGCGGATCGAGGGCAGGCACGATCATGTCGGCCTGCCGCGCCGCTTCCGGCGCGACGCGGCACTGGCGGGCGCGGAGTTCTCCACGGCGCTCGACCGCGTCTGGGAGGAGCATGAAGCGCGCGGTGTGCCTATGGCCTGCACTATCGGCCGTTTCTACACAGATCCCGCCGTCCACGGCATGACCATCGTGCCGGGCACGTTCCATTTCAGTCTGGATGTGCGCGCTTATGACCCGGGGGCGCTCGCCAGCTTGGAGCGCGAGATCGACGCGATCATCGCCGGCATCGAGCAGCGGCGCGGCGTGCGCTTTCACCGCGGCACCAAGGCGAGCGCCGCCGTGGGCCTCGTGGACTCTGCGATCAAGACCGGATTGCTGGATGCCGCCATCGGGCTTGGCGTGCCGGTGATGGAACTTGTCAGTCCCGCGTCCCACGACGCGGCGGCGTTCGCGGCAGCCGGCGTCCCGATTGGCATGATCTTCGTCCGAAACGAGAACGGCAGCCACAACCCACGCGAGGCGATGACGATTGATGACTTCCTGGTTGGCGCCTCGGTGATGACGCGATGGCTGGCGGAGACGCTGGGTTAGCTCTGAATCGGCAGTTCAGGATCAGCCGCCAGCAGCCGACTAAGCGTCGCGTGACCGAGCTTGGCGTATGTCAGCGGATGTGCCCGCGCCGGGTTCTGTTCGGCCTCCACCACGAGCCAGCCCTCGTAATCCGGCAACTCGGCCAACATGGACGTGAAATCGACGCAGCCATCGCCCGGCACGGTGAACACGCCGGCCACAACCGCATCGAGGAAGCTCCAGTCCTCGCGCCGCGCCTGTGCCAGCACTATCGGACGGACATCCTTGCAGTGGATGTGCGCGATTCGCGTCCGGTGCCGGCGCGCGAGCGCCGCGGGATCAGCGCCCGCGAATGTGGCATGGCCGGTGTCGAGCAGCAGTTTCACCGCCGGGCCGGTCTCGGTCATCAGCCGGTCGATATCCTCCGCGCTCTGCACCACCGTCCCGATGTGATGGTGGTAGGCGAGCGCGAGGCCATTCGTGGCGACCGCTTCGGCGAGCCTGGTCAGGCGCTCAGCGAACCGGCCCCAGCCCGCGTCGTCGAGCCGGGGCCGGCATGACAGAGGCAGCGCGCGATCGCCATGCGTGGCATTCGAGGTTTCGGCGAACACGAGCACGTCGCAGCCGAGCGCGCGCAGCAGATCGAGATGCGGACGCAGCACGGCCATCTCAGCGTCTGCTGAACGCGCCAGCAATGCCGCCGAGTACCATCCGGAGACCAGAGCGAGTCCGTGCGCGTCCAGCACGGACCGCAATGCCACGGGCTCGCGCGGAAACTTGTGGCCAAGCTCGATCCCCTCGTAGCCGGCCTCCTTCGCTTCCGCGAGGCAGAGTTCCAGCGGCGTTGCCCCGCCCAGCTCGCGCAGATCATCGTTCGACCAGGCAATGGGGTTGGTGCCGATCCGAACCCGCACGGATCAGCTCCCGGCCGGCTGCGCGGCAAGCTGACGCTGGTATTCGTCGCGTGCCGTTCGCACCTCCGCACGCTCTGAAACCTCGGGCACGGCGACATCCCACCAGTGTCCGCCGGCTTCGGTCGCCTGGGCCGGATCGGTCTCGATCACGATCACTCGCGTCCGCTCCGCGTTCCGCGCGCGCCGCACGGCTTCCTCCAGCTCGCCCACGCTCTCGACGCGCTCGGCCTCGGCGCCCAGGCTGGCGGCATGGGCGCGGAAGTCGATCCCGCGCTCGGCGGCTTGGAGGTTGTTGAACGGTGCGCCGCCGGTCGCGCGTTGCAGCCGGTCGATGCAGCCGAAGCCGCGATTGTCCAGCAGCACAATGATGAGCTTGAGTCCGAGTGCGACCGAGGTGGCAATCTCCGAGTTCATCATTAGATAACTGCCGTCACCGATCAGCACGATCACCTCCCGCTCGGGCAGCGCCATCTTCACGCCGAGGCCGCCGGCGATCTCGTATCCCATGCAGGAATAGCCGTATTCGACGTGATACCCGTCGGGCCGCGCCTGCCAAAGCTTATGCAGGTCGCCCGGCAGGCCGCCCGCCGCGCCCACCACGACCGCGTTCTCAGATGCCGCGCGCTGCACCGCTCCGATGACTTGCGCGTCGGATGGCATGGCGTTCGCCGGCGCGGTCACGGCGGCAACGGTCGCGCGCCAACGCGCGATCCCGGCCTGCACCCGGGCAGCCCAACTCGCGCTGGCGCGGTGGCCTCCGAGCGCCGCGCCCAGCGCGCGCAACCCCTCGCGCGCATCCGCGACCAGCGGCACCGCATCATGCTTGCCGGCGTCGAACGGCTGGACGTTGAGGCCGATCAGCTGCCGTCCGGGACGGCGGAACAGGGCGCGCGATCCGGTGGTGAAGTCCTGCAACCGCGTCCCGACCGCCAGGACAATGTCGGCCTCGGCGGCGGCTTCGTTCGCTGCCGAGGTGCCGGTCACGCCAATGGCGCCGAGGTTCAGCTCATGGTTATGGGCGAGCGCGCCCTTGCCAGCCTGGGTCTCGGCAACCGGAATGCCGTGCGCGAACGCGAACCGCGCCAGCGCGTCCGAGGCGTCGGCGTAGGCCACGCCGCCGCCGGCGATGATGATCGGCGCCTCGGCGTGGCGCAGCAGGTCGGCGGCTGCGGCCAGCTCGGCCGGGTCCGGCGGTGGGCGGCGGATGCGCCAAAGCCGGGGCGTGAAGAAAGCCTCCGGCCAGTCGAATGCCTCGGCCTGCGCGTCCTGACAGAGCGCCAGCGTCACCGGCCCGCAGGCGGCCGGGTCGGTCAGCACGCCGAGCGCGCGCGGCAACGCGTTCAGCAATTGCTCCGGCCGGGCGATCCGGTCGAAGTAGCGCGAGACCGGGCGGAAGCAGTCGTTCGCGGAAACCGTCCCATCCGCGAAGCCCTCGATCTGTTGCAGTACCGGATCGGGGCGGCGCGAGGCGAACACGTCACCTGGCAGCAGCAGCACGGGCAGCCGATTGGCGTGCGCGAGCGCGGCTGCGGTGACCATGTTGGTCGCCCCCGGCCCGATCGAGCTAGTGCAGGCCATCATGCGCCGCCGCCGCATCGCCTTGGCGTAAGCGATCGCGGCCAGCGCCATCGCCTGCTCGTTATGCGCCCGGTAGGTCGGCAGCGCGTCGCGGCTGGCGTGCAGCGCCTCGCCGAGCGCGGCGACGTTGCCGTGGCCGAAAATCGCCCAGACACCAGCGAACAGGGGAAGTTCGCGCCCGTCGATATCGGTGCGTTGCGCGGCAAGGTATCGCACCAGCGCCTGGGCCGTGGTGAGGCGGATCGTCATCGGTCTCGCTCGCTCCTGCCAGTCTGCCTATTGTCCACGCCCGCGCCGCCGATACAACGAGGGGGGGGTGAGCATCATGCTGAGTATCGCCGTGATCGGGGCCGGTCGGATCGGGCAGATCCACGCCCGCAACGTCGCCGCCCATCCCGGCGGGCGGCTCGTGGGAGTGGCCGATACCGATCGCCAGGCGGCAGCACGGCTGGCCGAAGCGTGCGACGCGCCAGTCATCGCCCTGGAAGACGCATTCCATGCCGACGCGGTGCTGATCGCCTCCCCGACGCCGACCCACGCCGATTATATCGAGCGCGCGGCCGAAGCCCGCCGCGCTGTGTTTTGCGAAAAGCCGATCGACCTCGCGGCCGGGCGGGTCCGGGCCTGTCTTGAGGCGGTGGGCCGCGCCGAAGTGCCGTTGATGATCGGCTTCAACCGGCGGTTCGATCCGCATTTCGCCACGCTCAAGCGCCGGCTGGACGCGGGCGAGATTGGCGCGCTCGAGTTGCTGACCATCATCAGCCGCGACCCGGCGCCGCCGCCCGCCGGCTATATCGCGACTTCCGGCGGGCTGTTCCGCGACATGATGATCCACGACTTCGACATGGCCCGATTCCTCCTCGGCGAGGAACCGGTGGAGGTCCAGGCCATGTCGTCCTGCCTGGTCGATCCCGCGATCGGCGCGGCCGGCGACGTGGACACGGCGATCGTCAGCCTGCGCACGGCCACTGGCCGGCTGTGCCAGATTTCCAATTCGCGCCGTGCCTCCTATGGCTACGACCAGCGCATCGAGGCGCACGGCGCGAGGGGGTTGCTGCGTGCGGGCAACGTCGCCGCAACCACGGTAAGGCTGGCTGACGCGCAAGGCTTCCACGGCGATCCGGCATTGCCCTTCTTCCTGGAACGCTACGCCACCGCCTACCGCGCCGAGCTTGACGCCTTTATTGCCGCGGCCACCCGCGGGCAGGCGGCCCGGCCGGACGGCGAGGACGGTCTGAGGGCGCTCCTGCTGGCCGACGCCGCGACGCGCTCGGTTGAGAAATCGGGGATGGTGCGGGTAGCGGGGCCGTGACGTGTCGGAAAGGAGACGAGACATACTCAAGGCCATCGCCCTGCTGAGCGGGCTCCTGCTCATCGCCGCGATGGGAGCGAGGGCAGCGCGAGCCAGCAATGAGCTGGTCGAGATCGGCGCGACGCGCGCCGAGATCAATTTCGCGCCGAGCGCGCAGCCCCTGCTCGGCTACCTATCGCGCCCGGGCTTTCGACTTCAGCACGCAGAGCGGCACGATCGTGAGCTCCCGCCGCCGGAAGATCAGCGCGGCCGGGGTTTCGGCGTGCCGTCGCCGTTCAGTGCGGCGGGCAGCGGGATCGCCAGATACTTCGCCACGCGCGGGGTGATGGTACCGCCGTATTCCTGTATACGCGCATAGACGGTGCTGGCGCCGATATAGCCCGCAGGCTGTCGAGCTGTCGACCTCGAACCGCACGCTCGACTGGATCGATTCCACGGGCTTGCCCGAGCGACGCGACAGCGTCTTCTCGGTGGTGCCGCCCGGCCAGCCAGTGCCATGCCGCTTGGCGAGCGCCTTTGGCGACGTTGGTCAGCTACCAGCGCATGGTCTCCGACAGCGCACCGACCGCCGGATCGAGCAGCCGGCCGGTGCGCAGCGCGAACTTGGCGAGCCCCAGGCGGGCGCTCTGGTAGCGGGTGCCCTCGAAGGCGAACTGGATCGTGAGGTCGGTATCAGCCAAGTTCGCAGTTCCATATTCCAAGAGCGTAGCGCCGTGACATTAATTGCATGCTTTCACCCGAAAGGCGGCCGTACGCTGCTCGGGGATATACTAGTGACATCATCTACTCTTCCGGACGGGAATAGTGTGCCAACGCGAGCATATACCGGTAATCTTCGTTTCTCATTTCAACGCAAGGTAATACAGATTGCACCTAGCTTGGCGGCTCTGTGGTCAGGAAGGAGTGATCACGCGTACAGTTTCGCCGCCCGAGCCCGAGACTGGTTCAGGAATGGCGATGTCAGCAGGACCGCGGTCATAGGTTTTCTGGAAGCTCATTATAAGCATCCAATAAAGGATTTTTGGGCGATCATCGCCCCGAGCGACCAGCCCTGGTATTACATGGTAGGAACGGTCCACCGATCGGCATCACCGTTCGGAGGAGCGGAATATGCGGTCGCCGGAACGGGCAGCAACATCTTCATCAAACTAGTTAGTGAGATGTCGCCCAACGAACATCCTGCGGCGCAGGCTGACGAAGCGGGGCTGCGAGTCGCAAATGAGCTTTTGGCTCAAGAGGCCGTTATTGGAGAAACGCTGCAACAAAAATTTGGAGGTGCTTACGAAATCTTGTACGCCGGCTCGCAAGGGTTCGAGCGAGTGGACGACGTTATGCATGTTTTCGCCCTGGTTCGATTTGTGGGCGAGACCATCGAGCTGGCGCACTACAGCCATACCACTCGGCAGTGGTATGAGGGCGATCAGCTATTCATTGCATCTCAACCTACATCTCTACCTACATCTTTACCTAGCTCAGAGATCCAACCGACGGAACTTGATTTTACGATTTCACGAGTTCCCGGCATTCTCGATGAGGGCGGCCCTCTAGGAGGAACTGCGTCTGCACGACCATTGGATACCTTTGGAAGCCGCCCCAACTATCTGTGCATTCACCATGTGTTCGACATCGGCGGGCGCCTCACGCCAGTTGTCTTGACTATGCGGGGCACAGGCATTGATCAGAACTTTTGTTTGCAGGCGGGCAACGGCAGTTTGATTTTTCGGCCGACGGACGCTTACGACAAGTGGCTCCTGCAAAAAGCGATGGAGTTCCGCGATAGTTCGAGCCGGCGCACAGACGACTGAACCCGTCACATCGCGGGTAAAATAGCGCAAGGCGTGTAGCGGCTGCGCCGCGCGACTATGGCGTCGTAGCTCGCGCCCGCCGTCGGGTCATGGGCGATGCCCGCCACCGCGATCGCCGGGTCGCGGGCGATGATGATGCGCCCGGCGAGCAGGGCGAGATTCACCAGCCAAGGGGCACCTGGGTCGGGTCGTACTGCAGCGGGTCGAGTATCCGCCGTTATCTCGGCCACCTGCTTGAATACGAAGGCGGCCACCGAGGACGCCCTGCACCGCAGGCGCGCGTTCTTGCAAGACGTGCTTGGCGCAGCGCCGGCTCAGTCGCCCTAGGCAGGAACAGCCTGACGGCTGTGGGCCATCACGAACCCCTTGTAGCCCTTCTCCGCGATATCGCTACAAAGTTGCCGATAATTCCCCACGCCCCCGATGTATGGCGTAAAAACGCGCGGCTTGCCGGGAATATTGGCCCCCATGTACCAGGAGTTTGCTTGCGGAAGCAGCGTGGCGTTTGCCGCCTCGTTGACATGGGCGACCCACGCTTCTTGCGCTTCCTCGGTTGCTTCGATGTAGTCTAGACCTTGGTTACGCATGTAACCGATGCAATCGCTGATCCACTCCACGTGCTGCTCGATCGACACCGGCATATTGCTGAGCACCGAGGGGCTGCCGGGACCGGTGATGATGAAGAGATTGGGAAAGCCCGCGGTCGCGACGCCGAGGTAGGTATGCGGCCCGTCAGCCCACTTCTCCTTGAGGGCGACACCGCCTCTGCCACGAATACCCAGCTTGAAAAGCGACCCTGTCATCGCATCAAAGCCGGTGGCGAAAACGATGGCATCCAACTCGTAGTCGGCGTCCCGTGTGCGGATGCCCTTCCTGGTGATCTCCTCGATCGGCGAGGATCTGAGATCGACCAAGGTCACATTGTCCCGGTTGAACGTCTCGTAATAGTCGGTGTCGATGGGCGGGCGCTTGGTGCCGATCGGATGATCCCGCGGCGACAGGATTTCGGCGACGGCGGGATCGTGCACGATTTCGCGGATCTTCGCCCGGACGTACTCCGCGGCGGTATCGTTGGCTTCCTTGTTGATGATCAGATCGTTGTATGTATCGAACAAGAACCCGAAGCCGCCAATCTCCCAATAGGCGTCATACGCGCGTTGCCGGTCTTCCGGCGTCACCTCGAGCGCCGACTTTTCCGGAACACCGAACGGCATCCCGGTGAACGATTCGCGGGTCTTGCGCCGGATCTCGCCGTAGTTCGCCTTGACCCGCCGCATGAACTCCGCCGGCATGGGCGCATTCCGCGCCGGGACAGTGAAATTCGGAGTCCGCTGGAACACCGTGAGGTGAGCGGCCTGACTGGCGATCACCGGAATGCTCTGGATGCCGCTCGATCCCGTGCCGATGAGGCCGACCCGCTCGCCGGTGAAGTCAACGCCCTCGTGTGGCCAATGGCCCGTATGGTACCATCTGCCCTCGAAGGTCTCGAGGCCCTTGATCTCGGGAATCTGTGCGGCCGAGAGACAGCCGACAGCCGTGATAAGGAACTTACCCGAGATGCGACCGCCATCATCGGTCTCGACGTCCCATCGATTGGTTTGCTCGTTAAACAGTGCGGCCGTGACGCGGGTCTTGAACTGGATATCCCGACGTAGATCGAGCTTGTCCGCTACATAATTGAGGTAGCGCAGTATCTCCGGTTGCTCGGGATACCGGCAGGTCCATTCCCATTCCTGCTGGATTTCATCGGAGAACGAGTAACAGTAATAATAGCTCTCGGAATCGCACCGCGCGCCCGGGTACCGATTCCAGTACCACGTCCCGCCGACACCGTCGGCCGCCTCATAGACGCGCGTTGAAAGCCCGAGTTCGCGCAAGCAGTGGAGCATGTACAGGCCGGAGAACCCCGCTCCGACGACAATCGCATCCACCTCCGCGCTTCGAGTCTTCTTCCCGCCGGCGGACCGCGATTGCAAATCATCCATCGCTAGCGCACTCCCCCCATTGAACGTCAGGACGCGAGCTGTTTGCGCAACTCCTCACCCATTTCAGCCGTGAGGTCTCGTCCACGGTCTATGGCCCCGGCCATCCAGAAGATGCCGTGAATCATTCCCTCATAATGGGATGTCTTGACCTTCACCCCGGCCTCTTGCAGCCGCCGCGCATAAGCTTGTCCCTCATCGCGCAGAGGGTCGAACTCCGCCGTCACGACCATCGCCGGGGGTAGCCTGCTCAGGTCGAAAGCATGGAGCGGCGAGGCGTACGGGTTCTTGCCGTCTTCCGGCGAGGCCAGATAGTGCTCCCAAAACCACTCCATGCCGCCTCGGGTCAGCAAGTAGCCGTCTGCGTTATCCCGGTAGGAGGCGAACTGGTTGCCTTGCGCCGGTGTCGTTACCGGATAGATCAGCAATTGATAGGCGAGCGCCGGGCCGCCGCGGTCCCGAGCCATCAATGCCACCGCAGCCGCGAGATTGCCGCCGGCACTATCCCCTGAGACGGCCACCCGATTCTGGTCAGCCCCGATGTCGCGGGCGTGCTCGCTGAGCCAGCGCGTCGCCGCGTAGCAGTCCTCGACCGGTCCGGGGAACTTGGTCTCTGGGCTGAGCCGATAGTTCACCGAGGCCACGACGCACTGCGAGGCATTGGCGAGCGCGCGGCAGGGCCGATCTACGATCTCCACATCGCCGAAGACCCATCCGCCGCCGTGGAAATAGACCACCAGTGGCAGCGACTTCCCCGGGGAGGGATGATACAGCCGAACCGGCAGCTTGCCGGCCGGCCCAGGAATTAGAATATCGCGGATTTCGCCGATCTGCTCGGGTTCGCCTTGTAGATCCCGGAAACCGAGAGCGACGACGCGGGCCTGAGGAACATTCATCTCGTCAAACGGCGGCAAACCCTGCTTCTCGAACTCATCCAGAAGCGCCCTGACTTGCGGATGTACTGGCATCGTCATAATCCCTCGAGGTATGAGTTAAGAAGAAGCCCTCATGCGGACCGTCGGTGAAAGTAGCCCTCAGAGTTCATGCAAGATGAAATTGAGACCCACGTCAACGACGGACGCGTGGGAGAGACCGGGGTCCGGTCGCCGGACGAGATGACGACTCCGACCCGCCCGACGCCGCTATCGTCCGAATAGCCGCCCCCAGAACCCAGCTGATTGCCGCTTGCCGTGTGCCACATGCGGCCGGTGCGCGGGCGGGCGGATCGCGCTGCTGATGAGGTGGCGCCCCGTGTCCCGGGCGGCGATGCGGTCGCTGGAAGGCGAGCACACGGCGCGAGGTCTCGTCGATTGGCAGCCCAACAAGCCGGGCAACGGCTCGCTCGGCCCTCTCGAACTCGCCGGCACGACGGAGCGCATCGAGCCGGCGCAGACTCGTTTCGACATCACCGGGCTCGCCCCACAGCTCAGCCGCCCGCTTTCGCCACGCCGCGGCATTCGTGCCATCGGCCATGTCCTCGGCCGCCCAGGCGGCCTGAAGCAGTGCCTCGGCCGTCATGGGGTATCTCCGGGTCAGCCGGCAGATCGTCGCCCAACGCAAGAAGGGCAGGGCATAGTCCGGCGCGGTGCCCGCCAATTCCTGATATTCGTCCGATTCGACCACCGCACCGGCTGATTGGGCCAGGGTCGCCAAGTCCGGTGCTGCCGCGCGCAGGAGACGCAGGTCTGGACCCAATCGGCGAGGGTGGAGCGGGTCGGTTCGCCGGGTCTCAGGTCCAGATCCGGGGCGATCTCCGGCGCCGGGGCACGGAACGGAGCGGGGGCGGGGGCATCGCAGACGCCGCAGCGCCGGATGATCCCGCTCACGCCGCCAATTCCGAGCTTGGCCCGCGACGCGGTCGCTGCATCAGCGTTGCCGCACCGGCTCGGATCGGGCGAAGCCCCCGTTCAGACGCCGTACACCGCCTTGGCGTTCTCCCGGAAAATCTGCCGGCGCTGCTGTTCCGTCATGCGGATGGGCATCGCCTGCGCGGGGTCGTCGAAATCCCAGTGCGGATAATCCGTGGCAAACAGGATGCGGTCCCAGCCGATCCACTCGATCGCGTCGGCCAGATGCTGGCGCGGTTCCGGCTCCTCCACCGGCTGAGTGGTGAACCAGACGTTGCTACGCATGTATTCCGAGGGCGGGCGCGTCACGTCCGGCACTTCCTTGCGCAGCTTCGCCCACTGCCGGTCCAGCCGCCAGGCGAGCGCGGCGGCCCAAGCAAAGCCGCCCTCGATCAGCACCACCTTGAGCCCGGGGAACCGCTCGAACACGCCTTCCAGCACGAGGCTGGCTACCACGGCCTCCGATGCCTGGGCATGGCCCACCATCTCCTCGATGTAGAACGAACCCCAGCCGCCGGCGGTGATCGGGTGGCCCCCATAGCCGAAGGCGTGAATGCCAACCGGCAGCCTGGCGGCGGCGGCGGCCTCGTAGATCGGCCAATAGCGGCGCTGACCCAGCGGCTCGGCCGTTCGCGTGAGCAGCAGCACCTGGGCGAAGTTGGCATCACCGGCGCGCCGCTCGATTTCGCTAGCCGCGGCCGGCCCATCCTCATACGGCACAACAACCGAGCCCTTCAGCCGCGCGTCGCGGGAGGTCCAATGCTCGATCTGCCACTCGTTCGCGGCATGGGTAAGCGCGGCCGAGAGATCGGGGTTCTGCGCACCCTGCCCCATAGTGAGCGGATTGAGGATGCCGAGGGCGACGTTGTTGGGGTCGAGATGCTGCTCGGCCATGAACGCCAGATCGCTGCCGGGTGTCGCTCCGGGAGGCCAAGCGTCGCGCCGGCAGGCGAGAGGCTGCGCCTTCGGGTAGGCCGGACCCTTCTCCCAAGGCTGACGATAGATCACCCCGAAGGTCTCGATATGTTCCTGCCAGCGGTGCGAGAGCCAGGGGTAGAGATCCTTCAGCGTATGAACGCGCGGATGGACGTCGCAATCCGCGATGGCGAGCTTGCTCGCCGCGACTGGCTGCGGGTTCGGGCGGGACAGGACATCCAAGGTCATGACACAGTCTCCTTCAGCCGAACATAGGTTCGAAGCGGGTTGTCCACCATGATCTTCCGCGCGAGCCCGGGTTCGAGCCCTTCCGGCAGCGCGGCGACGCCCTCGAACTGCCAGTGCGGGTAGTCGGTGGAGAACAGCAGCATCTCGTCCGAGCCGAGATGGTCCATCAGCCGCATCACCTGTGACGGCTCGGGCGGCGCGTCCAGGGGTTGCAGCGTGAGCCGCACCCGCTCGCGGACGATCTGGGTGGGCGGGTCGTTCACCCAGGGGATTTCGCTGCGCAATCCCTTCCAGAACTTGGTGAGCCGCCAGAGATGGGCGGGCAGCCAGCTAATGCCCGACTCCAGCAGCACCACGGTTAGCTTCGGGAACTTCGCGAACACGCCTTCGGCGATCAAGCTCGTGAGCTGGGAGGCGAAGGCTGGGGCCTGATTGACGTAGTCCTCTACCTGGGTGCTCGGCCAGCCGATCGGCGTGACTGGATGGCGGTAGGAGCTGCCGGCGTGGATGCCGACAGGCAGGCCGTGTCGCTCGGCCGCGGCGAAGATAGGCCAGTTCTGCCGCCGCCCGAGCGGCACCTCGCCGGAGACGAGCAGGAGTACCTGGACGAAGCGCCGGTCGGGCGCGCGGCGCTCGATCTCGTCCACCGCGCGCTCGGCGGTGTGCATCGGCACGACGATGGAAGCGCGCAGGCGGGAGTCGCGATCCAGCCAATCGTGCGCCACCCAGTCGTTGAGTGCGCGACAGAAGGCCACCGCCAAGTCGTCGCTGAACAGCACCGGGGCGCCATAGAGGCAATTGAGGATCGCGAGGTGGGTGCGGAACGGGTCCAGCGCCTCCGCGGCGAGCCGCTCCTGGGTCGTGGCGCCTTTGCCCTTGGCGTCCCGCCAATCGGCCCGGGCGGTAAGTGGGTTTGTGGTTGGGTACGAGATCGGCACCATCTCGTCGAATCCCCGCCGTGACGCCGCCTCACGCCAGAGGTCGTCGAGGTACGGCATGAGCGCCGACAATGCCGGGACAGTCGGGTGCAGGTCACAGTCTATCGGGGCGGTGGTCGGCATTGCTGTGGCCTTCCGCGCGGGCCAGTCATGGGTCGCATAGCCGGTGACTTGCGGCAAGGCGCCTGGCCTCGGATCGCCGCGGAATGACGTTTCGGTGGCACGCCATCCGCTCGCGGAGCGATGGCGGGGGTTGAGCAGCACATTTCGCTCGTCGGTGCCGACCTTGCCGGATGCGTACACCACGGGCGTTCCAGGGATGTTCCATCGCCCTCCGTAGAGCCTGGCGCCTTCCCCATCCAGTTCGCGGTGTCAGCCGACCACCAGGCGCCAGACCCGCACCTATTCGATGATCCCGTGCGCGATGCGCCCGAGCACCGCCTCCACCAAGCGGCGGCTGGCCACCGAGCGCACCGTTCCTCTCGCTTGGCCAGGCATGTGCTGCTGAATTTGGGCATTCGTGCCCTATCGGTCAAACCCCGCTTTGCTCCGATGTCCGACGCGCCCGCGCGGGTGTCGCGTGGACGTAGAGTTCGGCGCGGTCCTGCACCTTCTCGCGCGCGGGCGGGGGAGGGGGCAGTTCGTAGGCCACTGGTTTGGCGTGATCGGCGACCAGTGCGTCCGGGTTGTAAATCTTGCTGAACTCGAACATGCTGCGGATGAAATTCGTCTGTCCGCGCAGCAGCAGCCGGGCGAACACGCCCGAAGACTCCCAGAGCGTGTGCAGCCCGAGATGCTTGCGGTTCAGCACCTGCTGGGTGGTCACCAGCTCCCGATAGAACTCTTCTAGCGGCAGCTTGGTCGGCAGCACGCAGTGCTGGATGTCGAACAGCCGGTAGTCGCGCGAGGTGAGCCGCCGGGCCTCCGTCATCCAGGTTTCGGTCCCGGGATAGGGCGTGTTCACGCTGAGGTTCACCACCTCGGGGATCTCCAGGCACCATTTGCGCACGGTCTCGAAGCGAGCATGGTCCCAGTCCGGGTCGGCGATGATGTTGATGGCCACATTGATGCCGAGCGAGCGGGCGAACTCCAGCGCCTCGAAGTTGCTGCTGAGCGGCACGCGCTTGCGGAACTTCTTCAGCCCCTCCTCGTCGATCGCCTCTAGGCCGAGAAACATCAGCTTGAGGCCGAGCTTCTGCCATCGCTCGAACACCTCGCGATGGCGCAGCAGCACGTCGCCTCGCGTTTCCAGGTAGTATTTCTTGCGGATGCCGCGTCGCTCGATCTCGTCGGCGATCGCTATGCCGTGCTCGGCGCGGACGAACGCCACGTCATCGACGATGAACACGCCCGGCTCACGGATCGCCGCCAGATCCTCGCCGATCTTCGCCGGGCTCTTCAGCCGGTAGCTGCGGCCGTAGAACGTCCAGGCGCTGCAAAACGAGCAGTCCCACGGACAGCCGCGCGAGAACTCGATCGAGGCGCAGGGATCGAGCGTGCCAATGAAATATTTGCGCCGGTGACGCAGCAGATGCCGTGCCGGTTGCAGCGCATCGAGGTCGTCGGCGAACACCGGAGGCGGCCCGTCGCCGTCCGGCGTCACGGCGCCGGGCACCGTGACCGGGGCTCGGCCTGCCTCGACCGCCGCCAGGAAAGCGGGCAGCACCGCCTCGCCCTCGCCCTTCAGCACGCAGTCAATCGCTCCCCCGGCGTGCTCCAGCATCGGCCCCGCGGTAAACGAGACGCTGTGCCCGCCGACCACGAACAGAACGCCCGGCTGGCGACGCTTGGTCTCCTTCGCCAGATCAACGATTTCCGGAACGTTGGCCAGATAGTTGCAGGAAAATGCGATCACGTCGGGCCTGAAGTCGGCCAAGGCCGCGAAGTAATCCGTGTGCGCCTCCGCCTGCAGGTCGACCAAGCGCACCTCGTGCCCATCGCGCAGCACGGCGGCCGCGACCAGTTCGAGGCCCAGCGGCTCCAAGCGCAGGAACACCTTTGTGTACATTAGCGGACCGGGATGGACGGCCAGAACCCTCATCGTGCGATCCTCCGGTTTGCTTCTGTCGGGAGTGGTCCAGACCGCCGGAGGCTGCAACCGGAGTAATGCCCTCCTCCTGCCCTTGTGATTATTCGTGCCCGGCCCGGTTGCCGCCGCCTCGCTGAATTGCGAGGGTTGAGCACTTGCCGGCCACGGGAGGGGAAAGACGAAATGGACCTGCGCTTTACGCCGGAAGAGGCCGCGTTTCGCGAGGAGGTACGCGGCTTCGTCCGCGCAAGTCTGCCGGCCGACATCCGCGAGCGGATGCGGCTGGGTCTCGCGCCCCGCAAGCAAGACACCGTCGCCTGGCAGCGCATCCTGAACCGCAAGGGCTGGGCCGCGTATTCCTGGCCAAAGGAGTATGGCGGTCCGGGCTGGAGTCCGATCCAGCGCATGATCTTCCTCGACGAGAATGCGCTCGCCCCGGCGCCCGATCTATCGCCGTTCAACATCACCTTGATCGGCCCGGTCCTGATCCAGTTCGGCACCGAGGCGCAGCGGAAGCAATTCCTGCCCCGCGCCGCCAACCTCGACCACTGGTGGTGCCAGGGGTTTTCGGAGCCCGGCGCGGGCTCCGACCTCGCGGCGCTGAGAACCACTGCGCGACGCGACGGCGATTACTACATCCTTAACGGTTCGAAGATCTGGACCTCCACCGCGCATTGGGCGGATTGGTGCTTCCTGCTCGCGCGCACCGACCCGAATGCGGCGAAGAAGCAGGAAGGCATTTCGTTCCTGCTGCTCGATATGAGGACGCCTGGCATCACCGTCCGCCCGATCATCGCGATCGACGGCGCGCATCACCTGAACGAAATGTTCTTCGACGACGTGAAGGTGCCGGTCGAGATGCGAGTCCACGCGGAAAACCGCGGCTGGGACGTGGCGAAATTCCTGCTCGGCAACGAACGGGTCGGGATCGCACAGCTCGGCAAGTCGAGGGAGCGCGTCGGCGCGGCCAGGGCGGTCGCACCAGGTGCGCACGGGGCCGGGTCGGCTCGTCGAGGACCATGGCTTCCAGGGCCGCGCGGCGCAGCTCGAGGTGGACATGACGGCGCTGGAGATCACCCAGTATCGCGTGGTCTCGGACTTGGCCAAGCAGCAGGACGGGCGGCCCGATCCGCTCTCCTCGGTGCTGAAGGTCCGCGGCACCGAGCTGTTGCAGGCAACCACCGAATTGGCGATGGATGCCGCCGGGCCGCTGGCGATGCCGCTTTGGGCGCGCGAGTTGTCCGCATTCGCGAACCAGCCCGACGAGTTGGCCCTATCCGCCGAGCAGGCCACACGGGAGTATCTGTTGCTGCGCGCCGCCTCGATCTATGGTGGCACCAACGAAATTCAGAAGAACATCTTGGCCAAGGCAGTATTGCGGCTTTGATGCCCAAGGCCGGCATCCGGTCAGGCCGGAGGTTTTGACCCCTTAAGCCGGTTGCTGAGATCGGACCGCCCTGCCAGACTCGATTTCCAGCGGCAAAGGAGCGAAACGATGGACTTGCGCTATACTCCGGAGGAAATTGCGTTCCGGGACCAGGTCCGCACGTTCATCCGCGACCGTCTTCCCTCCGACATCCGCGAGCGAATGCGGCTTGGCTACACCCCGCGCAAGCAAGACACGGTCGCATGGCAGCGGATCTTGAACCAGAAAGGCTGGGCCTGCCCGAACTGGCCGAAGGAATACGGCGGCACCGGCTGGACCCCGGTGCAGCGCATGATCTTCCTCGAAGAGAACCTGAAGGCGCCGGCGCCCGAGCTGTCCTCGTTCGCCATCACCATGATCGGGCCGGTGCTGATCCAGTTCGGCACCGAAGAACAGAAGAAGCGGTTCCTGGCGCGCGCCGCTAATCTCGACGACTGGTGGTGCCAAGGCTTCTCCGAGCCCGGCGCCGGTTCCGATCTGGCCTCGCTCAAGACCTCGGCCAAGCGCGTGAACGGGCATTACGTGGTGAACGGCTCGAAGATCTGGACCTCCACCGCGCATTACGCCGATTGGTGTTTCGTGCTCGCGCGCACCAATCCGAACGCGGCCAAGCGACAGGAGGGCATCTCGTTCCTGCTCGTGGATATGAAAACGCCGGGCATCACTGTGCGCCCGATCGTCTCGATCGACGGCGCGCATCATCTGAACGAAGTGTTCTTCGATGATGTAAAGGTGCCGCTGGAGATGCGCGTGCACGAGGAGAACCGGGGCTGGGACGTCGCCAAATACTTGCTCGGCAACGAGCGCACCGGCATCGCACGGCTCGGGAAAAGCAAGGAACGTGTCGCCGCGGCCAAGCAAATGGCGCGCGAGATCCGCGCGGGTGGCCGGCCGCTGATCGAGGACGCGGCATTCCGCCAGCGCGTGGCACAGCTCGAAGTGGACATGAAGGCGCTGGAGATCACCCAGTTCCGCGTCGTCTCGGCATACGATAAACAGCGCGACGGCCGGCCCGATCCGCTGTCGTCGGTGCTGAAGGTGAAGGGCACGGAGCTGCTGCAAGCCACCACCGAGTTGGCGATGGATGTCGGCGGGCCGCTGGCCATGCCGATCTGGGCGCAAGAGTTGGCGGCGATGGCGAACGAACCCGACGTGCTCGCGGAAATGGCCGAGCAATCCACTGGCAACTACCTGTTCCTGCGCGCCGCCTCGATCTACGGCGGCACGAACGAAATCCAGAAAAACATCCTCTCCAAAGCGGTGCTGAGGCTCTGATGGACTTCGAACTCACCGACGAGCAGCGGCTGCTGAAGGACAGCGTCGATCGGCTCGTGGCGGACCACTACTCGTTCGACCAGCGCAAGAACTACCTCAAGGAACCGGCGGGTTGGAGTGCCGATCTCTGGGGCCGCTACGCCGAGCTTGGCTTGCTCGGCCTGCCATTCGCCGAGGAGTACGGCGGCTTCGGCGGGGGACCGGTCGAGGTGATGCTGGTGATGGAGGCGCTCGGCCGGGCGCTGGCGCTGGAACCCTATCTTGCAACGGTCGTGCTGGCCGGCACGGCGATCCGGCTGGCGGGCAACTCCGCGCAACGCAACGAAATCCTGCCCGCCGTTGCCGAGGGGCGCATGAAGCTCGCCTTCGCGCATGGCGAGCGCCAGGCGCGCTACGACCTGACCGACGTGATGACCACGGCCAAGCGCAACGTCAGCGGCTGGGTGCTGGATGGGGCGAAAAGCGTGGTCCCGCATGGCGACTCGGCGGACAAAATTGTAGTCAGCGCGCGCACTGGCGGGGGGCAGGACGATGCCCAGGGCATCACGCTTTTCTTGGTGGACGCCAGGGCCGATGGGCTGGCCCGGCGCGGCTATGCGCTACGCGACGAGACCCGCGCCGCCGAGCTATCACTCACCAATGTCGCCGTGGGGGAGAGCGATATGCTCGGCGCGATCGGAAACGGCTTCCCGCTCGTTGAGCGGGTGATGGAGGCGGGCATCGCCGCGATGGGCGGGGAGGCGGTCGGGGCCATGGAGGCTATGCACGCCATGACGCTCGACTACTCTCGTACCCGCGAGCAGTTTGGGCGTCCGATCGGGCAGAACCAGGTGGTGCAGCACCGGCTCGCCGAGATGCTGATGTCCATGGAGCAGGGCCGCAGCATGTCGATGCTGGCGACGATCAGCGTCGAGGAAAGCGACCCAGCCGAGCGCACGCGCAGCATCTCGATGGCCAAGGTCGGTTATGGTCAGGCCGCGCGCTTCGTTTCACAGCAGGCGATCCAATTGCATGGCGGCATCGGCATGACCGAGGAATACGCCGTAGGCCATTTCTTCCGCCGCTGCATGGTGATCGAGCACACCTTCGGCGACACGGCCCATCATCTGGCCCGCTTGGCCGCTCAGGTGCAATGAGCGGAGCGCCCGCCGCGTCCGGGAAGCGCGACGGAAACTTTGTCCCGCGCGATGCGTGGCGGGTCTGCCGCCACAAGCGACCTCCGAGCGGGCTAGAGTGAGATTCGTTCTTGGCTGGAACGAGTCATCTGGTCGCCCTCGCCGTCCCGATTGTCCGACCACACCACACCGGCTCGCGCCGGCGGCGCCAACTCGCGCCGTCGCTCGCCGTCTCGGCGCTATTGCACGCGGGGCTGCTGGTGCTGGCCCTGATCCTCGCACACCGGCCGATCCATCCGCCCGAATCGGAGTGGCTACCGCCGCCTTCATTCGACATGATGTTCGAGGGCGGGGCTCCGCAATCGCCTTCGGTGCCGAACCCAGCGCCGAAATCCTCGAAACTACCAGCCTCACCGGCCGCGAAACCACCTGCCACGGCATCGCGCTCCGTGCCGGTGGCGCCTCCCCGGCCACTGCCACCACCGACCCGCGCTTCTCCCGCACCTGAGCTGCCGTCTGAGCCGGCCAAACCCGAAACGTACTTGCCGCTGCCGCCACTGTCTTCGCCCGCCGAACCCACGCCGGCCCGGCCAGCCCCGCAGGCTTCCAGGCCAAGCCGCGGGACCTCAACCTTCCCGGGTGCGATGACCTTCTCGCTCGGCCGCCCGCTCACCGCGCCCTCGGCCCGGCCGCGCAACTCGCGCGGGATCGAACTGTCCTTCGCCCCGCCGGACGGCGGATCGGACAGCCTGCAAATCTATGGCCGCTCAGACAGCAAGGAGGTCGGCCCGGACTGGTACAATGCCTTTGCCGCCTGGTGGGACCGGCACGGCTATTACCCGTCTCAGGCCGGCCAAAACGGCGAAAGCGGCGACGTGACGCTTGATCTGGTGATCAAGCGCAACGGTGATGTGCAGTCGGTGGCGCTCGCGGATCGCTCGGGCTCGCAATGGCTCGACATGGCAGCGCTTGCGGTGTTCCGCGGCGCGCGGCTGCCGGCGCTCCCCACCGATGCCGCGCCGACCGTGCCGCTGCACCTGACCATCCACTACGTCATCATCCGCCGCTGAGTGCGAGCGCCGGCGTTCTGGGCAACTTTGTACTGGCGATGGACGTTGTGTAAGTTCCGGTCCAAGTGCAGGAGCCCCCCATGCCCGCCTCTTTTCTTAGATCTCGGCTCCGCGAAGGCTCGCCCAATCCACGCGGAGCGACCTGGGACGGGCTCGGCGTGAATTTCTCGCTGTTCTCTGCGCACGCCGCCAAGGTCGAACTCTGCTTGTTCGACGACAGCGGCGAGACCGAACTGGAGCGGATCGAGCTTCCCGAATACACTGACGAGATCTTCCACGGCTACCTGCCGGACGCGCGGCCTGGAACCATCTACGCCTACCGCGTGCACGGACCGTACGAGCCGGAGAACGGGCACCGGTTCAACCCCAACAAGCTGCTGTTAGACCCGTACGCGAAGGCGCATGTCGGGACGCCCAAATGGGATCACGCCTGCTTCGGCTACACGATCGGCGCGGAGGGCGACGACCTGACCTTCGACGAGCGCGACAGCGCGCCGTTCGTGCAGAAATGCCGGGTGATCGACCCGGCTTTCACCTGGGGCCGCGAGCGCCGGCCGGAGATCCCCTGGGAACGCACCATCATTTACGAGGCGCATGTGCGCGGCTTCACCAAGTGCCATCCGGCGCTACCGGAGCGTCTGCGCGGCACCTATGCCGGCCTGGGTCAAAAGGAGGTCGTGGACTACATCCGCTCGCTCGGCGTGACCTCGGTGGAGTTGTTGCCGATCCATTCCTTCGTCACCGACAGTTACCTGGTGGACAAGGGCCTGACCAACTACTGGGGCTATAATACGATCGGCTTCTTCGCCCCGGATCAACGTTACGCCACTATTCCCACCTTCGTGTTCTCCGAGTTCAAGGAGATGGTGGCGCGCCTGCACGACGCCGGGCTGGAGGTGATCCTCGACGTCGTTTACAACCACACCGCTGAGGGTAACGAGCGTGGGCCGACCTTGTCGTTTCGAGGCATCGATAATGCCTCATATTATCGGCTCATGCCGGACCAGCCCCGCTACTACATTAACGATACCGGGACGGGAAACACGCTTGACCTGAGCCATCCGCGCGTGTTGCAGATGGTCACCGACTCGCTGCGCTATTGGGTGACCGAAATGCACGTGGATGGTTTCCGCTTCGATCTTGGCACGATCCTGGCGCGCGAGAGCTACGGTTTCGACGAAGGCGGCGGTTTCCTCGATAGCTGTTTGCAGGATCCGGTGCTGTCCTCGGTAAAGCTGATCGCCGAGCCCTGGGATATCGGCCCCGGCGGCTATCAGGTGGGCGGATTTCCGCCAGGCTGGGCGGAGTGGAATGACAAGTTCCGCGACACGCTGCGCGCCTTCTGGAAGGGCGACGAGGGCAAGTTGCCCGATCTCGCCACCAGACTGGCCGCGTCCGCCGATGCCTTCAACCGGCGCGGCCGCAAGCCATGGGCCAGCGTGAACTTCGTCACGGCGCATGACGGCTTCACGCTTAATGACCTCGTTTCGTATAACGAGAAGCACAACGAGCTGAATGGCGAGGACAACCGCGACGGCAACTCCGACAACCTCTCCTGGAACTGCGGCGTGGAAGGTCCGACGGACGACCCGGACATCCTGGAGTTGCGCGAGCGGCAGAAGCGCAATTTCCTTGCTACGCTGTTGCTTTCCCAGGGCACGCCGATGCTGCTGGCCGGCGACGAGTTCGGCCGCACCCAGCAAGGCAACAACAATGCCTATTGTCAGGACAACGAGATCAGCTGGGTCGATTGGAACATCGGCGAGGATGGGACGGCGTTGATCGATTTCATCCGTAAGATAATCGCCATTCGTGGAGCGTTCCCGATCCTGCGGCGCAATCGCTTCCTGTCCGGGGAATACAACGCGGAACTCGACGTGAACGATGTGCGGTGGCTGACGCCAACCGCAACCGACATGACCGACGAGCAGTGGCAGGATGGCAACGCACGCTGCGTGGGAATGCTGATGGATGGGCGCGCGCAAGCGACGGGGATCAAGCGCCCTGCCATGGACGCCACCGCACTCCTGGTGCTCAACGCGCATCACGAAGCGGTGAAATTCGTTTTGCCCGAGGTAGCCGGTGGCAAAACCTGGCGTCGCCTGCTGGACACCAACCTACCTAGTGCGGAGGGCTCGATGCAGGCGAAAACCGGCGCAGAGATTGATGTGACCGGGCGCTCCGTGATGCTGTTCGCGTTGGTGCCCGATAGCCAACCTTCGGTCTCGCTGCGCCGGGCGGGTCAGGCACTGCGCCAGGTCGCCGAATCCCCCGTGACGCCCCCGGTGGAGCGACAGTCAGAGCCACAAGAGGAGAGCGCGTCGGCGGCCGAGGCGTCGGCCGGCTGACACTGGTCTAAGCCAGCCCCGAAATGCGTCCGGCAACGATAACGATTGACGGCAAGCGTCTTGAGGCCGGGTGGTGGGGTCCGACCCCGGACGCCGCCCCGACGCTCGTGCTTTTGCATGAGGGTCTGGGCTCCGTCGCCCTATGGCGCGGCTTTCCGGCCCTGCTGGCCACGACGACCGGTAGGGGCGTGCTCGCCTACTCGCGCTTCGGCTATGGCCACTCCGACCCGGTCTCGCTGCCGCGCCCGCTCGACTACATGCACCGCGAGGCGCTGGAGGTGCTGCCGCGCGTCCTGGACGCGGCCGGCGTGCGGCGCGCCGTGCTGATTGGCCACTCCGACGGCGCCTCGATCGCGGCGATTTACGTGGGCAGTCTACATGACGCACGAGTGCGCGGCTTGGTTCTTATGGCACCCCATTTCTTCGTGGAAGACATTTCGGTGACGAGCATCGCGGGGATGCTACGCGACTACGAGCACGGCGGCCTGCGCGCCCGGCTCGCCCGCCATCACACGGACGTCGATGGCGCATTCAACGGCTGGACCGGGGCATGGCTGGACCCCGGGTTCCGCGCGAGCTTCGATCTGTCGCGGGAAGTTAGGAGCATCACTGTCCCGACTTTGATCCTCCAGGGCAGGGACGATCCATACGGCACCGATGCGCACGCCCGATTGGCCGAGCGCCTCGCGCGTGACGTGCGAACCGCGATGCTTACCGTCCGTCACTCCCCCCATGTCGAAGCGACGGTGGACTCCGTTACCGCCATTGCCGCCTTCGTGGCTCCCTTGCTTGGAGTGAAGGCGGCGGAACCCCGTGGCGCGCGCTAATCTAGCCTGTCAGCCGCCCCAGAATGTAGCCGATCCCCAGTGCGATTAGGGCGGACGTGAGCGGTTGGTCGCGGATCACTTCGCTCAAACGCGCGGCCTGCTCTTGAGCCTGGCCGGCCGCCTGGTTGTACACGCCCTTCGCCTGCGTCGTCGCGTCTCCGAGCGTCTCTCCGACGGTCTGCTGCGCACGGCCGGCCATATCGCGGGCCATGCCTTGGACCTTATCGCTCATGCTCGATCTCCTTGATTAACCGGTCGATCCGATACGAACGAGTTTCGGCCGCCTCCGGTTCCAGCGGTCGAACCATTAACCAGTGCCATTCGGCTTAGGTTCCTGCTCCGGCAGATGACGGAGCTTGTCCAACACCGCCTTGTCGCGGTCTGTTAAAGGAACCGGCTCCGTCGGCGCTACTCCGGGTGGAACAGCATCTCCGGGATCCCGGTCTGGCGCATCTCGGTCGGAGGCGGGCTGCATTGGCAAGGCGGCGCTCCCGTCAGGTAAGTTTAAGCAAATAAAGACCCTTGGCCAGACATGGCCCAAGGTCCGAGTTCTCGGCGAGGGCGATCGCGTCCGCCTCGGTTTGCAGCGCCTCGGCCTGGGTTAGCGCCGCCTCCCATTCGCGCGCGGCGTAGTCACCGTGTCCAACCAGCATGATCGCGTGCAGCTCGCGCCGCCCTTCTGGGGGCAAATCGCCGATGACCCGCTGCAACCGTTCGAGAGGCGCGGCCATGGTACTAGCCCCGAGCGGCGCCAGGTCAACCATCTCCTCCGCCTCGCCCGGGGCGGAATGGGCCTGTTGCTCCGCCTCGCCGGCCGGGCGCACATCCGCCTGATACATCCGATCGAGCAGCCGGTCGCTAGTCGCGGCCGCCGTCTCGCTCAATCGGATGATGGTTTGGACCTGATCGGCGCTGATGTAGCTGAGCATGGGGGATCCGCCCTACAGTCTCCCAGCCACAACGGCCCCTACCGGCGCTCGGTTGCCGGGCGCGGCGAATGGAAACCGGGACCAGATCCGGCGTTGTTGCATGGCAGACGGAGGAGGTCCGCGATGAGGCAGCCGCACACCGAGCAGCACGTGAAGCACTCGGACGACCAACAGGACACCGGCACCCACAAGAAGCCTGGCACCGAAGAGGCCGGCGGCGCCGACCGCTTCGGCGGAACGCGCACCGGCAAGGAGAATGTGGAGCCGTCCGAGAAGCGGTGATTTACGGCCCCTTGTCGCCGTCCGGTGCGGGCCCGGCGTTATTCGGCCGGGTGATGGTGGCGGGGGCGAAGGCGGCGCATGAAGCGAGAGGTGCGCG
This sequence comes from uncultured Pseudomonadota bacterium, assembly GCA_963849305.1. Classification (GTDB taxonomy): domain Bacteria; phylum Pseudomonadota; class Alphaproteobacteria; order Acetobacterales; family Acetobacteraceae; genus CAWKGV01. The sequence goes on from CAWKGV010000007.1 coordinate 126,006, forward strand.
CGCTCAACAACTCGAAACCGGCGAACAACGCGGGCACGAACAGCACGCCGACGAAACTCGCCAGGATCATGCCGCCGAACACGGTGGTGCCGATCGACTGCCGCGCGCCGGCGCCGGCGCCGGTGGCGATCACCATCGGCACCATGCCGAAGATGAACGCCAGTGCCGTCATCATCACCGGCCGATACCGGGTGCGCGCGCCCTCCTCCCCGGCCGCACGCGCGCTGATATCGCCCCGTTCCAACCGGTCCTTGGCGAATTCCACGATCAAGATGTTGTTCTTCGCCGACACGCCGATCAGCAGCACGAGGCCGATCTGCGCATAAACATCGAGCGCGATGCCGCGGAACAGGAGCACGACAAGGCCCCCCAGCAGGGCGAAAGACACCGGCAACAGGACCGATAGCGGCAAGGTCCAGCTCTCATACAGCGCGGCCAGGAACAGGTAGGCAAAGATGATAGCGAAGATGAACGCCGAGCTTTCCTGGCCCGCCGATTGCAGCTCCTGGTACGACATCGCCGTCCAGTCGTAGCCGTAACCGCTCGGCAGATGCTTGGCCGCGACCTGCTCCATCGCGGCGATCGCCTGTCCCGAGCTTTTGCCTGGACCAGCGGAACCGTTGATGAGCACGGCGGGATAGAGATCGTAGGTGTTGATCGCGTCGGAACCCAAAATCGTGCTCACGCTGACCAGACTGTTGAGCGGCACCATCGCTCCGGCGGTGCTGCGGACATAAAGCTGGTCGATGTCGCTAACCTTACCGCGGAACTGTGATTGATCCTGAATCACCACTTGAAAAATAAAGTTTTGATAATTGAAATCGTTGACGAACTCACCGCCGAGATTTGCTTCAAGTGCTTGATAAATGGCGGCCGGCGTTACTCCCAGCAATGCGGCTCGGGTGGTGTCCACATGGACCATGATCTGAGGCACAGAGGCCGTGAAGCTGGTGAATACCGAACTGAGATTGGGGTTCTGGTTGGCGGTGAAGATCAGGCCTCGCGCCACAGACGCAAGCTGCTGGTACGACTCTCCGCCGCGCGCCTCCAGAACAAAATTGATGCCGCCGGTCCTGCTGATGCCGGGGATCGACGGCGGATTGAAGCTGACAATCTGGGCCGCCGGGATTGCGTTGAACCTCGGCGTAAGCTTGGCGATGACGGAGCTGATCAACTCGCTGGCACCCCGCTGACTCCAGGGCTGCATGATGGCGATGACGCTGCCCGCGTTCGGTTCCTGCGCGCCGGAGACCAGGCTGAAGCCGGAAAGCTCGATCGCGTGCGCCACGCCTGAGGTTTTGCGCAGGATTTGGCCCACCTCCCCCACGACATCCTGTGTCCGCCCGAGCGAGGCTCCGTTCGGCATTTGGACATTGATGAAAAAATAACCCTGATCCTCGGTTGGCAGGAAGGCCGAGGGGGTCGCCTCGAAGACGAGATAGGTGATGGCGAACGCCGCGACGATCCCGCCAACGGCCAGCAATAGCCAGCGAGACAGGAACCGTACCGTGCGACCATACCCGTCGCGCGCATGGTCGAACCCGCGATTGAACCAGCGGAACACGAAAAACCGCGCCTTCCCGGAAGGGCGCAACAGCAGCGCGCAGAGCGCCGGGCTCAGCGTCAACGCATTGATCGCGGAGATAATGATCGAGACCGATATCGTGACCGCGAATTGCCGATAGAGCGCGCCGGTGATGCCGGAGATGAAGCCGACCGGGACAAACACCGCGACCAGCACCAGCGTGGTCGCGACCACCGGGCTGGTGATCTCCCCCATCGCGATCGCGGTCGAATCGGCTACCGGCCGCTTGGGGTTCTCTTCGATATTGCGGGTGACATTTTCCACGACGACGATCGCGTCATCCACGACCAAAGTGATCGCCAGCACGATCGCGAATAGGTCCACTGTATTGGCTGAATAGCCCAGCACGTAGAGGATGGCGAACACACCGATCAGAGACACGGGGATGGCGACGGTCGGGATCAGGGTGGCGCGCCAATCCTGTAGGAAAATGTAAACAACAGCCACCACCAGCGCCAGAGTGATGACTAGAGTCTTCAGAATCTCGTCGATATTGGCCTGGACGAAATTAGTGGCATTATAGACGATCGTGTATTTCAGTCCCGGCGGGAATTGCTTCGAGAGCTGCTGCATCTGCTGCTCGATCGACTTCGCCACCGAGAGCGCATTTGCGTTCGGGGTCTGATAGACCGCGAGTGTTGCCGAGGGCGTGCCGTCGAGAGCGGAAGCCGACGTGTATTGCTGGGCAGCCAACGCCACCTGGGCGATGTCGCTGACCCGCACTACGCCGCCATTCGGGTTGGTTCGGATGATGACATTCTTGAACTGCTGAACGTCGGAGAGACGCCCGGTCGCCAGCACAGTGAGTTGCTGCTGCTGGCTGCCGCTCACCGGCGGTTGACCGATCTGCCCCGCGGCGACTTGAATGTTCTGAGATTCAATGGCGGACACCACGTCGCTCGCCGTGATCCCGAGCGCCGTCATGCGCACCGGGTTCAGCCAGATCCGCATCGCATACTGCCGCTGCCCAAAAATCTGAGTATTGCCCACACCAGTGGTGCGCGCGATCTGCTGCTGTAAATGCATGTAGGCGTAGTTGGAGATGAATACCTGATCATACTTGTTGTTGGGTGAGTAGAGATTGACCGCGAGCACGAAGTTGCTGGATGCCGCACGGATCGTCAGCCCCTCCTGCTGCACCTCGGGCGGCAGCAGCGCGTTCGCGAGCTGCACGCGGTTTTGCACGTTCACCTGGTCGATGTTGGGATCGGTGCCGATCGCGAAGGTGACAGATAGATTGTAGGTGCCCGAGCTGGAGCTGGTCCCCTGCATGTACAGCATGTCGGGGGCGCCGTTGACCTGCTCCTCGATGGGCTGGGCAACGGTGTTGGCGATGGTCTCGGCGCTGGCCCCTGGATAGGTCGCCGAGACGGTCACGCTCGGAGGAGTAATGTTCGGGTATTGCGAGATCGGGATCGCCGAGAGCGCCACCAGCCCCGCCAGCGTAATGACGATGGCGATAACGATGGCGAATTTCGGCCGAGTGATGAAGAAGGTGGAGAACACCCTTTGAGTGCCTAACCGGTTCCGCCCGAGCCGCCGCTCTGCGCGGCTGCCTCTGGCGGCGCCGGAGCGGCAACGGGGTTGACGGTCTCGCCCGGTTTCACCTTTTGCACGCCCGCGACGATCACCCGCTCGCCGCCCGTCAGCCCTTTCTCCACGATGTAGTCTTGCGCAAGCTGCCGACCGAGCGTGACCGTCTGCTGCTTAACCTTGTTATCCTGGCCCACGAGCAGCACAAAGCTGCCGTTCTGATCGGTTTGCAGCGCCGCCACCGGGACCAATGGTCGTTCCTGCGGCTTGGCACGACGGACCTGCACGGTCTCATAGGCGCCCGGCAGAAGGAGGCGGTCCGGGTTGGGAAAGTCCGCGTAGACGGCGACGGTACCCGTGGCCGTGTCAACCTGGTTGCTCAAGAACGCGATCTTGCCAGGCTGCTTGTATTTCGAGCCGTCCGGCAGTTCCAGGTTCAGCGTGAGGCCGGCGGCGATCTGGTCCTGAGTGGCCCCGGTCTTCTGCTTGGTACTCACGAGCACGCGGTCGCTGACCGAGAAGACCACCCGGATCGGGTCAAGTTGGTTGACCGTGGCGAGCGCCGGGGTACTCGGGGTAACGAGATTGCCCTTTGTCAGCGTCACGGCGCCGATCCGGCCCTCGATCGGGGCGACGATGGTGCAATAGCTCAGGTTCAGCACCGCCTGCGCCACACTGGCCTGGGCGGCGAGGACGTTTGCCTGGTCCTGGTCGCGCGTGGCCTTCGCTTGGTCCAGGTTCGCCTGGGCCTCGAAGCCCTGCGTATTCAGTCGCGCCGCGCGGTCGTAGGCAGGTTGGGCCTGACGATAGCCGGCCTGCGCCGAGTCGTAGTTGGCCCGGGCCGACTGCAGGGCGGCCTGGTACTGCGTTTTCTGCAACTCGAACAACACCTGTCCCGCCTTGACGTCGCTGCCCTGCTTGACCGGGATGTTCTCGATGAACGCCGTTACCCGCGGCACCACTTGCACCGATTGGATGGCGATGACGTGGCCGATGAAGCTGTACACAGGCGCTACGTCTTTCACCACGATCGGTGCGACTGTCACCGCGGGAGGAGGAGGCGTCTTGCTCCCTCCTTGCGCTCGCACCGGACCCGGGACGGTTGCAAGTGCGACCGCAATGGCAAACAGCATCCAGTGAAATTGCCGCCCTGTAACCATGAAGCCCTGATACAATTTGTCACCTTCAATGTCATTATCGCGCACCGAACGGACAGTTTAAAATGAGCGGCGCTGCTCCTTCGGGAACGGGTAATCACGGCAACGTGCGTCCCGCGCCCTCAGTCCGAGCCACCCTCAGCGAGGTCGCGCGGCGCGATGAAGCGCACCAGGCTCGCGCCGCCCGCATCCAGTCGCCACCAGGGACCGGCGACGGCGAACTCGGCGAGCGCTGCCGTCGGAAAAGCCTCGGTTAGCCGTCGCGCGGCTTCGGCCTGGGCCGCCGGTTTGCCCGCCAGCATGATGGCCAGCTCGTGCAGCCCGGGATTGTGGCCTATCAGCAGCACGCCGCGCACGGTCTCGGCCACGCCGTTAAGCACCGCCAGAAGCTGCTGTGCGCCACCCAAATAGAGCTGCTCAATCTGGTCCGTTAGCGGCGTTTCGTCCCACGGCTCCAGCAGCTCCAGTGTCTCCAGGGTGCGCCGCGCGGGAGAAACCAGCACGAGGTCCGGGGTCAGCCCTAGCTCGCGCATCACCCGACGCATCGCCACCGCTGCCCGGCGCCCGCGCCCACTGAGCGGGCGGGCGCTGTCCGCGATTTTCGGATCGTCCCAGGACGACTTGGCGTGACGCAGGAGCAGCAACTGGCGCATGGCGAGGCGATCCTGCCACGTCGGCGCGGGCTTGTCGTGTCCACGCGCCCAGATGCGCCTCCGGCATGGCACGGAACCGCGCCTGGGCGCGGGGATGGATAAAGTCCTTCTACCCCGACATGCGCCGGCGCACTGGGCTGCTGATGGACGGCGACCAGCCGGTGGATCAGCGCTGGAACGGACGCCAATAATCGCAAGCGCCTGCCGCGCGCGGTCGGCGGCCGCCGGCGCCGCGCTTTGAACCTAACGCAATCACCCGCGACGTCATCGCGCTGGTCGCGGAGCGGTTCTCCGACTATTTCGGCGACATTGCACTCGAGGCCCGGGGTTCACTGCCATGGTTTTATTGAGGCGAGACGGACCTGGAATCCTTCATCGCGCGCCATGCCGGGCGCTTCGCGCACAATCCGCGCATCGCGATGCCGCTCGCCAATCTGGGCCGAAGGCCGCTGGACAGACTGGCCGCGATCGTCGCCAGGCGGCGACGTTCCTCAAGGCGCTCGATGGGTCTTGAGATCGGCGGCAACCGGCAAGTCAATCCAAGACAGATGCCCGCCCTTGCCCGCGCCAGTGTCGAGAAACACCGCGACGCCGCCGAGCGCGCCACGGCGCACATAGGGGCGGCCATCGGTGCTCCGCTGGTCGTGTCCGCAATAGACCGTTAGGCCGCCGGGAATGCGGTCCACCCAGCGCAGGCTCCGTTCGGGATAGCCGTCCGGCTGAGTGCGCCCCGTCGGCTCGCCAAACAGTGCGCGCGCGAGTGCCCCGGTGGCTCGTCCCAGTCCCGCCTCCGGCGCCGGGGCCGCCAGCATGTCGGTGTGGAAGCCGGCATGCACGAACAGCGCGTCGCGCCAGCGCAGCCATGCGGGGGCGCGCGCGATTTCGGCCAGCGCTCTGCGGCCCAGGCTTGGGTCGAGCTGAGAAAGCGTCCGCTCCAGGCTTGGCTCCGCCTTCACCGGATGGCCGGCCAGCGCGCGGGCGAGTTTGTGGTCGTGGTTGCCGAGCAGGAACAGGCCGCGCCCGGTGTCGATCAGGCGGAACACAATACGCAGCGCCTCGGCGCTGCGCGGCCCATAATCGGTAAGATCGCCGAGCTGCACCACAAACCGGTCGGTCGCCGCCGCGAAGGAGAAGGCCGCGGCGTCGCCGTGCACGTCGCCGACCACCCGAATAGTCGCATCCGCCGGAATAACGGGCGGGTTCATCGCGCCTCATGGGACACGCCGTAGCCGATCGCGGCGAACGCCTCCAGCGCCCGCGCGCGACCCGCGGGCAGATCGACGACCGGATATGGATAGGTGCGACCCAATTCAATATCAGCGGCGCGCAACTCAAGCTCGGACACCTCCCACGGCGCGTGGATCAGCGGCGCGGCAAGCTTTCCCAACTCGGGCACGAAACGGCGGATGTAATCGCCGTCCGGGTCGAATTTCCGCGCTTGGAGCACAGGGTTGAAGATCCGGAAATACGGCGCCGCGTCGGCGCCGCACCCGGCGACCCACTGCCAACTCGCGCTGTTATTGGCGAGGTCGGCATCGACCAGCGTATCCCAGAACCAGCTCTCACCGTCCTGCCAGGGAATCAGCAGGTGCTTGACCAGGAACGAGCCCGCGATCAGCCGCACCCTATTATGCATCCAGCCCGTTCGCCAGAGTTGTCTCATACCGGCATCAACGATGGGAATGCCGGTGCGTCCGCGCTGCCAAGCGCGCAAACCCTCGGGATCGCGGCGCCAGGGCATCTGAGCGAAAGCTTCGCGCAGCGGCTGCTCGGGCAAAGTGAAATGCTGCCAGAGCAGGTGAATGCTGAATTCCCGCCATAGCAGTTCGCTCAGGAATTTTTGGGCGTCTCGAGCGCCGCTGGCGGCGTGCCAGACCTGGGCCGGCGAAACCTCGCCCCAATGCAAATGCGGGGAGAGCAGGGAGGTCGCGTCCTCGCCCGGACGATCCCGCCGACTTGCGTACGACGCAAGCTTGTCCGCGACAAAACGCCGGAGCCGGTCCTGCGCGGCAGGCTCGCCCGGCGTCCAAGCTGCGCGGAGGCCGCCCGCCCAGTCGGGGTGTTGCGGCAGCAAGCCCCAACTTTCGAGCCGATCCGAGCGCGGCGCCGGCGCCCCGCGGATGCGCGCCGGCGCCGGGCGCTGTGGCGGCGGGCCTCCGGTCGCGAAACAGGCGCGGGAAAAGGGCGTATAGGCGCCGAACGGGTCGCCCCCCTTGGTCCGCAACCGTTCCTGGTCGAACAGCATCGTGGTGCGGTGACGATGGAATGCCACCCCCTCCGCCGCGAGCGCGTCGGCGACGGCCTGCTCCAGCGTCCGCGCCCACGGCTCGGCGGCATCGCCGGCATGGACCTCGGCCGCTCCGATCTCCCGCGCGATCTGGGCGATCTCGCCGGCCGCCGAGCCGCGCCGCAGCACGAGCGACACGCCCCGCGTGCGCAGTTCGGAGCCGAGCGAGGTCAGGCTGTGGTGCAACCACCACCGCCCCGCACCGCCCGGCGCCCATGGTCCCGCGGCCGCCTCGTCCAGCACGTAAACGGGCAGCACCGGGCGGGTGCTCTCGACTGCCGCAAGTAGCGCCGCATGGTCCCCAAGCCGGAGGTCATTACGGAACCAGATAATCGCCGATGCGGTGCCGTCAGGATGCATGGCCCGCTACATCGGGGAGAAGCGGGCGCCCGCAAGAGCAGGCCCATCGTCAGTCCTGATGGACTGCGGGGGCTGGCCGGGCAACAGTCCTTCTCCATGGGAGAGGAGTACGACATGGTGAGATGCGCTGGGGTGGTGGAAGCTGGCAGCGGGCTTTGCCGCGCGGTCGCGATCGGACTGGCGGCGCTTATCATCTTCGGTCACCCCGCCGTGGCGGCGGATGTAACGGTCGAGCAAGTGCGCGCGGCGCTGGCTTCCGCTCCCTCCGGCCAGCCGGCCGAGTTGTCGCATCGTTCGCTAGCCGGGCTGGATCTCAGCGGGTTCGATCTCAGCGGCGCCGACCTGCAAGGCGCCGATCTGCACGGAACTAAGCTGCTCGGGGCCAAGCTGGTCGGTACCGATCTGGCTGGCGCGGACATGGAGTTCACCTGGGTGATGCGCGCCGATTTCACCCGCGCCAATCTCGCCGGCGCGAAGGTGCTCGCGCTGGTCGCCTCGACCGGGATGGAGGCGCAACCCTCCGAGGCCGCGACCTTCGCGGGCGCGAATTTCTCAGGCGCCAAGGTCATCGCCCGCTTCGCCTATGACGACATGCGCGGCGCCAACCTCTCGGGCGTTCAGGCCGCGGCGGACATGCGCAACCAGTCGATGGGGGTGATCCGCACCGATTTCGCCAGCGCCGATCTGACCGGCGCCAATTTCAGCGGTGCTGCGCTTGGGCACGCCACCTTCCGGTTTGCCAAGCTGGCCCGCGCGAACTTCTCCGGCGCCAGCCTCGTGTATGTCGATTTCGTCGGAGCGGACTTGCGGGGCGCGGACTTCACCGGCGCCGACACGAGCAACGTCGATTTCACCAACGCCGACCTGGCGGGGGCGCGTGGGCTTCCGAACGCGCCGGCACCGGCGGGTTCAGCGCCGACCGCAGTGTCCGCGCATCCTCCCCGGCAATGAGCCCGCGTCTCAGGAACAGGTCGATCAGCACCAGGTTCACGTTGAACTTGAACGTATCGGTGCTGCGGACCGACTCCAGCGCGCGGGCGAGCGGCCATAGCTCGAAGCTCTCCACCTCGTCGTCCACGGGTCGCGGACGGAACGCCTCGGGCAATATCAGGTCGTAGCAGAAGAGAATGTCGCGCCGTAGCCCCTCGGGGCGCTCCATCGCATAGGCGATGGTTCCGACAGGCACGGCCTGGCGCGCCAGTTCGGGCGGGATGGCGGCCTCTTCAGCCGCCTCCTTCTCCAAGGTCTCCGCCGCGGTCAGCCCCGCCGGCACTCCGCCGGCGACGACGTGGTCGAGCTTGCCCGGGTCGAGCGCCTTGTGCGACGCGCGGCGGCCTACCCACAGCAGCGGGCCGCCCGTGGGATCGCTCGGCCGCTCAACCAAGCCGTTGACGTGGACGCCAAGCGCCTCGATGCCGAAGGCGGGCAGAGCGCCCCGATCGATCCGCGTGAGCACCGGCCCGTCCGGCCTGACGCGCACGTCGAATTCCTCGCCTCGCCACCTGAGCAGACCCTGGCCGACCAGCGCCCGGACGATCGGTTGCAGGGCGGCAGCCTCGTCGAGCCGCAACCCATCCGGACCGGCAGCAACCTCAGGAAAGCGGCGCAGGGCGGCTGCGAACTCGGGCAGCACCCACCCGACCTGTTCAGCGCCGATGCGGAAGGGCAGCCGCCGGCCCGGCAGGTTCGCGTTGTGGCAGGCCCGCACGTGGCGGAGGAAACCCTCTAGGTCAGCCGCGGATCGCACGGGGTTCGCCTTTCCATTGACCGTCTTAGATGCCACATCCTGGCGCATGGCACGAACCCCGTCCGCCGCCGCCGCCATCGGGCCGACGATCGTCGAACCCCGCCGGGTCTCGCTGCATACGATCCGCTCCCTGTTTCCCTATCTCTGGCCCAAGGGCGATCCGGGCGGGCGCGTGCGCGTCGTGGTGGCCATGGTGTTTCTAGTGCTTGCCAAGGGCGCCACGGTCTATGTGCCGATCGTCTATGGCCGGGCGGTTGATGCGCTGTCGCCCAAGGGCGGCCAGGCCGTGCTCGCCGTCCCAGCCGCTTTGATTATCGCCTACGGTTTGTTGCGGATCGGCTCGCAGGGGTTCGCCGAACTGCGCGACGCGGTGTTTGCCGCAGTGCAGCAACGGGCCGCCCGAAACGTTGCGCTGCAGACGTTCAAGCACCTGCACAGCCTGTCGCTGCGCTACCACCTCGACCGGCAGACCGGGGGGCTGTCGCGCATCATCGATCGAGGCACCCAGGGCATCCAATCGGTTCTGCGCCTCGCGGTGTTCAACATCATCCCGACCCTGTTCGAGATGGTGATGGTAACCACCGTGTTGTGGGTGATGTTCGACTGGCGGTTCGCGCTGCTGACCTTCCTCGCGGTCGCCAGCTATCTCGGGTTCACGCTCGGCTTCACGAATGTTCGCGTGCGCATCCGCCGCACCATGAACGACACCGACAACGAAGCGCGCACGCGGGCGATCGACAGTCTGCTGAACTACGAGACGGTGAAGTATTTTGGCAACGAGGCGCACGAGGCGGCGCGGTTCGAACTCCGCACTCGCCCGGTACGAGCGCGCGGCGGTGCGGAGCCAGGTCTCGCTCAACATGCTGAATATCGGTCAGGTGGGGATCGTCGCCGCCGGGTTGACCGCGATCATGATGCTCGCGGCCGACGGCGTGGCGAGCGGGGCGATGACGGTGGGCAAGTTCGTGCTGGTGAACACCTATTTGATGCAGCTCTATCAGCCGCTGAACTTCCTGGGCTTCGTGTATCGCGAGATGAAGCAGAGCATGGTCGATATGGAGCAGATGTTCCGCCTGCTGACCGTCAAGCAGGAGGTGGCCGACCGGCCGGGCGCGCACACGCTGGCCGCTCCGCAAGGCGAGCTGCACTTCGAGGCGGTGCGGTTCGGCTACCGCCCGGACCGTGAAATCCTGAAGGGAGTAGACTTCACGGTCCCGGCCGGGGCCAAGCTCGCGATTGTCGGCCCGACCGGCGCGGGCAAGTCCACGATCAGCCGGCTGCTGTTCCGCTTCTACGACGTAACCGGCGGGCGGGTGCTGATCGACGGGCAGGATCTTCGCGACGTGACCCAGGACAGCCTGCGCGCCGCGATCGGCGTGGTGCCGCAGGACACCGTGCTGTTCAACGACACGATCCGCTACAACATCGCCTATGGCCGTCCCGGTGCCGGCCAGGCGGAGATCGAGCACGCGGCGCGGCTGGCGCAGGTCCATGACTTCGTCATGCGCCTGCCCGAGCAATACGAGACCCGCGTGGGCGAGCGCGGGCTGAAGCTGTCGGGCGGCGAGAAACAGCGGGTGGCGATCGCCCGCACGATCCTCAAGGATCCGCCCATCCTGATCCTGGACGAAGCGACCAGCGCGCTGGATACGCGCACTGAGCAGGATATCCAGGCGGCGCTGCGCGCTGTCGCGCGGCACCGCACCACGCTGGTGATTGCGCACCGGCTTTCCACGGTGGTGGATGCCGACGAGATCATCGTGCTGCAAGAGGGCAGGGTGGTGGAGCGCGGAACCCATGCCGGGCTCCTCGCCAGGCGCGATCTCTACGCGCGAATGTGGGCATTGCAGGCCGCCGAGCAGGATGACGCGGAGCCCGAGCCTGAGCCCGCGGTGGCGGACTGACCAAGCCGGCGAAACGGAAGGAGTTGGCGATGGCGAACGAACCCGAAATCCCCGAGCCGTCCCCGGCCGAATTGAGCCGTGCCGGGGTGGTGGTGGACAAGGCGATCGAATACATGGCTGGGCAGAACGTCAGCGAGCTTGCCATCGCCTCGGCGCTGCTTGGCGGGGCGCTGGCAATCCTGTCGCAGAGCGTAGCCGACGAGGGGATCGTGCGTATCTTGAACAATGCCATCGCCTCGGTCCGCGCGGGCGAACTGCGGCCGGGCGAGGCCGGCCAGCAGCCGGACGCTTGACCGCCGCGGATCGGTTCGCCATAAGGCGCGGCTTCCGTCGATCCCCCGGCCCCAGCCGGGCCTTCTTTGAGGTTCCTTGCGATGTCGCGCCGCTGCCAGATCACTGGCAAAGGTGTGCTGACCGGCAACAACGTCAGCCATGCCAACAACAAGACCCGCCGCCGTTTCCTGCCCAACTTGCAGGTGACCTCGCTGGTCTCCGACATTCTCGGGGATTCGATCCGGCTGCGGCTCTCTACGCGCGCGATCCGCACGGTTGAGGCGAAGGGCGGCATCGACGCGTTCGTGCTGCGTACCCCGGATCGCCGATTGTCGCCCGAGATCAAGGTGATCAAGCGCCGCTTGCTGCGGGCGCAGACCAAGCGCGGCACCGTTTGACAAAAGACGTGCTTGGCCAGCAGCCAACGAGAGTTGAGCGGATGTAGGATTGGCCGCAGCCCGGGCTAGCAACCGGCCAATGGCGGTACCGCTTAATGCTAGCGCCGAACGGGCGCTAGGAGACATGCCATGAAGACACTTCTTGCGGCGACGGCCGCGTTAGCCGTTGGCTTTGCGCTGCCCGCGATGGCCGCCAATAACGGCCAACAGGGCCAGAACCAGGGTCAGGGCCAAGCCTATAACCAAGGCCAGGGCTACAACCAGAACCAGGGGTGGGGCCAACAGTCCTACAACCAGGGCCAGCAGGGCTGGGGCAATGGCCAGCAAGCCTATCAGGGCAGCCAGACGGGCAACCAGGGCAGCGGCTGGCAGAACCAGGCCTCGTCCAACCGCCAGGCGCAGATGAATCTGCGACAGACCATCAGCCACGATCTGTCGCAGGCCGGCTTCACCGACATCCACATCATGCCACGTTCGTTCGTGGTTCATGCCAAGGACCGCTCCGGGAACCCGGTTGAGATGTTGATTACGCCGAACTCGTTGACGGAAGTGGCCGCCGTCCCAGCGGGAAACCAGAACGGCCAGCAGGGCCAGAACGGGCAAATGGCCCAGAACGGCCAGCAGGGCCGCATGGGCCAGAAGGGCGGGGCGCTCGGGACGAGCACGGTGACCAACTCGGAGCACGCCGGCAACGCGATCAACTCCCCGAACGGGAACGGCACGACCGTTCGCTGATGGAGCCTCCGGCCCCAGTGGCTGGACCGGCAGGTTGCCGAGGGGCCGCCTGTGGGTGAAGATGCGCAGGAGATGGCCGCTGGCCAGCGGCCATCTTTAGCCCCCGAATCAGAGGAGACCGATATGCCCGTGAAAGTCGCTTACTCGACTTCGGCGACGGCAACAGGCGGCCGTGACGGCCGGGCGCGTACTGAGGACGGCTCGCTTGAAGTGCAGCTCGCCACGCCGAAGGAGTTGGGCGGTGGCGGCGGCCAGGGGAACAATCCCGAACAGCTTTTTGCCGCCGGTTACAGCGCCTGCTTCCTCGGAGCGATCAAGTTCGTTGCCTCACAGGAGAAGAAGCAAGTCCCGCCGGATGCGACGGTGACCGCAGCGGTCGGCATGGGCCCACGCTCCGAGGGCGGGTTCGGAATTGACGTCGGCCTGGATGTGAAGCTGCCCGGAATGCCGCGCGAGGAAGCCGAGGCGCTGGTGGAAAAGGCGCACCAAGTCTGCCCGTACTCCAACGCCACCCGCAACAATGTTCCGGTGCGGCTGCGCGTCGTGTAATCTAGCGCGTTGACCCCTCCGACTGCCAATTTGGGTCGAAGGTGTGCTCGTCGAGACGTGGCGCCGGTTTCCGCACTGAGCCCGGCGTCTCCGACAACTTCACCGGCACGCCCAATGTCCGGAACGGGCCGATCACAGGATGCCGTGTTTCGGCTACCATGCCGCGCGCCAATAAGTGGGGATCGGTGAGCACCTCGTCGAAATTGAGCACCGGCCCGGCCGGGATGCCAGCGCGATCCAGCGCGGCCAACCAGTGCTCGGAAGGCTTTCGCCGCAGTGTCTCTTGCAGGAGCGGGACCAGCTCTCGATTGTGTCTGACCCGCTCAGCCACGGTCCTGAAGCGCGGATCATCAACCAGCCCCGGCAGCCCCAGGATGTCACACAGGGCAACGAAAAACTTCTGCTGCGAGGCGCCGATGGTGATCCAGCGGTCGGCGGTCGCGAACACCTGATACGGCGAGCTGCCGCGATGCTGCTGGCCGATACGCGGCGGCCGGGTGCCGGTCGCGAAATAATGCGCCGCCTCATAGACGCAGAACGACGTCGCGGCCTCAAGTAGCGAGGTCTCGACGTGCTGGCCGCGCCCGGTGCGATGGCGCGCCTCGAGGGCCGCGAGCAGGCCGAACGCGAGGAACATGCCGGCCGCGACATCCGAGATGGCGATTGGCAGCCGGAAGGGCGGCCCGTCTTCCGGTCCGTTGATGCTCATCAGTCCCGACATGGCCTGGCTGATGAGGTCGAAGCCGCCCCGGTTGCTATATGGCCCGGTTTGGCCGAACCCGGAGATCGATCCCATAATCAGCCGCGGGCTGCGCGCATGGAGCGCCCGCCACCCGATCCCCAGCCGGTTCGCCACGCCCGGACGGTAGTTCTCCACCACGATGTCGGCGTGACCGGCGAGTGTCAGGAACTTGTCGCGCTCTGTCTTGAGGTCAATCACAACCGACCTTTTGTTGCGATTCCAGATCATAAACGGGGCGCTCTCGCCGTTCACGAAGGGCGGCATGTTGCGGGCGGAATCGCCGGCGGGTGGCTCGATCTTGATCACGTCCGCGCCATGATCGGCCAGCAACATGCAGCAATACGGCCCTGAAAGGTTGCTGGTCAGGTCGAGCACGCGCAGGTCGTCCAGGGATCCGGGCATTTGGGTCTCCACGCGCCGCAGCTTGCCGCGGGTTCTTGGCGCCGCTCGGTGGTGATGGCATGGTCGCGGGGCGGAATCAAACCGACGCGACAAGGGTGCGGCTCATGGCGGAGATGGACGACATCCTGGTGCATCAGGACGAGGCAGGCATCGTCGTGGTGACGCTCAACAAGCCCGCGAAGCGGAATGCGGTGTCGTTCGCGATGTGGCGGCGGCTGGGTGAGGTGTTCGCCGAATTGGGCGAGCGCGCCGACGCGCGGGTGGTGATCGTGACCGGGGCGGGCGGGAACTTCTCCGCCGGCGCCGACATCTCGGAGTTTCCCGAGATGCGCAGCAGCAGCGAGGCTGCGCACACCTACAGCGAGGCCGGCCGCATCGCGACCCTGGCCCTGCGCGACTTACCGCAGCCGACGATCGCGGCGGTCCACGGCTACGGTGTCGGCGGCGGTTGCGGGCTGGCGCTCGCCTGCGATATTCGGGTGGGTGACACAAGCACGCAAATGGGCATTCCCGCCGCCAAGCGCGGCATCGTGTACAGCGTCCTAGATACTGAAAACCTGGTGCGCACTGTCGGATTGGCGAACGCGAAATTGGTGCTCTATTCCGGTCGCAACTTCCCCCTCGCCGCGTGCTGTAATATGGGCCTGATCAACGAAGTAGGCCAGACAGGTGCGATGGAGGGGGCGCTGGCGTTGGCGCGTGAGCTGGGCGAACGCGCCCCGCTGTCGCAGCGTGGCGCCAAGCTCACCCTGGAGGCCATCGCGCGCGGGGAGGTGGAACACCGCCGGGCGGAGATCATCGCCGCGCAAACACGCGCGGCGAACAGCGAGGATTATCGCGAGGCCACGCGGTCTTTCCTGGAGAAGCGCAAGCCAATTTTCCGAGGCAGTTGAATGGACGCCCAATCCGTTGCGCGGGTCGGGCTCGACCCGCGCAAGTTTTGCGACCCGGACGCGACCGCCGACGGCCAAGTGCGCGCGACCGTCGGCTTGCGCGCGCTGGAAACGCTTTGGGTCAACACCGGCACGCTCTGCAACCTGACCTGCCGCAATTGCTATATCGAATCTTCGCCGCGCAACGACCGGCTCGCCTATTTCACGCGCGACGATCTGCGCACGTATCTCGACGAGATCGCGCGCGAGCGGCTGCCCACGCGCTTGGTCGGGTTCACCGGCGGCGAGCCGTTCATGAACCCGGAGATCATCGGCATGATCGAGGACGTGCTGAAGCGAGGGTTGCGCGTGTTGGTGCTGACCAACGCTATGAAGCCGATGCACAAGCTGGGCGCCCCGCTGCTGGCGCTGAAGGCCGCCTACGGGGAGCGGTTGCGTCTCCGTGTCTCGATCGACCACAACGCCCGGGCGGTGCATGAAGCGGAGCGCGGGCGGCGGAGCTGGGCGCCGGCCATCGACGGACTCGTTTGGCTGGCGCGCAACGGATTCGCGATCGACGTCGCGGGCCGGCGCTTCACCAACGAGCCGGAGCAGGACATCCGCGCGGGCTTCGCCCGGCTGTTCGCCGAGCTGGGCATTGCGGTCGATGCGCATGACCCGGTGCGCCTGATGCTGTTCCCGGAGATGGACGCGAGCCGCGACGTGCCCGAGATCACCACCGCTTGCTGGGGCATCCTAAACAAATCGCCGGACAGCGTGATGTGCGCGAGCGCGCGCATGGTGGTGAAGCGCCACGCCGCGGAAACTCCCGTTGTGCTAGCCTGCACCCTGCTGGCCTATGATCCGCGCTTCGAACTGGGCCGCTCGCTTGCGGAGGCGGCACGGCCGGTGAAGCTGAACCACCCGTTCTGCGCGTCGTTCTGCGTGCTCGGCGGGGCTGCGTGTAGCCGTGGTTAGCGCGTCGCCGCCAGCAGGACCGCCAGTCGGTCCGCGATCCCTCTTTTTTGACTGAACCGCGGCAATTGAGCCAGATCCCTTCGGGCCAGCACTGCCGGCAGTATCGCCGCGCGGGCGCCTCGTTGCAGGTGCGGGTATCCTGCCGCCAGGAATTGCCGGCCTTCGCGCGCCAGCTCACGGAATGCTGACAGCATTGGCGCGCTGACCGGGTCGGCGATCGCGGATTCGGGCGAGAGACCATGTGCGGCCAACTCGTCGGCCGGCAGGAGGCATCTCCGTTGCCGGGCGAGTGCCGGGACGCTGCGGAGCAGGCCGGCCACACCGTAAGCCGCTCCAGAACCGCGCAATACCTCCGGCTCCGGCGCGCCAAGAAGCCGCCCGGCCGCGACCGTGAGGCCACCCGCCGTGCCCAACAGGTACTCGCGCCAGATGGCGAGGGTTGGAATCGTGGGCTCCGCCTCCATCTCGCGCGCCGCGATGAGCGGGAGGAGGTCGGCGCGGTCCAACTCGCCGCGGTCGAGCGCGGCCCCGAGCGGCCCCGCTACCTCGTGATGCCGCCGGGCACCCTCCACCACCTCGCGCCACCATTGCAGCCGGATCAGCGCCAGCATTGGTTCGGAGACGACTTCCCGCGCGCGCGCCAGTTCATGGTTGAAGGCATACAACGTCATCAATGTTTCGCGCTTCTCGGCCGGGGCGAACAGCGCGGTGAGGAAGCGGTCCGGATCGTTCCGTCGCACGAGGCCAGCGACCGGGCTCAAGCTTGACGCCCACCGACCCGGGTCATAGCTAAGCTTCATCGAGACCGATCGCTTCACCCCAAAACCGGAGGAGAATGCATCATGGCTTTCGAACTCCCGAACCTGCCTTATTCCCACGGCGCGCTCGGCGAACGCGGGATGTGCCAGGAAACGCTGGAGCTGCACCACGACAAGCACCACCAAGCGTACGTCACCGCGCTCAACGGCTTCGTCGAGAAGAACGCCGCTCTCCAGGGCAAATCGCTCGACGAGATCGTGAAGATGTCACATGGCAAGGAGGACATGGCCGGGGTGTTCAACAACGCCGGTCAGCACTGGAACCATATCCTGTTCTGGCAGTGCATGAGCCCGTCGGGCGGTCGTATCCCCGGTGCGCTGGAGAAGAAGATCACTGAGGATTTCGGCGGCGTCCAGCAGTTCAAGGACGCGCTCAAGAACGCCGGCGCCACGCAATTCGGTTCGGGCTGGGCATGGCTGATCGCCGGCCGCGACGGCAAGCTCAAGGTCACCAAGACCCCGAACGGTTCCAACCCACTCGCCACCGGCGAGGGCAAGACCCTGCTCGGCGTCGATGTGTGGGAGCACAGCTACTATCTCGACTTCCGCAATCGGCGGCCTGACTACCTGCAGAACTGGATCGACAAGCTGGCCAATTACGAGTTCGCCGAGACCCAGCTCAAGGCAGCGTAGGCCGACATGCGGGGGGCTTCACGGCAGGCCCCCCGCGCGGTACTCCTCGCAGCGCAGGCCGTTTTGGCTCAGCGCGTGGCAATGAATGTCCTCCGCATCCCCGCGGCGTAATGGCCAGGCTGATTGCAGATCATCAGATAGCTGCTCGGCCGGAGGGTCGTCCTGGTGGTGACTAAGCCGCCAGGCTGAATGTCGCCCGAGTCCTCGAGCTTGTTACTTTCGCTCTCGATCACGCGCTGGGTCTTGGCGTCGTAGGGCAACTGCTCGCTGGGCGGCGGCTTGATCAGCAGCATTTCGTGAACGAGGCTCTTCAACTCATTTCTGATACGGAAAATGACTTGCCCCCGAGGCACCCGGTCCGGGGATGCCTCGATTTGCATTCGGGTGACGCCGTGGCCTGTGCTCGGGTCCTGTAGCTGAACGGTCACTACGCTGGGTGCCGTGGCGGCTTCCGGCGTCGTGGCCGACCAAAAGACGCCCAGCGTGGCCAGGGCACATCTCGTGGTCAGGCGCACCGCCAAATCTCCTCATTAAATCCGTGCCCGGTGTGACCGTGCTCACTGTCTGCCTCGACCTGAAGGGGCAGGCTCACCGAGCCAAGCCCATTGGAGAGAGCAATGCTCGGTGTATTCCTGTTCTCCGCCGCCATCATGATCGCCTCCTATTACGGGTGCGTCCTGCTGACGCCTTAAGGCTAGGTCAGTTCGTCGCCCAGGTAAGTCAGGCTATGATGCTTTTTTTGGCTTGACCGGCTTCGTGTCGTTCGCGACGGCCGGCCTGATCACGCTGGTGATGGTATCGCGCATCACCGTCACCCGGATGTTGGGTGCGATCTCCACCTCGATCTCGTTGGATTCCATCTGCTTGCCGTCCTTGCTGGTGACCAGCGGCACCCGCTGCACCACGCCCAGGATGCCGCCGCCCGTCACGACCCGATCCCCGCGCTTCAGCGTCGCTAGCATCTGCTTGGTCTCCTTCTGACGCTGCTGCTGCGGGCGGATTAGCAGGAAGTAAAACACGACGAAGATGAGCACCAACGGCAGGAACTGCGTCGCGCTACCGAGCGCGCCACCGAGGTCTTGGGCATAGGCGGGGGTGATGAACATCTAGCCTTCCTGCTGAGGGGACGCGGCCCGAGCCCCGGGTTGCGGCGGTCGGGCGGGGACCATACTTTCCGCCCCCCTTCCGTCAAGTTTTCCGGACGCCTCCATGGACCCGCGCCTGATCGAGCTGCTTATCCGCGTCGCCGCGGCGCTAGACCGCTTGGCCCCGCCGCCCGCCCCGCCGAGCGACCTGGAGGTGGCGGACGCCTTCGTCTGGCACCCCGACCCGCCAGCGCGGCTGGCCGCCGTGCCGAAGGTCTCGCGCGTGGACATCGACTTGCTCAAGGGGGTCCAGCGACAGAAGCAGATCCTGCTCGACAATACGCGCCGCTTCGCGCGCGGCCTGCCGGCCAACAACGCGATGCTGTGGGGCGCGCGTGGGATGGGGAAATCGTCTTTGGTCAAGGCGGTCCATGCCGTGGTGAATGGGGAGGCGCCCGGCACCTTGGCGCTGATCGAGATCCACCGCGAGGACATTGGCTCGCTCCCGGAACTGCTCGATGTGCTCCGCGGCGTCGTCCGGCGCTGCCTGATCCTGTGCGACGACCTTTCGTTCGAGCGCGAGGACTCCGACTACAAGGCGCTGAAGTCGATCCTGGAGGGCGGTATCGAGGGCCGGCCGGACAATGTGCTGTTCTACGCCACCTCCAATCGGCGGCACCTGATGCCGCGCGACATGATCGAGAATGAACGATCCACCGCGATCAATCCCTCCGAGGCGACCGAGGAGAAGGTGTCGCTGTCGGATCGCTTCGGGCTGTGGATCGGCTTCCACAATTGTGATCAGCCGACATACTTCGCCATGGTCGATGGCTACGCCGCCGCGATGCGGCTGCCAATCGGCCTGGAGGAACTGCACGCGCAAGCGAACGAGTGGTCGGTGACGCGCGGCGCGCGTTCCGGGCGGGTCGCGTGGCAGTTCATCCAGGACTTGGCCGGGCGATTGGGAGAAGCCCAGAGAGCGCCTTAGGTGGAATAGTCCGAGAACGCCACGCCGCCATAGCGGGCGCGGTAATCGGTCTTGACGTTGACCACGGCCACCATCCCGTCATCCACCTTCCGCTGCGCACGCTCCAGCGCCGGACGAATGTCGTCTGGCCGCTCCACGTACTCGCCATGACACCCCAAGGCTTCCGCCATTTTGTCGAAGCGCGTGTAGCCGAGATCCCGTCCCGGCTTCTCGCGCTTGGGGTCGCCCGTCCAGCCACCATTGAGGCTGATTACCACCAGGATGGGGATCTTGTGGCGCACCGCGGTGTCAAGCTCCATCGCGTTCAGGCCGAACGAGCCATCGCCATGCACGACGATCACCTGCTTGTCGGGCTTGGCGACCTTGGCGCCGACGCCGAACGGCAAGCCGACGCCCATGGTGCCGAACGGCCCAGAGTTCAGTCGGTGACCCGGAGTGAAGGTGGGCATGGTCTGGCGACCGTAGTTTAGCGTCTCCTGGCCATCGACGCAGAGGATCGCGTCGCGCTGGGCGAAGCCCTTGATCTCCTCCAACAGCCGCACGGGATGGATGTCGCCGTCCTCGGCGTATTTGTTGGCGCCCGCGCCACTGCGCTTGGACCTTTCGCCTTCCGCCAATTGCTGCCGCCAGGACTTGTAGGTCTCGGTCGTGACGCGATCGCCGATCCCGTCGAGCAGCTGGCGCAGCACCATCTTGCAGTCGCCCACGATCGGAATATCCACGTAACGCGCGGCCGTCGCGATCTCGTCGGGGTCGATGTCGATCCGCGCGATAGTCGCGTTCGCACCGAACCGTGGCGGAGCGGCGTGACCGATGATGTAGTTCATCCGCGTGCCGAGGACCACGATCAGGTCGGCATCGCGGAACGCCGCGGTGCGCATCGTGAGGTATGAGCACGGGTGGTCGTCGGGCACCACGCCGCGGCCCTGTGGCGTGGTGTAGAACGGAATGCCGATCTTATCGACCAGCGCGCCCATCTCGTCCCACGCCCGCGACCAGATAACGCCGCTTCCAGAGACGATGATCGGCCGTTGCGCGCTGGCCAGCGCGTCGATCAGCTTATCGACTTGTTCGGGATTCCCGAGCGGGCGCGCATCGAGCAGCTTGCGTCCGGCGAAGCTCCAATCGACTGCGCTTTCGTCGATCTTTTGGTAGAGAATGTCGCCGGGAAAATCGAGATAGACAGGGCCGGGCTTGCCGGACATCGCCTTCTGGAAAGCGAAGTTGACCTGCTGCGGGATGCGCTTGAGACTGTGGACGCGGTCTACGTATTTCGTGCAGCCGCGCATCAGCCGCACCTGATCGATCTCCTGGAACACCTGGCGGCCGAATTGGCTGATCGGGCTCGACCCGCCGATCGCCACCACCGGAGCGCAGTCGATCAGCGCATTGGCGACACCGGTGATGAGGTTGGTCACTCCCGGCCCGCTCGCCGCCATGCAAACGCTGGGCTTTTGCAGCAGCCGGCTATAGGCCTCGCACATGAACGCTGCGGCCTGCTCATGGCGGACATCGATCATGCGGATGCCCTCCTTGATGCAGGTGGCCTCGGCCAGCAGCATCGGGCCACCCATGATATAGAAAAGGTCTTGCACGCCCTCCTTCTGCAAGCACTTCGCCAGGATCTCCGACCCGGTCAGTTCCGCCATCACCGTCTCCTCTCGTTCGTATGATCCCTACCCGAGGACGCCGCTATCGCGCAGCGCGCCGATATCGTCGCGGCTGAAACCGAGCCAGTTATTCAGCACCTGCTCGGTATGCTCGCCTAGCAACGGCGCCGGCTTCACCGGCGGCGGGCGGCCGGAGAAGCGAACCGGGAAGCCCGGCATCTTGTACGCTCCCGCCTGCGGATGCTCGATGGTCTGCATGATGCCGCGCTGCTCGAAGCTCGGATCATGCAGCAGCTCGTTGGTGTCCAGCACCGCCCCCGCAGGAATGCCAGCGGCCCCGATGATCCGCATCGCATCCTGCTTGTCGTGCTGGCGGGTCCAATCGGCGACCATCGCATTCACTTCGGCCTCGTGCTCAAGGCGCGCGGCCGGACTGTCGTAGCGTGCATCGCCGATCAGGTCCTCGCGGCCGATCACGCCGAGCAGGCGGCGCCAGTGCTCCGGGTTAGCGCGGCTGGTGTAGACATAGACATAATCATTCGGCCCGCCGCCCTTGCACGGGTAAATCCCCATCGGCGGATTGCGCGCCAGCACGCTGCCCGACCCCGCGCGTTGCGCGGCCCGGCCGGTACGGGTCTGGGTGGCGAAGGCGCCGCGGATGTACTGGAACATGGCGTCCTGCATCGCGACCTGGATATGCTCGCCCTGGCCGGTGCGGGTGCGCCGGTAGAGCGCGCCGAGGACCGAGATCGCGAGCAGCATCCCCGTGCCGGTGTCCCCGATCGTGGGGCCGGGCTTGAGCGGCGGGCCGTCCGCCTCGCCGGTGATGCTCATGTTGCCGCCGCACGCCTGCGCGATCATGTCGAAGGCGAGGTTCTTCTCGAACGGCGAGCCCTCGCCGAACCCCTTCACCTGGGCATAGATGATCGCGGGGTTGAGCTTGCGCACCACATCGGGGCCGAGGCCAAGCCGCTCGATCGCGCCAGGGGCGAAGTTCTCGGCGAATACATCGGCCTTGCCGATCAGGTTCTTGACCAGATCGAGCCCGCCCGGCGACTTGAGATTGACGGTGATCGACCGCTTGTTCGCGTTGTATTGGAGGAAGTAATGCGCGTCGTCGCCGTCGGGCGGGTTGATCGCGCGGCCAGGGTCGCCCCCTTTCGGGTGCTCGACCTTCACCACCTCGGCGCCAAGCCAGGCGAGCGCTTCGGTGCAGGACGGCCCGGCCTCGAACTGCGTCAGGTCCAACACCCTCACGCCGGATAGACAGTCTTCTCCACTCATCGCACGCCATTCCTCCGGCTGAGTTAAGCAGGAGCTTACGTCCGAGGGCTGGAGGCGTCGAGGGCGGCAGGCGGGGGGGGAAACCCTGCCGGCCGCCCGTCCAGACGAGCTGGTTAACCGCCGGCGACCACGAACCCGCTAAGGATTGCACGCTTGCGGAGAAGGCGCATCGGGACTGGCGCCGGTCGGGCTGGTGCAGAGCGGCCCCAGCCCGGTGGTGGCGTCCGGCAAGGAGATCATCGCCAGCGGCCCGGCCATGTGTTCACCGTTGAACGGGGTCGGCTTGGTGACATCGAAGCCGCACGGTGCCGCGTCTTGCGGATTGTTGAACCAGAAGCCGACATGGAACGTGTTGGTCGGCGCCAGGACGGTGGTGCCGTCCGGATTTTTGTCACCGTCGAAACCGAAGATCTGGTCGAGTAGGATGGTCTTTATAACGACATAGGCGTTGCCGTTGGAGTCGGCGTTCAAGTCTGTCTGGTACCAAGCCAGCCCGAAGCCTGGAAAATTCGCCACCGGGCTGCCGCTCGCGTCGAGCGAGCTGCGCTGCACGGTGAACAGGTCGAATTGCAGGTTCGGCTTGAGCCCTGAGACGACGACAACTCCGGTATCATTAAGCTCACCTCTCCGGACCAGCACGAATGCTCGCGGCTCGGTCGTGCCATCGGCCGCGAGGCAGGCAACAACGGTGGGGTTGGCGGTCAGGGTGAACTTCGTCTCATTGGGCTTTGATTGAGCGTGCGCCGCCGCTGTCATCAGGCACAGCGCGGTTGTCATCGCGAGCAACGGTTTCATTCGCTTTCTCCCGATTGGTTGTGTCTCTTTAGTACGATAGAGGTAGTTGCCGACTAACTTGAGAATTGGCACAAACGAAACCTACCGGCGCCTGACAGGCCGATGCAACGAACTTGCAAGCACAGTTTGGTGAGCGCACCGTTCGCCGGGCGCAGGCCCCGTAACGCTCGTTACGCTTCCTCGCCGAACGCCTTGCGGCGCAG
The DNA here is from genome assembly GCA_963849305.1 of uncultured Pseudomonadota bacterium. Classification (GTDB taxonomy): domain Bacteria; phylum Pseudomonadota; class Alphaproteobacteria; order Acetobacterales; family Acetobacteraceae; genus CAWKGV01. Next base: position 149,597 of record CAWKGV010000007.1, read on the forward strand.
CTCCTTCAGCTGCTGCTCGCCGCCCGGCGTCTTGGGGTCGATCGCCAGCAGCTTTTGACAGGCCGCGTACGCCGCCTTCCAGTCCTGACGCTCCTGCGCGATGCGCGTTAGCGTGCGGTAGGCGAGGAACTCGCGTGGCTCGCGCTGGACCGCCTCACCCAAATCGACCACCGCCCCCGCCGGGTCGCCGGCGGCATAGCGGGCCTCGGCGCGGTCGCGCCAGGCTTCGGCCAGATCGGGCTGCAGCGCCACCGCGTCGCCGAAATCCTCGATCGCATCCTGGTTGGCGCCGGCCTTCAACTCGCGCAGGCCACGGCTCATCAGCAGCGAAACCGCCGGCGTACCGGATGTGGTCCAGAGCTGCTCTAGATGCGCCTCGAGGAGCACCGCCATTTGCTGGTCCGGCGCCGACTTCAGCGCATCGAGCAAGCGGTCGATGGCGGCGCGCTTGCCGTTTTGGGGGGCCTGCGCGAGCGCGGGCACGCATGAGAGCAGCAAAATCACCAAGGCGCGTCGCATGGCACGATGGTTGGCCGACCGACCCTGAATTGCAAGCCTCACTGTCCCTGCGGCTGCCTCATGCGGACGAGCAGCAGCACCGACCCCGCCAACCACGCCAGCGCGGCTAGGAAGAACGCCAAGGAGACAGCTCCGAGCGCCGTGACACTGACCGAGGCGATCAAATAGGCGACGAACATCAGCACCGCGCCGGCCATCAGCCCGAAGCGCAGGTTGCGGACGCGATGGATCGGGTTCAGGCGGTAGTACTGGTAGCTGGACAGGATGAACGCGGCCAGCAACGGCACGATAATGAGGGCGCGAGGAATGACCATGCTTGGAGGCTCAGGGGCCGCTCAAACGATGCAGCTTAACCCTGGCGCGCCTTCATCCGCGGGTTCCTTTTGTTGATCACGTACACCCGCCCACGCCGGCGAACGACGCGACAGTTCTTGTCGCGGGTCTTGGCGGTGCGGAGACTGTTGCGGATGCGCATGACGGCGGGCTCTGGTAGGCGTTCGGGCGCGCTGGATAGGGCGCGGGGTCATGAGTGTCAAGCAACCATCTGCCAGCCGGTCAAATGGGGGCGGCGACGGCGCGGCGGGTTGAAGCGCCCTCAGTCGCCAGGCGAGCGCCGGGATCGGGCCGCCGGCATGGGAGAACAGCCACTTCGCCTCCCGTAGGCGGGCCAAGGTCCCCGCGCGGTGATTCCTGGCATCCCCCCTTCATGGTCTAGACTAAGCACGCCGCCTGGAGCTGCGCGAATGCTCGCGCGCGGTGGCTGAGGCCGTGCTTCTCCTCGGCGTCCATCTCGCCGAATGTCCGCGAGCTGCCAGCCGGTTGGAATATCGGGTCATAGCCGAAGCCCTTCTCGCCGCGCGGCGGCCAGACAGCGGTCCCGTCCACCCGGCCCACGAACGAGTCGGTATGCCCATCCGGCCAGGCGAGGCACAGGACCGCCACGAACCAGGCGCGGCGGTCGGCCGCATCACCCAGCATCGTGTTGGCGCGTGCCATGGCCGGTCCGAAGTTTCGGTCCGGCGCGGCCCAACGCGCCGAATGCACCCCGGGCGCCCCGCCCAGGGCGGCCAGGCAGAAGCCGGAATCATCAGCCAGCGCCGGCAGCCCGCTGCCCCGCGCCGCCTCCAGCGCCTTGATCCGCGCGTTGCCGACGAAATCCGGCGCATCCTCCATCGGCTCGGACAGCCCCAAGTCGCCGGCCGCGACCGCTTGCACGCCGAACGGGGCAATCAGTGTGGCAATCTCGGCGAGCTTGCCCGGATTGTGGCTCGCCAACACCAGCCGCGCGCCGGACGGTAGCCGCCGTGCCATTAGCCGGCCGCCAGCGCCTCGCGCTGCGCGGCGAACAGCGCCACCGTGCCCCGGCGTGCCAGCGCCAGCAGTTCGCCAAGCTGCACCTCGGAGAACGGCGCCCGCTCGGCCGTCGCCTGAACCTCGACGATATCGCCGGCGTCGGTTAGCACGAAATTGACGTCGGCCTCGGCCGCCGAGTCCTCCTCGTAGTCGAGGTCCACTAACGCCTTCCCACCAACAATGCCGCAGGAGACCGCAGCGACCTGCCCGCTCAACGGCTCGCGCGCCAGCACGTTCATGGTCCGCAAATGCCGGAACGCCTGCGCGAGCGCCACCCAGGCGCCGGTGATCGCCGCGCAGCGCGTGCCGCCATCGGCGTTGAGCACGTCGCAATCGAGCGTGACGGTCAGCTCCCCCATCTGCGCGCGGTCCACCACGGCGCGCAAGGATCGCCCGACAAGACGCTGGATTTCCTGGGTTCTCCCAGACTGACGGCCCCGCGCCGCCTCGCGTTCGCTACGGGTGTGAGTGGCGCGCGGCAACATGCCGTACTCGGACGTCACCCAGCCCTGGCCGGAGCCGCGCAGGAACGAGGGCACCCGCCCCTCCACGCTCGCCGCGCACAGAACCTCGGTCTTGCCCATCCGGATCAGGCACGAGCCCTCGGCGTGGCGGGAAAAGCCCGTGATCAGCGAGACGGGGCGCAGCGCGTCGGGGGCACGACCGGATGGACGCATCGCGTGACCTGCTGAAACCGGGGCGGCAGGATCATAGGGCTCTTGCCTAGCCCCGCCAACCGCGGAGCGCTCCCCTAATGTTCCTGCCCGTATCCCTTCATGACATCGGCCATGTTTTTATATTCCTGATCCGGCATGGCCCTGATCAACTCGAGGACATCATCGCCGGCGCCGTTCTTCTTGGCGTGGCGTTCGAGATCCTGCCGACGCGCGGGGAAGTCTATGCCTTTTAGATGATGGGTGATGTTGGCCGGTGAGTGTCCGCCTACGCCTCGAGCCATGCCGAGCCTCCATCGCTGCTGTCCACCATGCCGAAGGCGAACACGATCCCCGCGTTGCGGGCGTCGCGGACAGTTGTGCAGCAGATCGCCCGACGCCGTCCGCCACTGGTCCGCCCGAAAGCGAATTTGCACCCGCATCTCCCCCTCCCCATTTACCCCATGGAGTGCCGCGCATGGACAAGCCTTTCAACCCGGCCAGCAATCCGGCTCGCGGCACTGGGCGTCCCACCCAGGCGACGGCCGGCATTGGGCGGCCCGGGGGTGCGACGCCGCCAATTCTCGATGCCCGGTCGGCGGCGGTGCTGCGCGAGATCGTCGAGCAGTATGTCGAGACCGGCGAGCCGGTCGGCAGCCGCACCCTGTCGCGGCGGCTGCCGCTTAATCTCTCGCCCGCGACCATCCGCAATGTCATGGCCGACCTGACGGATGCCGGCCTGTTGTTCGCCCCGCACACCTCGGCCGGACGGTTGCCGACCGACCGCGGGTTGCGGCTGTTCGTGGACGGCCTGCTGCATTTCGGCGAACTGGCTGAAGACGAGCGGGATACGATCGGCGCCGCCCTGGCCGCCTCGGGCCGCAGCCTTGAGGATACGCTGGCGGACGCAAGCTCGCTGCTCTCGGGCTTGTCGTCGGCGGCGGGGCTGGTGCTCGCCCCGAAAAGCGAGGGGCCGCTCAAGCATATCGAGTTCGTCCCGCTCGGCTCCGGCCGGGCGCTGGTGGTGCTGGTCGCGGCCGATGGACATGTCGAAAACCGGGTGATCGATACCCCGCCCGGCCTGCCGCCCTCGGCCTTGCAGCAGGCCGGAAACTACCTGAACGCGCGCATCGCCGGCCGGCCGCTGCCCGAGCTGCGCCGTATCGTGGCCGAGGAGATCGCCGCCGATCGCACCCAGCTCGACGGGCTTGCCGCGGGGATCGTGGAATCGGGGCTGGCTACCTGGACCTCCGAAGGGCGCGGCGGCAGCCTGATCGTGCGCGGCCAGGCGCGGCTCCTCTCGGACGTGACTCAGCTTGAACGGCTCGCCGCCATCCAGGGCCTGTTCGAGCGGCTGGAGGCGCAGGAGACCATGCTGCGGCTCCTGGAGCTGGCTGAGCAATCCGAGGGAGTGCGTATCTTCATCGGTGCCGAGAGCGGCCTGTTCACCACCTCCGGCATCTCAATGGTGGTGGCGCCGGCCCGGAGTGAGGACGATGGGCGGATCGTGGGTGCCATCGGCGTGATCGGCCCGGCGCGGATCAATTACGGGCGAATTATTCCCGTGGTGGACTACACGGCGCGCGTGATCGGGCGGTTGCTGGGCTGAGTATTCTCGCTTTTACTCGGGCCGACGCCTGCCCCCGCAAGGGGAGGGAGCTCATAGCCGGTGTCTCACGCGCTCCCAGCCCCAGACCAGCGCGAGCATGGCGAGTAGGCCCACGAAGAAACCGGCGATCGCGCCGACCACACCGTTGCCGGGACTGACCGCGGCGCCGGCAACCCCGCCGACAATTCCAAGGATGATGGGAATGAGACAGCCGACCGCCAGCATTGGGCAACCATCGGAGACGCCAGCCGCGCCGTCATCTCACAGCCGCTTGTTCATGGCGCTTGTCCGCGTTGCCCACCCGCCCTAACTGTTCGGGCCATGAAGAGCGATACCAACCGAACCCGCCGGGAGCCATATCTGGGCGAGGTCCCGCCCCGGCCAGACCCAACGGACGACTTCCAGGATGTACCCTCCGGCGCTGTCGATACCAGCCAGCCCGAAGCCGAGGCCGCGGAACCGCGTACGCGCGACGAGCTGATGCAGGCCGCCAGCGCCCGCATCGCGGAGCTGGAATCGGAACTGGCGGAGATGAAAGACCGTTGGATGCGGGCCGAAGCCGAAACGGCCAATGTGCGCGCCAGATCTCGCCGCGAAGTGGACGAGACGCGGCAATACGCGGCGCAGAAGTTCGCCGCCGAGGTGGTGGAGGCGGCGGAGAACCTGCGCCGCGGGCTCGACAGCCTGCCCGCGCCAGAGCCCGGCGAGCCGGAAATCGTCGCCCGGCTGCGCGAGGGCATCGCGGGGGTGGAGCGGAGCTTCCTCGCGGTGCTGGAACGCAATGGCGTCAAGCGGGAGGATCCGACCGGCGCCTCGTTCGACCCCAACTTGCACCAGGCGATGGCCGAGCAGGAAAGTGCTGCGCATCCGCCAGGCACGGTGATCCAGGCCTGGACGCCGGCCTGGACGCTGCATGGACGCCTGCTCCGCCCGGCCATGGTGGTGGTGGCGAAGGCGCGGCCAGCCGAGCTACCTGGAGGCGAAAAGAAGCTCGACACCACGGCCTGAATGTTGCAACATTCGTACACTCTCGGATCCGCTACAAACCGTTGCACAGCCCGCCAAGGTCGCTGTATGTCGCGGAAATTCGCCCGCCGGCCCTTGCCGCACCGAACCCGGGTCAATACATCGAGCCCACCAAATTGCATGGTAGGGGTGCAGGCGGTGCTTCGGGCCGCACGCACCCGCTGAAAGGAGAGGTTCATGAGCAAGGTAATTGGCATTGACCTCGGCACGACGAACTCCTGCGTCGCCATCATGGAAGGCAAGGACGTTCGGGTGATCGAGAACAGCGAGGGCGCGCGCACCACGCCGAGCATGGTCGCGTTCACCGATAGCGGTGAACGGCTAGTCGGCCAGTCGGCCAAGCGTCAGGCGGTCACCAACCCGTCCAACACGCTTTATGCGATCAAGCGCCTGATCGGGCGACGTTACGACGACCCGATGGTGGAAAAGGACAAGGGCCTCGTGCCCTATCACATCGTCCGCGGCGACAACGGCGACGCCTGGGTCGAGGTCAAGGGCCAGAAATACTCGCCTAGCCAGATCAGCGCGTTCATTCTCGGCAAGATGAAGGAAACCGCCGAGGCTTATCTCGGCGAGCCGGTGGCGCAGGCGGTGATCACCGTTCCGGCCTACTTCAACGACAGCCAGCGCCAAGCCACCAAGGACGCGGGCCGGATCGCCGGCCTTGATGTGCTGCGGATCATCAACGAACCGACCGCGGCCGCCCTCGCCTACGGCATGGACAAGAAGGGCACCGGCACCATCGCCGTGTACGACCTCGGCGGCGGCACGTTCGACATCTCGGTGCTGGAGATCGGCGACGGCGTGTTCGAGGTGAAGAGCACGAACGGCGACACGTTCCTGGGCGGCGAGGATTTCGACGCGCGCATCATCGACTACTTCGCCGAGGAGTTCCGCAAGGACCAGGGCATCGACCTGCGCCGCGACCGGCTCGCCTTGCAGCGGCTCAAGGAAGCGGCGGAGAAGGCGAAGATCGAGTTGTCGTCTTCTAAGGAGACCGAGATCAACCTGCCGTTCATCACCGCCGACGCCTCGGGGCCAAAGCACTTGGTGATGAAGCTCACCCGCGCCAAGCTCGAATCTCTGGTCGATGAGTTGATCCAGAAGACACTAGAGCCGTGCCGTGCCGCGCTCAAGGACGCCGGGGTGACGGCGGGTGAGATCAACGAGGTGATCCTTGTCGGCGGCATGACCCGGATGCCCAAGGTCATCGACACGGTGAAGCAGTTCTTCGGCAAGGAGCCGGCACGCAACGTCAACCCCGACGAGGTGGTGGCGATCGGCGCGGCGGTGCAGGGTGCGGTGCTGAAGGGCGACGTCAAGGACGTGCTGCTGCTGGACGTGACCCCGCTGTCGCTCGGGATCGAGACCCTGGGCGGGGTGTTCACGCGGCTGATCGAGCGCAACACCACCATCCCGACCAAGAAGAGCCAGGTCTTCTCGACCGCCGACGACAACCAGACCGCGGTCACCATCAAGGTCTATCAGGGCGAGCGCGAGATGGCGTCCGACAACAAGCTGCTCGGCCAGTTCGACCTGGTCGGCATCCCGCCCGCCCCGCGCGGCGTGCCCCAGGTGGAGGTGACGTTCGACATCGACGCCAATGGCATCGTCTCGGTTTCGGCCAGGGACAAGGCCACTAACAAGGAGCAGCAGATCCGCATCCAAGCCTCCGGCGGCCTGTCCGAAACCGACATCCAGCGCATGGTGAAGGAGGCGGAGGCGAACGCGGATGCCGACAAGAAGCGGCGCGAGTTCGTGGAGACCAAGAATCAGGCTGAGGCCCTGGTCCATCAGGTCGAGCGCAACCTGAAGGAGCACGGCGATAAGATCGGCGCGCAGGAAAAGGGCGAGGCCGAATCTGCGATCTCGGCAGCCCGCTCGGCGCTGGAGGGCAATGACCACGACCGGTTGAAGCAGGCCACCGAGCGTCTGAGCCAGGCGGCGATGAAGATCGGGGAGGCGATGTACAAGGCGCAGGGCACTCCCGCTGGCGGTGCCCAGCCGGATATGGGGGCGGGCGCCTCCGGCGCTTCGGCTGGCGGCGCCCAGCCGGACGAGAAGGTGGTCGATGCCGAATTCGAAGAAGTGGACGAGAAAAAGAAGAAGTCCGCATAAAGCCTGGGCCTGCGAATGACAGGCCGACTGGCATGAGGGATCGCGCCCGCGGCGGGTTGCACGCGGGCGCGATTGCTTTGTGTATGATCTCGGCGCGGCCTCGCGCCATGTTAAAGGTCTGAAATGGCCAAGCAGGACTACTATGCCACCCTGGGCGCGCAGCGAGACGCGAGCGCGGACGATCTCAAGAAGTCTTATCGCAAGCTCGCCATGCAATACCACCCGGACCGTAATCCGGGCGACAAGCATGCCGAAGCACGCTTCAAGGAGATCAGCGAAGCCTATGATGTCCTGAAGGACGACCAGAAGCGAGCCGCCTACGACCGCTACGGCCACGCAGCCTTCGAGCAAGGCGGCGGCGGGGGTCCGTTTGGCGGCGGCTTCGATTTCGCGGCCGGTGGCGGGCTCGGCGACATTTTCGATCAGATGTTTGGCGAGTTCATGGGGCGTCGCCCGGGCGGAGGCGGGCGGACCCGGTCGGGCGCCGATATCCGTCATTCCGTGGAAATCGACCTCACCCAGGCGTTCGCCGGCACCAAGGTGGCGCTGCGCGTGCCTACGCGGGTGGTCTGCGAGGCCTGCCACGGCAGCGGTTCCGAGGACAAGGCACGCGGCGCGGACACTTGTCCGACCTGCCACGGCGCCGGCAAAGTTCGGGCGCAGCAGGGATTTTTCCTCGTCGAGCGCACCTGCCCCACCTGCGGCGGTGCCGGGCGGGTGATCCGGAACCCGTGCCGCGTCTGCCACGGCGCCGGTACCGTGCAGCGGGAGCGCAGTCTCCAGGTCACGATCCCGCCGGGCGTGGAGGACGGGACGCGAATCCGCCTGGCCGGCGAGGGAGAGGCCGGCGGTCAGGGCGCCCCGGCCGGGGATCTCTGGGTGAACGTCGCGATTCGCCCGCACCCGATCTTCCAGCGCGAGCAATCCAATGTGTTCATGCGCGTGCCATTGCGCATGACCTTGGCGGCACTTGGCGGCGAGATCGAAGTGCCGGTGATCGACGCCAGCAAGGCCAAGGTAAAGATCCCACCCGGCACCCAGACGGGCGATCAGTTCCGGTTGCGCGGCAAGGGCTTCTCGGTGCTGCGCAGCACGGCGCGAGGCGACATGTACATCCAGGTCGCGGTCGAGACACCGCAGAACCTGACCCGTCGACAGCGCGAACTCCTGGAGGAATTCGAGGCCGAGGCGCAGAGGGCGGAGAAGCACAGCCCCGAAAGCGAGGGGTTCTTCGCCAAGGTAAAGGAATTCTTCGAGGGCGGGCGGGGCTGAGGAGTTCGTGATCTCGTAGCCCGCCTCAAGGCCCACCGAAGACGATCGAACAGAATCGCATTAAGCTTCCGGCCGGCCTTGGGAAAGGAAGCGCGGCGGTGGTAAACTTGAGCGACATCGTCCGCTGCCCTCGTTGCCGGGCAGCCCTGGCCTCGCTGGATACCAAGCCGGTTTGCACGAATGCCGCCTGCCGCTATGCCATCGAGGGCTTCGAACGAGCCCATGGCCAGCTCGTGCTGATTGATTTCGAACGCAGCATCTTCGCTCGGCCTCGTCAGAGCGGCGAAATGGTGTCCGTCCTGCGACGTGATGACATGCATCGCACCCTACGCAGCCGGCTATTAGACATTGCTTACGGCACCAATCCGACAGCCGTCGAGAACAGCCGCGCGATGTTGCGTGCCATGACGGAGCGCGCGCCGGCGCCCACGTTGCTGATCATCGGCGGGGGCGCGCTCGGGGCGGGAGTGGACACGTTCCTGCGCGACGCATCGCTCCAGGTTATCGCCACCGATGTGTACGCCTCGCCGAATACTCATTTGGTCACGGATGCCCATCATCTGCCATTCGCCGATGCGGTGTTCGACGGGGTCTGGATCACGGCGGTATTGGAGCACGTGCTTGAACCGCAATCGGTTGTGGATGAGATTTGGCGCGTGCTCAAGCCGACGGGTCTGGTTTACGCCGAGACCCCGTTCATGCAGCAGGTCCATGAGCGGGCGTTCGACTTCACGCGCTTCACCGCGAGCGGGCACCGTTGGCTGTTCCGGCGATTCGAGCAGATCGATGCCGGCGCTCCCGCCGGCGGAGGCAGCGCCCTGGTATGGTCGATCCGCTATTTCGTGCGCGCCTTCGGCGTCGGCGATAAGCTCGCGACACTGGCGGCGCTGCCGTTCTTCTGGCTGCGGTTCCTCGATCGGGGCATGCGCGGCAGGGCCGGTGCCGACGCGGCGCTCGGGTTCTTTTTCCTTGGCAGGAAGTCGGACCGTTCTCTCGGTCCCAAGGATATGGTCGCGTATTACGAATCGCAGGGAAGAGGCTGAGGCGCGGCGCAAGCCCGCGCATAACGGTGGAAACTCGCAACTGCAGTCTCAAACCACAACCGGACAGCCGTGAACAAGGTCCGACCTTGAGCCGCATCATAGTCAGACCTCCTCCACCCGCTCCACGCCGGCAACCCCCTTCAGCGCCTGTGCCAGCCGTGGCGTCACGTTGAAGCCACCGGGGAGAGCGATCTCCACACTTTGCGCGGCGCCGAGCTTCGGGACCAGAATCACCCGCCCCTTCCCGCCGCTTTCCCGGCCCAACAGCTCCCGAATGTGCGGCACCGCGGCTGTTTCCTCCAGCCACACGCGGATGGCGGCGCCGACGCTCGCAGCAGACTGATCGAGCGTAGCCATTTCCTGGGCCGTGATCCGCAGCGTTTCCTCCTGCATTTGCAAGTCCGCTGTCACCAGGACGTTCGTTCCGGTAGTCAACAGCTCGCGTGCGCGCGCCAACACCTCGCTAAACACCGTCACCTCGCATGAGCCCGAACTGTCGGAGAGGCGCACCCAGGCCATGCGGCTGCCAGTGCGGGTGACACGCTCCTTCACCGCGACCACGGTGCCGGCGAGCTTGACCCGCCCCGCCTCGACCTGCGCACGCGCCTCCAGATCCTTTACGCGCAGGGCACTGATCCGGCGCAGCACCTGCGCATAAGCGTCGAGCGGATGCGCGGTCAGATGGAACCCGATCGCCTCTGCCTCATAACCGAGCCGCTCCAGCGGTTCCCAATCCGTGACATCGGGCAGCCGCAACAGGTCCGGCCGGACGCCGCCGAACAGCCCGATTTGGCCGCTTTCGGCCTCGTCGGCCAGCACCTGCGCCCGCCGAAGGATTGTCTCCGCGCCGGCAAACAGCCGGGCCCGGTTCGGTTCGATCCGGTCGAACGCGCCGGCCCGGATCAGATTTTCGAGCTGCATCCGGTTGAGCACGCGCGGATCTGCACGGCCGGCGAACTCGGCCATATCGGCGAAGGGCCGTCCGCCCCGGCACGACACCAGTGATTCCATGGCCGCGAAGCCGACCTTCTTCACCGCGGCCAACGCATAGCGGATGGCCAATGTCCCATTGTCCAACCGCTCGACACCGAAATCCGCGCCGGAGCGGTTGACGTCGGGGGGCAGAATCGGGACGCCGAGCCGTTCCGCCTCCTGCTTCAGCGCCGCCAGCCGGTCGGTGTTGGCGATCGCAAGGCTCATGCAGGCCGCGAGAAAGGCCTCCGGGTGGTTGGCCCGCATCCATGCCGTTTGATAGGCGACCAGCGCGTAGGCGGCGGCATGGGATTTGTTGAAACCGTAATCGGCGAACTTCGCCATCAGCTCGAATACCTCGACCGCCTTCGCCTCGCCAATGCCGCGCGCGACCGCGCCATCGATGAAAATGCGGCGCTGCGCCTCCATCTCGGCGCGTATCTTCTTGCCCATCGCGCGCCGCAGCAGGTCCGCCGCACCCAGGCTGTAGCCCGCCATGCGCTGGGCGATCTGCAGCACCTGCTCCTGGTAGACCATGATTCCATAGGTCTCTTCCAGAACGTCATGGATCGACGGATGCGGCGACTCCCATTTCTCGCCGTGCTTGCGGCGGCAATAGTCGGGGATGTTCGCCATCGGGCCAGGGCGGTACAAAGCGCCGAGAGCGATCAGATCCTCGAACCGGTCGGGCCGCATCTGACGCAGGGCGTCGCGCATGCCCTGACCTTCGAACTGGAAGACCCCGCCCGTCTCGCCGCGCGCGAGCATCTCGTAGGTCTTGGCGTCATCAAGCGGCAGACGCGCGAGATCGACCTCGGTATCGAGGTCGCGCAGCAACCCCACCGCGCGGTCCAGGATGGTCAGTGTGGTCAGGCCGAGGAAGTCGAACTTCACCAGACCCGCCTGCTCGACATGCTTCATCGAGTATTGCGTGACCAGAAACTCGGATCGCGGGTCGCGATAAAGCGGCACCAGCTCGGAAAGCGGGCGGTCGCCGATCACGACGCCCGCAGCGTGTGTGCTGGCGTGACGGTACAGCCCCTCGACCTGAAGCGCGATCTCCAGCAGCCGGCGCACCGCCTCATCGTCGTCGCGCATCTGCGCCAATCTTGGCTCGGCCTCGATCGCCTGCTGCAACGTCACCGGCTTGGCGGGGTTGTTCGGGATCAGCTCGGCGAGCTTGTTCACCTGTCCGTATGGCAGGCCGAGCACGCGCCCCACATCGCGCACCGCCGCGCGCGCCTGGAGCTTGCCGAAGGTGATGATCTGGGCCACCCGGTCGGCGCCGTATTCACGCCGAACGTAGTCGATCACCCGGTCGCGCCCTTCCTGGCAGAAGTCGATGTCGAAGTCAGGCATAGAAACACGCTCGGGGTTGAGGAACCGCTCGAACAGCAGCCCGAAGCGCAGCGGGTCGAGGTCGGTGATGGTCAGCGCCCACGCGGCCACCGATCCCGCGCCGGAGCCGCGCCCCGGCCCGACCGGGATGCCCTGCGCCTTGGCCCATTGGATGAAGTCGGCAACGATGAGGAAATAGCCGGCGAAACCCATGTTGGCGATCACGCCAATCTCGTAGTCGAGCCGCTCGGCGTAGCGCGCGCGGGTGGCGGCATCGACGCCCATCGCCTCCATCCGCCGCGCAAGCCCGTCGGCGGCCATCGTGCGCACTGTTTCCTCCTCAGTCCGGCCGGGCAGCACCTTGGGACAGACCGGCAGCAGCGGCTTGCGGCTCTCGGCCATCACCGCGCAGCGCCGGGCGATGGCCAGCGTGTTGTCGCAGGCTTCCGGCAGGTCGGCGAACAGCACGCGCATGTCCGGCGCCGGCTTGAACCAGTGCTCGGCGGTGATGCGGCGGCGGTCCTGGTCCGAGAGCAGCCGGCCCTCGGCGATGCAGAGCAGCGCATCATGCGCCTGGTGCATTTCGGGGCGGGCGAAGAAGCAGTCGTTGGTGGCGACGAGCGGCAGTCCGGCCTCATCAGCAAGGCTGATCAGCCCCGGCTCGATCGCGGCTCCCAGCTTGGTGCGGTGGCGGTGCAGCTCGACCACGGCTCGGCCAGGGAAGGCTTCCGCCAGATCGGCAAGCAGCCGCTCCGCCTCGCGCCGCTGGCCATCGGCCAGCAGCCGGGCAAGCGGGCCGGTGCCGCCGCCGGTGAGCAGGATCAGCCCGTCAGCATGTGTCGCGATGACGGCCAGCGGAAGCTGAGGCTTGAGCGCCGGATCGGTGTCGAGGAAACCGAGCGAGGACAGGCGTTGCAGGTTGGCGAGCCCCGCCTGATCCTGGGCGAGCAGCACCAGCGGATCGGGCGCCAATTTCGGGTTGTCCTCGCGCGCGAGTGCCACCTGACAGCCGACGATGGGCTGCACGCCCTTCTCGACGCAGGCCTGGCTGAACTCCAGCGCGCCGAACAGATTGGCGGTATCGGTGATCGCCACCGCCGGCATGTTCGCCTCGCGCGCCAGCGCGGGGATCTTCTCGGCCTTGATCGCGCCTTCGCTCAGCGAATAGGCGGAATGGACGCGCAGGTGGATGAAATCGGCGTGCGGCATGAGGTGCAGTTTAGGAACGGTCGCGAGTTCAGGCCAACCAATGGCTGCCGGATCGCGGCGGTTCGGAAGGGTTCTGACTTGGGTGGGTGTTCCGTATCAGCTCTAGGCAGCGGTCCGGTTGGGGAATGACAAGCGTCGGCGCCTCCGAGGCGAAAACCCACCTCTCGCATCTTCTCGACAGTATCGAGAAACGGCGAGCCGCTCACCATCACTCGGCATGGCAGGCCCTTGGCGGAGCTGGCTCCGGTGAACGGGCTGGACCAAGAAGAGATAAGCAGACGATCGAGCGACCGAAGGAGTTCTCCAAGAGGCACATCTGTGATGGATGGCGCGAGTTGCGGGATGAAATGGCGCCAGTATTGAGCGGCGACTTCATCCTTTATGTGTCGGTGGCTCTTGCCTGGCGTTTTGAATACGGAGAACCGATCGCTTCCGAACCCTTGTCACGGTTGAAGCCGTGGGTTCCGGCGATTTGGACGTTGGAGATTGCCAATGCCATTGCTCATGGCCGAGCGGCGCGGTCGCACAACCACCTGATCGTCCTCAGGCTCCGGCAGTAACATTCCGTATCGCGCCAGCCCTAGAATTAACCCATTGTCACGCCCATACTGGCACGTAAACCCAGCGGGAGGTGGAATAGCGTGCAATCTCAACCATTGGTGATCATCGGCGCCCCGCGATCTGGCACGACGTTCCTGTGTCATGTCCTGAACCAACATCCGTCCATCCACCTCACCAACGAGAGCCGTATCTTCGTTTTTCTAAAGGATATTCTGGAATCACGCAGCCACCGTCCGGACCTGCTTGGGCGTGACTTTCGCGAGCATTTCGTCGAATTCCTCCGAAAGAGCGCCGGCGAGCTGATCGAGCGGTTCTACCGGGACGCGCTTGGCGTTACCGCGCCGATCTGGGGTGATAAGCACCCACCCTACGCCGATCCGGTGGTGCTGTCCGGGCGCAAGGGTTCGGAGGCACGCCTACCACGCTCCGGCTCCTGTCTGCGCACCATTCGCGGTTGCCTACCCCGAACGAAGTTCGTCCATATCCACCGCGACCCGCTGCACGTAGCCCATTCACTCATGCGCAAGGGCTGGGCCGGCTCACTCGACGACGGCGTGCATATTTGGCAGCAATATGTGGCCGAGATCGTCGAGTTCTTCGCTGAGACCGATCATAACCAACATCTATCGGTCGCTTATGGCGACCTGCTCGAACGGCCAGCAGCCACCGCCTCGGCGATCGGCCGATTTCTCAAGCTTGATGATTGCGCGCCGATCGAGGCGTTTCTGCTGGCCCAGCGCCAGCGCCCGACACCCTTCAGCGATCCGGTCACCGACCTGTCCGACGCCTATGCCTATAGAGTACGGGTCGCGCGGCCATCTAACCGGCATGTGCTCGCGCTCGCGGGCGAGACCGCCGAGCGGCTCGGCTACGCTGCCTGTTCCGCGCCGAGCTAGGCGCTTTCACCCAGGCCCGATCGTCCGAGCGAAGCGCGTTATCCCTCTGGCTGCTCTGTCCCTGGCTCGAATATCGCGCTGACATCGAGGCCGGCTTCCTCCTCCGCCTCGGCGCCGACGCGCTCGCCGCGCGCCTGCCGCTCCGCTTCTTCTTGACTTCGGGCTACATTGACTGTCACCGGGATCGAGACCTCCGGGTGCAGCACCACACGCACATGCGCAAGGCCCAGGGTTTTGATCGGATGTCGCAGCACGACCTGCTGGCGGGTGATGGTCAGCCCGGCCGCAGTGCACGCCTCCGCGATGTCGCGCGCGGAGACCGAGCCATAGAGACTGCCTGATTCGCCCGCCTGACGAATGATCACGACCGACAGGCCGCCGACGCGCTCGGCCAGTCGTTCGGCCTCCTCGCGGCGCTTCAGGTTCTGTGCCTCGAGCTGCACCCGTTCCTGCTCGAATCGCGCGCGGTTCTCCTTCGTGGAGCGGATCGCCTTTTTCTGCGGCAACAGGTAATTGCGCGCGTAGCCAGGCCTGACCTTCACTACCTCGCCCATCTGCCCCAAATGCTCGACCCGCTGCATCAGGATCAGTTCCACGGCTGCCATACCCGCCTCCCTAGGCCACGATATACGGCAGCAGGGCCAGGAAGCGGGCGCGCTTGATGGCGAGCGCCAACTCGCGCTGCTTCTTGGCGGAGACCGCGGTAATGCGGCTCGGCACGATCTTGCCGCGCTCCGAGAGGAAGCGCGACAGCAGGCGGACATCCTTATAGTCGATCTTTGGTGCGTTCGGGCCGGAGAACGGACAGGACTTGCGCCGCCGATAGAAGGGCCGCCGGGCGCCCACCGCGGCGCGGCGGGCGGCTGGGCTGATTTCAGCGGATTCGGACATGCCGCATCACTCCTCGAGGCCGGGGCGCAGTTCTTCGCGAAACTCGTCGCGGGCACGGAATTCCTCGCGATCGTCGAAGCCGCGCCGGCGTCCGCTGTCGAAGCGCCCGGACGGGCGTGGGCCGCGGAATGTCCGGTCGCGATCGTCGGACTTGCGCGACAGGATGGCCGACGGGGCCTCCTCGATCGCGTCCACACGCAGCGTGAGGAAGCGCAGGATGTCCTCATTGATCCGGAGCTGGCGCTCCATCTCGGTCACGAACGCCGGTTTGGCATCGAGGCCGAGCAACATGTAGTGGCCCTTGCGGTTCTTCTTGATCCGATAGGCCAGGCTGCGCAGGCCCCAATACTCGCGCTTCTTGACCGCGCCCCCTTCGGCCTCGAGCTGACTACCGATCTGGTCGGTGACGGCCTCGACCTGCTGCTGGGTCACGTCGTTGCGTGCGATCAGCACGCATTCATAAAGCGGCATAGGGTCTCCCTACGGCTAAGGTGTCGGCCCGTGCCCGGTCGGGGCGAATGGGCATAGCCGGGGTCGATGCCGACGCCCCCGGCAGGGAAGTGCGGGCGTTAAGCACGGATGAACCGCCAAAGCAAGGTCGCCGAGGCCGGCGCCGCCCGGCCGAGTTCATGGCGTCTGTCAAATCCATCATCGGGCAACCCGTACACATTGGCGAAACCGAGGGGCACAACGGGTGGCGGGGGCATTGGGCTGGTGGCATCCTCCGCGGCGCTGTGGAGGAAACAAGCGATGAGAGTTCGGGAACACGAGACAGTCGGGTCGTATCGCGCGTGGCTCGGGGCACTCGGCCTCGCTGCCGGGCTTTGCGCGGGAGGCAGTGGCGCATGGGCGCAGGCTGGGCCAAACACGCGACCTCAAACAGGGGCGGTGTCACCATCCGGCACGGAGACGACGAACGCAGAGCGGACCATACCGGGCAACCAGGCCGCCCAAGCTGGCAGTCAACTCACGCCCAGCGCGACCGATTTCGTTAATGCCGCGAGCGACAACGCCAACTGGATCCTGCCGGCCAAGAGCTACACGGGGAACCACTACACCGGCGCCACGCAGGTCACCCCCGACAATGTCGGCGGGCTCACGCTCGCTTGGAAGTTCCAGATGGACGACGACGGCCCGGTGGAGAATTCGCCCATCGTCTGGAACGGGACGATGTACGTGACCTCGGCGCACGATCATGTCTATGCGTTGGATGCGGCGACCGGCAAACTGAAATGGGAGTTCACCGACAACCCGCATGTGATTGCTTTTGCCGCCAATCGCGGCATCGCGCTATTCGACGGAAACGTCTATATCGGCACCTTGGACGGGCACCTGATCGCGCTGAACGCCGAGAACGGGCAGAAGGTGTGGGATATCCAGGCGGTCGATGATCCGGCCAATTCGTTCTTCACCATGGCGCCGGTCCCGTACCACGATCCCAACACCAATCAGGACATGCTGCTCTTGGGTGTCTCCAATGGCGACTGGGGCGGCGTCGGTCACATGACCGCCTTCGATCCGAAGGACGGCCATCGGATCTGGCGCTGGACGAGCATTCCCAGCCCTGGCGAGCCCGGGCACGACAGCTGGAGCGGCGATTCCTGGAAGCGGGGCTGTGGCGCCATGTGGGGCGGGGCCACGATCGATACCGACGCCCACACACTCTATCTCAATGTCGGCAACCCTTGCCCGGACTTCCTCGGGTACCGCGCGCCAGGGCGACAATCTCTACACGGATTCGATGGTGGCGCTCGACATCTCGGGGTCGCAGCCGAAGTTGAAATGGCACCACCAGTTCATCCCGCACGATACCCATGACTGGGACCCGGCAATGCAGCCGGTGCTGTTCACGGGCAAGGTTGGCAACAACGATCGGCTGCTGGTCGCCGCGGGCGACAAGGCTGGGAATTTCTGGATCCTCGACGCCAAAGACGGCAAGCTCGTGAACAATCTCGTCGCGAACTTCCAAAAGAACACCGACGTGCCCCCCAGCCCTGATGGCAACGTCGCCTGCCCGAACACGTTGGGCGGGATCGAGTACCAGGGCGGAGCCTACGACCCGGCGACGAATGCGTTTTACATCCCGAGCCAGAACGAGTGCGGCACCTGGACCGCCTCGA
The DNA here is from genome assembly GCA_963849305.1 of uncultured Pseudomonadota bacterium. Lineage (GTDB taxonomy): Bacteria > Pseudomonadota > Alphaproteobacteria > Acetobacterales > Acetobacteraceae > CAWKGV01. Next base: position 167,177 of record CAWKGV010000007.1, read on the forward strand.
AGGAGGCGGTGTACATCGCCGGGCAGTTCTACATTGGCGGGACATTCCCGCAGCTGCTCGGCCCGAACACCGGTCAGATGAACGCGATCGACGTGGATCACGGCATCTTCAACTGGCGGCATCATTTCAATCTGCCGAACTATGGCGGAGCGCTGGTGACAGCTTCGGGGCTGGTGTTCTCGGCCAATCTCGGCGGCGAGGAACACGCGTTCGACGCGAAAACCGGCCGAATCCTCTGGAGCTATGACACCGGTTCCTACAACCAAGCGCCCACCGAGGCATACGAGGCCAACGGCAAGGAATACATCGTCGTGGGCTCCGGTCCAGCCGGGAATGCAAAGATCCCCGAGCTGCCCACTCCCAAGGGGATGCCCGCTGTTATCAGCGCGTTCACCCTTAAGTAGAACGGGCGCCATGCGACACGCCGAGCTTGCGCCGGCCCGTCTCTTCGGGCCGGCCGTCCTTCTGGTTGCGGGATTGGCGTTCGGCCCGGTGCCGGCCAGGGCCGCGCAAGCCGACGACCACGCGGCCACGCTGGCGGCGCTGCACGATCTTCGCGCGGCCATCTCGGAGATCGTGCAGGCGGATGCCAGCAATTCGACCGATCGCAATGTTTACCATCGAGCAGGCCAGCGCGCGATCAATGCGCTGGAAGGCGCGCATGGCGGCCACTACACCGTCGCCGCCGGTACGCTGGGCGATGTGGAGGGAGCGATCGGCCACATCGACAAGTTGCTTGACCGCGCGCAAACCCCGGTCTGGGCGGACCCTCTGCGCGGGGCGGAAGCGAACATGCGCGCCGCCGTGACGCATCTTCAAGACGCGAGCCGCGCCCGCGAGCTGATGGATTACCAGATCGCCGTTACCCGCGCGCTGACGTATCTGGAGGTGGCCGAGGGCCGACCGAACGAGACAGGCGTATTGGGCGGGCTTGAAGGCGCGCTTGCCAATACCGTGCTCGGCGTGCCTGGCGATGCACGGCAAGCGGATGCGTGTGCGGCGCCTCCGTCGGCTCCCGCCTACGGGGTAGAGGACGGGTATATCGGCTGGGTGAGCGTCCCGGCCAAGTCGGGAACTTACACGCTCCCGGAGAACCCCGGCGGCACTCAGGTGGCCGTGCAAAACGGGATGGTGGTCCTGCGCACCGCAGCCGCGCCGATCGTCGCCAAGTCTTGCGCCACCCGCACGGCCTCGGTCCAGTCGCAACCCGCCCCGCAATCGGACGCACCGCCGGCTGGGCAGGCAGCGGAACAGACCACGACGCAGCCAGCGCAGCCTGCCGCCTCCGGCGGGAGCAGCAGTTCACTGCCGGCGCTTTACACCGAGGCGCAGGCCAAGACCGGCGAGACGATCTTCGACTCCAAGTGCGTGAGCTGTCATGGCGCCAACCTGCAAGGCACGGCCGCCCCGTCGGTCGCGGGCAACGATTTCTTGAAGACGGCGAAGCAGAACGGCTGGACGGTGGCAATCATCCGCTACCTGGTGTTCAATCTGATGCCAATGAACGCGGCGAAGTCACTAACACCGGAGCAGTATGCCAATGTCATGGCGTTCCTGCTGGCATCGAACTGCTACCCCGCCGGCAGCACGCCGTTTCCCACCGCAAACAAGCCTGACCTGGCTGACGTGAAGCTCGGCCCGGTGCCAGGCCATCCGCCGAACCAGAATAAGCTCGGCGTGTGCAAAGTGGGTTGACTACGCCAGAGCTGGTCTCCGGCGCGGGATTCGCCTAAGTCGCGTTTGTCCGCGCGTACCAAGAGGCTGCCGATCCATAGTAATCATGCAGCGGTTTTGCCCAGCGTGGATCCGCTAAGTCCTGGAGGCTCGCAGCGTCGAAACTGGGGGCGGTCCTCAGCTTGTCCTCCGAGATCGCGACGATATAGGCTCCGTGTTCGGGGCTGAATCTCACCACGTCCCACGGCAAGGCGAACGTTCTGGCCCCAATCCCGACGATCCCTCCGTAAGTCAGGATCACATAAACGATCTGGCCTTCGGGAGCGGCGATCAGGACGTCGTGGACGGTGCCGAGATCGGCACCATCTTGGCTTGCGACCCGAGCTCCCCGGATCTCGGCAGCCGCCATTAGCCTGACGGGGTTTGAGGTATGCGACCCGGCTGGCCCCGCGAGATCGGATTCTGCCATCCCAAGGCTCCTATCCGTTCGACTGATTACGTATCCGTTCGACTGATTATTGGGCAGCCGGGCCGCTGCGGTCACCAGCAACGCGCGTCGAATAACGACAGACATGGCGATCCGGTTGCGGCTCTGACCTGCATCCATTGACACCGTGCCGACCCGCCGTTACCCCGCCGCGCGCCGTTACCATGTTCGCCTCGAAGGGACTCTTTCGTCTATGCCGGTCCGCGCGTTCGTCTTCCCCGGCCAAGGCAGTCAGTTCGTCGGTATGGGCCGCGACCTCGCAGCCGCCTTCGGCCGTGCGCGCGAAGTGTTCCAGGAAGTCGACGAAACCCTCAAGCAACACCTCTCGACGCTGATGTTCGAGGGCCCCGCCGACGAGCTGACCATGACCGAGAACGCGCAGCCGGCGCTGATGGCCTTCTCGCTCGGGGTGCTGCGGGTGATGGAGACCGAAGGGGGGTTCCGGCTGGCCGAGAAGGCCGTCGTGGTGGCGGGGCATTCGCTCGGCGAATACAGCGCCCTTGCGGCGGCCGGCAGTTTCCGGCTTGCCGATGCCGCCAGGCTTCTGAAACTGCGCGGCCAAGCCATGCAAAAGGCGGTGCCGGCCGACGAGGGGGCGATGGCCGCGCTGGTCGGCGTGGAGGTGGCGGAGGCGCGGTCCATTTGCGATGAAGCGGCCCCGGTGCCGGAAACCGAACCGCTCGAGCGCCAGGTGGTCGAGCTCGCCAACGACAACGGCGGTGGGCAGGTCGTGATCTCCGGCCACCGGGAAGCGGTCGAGCGCGCGATGGAGATCGCCAAAGAGCGTGGGGCGCGCCGCGCAATCCTGCTTCCGGTCTCGGCGCCATTCCATTGCACGTTGATGGCCCCGGCCGCGAACACGATGGCCGAAGCGCTTGAGGCCACGCCGCCTGGTCCGCCTGCTGTTCCGGTGATCGCAAATGTCTCGGCCGCCAAGGCAACGCAATCGGCTGAAATTCGCGACCTGCTGATCCGGCAGGTCACCGCGACGGTCCGCTGGCGCGAATCCGTGCAAGCGATGACCGCGATCGGGGTTGATCGCTTCGTCGAGCTGGGCGCCGGCAAGGTACTCTCGGGACTGATCCGCCGGATTGCCCCGGACGCGACCGCCATCTCCGCCGGCACGCCGGCCGAGGTCGAGGCGGTGCTCAAGAGCCTGTAGAGAGGCGGAGATGTTCAGGCTGGACGGGAAGGTGGCGCTCGTCACCGGCGCCTCGGGCGGGATCGGGACCGCGATCGCGCGCGCCTTGTATTCCCAAGGCGCGGCCGTGGCGGTGTCCGGCACCCGGCGAGACGCGCTCGAGCAGCTTGCCGGGGAGCTGGGCGAGCGGGCGCAAGTCTGTCCGGCCGACCTGCGCGATCCCGCCGCCGCCGACATCCTGCTCGCGGCCGCCGAGCACGGCGTCGGGCCGCTGCACATCCTGGTCAACAACGCCGGCTTCACCCGCGACATGCTGGCGCTGCGCATGGCCGACGAGGACTGGCAGGCGGTGCTGGACCTCGATCTGACGGCTCCGTTCCGCCTCGCGCGCGCGGCGCTGCGTGGGATGCTGCGCCGGCGGGCGGGGCGGATCATCAACATCGCAAGCATCGTCGGCGCTACTGGCAACGCCGGCCAGGCGAACTACGCGGCCGCCAAGGCGGGACTGGTGGGCATGACCAAGGCGCTTGCGCAGGAGGTTGCGTCGCGCGGGGTGACGGTGAACGTAGTCGCGCCCGGTTTCATCGCTACGCCCATGACCGACGTGCTCTCCGAGCAACAGAAGGCGCGGATCTCGGCCGCGATACCGCTCGGCCGGCTCGGCCAGCCGGGGGATGTGGCCGCGGCGGTCTCCTACCTTGCTTCGGATGAGGCGGCCTGGGTCACGGGCGCCACGCTTCACGTCAATGGCGGGATGGCGATGCTGTGAGCCCCTGTGTTGGCTCAGGCGACAAAACCATGCTAAGCGCCCCGTTATCTCGTCTGGAGCCGGTCGAGCAGGGCCGGTCGGGCCTCCGTCCGGCGGGCAGCCGATGCCGGGCAAAACCGAATACGCAGGGTCCGGCACGGGAATCCCGGCGGCATGTCTCACATGATGTCCCACAGGGCAGGAGTTTCACAGCCGATGAGCGAGATCGCAGACAGGGTCAAGAAGATCGTGGTTGAGCATCTCGGGGTCGAGGAATTGAAGGTCACGCCGGAGGCATCGTTCATCGACGATCTCGGTGCCGACAGCCTTGATACTGTCGAACTGGTAATGGCCTTCGAGGAAGCGTTCAGCGTCGAGATCCCGGAGGATGCGGCCGAGAAAATCAGCACCGTGAAGGACGCGATCGACTACATCGAAAAGCAGAAGGCGGTCTGATCGGACCGCGGCGGGAAGGGTCCGGCGCCATGCGGCGCGTGGTTGTGACAGGGATGGGCATCGTCTGCCCACTCGGCCTCGGAGTCGAGCATGTCTGGCAGCGCCTCATCAACAGCGAGTTGGGCATCGGCGCGATTCAGGCGTTCGACACCAAGGACTTGCCCTGCAAGGTGGCCGGGCAGGTTCCCCAGGGGAGCAAGTCCGAGGGCCGGCTCGACATTTCCGAATGGATCCCGGTGAAGGATCAGAAGAAGATGGACCGGTTCATCCATCTCGCACTGGTCGCGGCTACCCAGGCGGTAGAGGACTTGGGTTGGCAGCCGGACGGCGAGGACGACCGATGCGCGACCGGCGTGATGATCGGCTCGGGAATCGGCGGGCTCCAGACAATCTATGAAGCCTCGGTGCAGGTACATGAGGGGCGCGCCCGGCGACTTTCGCCCTTCTTCATTCCCTCGGCATTGGTCAATCTCGCCTCGGGGCATCTGTCCATCAAGTATGGCTTCAAGGGTCCGAACCACTCGGCGGTGACGGCCTGTGCCACCGGCGTTCATGCGATCGGCGATGCGTCGCGGCTGGTGATGCTGGGTGATGCCGAGGTGATGGTCGCGGGGGGGACGGAAGCGACTGTCTGCGAATTGGGCGTCGCCGGGTTCTGTGCCTCGCGGGCACTGTCCACCGGGTTCAACGACCGCCCGGCGTCCGCGTCACGTCCGTGGGACAAGGATCGCGACGGGTTCGTGATGGGAGAGGGCGCCGCGGTTGTGGTGCTCGAGGAACTGGAGCACGCGCGCAAGCGCGGGGCCAAGATCTATGCCGAGATTGCCGGCTATGGCATGTCGGGCGACGCCCACCACATCACGGCACCGGCCGAAGGCCATGATGGCGCTTACCGTTCCATGCGGGCTGCACTGCGCAACGGCGGCATATCGCCCGATGAGATCCAGTACGTGAACGCGCATGGCACCTCCACTCCACTTGGCGACGATCTGGAGCTGGAAGCAGTGGAACGGCTGTTCGGCGAGGCTGCTAAACGCCTCGCCATGTCGTCCACGAAATCGGCGGTCGGTCATTTACTCGGGGCCGCCGGCGCGGTCGAAGCGGTGTTCTCGATCCTCGCCATACGCGACCGCGTCGCTCCGCCCACGCTGAACCTTGACGAGCCAAGCCAGGCCAGCATCATCGACCGAGTGGCACATACAGCGCAGGAGCGGCGGATCAATCTCGCGCTGTCCAATAGCTTCGGTTTTGGGGGCACCAACGCGAGCATTGTCTTCCGCGCCGCAGTGTGAAGCGCGCGATGGGCCCTTCGCGGGCAAGTTCACGAACCGGCTGGTTCATCTCGAGACTGAATAGTCTGCGCGGCACGAGCTCGGGCGGCCAAGGTCAGGACAGAATCGGTAATAGCTTCTCTGCGATCCAGGGCGCCTTCAGTCTGCCCGCCCCAAAGCAGTAGTGCGTTTTTACGCACGGCTCCCCAATTGCAGGTTTCCCCACGGTAGCAGATGGCCATCTCGGCCCGCGCCAGCTCGCCCACCACGGCCAGCATTGTACTGCGAGCATACGACCGTTCGCATTCCATTCGTCTCCCTGCCCGTTTGGCAACCCGCCAGTGACAGGCGTGCTTTGGAAGTGATAGGCAATTGCCGTCCAGAGCCAAGAACGGATCATTTCCCATGAGCGCCATCGCCGACATCATCGCGCGCGAGATCCTCGACAGCCGCGGCAATCCGACCGTAGAGGTGGACGTCGTGCTCGATGGCGGCGCTATGGGGCGCGCCGCCGTCCCCTCGGGTGCTTCGACCGGCGCGCACGAGGCAGTGGAACTGCGCGACAGCGAGGCGGCGCGCTATGGCGGCAAGGGCGTGCAGCGAGCGGTAGAGAATGTCGAAGGCGAGATTTTCGACGCGATCGGCGGCATGGACCCGACCGAGCAGGTGAGAATCGACGACATTCTCATCGACCTCGACGGCACGCCCAACAAGTCGCGCCTCGGCGCCAATGCCATGCTGGCGGTCTCGCTGGCCGTGGCCAAGGCCGCCGCCGTCGATCTCGGGCAGCCGTTATGGCGCTATCTGGGCGGGGTTTATGCCCGCACCCTGCCGGTGCCAATGATGAACATCGTCAACGGCGGCAAGCACGCCGACAATCCGATCGACATCCAGGAATTCATGATCCAGCCGGTCGGGGCGGGCACGATCGCCGATGGCGTGCGCATGGGCGCCGAGATTTTCGCGACATTGCGCAAGGGTTTGCATGATGCGGGCCATAACATCAACGTTGGCGATGAAGGCGGCTTCGCGCCCGGGCTGAAATCGGCCGACGAGGCGCTCGGTTTCATCGCGCGGGCTTGCGAACGGGCGGGCTACCGGCCGGGCGAAGACGTCACCTTCGCCCTAGACTGCGCGTCCACCGAGTTCTTCGAGAACGGGCGCTACGTGCTGGCCGGCGAAGGCAGGGATCTCGATGCCGCCGGCATGGTGCAGTACCTGAAAGATCTCGCCGCGCGTTATCCGATCGTCTCCATCGAAGATGGCTGCGCCGAGGACGACTGGGAGGGCTGGCGGCAGCTCACGGCGACGCTCGGTGGGTCCGTCCAGCTCGTGGGGGACGACCTGTTCGTGACCAACCCCGAGCGGTTGCGGCGCGGGATCGAGGAGGGGATCGCCAATGCCATCCTGGTCAAAGTGAACCAGATCGGCACGCTCTCGGAAACGCTCGAAACGGTCGAGCTGGCGCAGCGTGCCAGCTACCGGGTGGTGATGAGCCACCGTTCCGGCGAGACCGAGGACACGACCATCGCCGATCTCGCGGTGGCCGTGAATTGCGGCCAGATCAAGACCGGCAGCCTGTCCCGGAGCGACCGGACAGCGAAATACAACCAGCTTCTCCGCATCGAGACGGAGCTGGGTGCCGCAGCCCGTTATGCCGGGCAGACCATTCTGCGCCGCGCTTCTAGCGGATCGTGAAGCCGGCGGGTGGGCCGTAATAGACCCCGCCCGCTGGCGGGCCGTAATACACGGGGCGGTGTTTAATAGCCGTAGGTCGGGGGGGCATAATACGCCGGCGGCTCGTAATAGCGGCGGTCCCAGTGGTGGTGATCCCAATCATAGTGCGCGCCGCGCCAGTCCTGATGGTGCCAGTCATACCGGTCGGCCTTGGCCGATCCGGCGGCGCCCAGCACCCCCAACACCAGGGCTGAAGCCAAAACGGTCGTCAGCAGTCTCATGTTCGCCTCTTGCGGGATTGGTCCGGCATTCACAGGCATAGAACGCGGAGAAGGCGGCAAGAACCCGGCAGGTTCGTGGCATTTTGGTTCAACTCCGGGCGCGCCTGCGCTAGAACGTGCCGGGCTGGAATTGAGGAGAGGTATGTCGTTCGCTCGCGCGCTCAAGCGCAGGCTCAAGGCGGCGGTCGCGCCAGTCGTGTTCCTGTCGCTCGTGGGCTATTTCGCTTGGAACGCCACGAACGGCGAGCATGGGCTTCTGGCCTTCGCCCAGCGTAAGGTGCTGTTGAGCCAGGTACAAGCCGCCCTGGCTGCCGCGGAATCGGAGCGAGATTCTTGGGTCCGCCGTGTAACCGGCCTGCGCAGCGATAATATCGAGGCGGATACACTTGATGAGCAAGCCCGCGCCATGCTCAACCTGTCTGACCCCAACGACATCATTGTAATGTACTCCGCGCAGGACCGGCTGTTCTGAGGCAGCGCCCGCCGTGAGGCCCTCCCTTCTTGCCGTCACGCCACTGGCGCCCTGGCCGATGCGCGACGGCCATACCTTGCGCGTTGCCCAACTTCTCGCGGAATTGTCGCATCTGTGGGCGATCACCCTGGTAGCGCCAGCCGGGCCAGTTCCGGCCGCGGTGGCCGAGCACGTTCTAGTTGCCGAGCCCGCCGGCGGTTCCACCCGTCCGTGGCATTTCGATGCTGGCCCGCTCGGCCTCGGTGTGGATCACGCGGCGCGCGCCAGGCGGTTCGATGGCGCGGTGGTCTGGGCGGGAGCGGAGGCGGTCTGGTTCGATCGGCCCCATCTGCCGCCAGCGGTCGTGGACCTGATCGATTGCAATGCACTCGAGTTCTGGCGCGCGGCCCGGACCTGTTCCGGCGCGCGGGCCAAGCTGGTGCAACTTCGCGAGCTTGCCGCATCAATCCCCTATGCCCGGCGCACGTTCCGAAGCTTTGCAGCGACTGTATGTGTGGCACCGACCGACGCGAAATGGCTTCGGGCAATGGGTGGAGGCGGACGGGTCCACGTCGTACCCAATGGCGTCGCGCTCCGCTCGCCACCGCCCGCTCCGGCGCCTGATCCGGTGCTCGCGTTCACCGGCTCACTTGATTACCATCCGAATGTCGACGCCGCGGTACTCGCAGCGAGGGAGATCTGGCCACTTATTCAAAAGGCGCAGCCTGGGGCGAGGTTCGTCATCGCCGGACGGCAGCCAGTCGAAGCGGTTCGGTCACTTGGCAGTGAGCCCGGCATTTCGGTCGAGGGGGACATTCCCGATATGGCCGCCGTGTTCGCCCGAACCCGGGTGGCCATCGCGCCGATGCGGGCCGGCTCCGGCATCAAGAACAAGATTCTTGAGGCATGGGCCGCGTCCCGGCCAGTGGTGATGACGCCAGTGGCCGCCAGCGGTTTGGCCCTGCCCGCCGGGCACAAGGAGCTGGTGTGCAGTGGTGGCGACGCGCTCGGGAAGACAGCTGCATGGCTGTTATCGGACCCAGCGGCCGCGGCGAGGCTGGGCGCCGCGGCACGGATGCATGTCGAGCAGCACTACTCGTGGGCACAGCAGGCAGCGCGGCTTACCGAGCTGATCGAGGCATCCCAGCGCGCAGCCAGAGAGGTCTGATCCCGGTCGACCGCATCCCACGGGGCGGCAATTTTGCTGGCCGGTGACTTGCCGCCACTACCCGGCGGGCATTACCTCTCGGTCCAACAGTCCGGGAGTGAGGAGATGGCCCAGCCGGCCGAGAAGAAGGCCAAGCGTGCCAAGCCACGCGCGGCATCGCTCGACAAGGAGCGGCTCCTCACCGCGTATCATGACATGCTGCTGATCCGCCGCTTCGAGGAGCGCGCGGGACAGCTCTACGGCATGGGACTGATCGGCGGCTTCTGCCATCTTTACATTGGCCAGGAAGCGGTGGTGGTCGGGATGCAGATGGCGATCGAGGAGGGCGATCAAGTCATAACCTCCTACCGCGATCACGGCCACATGCTCGCAACTGGCATGAACCCGCGCGGGGTGATGGCGGAACTTACCGGCCGCCATGCCGGCTACTCGCACGGCAAGGGCGGGTCGATGCACATGTTCAGCAAGGAGAAGAATTTCTTCGGCGGGCACGGCATCGTCGGCTCACAGGTCAGCCTGGGCACCGGGATCGCGTTCAGCAACCGCTATCGCCAGAATGATCGCGTCTGCGTCACTTATTTCGGCGAGGGCGCGTCGAACCAGGGGCAGGTTTTCGAGAGCTTCAATCTGGCGGCGCTGATGAAGTTGCCGGTCGTCTATGTGATCGAGAACAACAGGTACGGGATGGGCACCAGCGTGGAGCGGGCCTCGGCTTCGCCGGATCTCTCCAAGAACGGCGTCCCCTGGGGAATTCCCGGAATGCAGGTGGACGGGATGGACGTGCTCGCCGTCAGGCAGGCCGGCGAGCAAGCGGTGGCGCACTGTCGCGCCGGCAATGGCCCCTACCTGCTGGAGATGCGCACCTATCGCTACCGCGGGCACTCGATGTCCGACCCCGCGCGCTATCGCACCCGCGACGAAGTGCAGGCGATGCGGACCCAGCATGATCCGATCGAGGGCGCGGCTCACAAGTTGCAGGAGAACGGGGTTGACGAAGCGGACCTCAAGCGGATCGACGATGAGGTGCGAAAGGTCATCCAGGAAGCCGCCGAGTTTGCCCAGTCGAGCCCCGAGCCTGACCCGTCCGAGCTTTGGACCGACGTGCTGCTGGAGGGCTGAGCAATGGCGACGCAGGTGCTGATGCCGGCGCTCTCGCCCACCATGACCGAGGGCAAGCTCGCCCGGTGGCTGAAGAAGGAGGGTGAGGAGGTGCGGGCCGGCGACGTGATCGCCGAGATTGAGACTGACAAGGCGACCATGGAAGTGGAGGCGGTGGACGAGGGCAAGCTTGCCAAGATCCTCGTTGAGGAAGGAACTGAAGGCGTGCCGGTCAACACGCCTATTGCAGTGTTGGGGCAGAACGGAGAAGACGTATCAGCCGCCTCCGCTCCCGCTCCGCGGCCGAGAGAAGCGCCGGCCGAGCCGAAGGCAGAGGCCGAAGTGGAGGATACGCGCGCGATCGCCGCCCGTGGCGCGCAAAGCCAACGCGCGCCCGAGGCGCAGGCCGTTCCCGAGCCTCGGCCCGAGAAGGATTGGGGACCGACCAAGCCAACCAGCGTGCGCGAGGCGCTTCGAGATGCGATGTCCCTGGAAATGCGCCGTGACGAGCGGGTGTTCCTGATCGGCGAGGAGGTCGCGGAATACCAGGGCGCCTATAAGGTGAGCCAGGGCCTGCTCGACGAGTTCGGCAAACGCCGCATCATCGACACGCCGATTACCGAGCATGGCTTCACCGGTATGGCCATAGGGGCGGCGCTGAACGGCCTGCGGCCCATTGTCGAGTTCATGACCTTCAACTTCGCCATGCAGGCAATGGACCAGACGATCAACTCCGCCGCCAAGACGCTCTACATGTCGGGCGGGCAGATGGGTTGCCCGATTGTTTTTCGCGGCCCGAACGGCGCCGCGGCGCGGGTCGCCGCGCAGCACAGCCAGTGCTACGCGAGCTGGTATGCGCATGTCCCCGGGCTGAAGGTCGTGGCACCTTGGTCATCGGCGGACGCCAAGGGCCTGTTGCGCTCGGCGATCCGCGACCCCAACCCGGTGATCGTGCTCGAGAACGAGATCCTCTACGGCCACAGCTTCGAATGCCCCACCGATGAGGACTTCATCGTCCCGATCGGCCAGGCGAAGATCGAGCGGCCGGGAGATCGGGTAACGATCGTGGCGTTCAGCATCATGGTGGGGGTGGCGATGAAAGCCGCCGAAACCTTGGCGTCCGAGGGGATCGAAGCGGAGGTCATCAACCTTCGCTCGTTGCGTCCGCTGGATACCGCGACGATCGTGGCGAGCGTAAAGAAGACCAACCGCGTCGTTTCGGTTGAAGAAGGCTGGCCGTATGCCGGCATCGGCGCAGAGATCGCGATGCAAGTGATCGAGCAGGCGTTCGATTGGCTTGATGCGCCTCCCGTGCGGGTCCACGGCGCCGACGTGCCGCTGCCATACGCCGCGAAATCTCGAACGCCTGGCCCTGCCGCAGCCCGAATGGGTCGTGGATGCGGTGAAGAAAATCCTCTGAGGCGGAGCATGCGATGGCCACGAACATTTTGATGCCGGCGCTCTCGCCCACCATGACCGAAGGCACGCTCGCGCGCTGGCTCAAGAAGGAAGGCGAGGAGGTCAAGTCCGGTGACGTGATCGCCGAGATCGAGACCGACAAGGCCACGATGGAAGTCGAGGCCGTGGACGAGGGCTTGCTGGGCAAGATCCTCGTGGCAGACGGCACTCAGGGCATCAAGGTGAACGATCCGATCGCCGTCCTGGTGCAGCCCGGCGAGGACGTGCCGTCCGGCGCTCCGGCCTCCGCGCCGCAGCCAAGCCAGGCGGCCGCCCCGCCGGAAGTCGCTCCGGCAAAAGCTGCGCCGCCACCTGCTCAGGCAGCGCCCGATTCGTCGCCGGTCATCGAGAAGGCCCCGGTTCGCGCCCCTGCACCGCGCTCGGTCAGCTCAGCCACCGCTTCCTCCGGCAACGGGCAGGATGCGGACGGCGGAAGAATCTTCGTCTCGCCGCTGGCACGACGCATGGCCCAGCAGGCCGGGATCGACCTGCGGGCGCTCAAGGGTAGCGGCCCCGGCGGGCGGATCGTCAAGGCCGACATCGAGGGCGCCGTGGCGGGGGCTCGGCCCGCTCCTCAGGTCGAGCCCTCGGCGCCCCCGGCCGGGCAAGCGCCGCCCTCCGCGCCGACGGTGCGCCCGCCGGCACCGGCCCCGGCGATCACCGCGCCGCACCGGCTGGTGCCGAACACCACGATGCGCAAGGTGATCGCCCGGCGGCTCACCGAGGCGAAGCAGACGATACCGCATTTCTATGTCTCAATCGACCTCGATATCGATTCGCTGCTCAAGTTGCGGAGCGAATTGAACGCCAAATCGCCGAAGGAAGGGCCGGGCGCGTTTCGGCTCTCGGTTAACGATCTGCTGATTAAGGCCGCGGCGGTCACCCTGCGACGCATCCCGATGGTAAACGCCACCTATACCGACGAGAACATCATCCTCTACGACGATGTCGATATCAGCGTCGCGGTTTCCATCCCGGACGGGCTGATAACGCCGATCATCCGGAAGGCCGACCAGAAAGGGCTGACGCAAATCAGCAACGAAATGAAAGGGCTGATCGAACGGGCGAAGTCCGGCAAGCTGAAGCCGGAGGAGTTCCAGGGTGGCGGGTTCTCGATCTCGAACATGGGGATGTACGGCGTGACGGAGTTCGCCGCGGTGATCAATCCGCCGCAGGCCGCGATCCTGGCGGTCGCGGCCGGGCAGCAGCGGGCGGTCGTGAAGGACGGCCAGCTCGCGGTAGCGACGATGATGACCTGCACGCTTTCGGTCGATCATCGCGTGGTGGACGGCGCACTCGGCGCGGAGTGGCTGGCTGCGTTCAAGTCGGTAGTCGAAGACCCGCTGAGCCTGATGCTGTGATCGCGGCAGCCAAGGGGACTTCCGGTATGCCCGATCAGACGTTCGACATTATCGTGGTCGGCGGCGGGCCTGGCGGCTACGTTGCCGCGATCCGGGCGGCCCAGCTCGGTATGAAGGTCGCGGTGGTGGAGCGCGAGCATCTGGGCGGCATCTGCCTCAATTGGGGGTGCATCCCGACCAAGGCGCTGCTGCGCACCTCCGAGATCAACCACCTGCTGCATCATTTGGCGGAGTTCGGGTTTGCCGCCGACAATCCGCGCTTCGATCTCGAAAAGGTGGTGAAGCGCTCGCGTGCGGTGGCGAAGCAGCTCTCCTCCGGTGTCGGGCATCTGCTGCGCAAGAACAAGGTAACGGTTTTCGATGGCGCTGGCCGGCTCGACGGCAAGCAGACGCTTGCCGTCGAGAAGGACGGCAAGCCACTCGCCATGCTGAAATCACCCCACATCGTGCTCGCGACCGGCGCACGGGCCCGCCAGCTTCCGGGGCTCGAGGCCGATGGCAAGCTGATCTGGTCGTATAAGGAGGCGATGATCCCGCCGGCGATGCCGAAATCCCTGCTGGTGATCGGCTCCGGCGCGATCGGCATCGAGTTCGCCAGCTTCTATCTCAACATGGGCGCGGCGGTGACCGTGGTGGAGGTGCTGAAGCGCATCCTGCCCGTGGAGGACGAGGAGATCAGCGCCTTCGCCCACAAGGCGTTTCAGAAACAGGGCATGAAGATCCTCACCGGCGCGGCCGTGAAAAGCGCCAAGAAAAACGGCGACAGCGTGACGGTCGCGGTGGAGGCGAACGGGAAAAGCCAAGAAGTCACCGTCGATCGCGTGATTTCCGCCGTCGGCATCGTCGGCAATGTCGAGAATATCGGCATCGAGGGCACCGGCATTCAGGTGGAGCGCACGCATGTGGTAATCGACGAGTACTGCCGCACAGCGGAGCCGGGCGTCTATGCGATCGGAGACCTCGCTGGCCCGCCCTGGCTCGCGCACAAGGCGAGCCATGAGGGCATCATCTGCGTCGAGAAGATCGCCGGGCTCAACGACGTGCATCCGATGGACGTGGCCAACATACCGAGCTGCACCTATTGCCGTCCGCAGGTCGCGTCGGTGGGGCTGACCGAGGCTCGCGCCAAGGAGAGCGGCCACGACGTCAAAGTCGGTCATTTCCCGTTCGTCGGCAACGGCAAGGCGATCGCGATGGGCGAGCCGGAGGGAATGGTGAAGACCGTCTTCGACGCCGGGACCGGGGAGCTGCTTGGCGCGCACATGGTCGGCGCCGAAGTCACCGAGATGATCCAGGGCTACACGATCGCGCGCACGCTTGAGAGCACGGAGGCGGAGCTGATCCACACGATCTTCCCGCATCCCACCATCTCGGAGACCATGCACGAGGCGGTGCTCGACGCATACCAGCGTGCGGTCCATTATTGAGGCGCCATGAACAAGCCGCTTTACGAGCAGGATTTCTACCAGTGGTCGGCGGAGCAGGGCCGTGCCCTGCGCGATGCCGGAACCGCGCGGATCAACACACCAACTCCGATCGACTGGGAGAACGTGGCCGAGGAGATCGAGACGTTGGGGCGTTCCGAACGCGCGACATTGCGCAGCCGGCTATCGGTGGTTTTGGAGCACTTTCTCAAGCTTCAGGCTTCGCCAGCCGAACTGCCGCGCAATAGCTGGATGGATACTATCGACGCCCAGCGAGTGGAGATCGAGCGGCTGCTTGAAGAAAGCGCGAGTCTGCGCCGGGAGGTGGCCGGCATTATCGAGGCGGAGACAGCGCGCGCGCGCCGGACCGTCAAGCGGGCACTGGCGCGCTACGCTGAGGAGCCGTCGATCGATCTGTCGCAACTTACCTTCACCGAGGATCAGGTGCTGGGTGACTGGTTCCCTAACCGCGCTTGACGGCCCCGACCGCGCCATCCACTTCTAGGTCGCCATGCCAACCCGGCTCCTCATAGATCATCGCCTGGGCGCGGCGCCTCCGGCGCGCCATCCCGAGAAGGCGCACCGGCCGGACAGCCCGATCCAGCGTAAGCCGGCGTGGATTCGGGTAAAGGCGCCGACGCACCCGATTTATCACGAGACCCGCGCGCTCATGCGCGAAAACCGGCTGGTGACGGTCTGCGAGGAGGCCGCCTGCCCGAATATCGGCGAGTGCTGGAGCCAGCGCCACGCCACCATGATGATCATGGGCGAGGTCTGCACCCGCGCCTGCGCCTTCTGCAACGTTCGCACTGGCCTGCCCGCGCCGCTCGATGCCGACGAGCCCGCGCGCGTCGCCGACGCGGTCGCCCGGCTCGGGTTGCGGCATGTCGTCATCACCTCGGTCGATCGCGACGACCTGCCCGATGGCGGGGCGGCCCATTTCGCCGCCGTGATCCGCGCCATTCGCGCCGCCGCTCCGGCCACGACAATCGAAGTGCTGACCCCCGACTTCCTGCGCAAATCGGGTGCGGCCGAGATCGTGATCGAGGCCGGGCCTGACGTATTCAATCACAACCTGGAGACGGTGCCTCGGCTATATCCTACGATTCGTCCCGGCGCCCGCTATTACCAATCGCTTCGCCTGCTGGACCGAGTGAAATCACTTGATCCTCGGATCTTCACCAAGTCGGGGTTGATGGTCGGCCTTGGCGAGCAGCGGATCGAGATCCTGCAAGTCATGGATGATTTGCGTATGGCGGATGTGGATTTTCTTACACTGGGTCAATACTTGCAGCCGACCGTCAAGCACGCTGGAGTGGATCGTTTCGTCACCCCCGACGAGTTCGCGGAATACGCCACGCTGGCCCGCGCCAAGGGATTTCTGCTGGTATCGGCCGCCCCGTTGACCCGCAGTTCCTACCACGCGGATGACGATTTCGCCGCCCTACGAACCGCCCGCAACGGGGTGCTCGTCGGCGCGGTCGCCGATTGAGTATGCCCACCCACGCCGAGCGCCGTCTCGTCCCCTATCACCCCGAGCAGCTCTTCGAGTTGGTCGCCGATGTCGCCCGCTACCCAGAGTTCCTGCCCTGGTGTGTCGCCGCACGGGTGCGCAGCCGCACCGCCACCGAGGTTCTCGCCGATCTCACCATCGGCTTCGGCCCGTTCCGCGAAAGCTTCACCAGCCGTGTGACGCTGGAGCGCCCGCACCGGATCAAGGTGCGGTATGAAAAGGGCCCGTTCAGGTATCTCAACAATCAATGGGACTTCATTCCCCATGCGGCCGGGACTGAAGTGAGCTTTTTCGTCGATTTCGAGTTTCGCAGCCGCATTCTGCAAGCCGCCATCGGCGTTGTGTTCAACGAGGCGGTACGTCGCATGGTGAACGCATTCCACAAACGTGCCCGCCAGATTTATGGTCCGTCCCCCAGGCTAGCGGAACCCGCGCCCGCCGCTCCCGCCGAGGGCTGACAGGCCGCTTGAGGCCTGCTTTGCTCCGATGCCCAAGCCGGAGACCGACGATGCCCAACGCACCCGCTCGTCCCGATCCCGCGTGGCCGGCCGTGCGGGTCAACCTGTACTCGGATACGCAGACAAAGCCGTCGCCGGCCATGAAACAGGCAATGATGGCGGCCGAAGTGGGCGACGAGCAGCACGGCGACGATCCCACCGTCGATGCGCTTTGCGACCGAATGGCCTCTCTGTTGGGCAAACAGGCGGCGGTGTTCCTGCCATCCGGCACCATGTGCAACCAGATCGCCATTCTCACGCACTGCCAGCCCGGCGCCGAGATCATCGCCCATGAGAGCGCGCATATCATTATGGCCGAGGGTGGCGGTCCGGGCGCCTTGGCCGGCGTCTCGGTCAAGGGCTTGCAGGGCGAGCGTGGGCAGTTCGACGCCGAGACGCTGCGCGCCGCCTTCCGCGAGCGCCGTCGCAATGCCCCGCCCCAAACGCTGGTCGAGGTGGAGCAGACGGCGAACTGGGGCGGCGGCTCAGTCTGGCCGGTCGGAAAGCTGAGCGCGGTGCTGGAAGCTGCTCACGTTGAGGGCATGGCTACGCACATGGATGGGGCGCGGCTGATGAACGCCGTCGTGGCCTCTGGCGTACCCGCTCACGAAATGGCGGAGGGCTGCGACTCGATCTGGCTCGATTTCACCAAGGGCCTCGGCGCGCCGCTCGGGGCCGTCCTGTGCGGCTCATCGGCCTTCATCGATGCGGCGTGGCGCTGGAAGCAGCGGTTGGGAGGCTCGCTGCGCCAAGCCGGCATCTGCGCCGCCGCTTGCCTGTATGCGCTGGATCATAACGTGGACCGGCTGGCCGAGGACCATGCCAACGCCCGTGCTCTGGCGCGAGGGCTTGCGCAAATCCCTGGGATCGAGGTCGAGGAGCCCGAGACGAACCTGGTGTTCTTCGAGATCAGCGGCACGGGGCTGACGGCCAACCAACTCGAGGAGCGAGTACGGCGCGAGGGGGTGATGATTTCCACAATGGGCCGCACCCGGGCGCGGGCTTGCACGCATCTCGACGTGGACCGGCATGGTGTCGAGATCGCCTTGCAGGTGATCCGTCAGGCGGTCGCGGCCTGAGGGTTGCTCGCCTAGCCCGGAGCGACTTCGGCCAGAAAGGCGAGTAGCGCGGTGTTGACCTCGGCCGGCCGCTCCTGCTGGATCCAGTGCCCGGCGCCCTCCAGCATCACGGTCCGGCGCAGGTCGGGCACGCTGGCCGGCATCGCCTCCAGCGCCGCTTTGCCCATCGGCGTCTGGATCACCACATCGCGCGTCCCGGCGATGAACAGCGCGGGCGGCTGGACGACGGCGCCCTGCCAGGGGGCTGTCAACTCCCAGTTCCGATCGATGTTGCGGTAGTAGTTCAGCCCACCACGGAAGCCGGTGCGCGCGTACTCCGCCGTCATGATGGCGAGGTCATCCTCGGTCAGCCATGCGGGCAGCGTGTCGGGGTCGGTGGTGCGCGCGAGGAATCCGCCGTCTTCGGGCAACGTCAGGGGCATGTTGTCTTCGCCTCTTGGAGCGTCGCCCGAGCCACTGTAGAGGATGCGCCGCAGCGTCGCCGCCGGGTCGCGCTCGAACTCCGCCTCGGCGACGCCCGGCTCCTGGAAATAGACCCAGTAGAAGCGATGGAGCCCAGCCTGGCGGAGCGCCGCCAGCGGCGCGACAGCCGGGCGGGGCCGGAAGGGCACACTCATGGCCACGACCGCGCGGAACAGGTCGGGGCGGAGCAGGGCCGCCGTCCACGCGATGTTCGCCCCCCAATCGTGCCCGACGATCACCGCCTCCCGCTCGCCGAGGGCAGCGGCCAGAGCCACCAGATCGCCCACGAGATGCAGGACGTTGTACGCCTGCACGTCGGCCGGTGCCTCGCTCTGGCCGAAGCCGCGCATGTCCGGCGCGACCGCGTGATAGCCGGCCGCCGCCAGCGCCGGGATCTGGTGGCGCCAGGAATACCAAAGCTCTGGCCACCCGTGGCACAGGAGCACGAGTGGCCCTTCGCCTTGCTCGGCAACATGCAGGCGCACTCCGTTGCACGTAAGCCCGCGATGCGTGATCCCTTCGGTCATCTGCCCGTCCCCTTGTGCTCGCTGATTGACGCATACCGAGCCCTCGCCTAACAAGCCCGCGCGACGGAGAAGCCCGGCAGATGACCGTTTCAGATGATTCGATCCCTATCTTTCCGCCCGGTGACTATGTTTCGCCCGGCTTTGTCCGCCTTAAGCCTGATGCTTGCTTCCCCAACATGATCATCGGCGACCGAGCGGGCAGCGACTGGCCGTATCTGCGCCGCGACATCCCCCACAACTGGTATGTGGACCGTCGACAGCCGGCCGTCGGGTTCGTCAGCCGCGACGAGGCACATATCCTTCATAATACCGCTCGGCGGTTCGTCGGAGCTTCGGCGCTGGAGATCGGCTGCTGGCTCGGTTGGTCGGCCTGCCATCTCGCACTGGGCGGCGTAAGGCTCGATGTGATAGATCCGTTGCTAGGCGAGCCGGACGTCTATGCCAGCGTGCATCAGTCCCTGAGCTGCGCCGGTATCATCAATCGCGTCACGCTGGTTCCCGGCCGCAGCCCCGCGCGCGTGTTCGAGCTTGTCGGCTTGCACCGGCGGCAATGGAACCTGTTCTTCATCGACGGCAATCATGAGCCACCGGGGCCCACGAACGACGCCAAGGCGGTTGCCGCGATCGCCCCGCCGGACGCCCTCGTGCTGTTCCATGATCTCGCCTGTCCATCGGTGGCCGACGGCCTGGCCGTCTTCCGCGCCCAAGGATGGCAGACGATGATCTATCAAAGCATGCAGATCATGGGCGTCGCGTGGCGGGGCGCGGCGCAGCCGGTGGCCCATATCCCGGACCCTTCGGTGCCCTGGACCGTTCCCGAACATCTGAAATCCTGGCCCGTCTGCGCCGGTTGAGCGCCGGAGCGAACGATGCAGCCCACATATAGGGATTTCGATCCGGAATTCGTGCCGATCCATGACCTCTGCCGGCCCGCGACGATGACCTCGCCGGAGCGGATGTTCGCGCTCTACAAGGCGGTCGAGTACGTCGTGGAAGCCAACGTTCCGGGCGATTTCGCGGAGTGCGGCGTCTGGCGCGCGGGCTCGGTCATGATCATGGCCGCGACGCTCATCGCGAAGGGTCGCACCGACCGGCGCATTTTTCTCTACGACACGTTCGAGGGCATGCCGCAACCGACAGCGCCCGATCTCGACATTGTGGGGCGGCCAGCGGCCGCCTTGATCGGCGCCGAGGCGAGAACGCCGGACTCCTTGATTTGGGGCTACGCCCCGCTTGAGGCCGTGCTCGCCAATCTACGGTCGGTCAACTATCCGATGGAGCGATTCCAGATCGTGCGGGGAAGGGTCGAAGACACGATCCCCCATACGCTTCCGGCCCAGCTCGCGCTGCTGCGACTCGATACCGACTGGTACCAGTCGACCCGGCACGAACTGGAGCACCTTTACCCGCTGCTGGCGCGTGGCGGGGTGCTGATCGTGGATGATTATGGACACTGGCGCGGAGCGCGACAGGCGACCGACGAATATTTCGCGTGCTCTGGCAGCAGAATCCTTCTCAACCGTATCGATTATACCGGACGCATCGGGGTGAAGGTTTAGCGAGACCCCGTCGGGACGGCCGCGGCCTTCCATGCCGTGATCGCCTCCTCCAGCGCGGCCTCGAACGCCGCACCGGCCCGCTCCTCGCCGAAGCGCGCCGCCATCGTGCGGGCAGCGGATGTGAGCCGCTGCCGAATTCCGGGGCTCTCGATCAGGATGCGCAGATACCATGCGAGCATCTCGACATCGCCGACGGGGTGGATCAGCGCGTTCACGCCATGCCGCCAGACGCCCTCGTAGCACTCGAGATCGCTCAGCACGACCGGAACGCCCTGCCAGGCGGCCTCCACCGGAGCGATTGGCATACACTCGTCTTCCGAGGGCAGGCTCAGGACGTCCGCCGACCGATAGAAGCCCCGCACGGTCTCGGGCAGCAGACCGCCGGTCAGCCTGAAGCGATCCGGGTCGGCGCGCGCGATCTGCTCGCCGGGCGGATCGAGGCGAAAGACCTCGCCCACCAGGATACATTCGACCGGCGCGCCCTGGAGCATCGCAACGGCCTGCACCAGATCGGACTGGCGCTTGCGCGGGTACACCGAACCGACGCAGAGCACGCGGATGCGTCCGGGCGGCTTCGGCGCTGGTTCGGCGTCCGCCGGCGCCGGCACGATATACGGGATCACCTCCACCCGCCCGGGCGGCAGTCGGCCCAAAAGCGGCGTGAACAGGCGCTCGGCCACGCCTCGGCTGGGGAAGATGAGCTTGGCGGCATGTCCCAGAACCTGCGCGGCCTTGGGGTCCGTAATGATATGGCGCACGCCCGCGCGCCCCTCGTGGATCCACCACGCGAGCGGCAGGCGGCCGGCCAGCTCGTGCAGAGCGTCGGCCGCGAAGACCGTGCAGCCGACGGCGACATCGTGCTCGGACCAGGACGTTGCCGAGAGGAGTTGCACGCCGGCCGCCTGGAAGTGGGGGAGCAATGCCGCGCTCGGCCCCTCAATCCGTGGCGTGAGCACGGCCACTATATGCCCGCGCCGAACCATGCGCCGTGCTTGCTCAAGCAAGGCGATGACGGCGCCGTTGAGAGCCAGTTCGTGGATGATGAACAGAGCGCGCATGAAACGATATAACCCGAGTCCAGACGTGGACGGAAGCACCACGATCCGTGCCTCGTCGCCGAGGCGCTGGTCTTTTCGTCTGAGGCGCGCTAAATTCTCGTGAGGCGATACGATCGCTGCGAGGACATCATCGGATGAAACGTAGGGATTTCCTGCACTCCGCCGCGACCGCCGCACTGGCCGCGACCGGCGGGCTCGCCGCGCCGCATATCGCCCGAGCAGCCGATGCTAGAATCCTGCGGTTCGTGCCGCAGGCGAACATCGCCAACCTCGATCCGATCTGGACGACGCTTTACGTCGTCCGCAACGCTAGCATGCTGTTCTGGGACACTCTCTACGGCATGGACAGGTACGCTGACCCCTCGTCCGCAGATGTGCGAGGGGCACGACGTTTCCGCTGACGACCTCACCTGGACATTCCGCCTGCGCCCCGGCCTCAAATGGCACGACAACGAACCGGTGCTGGCCAGGGACTGCGTCGCCAGCCTGGAACGCTGGATGGTACGCGACACCATGGGCCAGATGATCAAGGCCCGCATGGCGGAGCTGGTGCCGGTGGACGACCGCTCGTTCCGGCTCCATCTGAACCGGCCGTTCTCCAAGATGCTCTACGCGCTTGGAAAGGTGGGAACGCCGGTCGCCTTCATGATGCCGGAGCGCATTGCCAAGACCGATCCGTTCAAGCAAATCAGCGAGTATGTGGGCTCCGGCCCATTCCGCTTCCGACGCGACGAATGGGTGCCGGGTGCCTCGGCCGCCTTCGAGCGGTTCGCGGGCTATGTCCCGCGCCAGGAGGAGGCGGACTGGCTGTCCGGCGGCAAGGTCGTGCATTTCGATCGCGTCGAGTGGAAGATCATCACCGATTTCGCGACGGCAGCGGCGGCGCTACAGAACGGGGAGGTGGATTGGTGGGAGGCCGCTAGCGCCGATCTCGCGCCGTTGCTGCGGAGCGACCCGGAATTGACCGTCGATATCGCCGACCCCCTCGGCAATATCGGCGACCTGCGCATGAACCATCTCTACCCGCCGTTCAACGACCAGCGTGTGCGGCTGGCCGCGCTGATCGGTGCCAACCAGGCCGACTACATGCAAGCGGTGGCGGGCAACGATGCCAGACTGTGGCAGGAATTCGGCGAGCTTCTTCACCCCGAATACCCCACTCTACACCGAGTACGGCGGCGACAACCTCAAGCGCCATGACATCGCGGCCGCGCGCAAGCTCGTCGAGGAATCCGGTCACAAGGGCGCCAAGATCGTGATGATCATCGGCACCGACGTGCCGATCGTGAAGGCACAGGGCGACGTTACGGCCGACATGCTGACCAAGATCGGGCTCCAGGTCGATTATGTCGCGACCGACTGGGGCACCGTGGGCGCGCGGCGCGCTCAGAAAAAGCCGCCGGCCGAGGGAGGCTGGAACGTGTTCCACACCTGGCACGCCGGCGTGGATTGCGTGAACCCCGGCGCCAACCCCGCCTTTTTCACCAACGGCGCAAAGGCGTGGTTCGGCTGGCCCAACTCGCCTGAGGTCCAGTCGAAGATCGACACCTGGTTCGCCGCCCCGAACGAGGCCGCCGAGCAGGCAGCCGTGCGCGAGGTGAACAAGGCGTCCATGGATTTCGTGACTTTCGTTCCGACCGGCTTTTTCAAGGGCTACCAAGCCTGGAGGACGTCGCTGAAAGGCGTGGTCAAGGCGCCGTTCCCCGTGGTCTGGGGCGTCAGCAAGACGTGACCGCCGGGACCAGCTTCGCGTGATCGCCTACGCGTCCCGGCGCGTTCTCGCCACCATCCCGGTGATGCTGTTCGTCGCTTTTTTCGTCTTCAGCCTGCTCTATCTCGCGCCCGGCGATCCGGCGGCGATCATCGCCGGCGACCAGGCGAGCCCGGCTGACATCGTGCGCATCCGCGCCTCGCTCGGGCTCGACCGTCCATTCCTCGTGCGGTTCGGCGACTGGTTTTGGCATGTGCTGCACGGCGATCTCGGCACTTCCATCTTCACCAACCTGCCGGTCACGACCATGATCGGCCAGCGCGTCGAGCCCACGCTGTCGCTGATGGTGCTCACGGTCATTATCTCGGTCGCGGTGGCGGTGCCGCTCGGCGTGCTGGCCGCCTGGAAGCAAGGCTCTTGGATCGACCGGCTGGTGATGGCGCTGGCGGTGCTAGGTTTCTCGGTGCCGGTGTTCGTTGTGGGCTACCTGCTCGCCTATTTCTTCGCGCTAAAGCTTGGCTGGCTCCCGGTGCAGGGTTTCGTGCCGATCAGCCGCGGCCTGTGGCCATTCCTGCGCACGCTGATCCTGCCCTCGGTCGCGCTCGGGCTTATCTACATCGCCCTGATCGCCCGGATCACTCGGGCCACCATGCTGGAGGTGCTCAGCCAAGACTACATCCGCACCGCGCGCGCCAAGGGCGTCGATCAGCGCGCCATCCTGTTCGTTCACGCGCTCAAGAACGCCGCCGTGCCGATCGTCACGGTGATCGGCAACGGGGTCGCCCTGTTGATCGGCGGCGCGGTGGTGACCGAGACGGTGTTCGCAATCCCTGGTGTCGGCCGGCTGATCACCGACGCGATCCTGCGGCGCGACTATCCGGTGATCCAAGGAGTGGTGTTGCTGTTTAGCCTCTCCTACGTCGTGGTCAACTTGGCGGTGGACCTGCTCTACACCGTGTTCGACCCGAGGATACGCTATTGAGCACGACCGTAGCACTTCCCGAGGTTCTGCCGCCGATCCGCCGTGGCCACCTGCGGACCCTCGTTCGCCGCCATCCGACCATCCTCGCGGGGGCCGTGCTGCTCGCAGCCATGATCTTCATCGCGATCGCCGCGCCGTGGCTGGGCACGACCGATCCCACCGCGATCGCGCCCGCTCAGCGGATCCGCGATCCCTCGGCGCTGCATTGGTTCGGCACCGATATGCTGGGGCGGGATGTTTACTCGCGCGTGATGTACGGTGCGCGCATCTCCTTGTTGGTCGGCTTCTCGGTGGCGCTGCTTGCCTCCGCGGCGGGCACATTGGTGGGTGTCGTCGCCGGCTTCGTCCGCGCGCTCGACAGCGTCGTCATGCGCGTCATGGACGGGATCATGTCGGTGCCGGGGCTTCTGCTCGCGATCGCGCTGATGGCGCTCACGCGCGCCTCGGTGCAGAACGTGATCATCGCAATCGCGGTGACGGAGTTCCCACGCGTCTCCCGGCTGATCCGGGGCGTCGTGCTGTCCTTGCGCGAGCAACCCTACGTCGAGGCGGCGGTGGCTGCGGGGACGCGCCTGCCGGTGATCATCTGGCGCCACGTCCTGCCCAACACGCTGGCCCCGCTGATGGTGCAGGCCACGTAT
The DNA here is from genome assembly GCA_963849305.1 of uncultured Pseudomonadota bacterium. Taxonomy (GTDB): domain Bacteria; phylum Pseudomonadota; class Alphaproteobacteria; order Acetobacterales; family Acetobacteraceae; genus CAWKGV01. Next base: position 191,901 of record CAWKGV010000007.1, read on the forward strand.
ATCTGCGCGGCGGCGATGATCACCGAGGCCATTCTCTCGTTCATCGGCGCCGGCACGCCACCCACGGTGCCAAGCTGGGGCAACATCATGGCCGAGGGCCGGGCGCTTTGGCAGATCAAGCCCTACATTGTGTTTTTCCCGGCGATTTTCCTCTCCATCACCGTGCTGGCGGTGAACCTGCTGGGTGACGGGCTGCGTGACGCGCTCGATCCGCGCATCGCCAAGCGGCTCTGATGGCGCTCCTGGAGGTCAGCGACCTGCGGACGCATTTCGCGACGGCCGATGGCGTGGTGCGCGCGGTCGAGGGTCTGTCGTTTAGCATCGAGGCCGGCGAAACCGTCGCCATCGTGGGCGAGTCCGGCTGCGGTAAGTCGGTCACCTCGATGTCGATTTTGCGGCTAATCCCCGAGCCGCCGGGCAGGATCGCCGGTTCCGTGCGTTTTCAGGGCCGCGACCTGCTCGGACTCTCGGAGCCGGAGATGCGCCAGATCCGTGGTAACGAGATTTCGATGATATTTCAGGAGCCGATGACCAGCCTCAACCCGGTGCTGACCGTCGGGCGGCAGATCGGTGAGACGCTCCGGCTGCATCAGGGGCTCTCTGCGCGCACGGCGGAACGCAAGGCGGTGGATATCCTGGCGCTGGTCGGCATCTCCGAGGGCGAGCGCCGGGTACGCGAATACCCGCACCAGCTCTCGGGCGGGATGCGTCAGCGGGTGATGATCGCGATGGCACTGGCCTGCAATCCCAAGCTGCTGATCGCCGACGAGCCGACCACGGCGCTCGATGTCACCATCCAGGCGCAAATTCTCGACCTGATGCGCGACCTCAAGACGCGGCTCGGTTCGGCGATCATGCTGATCACGCACGATCTCGGCGTGGTCGCCGAAATGGCCGAGCGCGTCGTGGTGATGTACGCGGGCCGCAAGGTCGAGGAAGCGCCGGTCGTAGAGCTGTTCGCTCATCCCGCGCACCCCTATACGCGCGGACTGCTCGGTGCCGTGCCGCGGCTCGGGTCGTCGCTCGAGAGCGGCCGCCGCGGGCGGCTCGCCGAGATCCCTGGGCGGGTGCCGAGCCTGCGCGAGCCGATCGCCGGCTGCGCCTTCGCTGCCCGTTGCCCTCAAGCGACCGGGCACTGTCGCCGCCTCGCACCCGTGATCGAGGCCAAGGCGCCGGCGCACCACGTTGCCTGTCATTACGCCGAGGTCCGCGTGCCGGCATGAGCGGCTTGCTGGAAGTCTCGGGTCTGAAGAAGTACTTCGCGGTTAATGCGGGCCTACTGGGCCGGCGGGTAGGCACGGTCCATGCCGTGGATGGCGTGAGCTTCAGCATCGGCCACGGCGAGACCTTGTCGCTGGTGGGTGAGTCGGGCTGTGGCAAGTCGACGGTCGGGCGGACAGTCCTGCGGCTGCTGCGCCCCACCGCGGGCGTGGTGCGGCTGGACGGCGCGAGGATTGACGATCTGTCGCCGTCTCGCCTGCGACCGCTGCGGCGGCGAATGCAGGTGGTGTTCCAAGACCCGTTCAGCAGCCTCAATCCGCGTCTCAGGGTACGCGACATCCTGGCCGAGCCGATCACGAATTTCGGTTTGGCCCGGGGCAGCGCGCTCGAGGATCGGATTGCCGCCCTGCTTGACAAAGTGCGGTTGCCGCGTGACGCAGCCAAACGCTACCCTCACGAGTTCTCGGGCGGCCAGCGTCAGCGCATCGGCATCGCTCGCGCCCTCGCGCCGGGCGCCGACCTCATTATCTGCGACGAGGCGGTCTCCGCGCTCGACGTGTCGGTGAAGGCACAAATCGTCAACCTGCTGGCCGACCTTCAGGACGAGCTTGGCCTGTCCCTGCTCTTCATCAGCCACGACCTCGCGATCGTCGAGCACCTGACGCACCGGGTCGCGGTCATGTATCTCGGCAAGATCGTGGAGCTTGCCGACCGGCACACGCTGTTCGCCGCCGCGCATCACCCCTATACGCGGGCGCTCCTGTCCGCGGTTCCGGTGCCCGATCCGGCCGCCCGGCGCCGCCGTATCATCCTGACCGGTGATGTGCCGAGCCCGATCAACCCGCCCTCCGGCTGCCGCTTCCACACCCGCTGCCCCTTCGTTTTCGACCGCTGCCGGCGGGAGGAGCCGGTGTTGCGCGAAATCAGCCCGGGCCAGCTCTCGGCCTGCCACCTGGACGCGTAGTTAGCCTCGTCTCAAACAGACGCGCGCTGCGGCGCTGAGGGCGCCGCACATCGTAACCGCCCAGACGAGGAAAGCGACCCAGAAGAAACCGCGCGCGACTAAGTGCAAGAACGGAATGCCGTACGCCGTCTCGGCTTGCAGGGTGGCGGCGCAGTACATCCCAAGCGGGAAGACCACCGACCACAGGCCGGGCACATAGGAGAAGCGGCGGTGGCGGATCACGTGCTTCCAGGCGAACAACAGCAGAAGAAGTGGAATCCAGAAGGTGGCGTCGGCCCAGAACGCGATCATCAGCGGGCTGAGCAGGTCGCGCAACACAAACGGGCCGACGTGCAGGGTTGGTATCGCCATAAGCTTGGTGCCGGCCAGCACGGTGATGGCCGCCGCGCCCACATTGATCCACCAAGGGCCTGTCACCTCATCGGCCGACATCGGCATGAAGGCAAAGCGATAAAGAACGATCGAGCCCAGAAGCAGGTAATATACCCCGCCGAGCAGCACCCAAGCATAGCAGATGAATGCCAGGCCGGGAGGAGAGCCGAACTGCTTCAACACATCGCTGCCCAGAACCGCGAGCGACTGCGTTGCAACGACCACCAGCAGCCATTGCCCGCTAAGGCCGGATTCCAACGAAGGCTTGCTCCGGCCCTCGGTCACGCCAGCCAGGAACCCGTATACGATTATCCACCAGATCAGGACGGCCGCTCCGAACAGCCCAGGCACAACCCAAGTCGCTAGATGGAAGCCGGCGAATTGGCTGCCGAGAATACCGGTGCCAGCGACGATGCTGAGGAAGCCGGGTCCAGACTCGTGGCGCGTGGCTCCAAGCAGCAGGCCCGGCCCTTCCTGCACCAGCCGAACTAGCCCGGCCGCCCAGAACAGCAGGTATGCCGCGATGTTGCAGGCGAACAACGCCCACCCGACCCCGTCACGCCCGAGTTGCTGGGCGGCGACCGAGATGATCCCGGTCGCCATCACCAGGGCGAAGTAGTTGGGAAACAGTGAGCCAAACCTCCGTGCCACCTAGATCTCCGGGCCTGTCGCTCCGCAAACGACGACACGCGGCCGGCGTTGCGAGGCTACCCACCGCACCGTTCAAGCGTCAGCCACCCACGCCGGAGTGACAGGGGCGGCACCGCTGCGCTATCTCCGTGCGTTCGACCAGGTTCAGGACCATATCCACACGCGCCATGGCCAGCAGCAACGACATCCGTGCCAGTTTCCTCGATTACTTCGCCCGCCACGGGCACCAGGTCGTGGAAAGCTCATCGCTTGTGCCGCGGAACGATCCGACCCTGCTGTTCACCAACAGCGGCATGGTGCAGTTCAAGAATGTGTTCACCGGCCAGGAGCGCCGGCCCTATGCGCGCGCCGCCACCTCACAGAAATGCGTGCGCGCTGGCGGCAAGCACAATGATCTCGACAACGTCGGCTACACCGCTCGGCACCACACGTTTTTCGAGATGCTGGGCAATTTCAGTTTCGGCGACTACTTCAAGGAGCAGGCGATCGCCTATTCCTGGGACTTGGTCACGAACGAGTTCGGCCTGCCGCCCGAACGGCTGATGGTCACGGTGTTCGCCGAGGACGACGACGCGGCCCGGTTCTGGAAGCAGGTCGCGGGCCTGCCGGAGTCCAGGATTGTCCGCATCGCGACCGCGGACAATTTCTGGCGCATGGGTGACACCGGACCGTGCGGCCCCTGCTCCGAAATCTTCTACGACCACGGCCCGGGAATACCTGGCGGGCCGCCCGGCAGCCCGGACGAGGATGGCGACCGCTTCGTCGAAATCTGGAACCTGGTGTTCATGCAATTCGAGGAAGGGCCGCCCGGCACGCGCGTCGTCCTGCCGCGACCCTCGATCGACACCGGCATGGGCTTGGAGCGGATCGCCGCGATCCTGCAAGGCAAGCACGACAGCTACGACACCGACACGCTGCGCGCGCTGATCTTGGCGAGCGCCGAGGCCACGGGCCAGGAGCCGGACGGGCCGCATCGCGTCGATCATCGCGTCGTGGCCGATCATCTGCGCAGCACTTCGTTCCTAATCGCCGATGGCGTGCTGCCGTCGAACGAGGGTCGCGGCTACGTGCTGCGCCGGATCATGCGCAGAGCCATGCGTCATGCGCACATGATGGGCGGGCGAGAGCCGCTGATGTGGCGACTGGTGCCCGCGCTGGTGCGCCAGATGGGCGCCGCCTATCCCGAGCTGGGCCGTGCCGAGCCCCTGATCGTCGAAACGTTGCGGCTGGAGGAGACCCGCTTCCAGGCGATGCTGGAGCGCGGGCTTCATCTGCTCGCCGAGGAGGCCGAGCGGCTCGGCGAGCATGAGAAGCTGCCGGGCGAGGTGGCGTTTCGGCTCTACGACACTTATGGCTTCCCGCTCGATCTCACGCAAGACGCGCTGCGAGAGCAGGGCCGGGCGGTCGATCTGGCCGGCTTCGAGTCGGCAATGGCCGACCAGCGCGCTCGCGCCCGCGCCGCCTGGGCAGGTTCCGGCGAGGCGGCGACCGAACGCGTCTGGTTCGATATCAAGGAGCGGACGGGCGCCACGGAATTCCTTGGCTACAGCACCGAAACGGCCGAAGCCGAGATCGTCGCGCTGGTCACTGCCGGGACGGCGGTGGACGAGGCCGGCCATGGCACCGCGGTCGCGTTGGTGCTGAACCAAACCCCGTTCTACGCCGAGAGCGGTGGCCAGGTGGGCGACACTGGCATGATTTCCGGCCCTGACGGCCTTCGGATCGTGGTTAGCGACACCCAGAAAAAACTCGGCGATCTTGTCGTGCATCTTGGCGCCGTGGCGAGCGGAATTGCCCGTGTGGGCGAGCCGGTGGTCGCCGAAGTGGATCATGTGCGCCGTACCGCGATCAGAGCGCATCATTCCGCCACCCATCTGCTCCACGAGGCGCTGCGCCGCCAGCTTGGGACGCATGTGACGCAGAAAGGTAGTCTGAACGCTCCGGATCGGTTGCGGTTCGACGTGAGCCAGCCGCGGCCGATCACTGGCCAGGAGCTTGCGACCGTCGAGGCCGAGGTGAACGCGCGGGTGCGCGAGAATACCGAAGTCAGCACGCGCCTAATGACGCCGGAGGCCGCGGTTGAAATGGGCGCGATGGCGCTGTTTGGGGAGAAATACGGCGAGGAGGTTCGGGTCGTCTCGATGGGGACGGGCGAGGGGAACAAGGCCGCCTATTCGATCGAGCTTTGCGGCGGAACGCATGTCCGCCGCACCGGCGACATCGGTTACTTCAAGATCATATCGGAAGCCGCTGTCGGGGCCGGCGTGCGCCGGATCGAGGCAGTAACCGGCGCCGCAGCCGAAACAGTCGTGGCCGGCATGGAACAAACACTGCACCAGGCTTCCGCGGCGCTGCGGGCAAGCCCCGCCGATATCGCCGAGCGCGTTGCCGCGTTGCTGGACGACCGGCGCCGGCTGGAGCGGCAACTCTCCGAGCTTCAACGCAAACTTGCGACCGGCGGCGGCCATGGACCCGAAACGGAGGCCGTGAACGGCGTGAAACTCGCGGCTCGCAACGTCGGCGACATTCCGCCACGCGAGCTGAAGGGCCTCGCCGACGTGATCGGCAAGCAAATCGGCAGCGGCGTTGTCGCGCTTGTCTCCACGGCGGACGGCAAGGCGAGCATCGTGGTCGGGGTCTCGCCCGACCTGATCGGCCGCTTCAACGCGGTGGACCTGGTGCGCGCGGCTTCGGCCGCGGTTGGTGGCAGGGGCGGGGGCGGTCGTCCGGACATGGCCCAGGCTGGCGGTCCAGAGGCCGCGAATGCGGGAGCGGCGTTGGCTGCGGTTCGTAGCCTCTTGGCAACGTGAGCGCGCGCACCACATGGTCGTTATGGATCCGGGTTAACCAAATCGTCAGGACGGCCGCCTACCGTGGCGGCGGGCAGAAACCGGGCTCTGGAATGAGGCGAGGGATCCCGTCAGGCGGCTCTCCGGCTGGATCGCGTGCGCGCACCCGTCGTTTGCCGAGCGCGCTGATCGACGTTTGTCTGATGGCGGCGATCATCGGCATGATCTGGGGCGGGATTTGCCTGCTGATGCGCGAGCAGCGTAATGAGGCGTTGCGCGAGGCCCAGCAGACCAGCATGAACCTGGCCCGTACCTCGGCGGAGGATGTCGGTCGCGCGATCGCCGGCATCGACCAGGCGATCCTTTTCATGCGCGCGGCTTATGCGGCTGACCCTTCCAACTTCGATATCGCGGCCTGGGCGCGACGAGCTGGTGCGACCGGTCAAACGGGCCTGCGATTCACGGTCATTGATGCGCGAGGCCACGTTGTTGCCTCCAGCTTGGAGCCGTTGCAGCGCTCAATCGATGAGTCCGACCGGGAGCACTACCGAGCCCATCTAACGGATCGCGACGACACACTGCTCATCAGCGAGCCTATTTTTGGCCGGCTGTCGAATCGCTGGTCGATCCACTTCACGCGCAGGATCATCGGTCTCAATGGGTCGTTCGCGGGCGTTTTGGTCGCTTCGGTCGATCCGGGCTGGCTCACCCAGGTGTATCAGCAGATTGATCTCGGTGGAGGTTTCCTCTCGCTGATCGGCCTGGACGGGATCGTGCGTGCGGGCGCACCCGACAAGAGCAGGGTGGGCCGTGTTGTCGTTGGGACCGATTTTTTCAAGTTGGCCGCCAGCCGGACCGCCGGGACGGTTATCCGGCACAGTGCCTCGGACAGCGCCGAGCGGGTGATGAGCTTTTATCGTTTGCCCGGGTATCCGCTTTTTGTAGAGATAGGATTGAAAACCGCGAACGTGCTGGCTGCTTCAGAGCATCATCGGAACGAATATCTGATCGGGGGCTCGGGGTTGAGCCTGCTCGTGCTGTTCGTTGGCGGGCTGCTGATGATCCACAAACGGCGTGTCTTGCGCTCGCGGCGAGATCTGGCGGCGGCCGTGGAGAATATCGGGCAGGGTCTGATCATGGTCGATCGGCATGGGCGAATGCCGGTGATCAACGACAAAGCAATCGAATTGCTGGGTATTCCACCCGAAATGCTAGCCGCGTCCAAGTCTTACAGAGACTTCCTCCACTGGAAGAGGGCATCGGGCAAATCCGCCGGTCTCGGATCGATGTCAGCCGTCCCGCCGCTGGCCGGATCCGATCCGCAGGCGGGGGACGAGAGTGAACGCTACGAGCATGTCCGCCCTGACGGCAGAATCCTGGAAGTCCGCGTACGCCGACTACCCGATGGGGGCGCGGTCAGCACGTATACCTGCGTCACCGAGCGGTGGCGGGCGGAGCAGCGGATACGTGATCTCGCTCTCCATGACGGGCTCACCGGGTTGGCCAATCGGCTGCTTTTGGAAGAGCGCCTGGCGCAAGCCATCGAGCGAGCGACGCGGGGCGGGAGCCAGCTCGCCATCCTCGCCCTCAATTTGGACCGGTTCAAGGTCGTCAACGACAGCTACGGTCACGCCACCGGGGACCGGGTGCTGGTCGAGGTCGCCGACCGGCTTCGGTTGCTCACAGGAGCGAGCGACACTGTGGCCCGAACTGGAGGGGATGAATTCGTGGTCATCAGAACCGAGCTGTCACGGCCCGGTGCTGCCCCTGACTTCGTTCAGCGCATCATCCGCGCCTTCGCAGAACCGGTTCAGGTCGAGAGCCAGCCTGTTTTTGTCGGCACCAGCATGGGCGTGGCCATATTCCCGGGCGACGGCGCGACCGGCGATCGATTGATGCAACATGCGATGACCGCGCTCGATCGCGCGAAGGCCGACAGCCGGGGCGGTTGTCGCTTTTTCGAGCCGGAGATGGACCGGCAGCTCCGTAATCGGCGAATGATCGAGCGCGACCTGCGCGCCGGAATTGGCACTGACCAGATACAGCTCAGCTTCCAGCCCATATTCCGCGCCGCAAGTGGGCGCGTCACATTGCTAGAGGCGCTGCTGCGCTGGACACACCCAGTGCAGGGACCGATCGCGCCGGCCGAGTTCATCCCGATCGCGGAAGAGTCCGGCTTGATTTTGCCGCTCGGCTTATGGGCACTGGAGCGGGCCTGCGCCTATGCCGCCAGTTGGCCCGAGGCCACGCCGGTCGCGGTGAACCTTTCGGTCTCGCAGTTCCGCAGTGGCGATCTGCCGGCGCGGGTGGCCGAGGTTCTGTCTCGGACCGGGCTGCCCGCCTCTCGGCTAGAGTTGGAAGTGACCGAGAGCCTGCTTATCGAGGACGCCGAACAGGCGCTCCGGTCGCTTCGAGCCTTGCGCGAGATGGGCATTCGACTGGCGCTCGACGATTTCGGCACGGGGTATTCGAGCTTGAGCTATCTGCGGTCCTACCCGTTCGAGAAGGTAAAGATCGACAAATCCTTTGTTCGGGCGCTGGAATCTGATCAGGCCGCGCGCGCCATCGTCCAGGCAGTCGTGACCATGTGCGGGAGTTTGGGGATCGGCGTCACCGCGGAAGGGGTAGAGACGGATCGGCAAGTCCAGATATTGCGCGGGCAGGGCTGCGCCGACTTGCAAGGGTTCCTGCTCGGCCGGCCGATCCCGGCCGGCGAAGTGCCGTGCTACCTGGGCCGGATCACAGCCGGTCTTCGCATGGAAACGGTCGGCGCAACGGCCTGAGCCAAAGCCGAGGCTGCGACGGCAACGCACATCACGCGACGCCATATTCCCGGAACCAGCCTAGCATTCGCTCCCAGCCATCCTTGGCGTCAGCCGGACGATAGCTTGGGCGGTAATCGGCGTGAAAACCGTGGGGCGCGTCCGGGTAAACGATGATCTTCACAACTTTGCCGTCGTGCTTTGCCGCGGCCTCGAGGCGTTCAAGCCCGCTTTGCGGGATGCTGGTGTCCTGGCCGCCGTAGAGGCCAAGCACCGGGCACTTCAACGCTCCAACCAGGTCGAGGACGGACTGCGGCTGAATCGGTGTTGTTCGTCCCCCGAGTGGGCCGTACCAGGCAACCGCCGCCCTGAGATGGGAGTTGTGAGTCGCATAGAGCCAGGTCTGCCGTCCCCCACGGCAGAACCCCGTGATCCCGAGCCGGCTGGCATCGCCGTGGTTCCGCGCGGCCCAGGCGGCGACCGCGTCCATGTCGCGCATCATCAGCGCGTCCGGCGCCTTCTCGATGACATCGGTGAAGATCTGCTGCGGCGTGGTCCTTTTGGAGAGGTCGCCAAGCCGGGCGTAGTACTCGGCGGCGACAGCCAAATAACCCTGCTTGGCGAGCCGTCGGCAGACGTCCTTGATGTACTCGTGAACGCCGAAAATCTCTTCGATGACCAGCACGATCGGGAACGGGCCCGCCCCTTCGGGCCGGGCGACATAGGCGGGAAGTTGCCCATCCGAGACCGGCACATGCAGTTCACCCACGCTCAGGCCAACAGTGTCGGTATGGATCGCCTGCGCCTCGACCCGCGTGGTGGAGAGCGTGAAACCGCTGATGAGCGATGTCATGATAAAGCCGCGACGGGCCAGCGGATATCGAGTAAGACCGTGGAAATGAGCGTCGTCGCCCATCGGCGAGTCTCCTTGGCTAAGATCCCCCGCCAGCCCCTGCCATGGCCGCCTTTAGGTTCTCGTCGATCTTGGACAGGAATGCCTGCGTGTTTAGCCATGCCTGCTCGGGTCCGATCAATGTCGCAAGATCCTTGGTCATGAACCCGGCTTCCACGGTTTCGATACAAACTCGTTCCAGGGTTTCGGCGAAGCGTGTCACTTCCGGCGTTTCGTCGAACCGACCACGATACGCCAGTCCGCGCGTCCAGGCGAAGATCGAGGCGATAGGGTTGGTGGAGGTTTCCTGGCCTTTCTGATGCTGGCGGTAATGGCGCGTCACGGTGCCGTGCGCGGCTTCGCTTTCCACCGTCTTGCCGTCTGGGCTCATCAGCACGCTGGTCATCAGCCCGAGCGAGCCGAAGCCTTGCGCCACGATGTCGCTCTCCACGTCGCCGTCGTAGTTCTTGCAGGCCCAGAGATAGCCGCCGGACCATTTGAGCGCCTGCGCCACCATGTCGTCGATCAGCCGATGCTCGTAGGTCAGGCCGCGTCGCGCGAACTCGGCCTGGAACTCGCGCTCGAATATGTCCTGGAACAAATCCTTGAAATAGCCGTCATAGGCTTTGAGGATGGTGTTCTTGGTGGAGAGGTACACCGGATAACCCCGTTGCAGGCCGTAATTGAACGAGGCACGGGCGAAACCTTCGATCGATCCCTTCGTGTTGTGCATGGCCATCGCTACGCCGGCGCCCTTGAAGTCATGCACCTCGAGTGTCTGCGCGGGACCGCCGCCGCTCGGCTGATAAGTCAGCGTCACCTTGCCGGGGCCGGGGATCTTGGTCTCGACGGCGCGGTAGATGTCGCCGTAGGCGTGGCGGCCGATCACGATCGGCTTGGTCCAATGCGGCACCAGCCGCGGCACGTTGCGGCAGATGATCGGCTCGCGGAAGATCGTGCCGTCGAGTATGTTGCGAATGGTGCCGTTCGGGCTGCGATACATGCGCTTGAGCTTGAACTCGCGCACCCGTACCTCGTCCGGCGTGATGGTGGCGCATTTCACCCCAACACCGAATTCCGCGATCGCCTTCGCCGCGTCCACGGTCACCTGGTCGTCGGTGGCATCGCGGCACTCCATGCCGAGATCGAAATATCTCAGCTCGATTTCCAAATAGGGCAGGATCAGCTTGTCCTTGATGAAACCCCATATGATGCGTGTCATTTCGTCCCCGTCGAGTTCGACGACTGGGGTCTTGACCTTAATCTTCGCCATTCTGTCCTCGTGAAACCGGAGCGCCGCGCCGCGGTTGGTGGCGCCCGCGCGACCTGCCCGGATTCTTGGCATCCGGACGCGGCTCGGGCAAGCTACGCCGTTGGGACGCGCATCAGGGTGCGGCTTGATGTTTCTCGGCCGGTTGTTTGCCGCCAGCCGGCTGCCGCCGGTGCCAGCCGAAATAGGCCCGCCGCTCGCTCTCCTCAGACAGCAGCCGGGCCCGGACGCGCAGGAGGTCGCTGCGCGCCACCAGCCCGACCAGAACGCCGTCCTCCGGCCGCACCACCGGAATACGGCCCGCCTCGCTCTGGACCATCCGGGTCACAAGATTTGAGACCGGCTCGTCCGGGTACGCCGTCACCATCTGAACCGTGCCCAGCGCCTCATAGGCGGTCATCATCTGACGCTTGCCCAACACCTCGCCCAAAGTCTCGTCACGATGATCGGGCTCGCTGACGAAATGCAGCGCATCGGCGCGGGACGCGAGCCCGATCGGTTTGCCCTCGGTATCGGTGACCGGATAAACCTTGTGCCGGGGAACTTCCGATGTGAAGAACGCGACCATCTCCCCGACCGTCATGCTGGCCGGCAGCGTGTCCACTTTCCGCACCATCACGTCGGCTACCCGCGCGAGGTCGAGCGGGTCCACGCTGTATTCGCGCATGATGTGGTAGCCGCGCCTCGCCACTTTCTCGGTCAGGATCGAGCGCTTCAGGAGCAGCACGGTGAAGGCGTAGCTTGCCCCACACGCCGTGAGCAGCGGCACCACCAGCGCCGCGTCGCCGGTCAGCTCGATGGCGAACATCATGGCGGTTAACGGCGCGCGCATCGTGCCGCCCATGGTCGCCGCCATGCCGATCAACGCCCAGTCGCCGGGCGAGGTGTGCGGCAGCACCCGGCCGAACAGCCCGCCCACACATCCGCCGATGATCAGCAGCGGGGCCAGCACGCCGCCCGACGTGCCCGAGCCCAGGGCCACTGACCAGATGATCGCCTTGACCAGCAACAATCGCAACACCCAGCCGAAGCTTTGGTCCCCGTGCAGCAGGATGGCGATATTGGCGTAGCCAACCCCGAGCGCGTCGGGGTCGAACACGCCGCCGATGCCGACCACCAGCCCGCCGAACACCGGCCACCACATCCAATGGATCGGCAGCTTCATGAAGGCGTCCTCGGAGGCGTACACCATGCCGGTGAGCAGGCCGGAGGCGAAGCCGCAAACCAACCCGAGGGCGCAGGCAATGAGCAGTGTCAGCGGATCGATCGGCATCATGCCGGTATGCGGGAACAAGGGTGTCGTGCCGATCACCCAGCCGCGCTCGACGATCGCGGTCATGCAGGCGACCAGCACCGGGATAAAGCTGCGCGGCTTCCATTCGAACAGCAGCAGCTCGACCGCCAGCAGCACCGAGGCGATCGGCGTGCCGAACACCGCCGTCATGCCGGCCGCCGCGCCCGCGACCAGCAGCGTCTTGCGCTCGGCGGCGCTCAAGTTGAAGAACTGCGCGAACAGCGAGCCGAGTGCGCCGCCGGTCATGATGATCGGGCCTTCGGCGCCGAACGGGCCGCCGGTGCCGATCGAGATCGCCGAGGAAAGCGGCTTCAGCAACGTGGTCTTGGCGTCGATCCGGCTTTGGCCGATCAGGATCGCCTCAAGCGCCTCCGGGATGCCGTGGCCGCGGATCTTCTCCGAGCCGTACCGCGCCATCAGCCCCACGATGATCGAGCCGGCGACCGGGATGAGGATGGACCACAGCCCTAGCGTTTGCAGGCTAATGAGCCCGTTCGCCGTGGACCACCGGCCGTGATAGGCGATGTTGGTCACCAGCCCGATCAGCCGCAGCAGGATCCAAGCGGAGGCAACCCCGAAACTGCCAACCACGACCGCCATCGCGGCCAGCAGCAGCACACGAGGCTGTGTGGTGAAGTCGCCGAATTCCTGGACCCTGGAATGAGGGGTGGTCTGGCGTGACATGCTTCGGGACATTCAGTGAATGGCTAACCGGCGTATATATAGGAGCCAGAGAGGATGGCCAGGGCGGCTATGGCTAACAGGTCGATCCGGCGCTGAATCGCCCGCCCGCCAGCCCGATTGACTGGCTTGCCCGGCCCGTCTTCGGCGACTCCGCCGATCGCTCCGGCTTCCCTCGGCCGCGTGCGCGCCGCATGATGGTGCCGACCATCAACCCCGTCTGGGGAGAAGCATCATGGCCGAGGGCGGCATCAGCATCGACACCCGCACCGCGCGCGTTTCCGCCGAGGAAGCCCTCGCGCTGCATGCCGCCGGACGTCCCGGCAAGCTGGAGACCCGGATCACCAAACCGATCACCACGGCGCGCGATCTCTCGCTAGCCTACTCGCCGGGAGTGGCCGAGCCGTGTCTGCACATCGCGCGCGATCCCGCGCTCGCCTACGACTACACGACCAAGGGCAACATGGTCGCGGTGATCTCCAACGGCACAGCGGTCCTGGGCCTCGGCAATCTCGGCGCTGTCGCCTCCAAGCCGGTGATGGAGGGCAAGGTCGCCCTGTTCAAGCGGTTCGCCGACGTGGACGGCATCGATCTCGAGATCGGTACCGAGGACGTGGACGCGTTCGTCAATGCGGTCCGCTATCTCGGGCCCGGGTTCGGCGGGATCAACCTGGAGGACATCAAGGCACCCGAGTGCTTCATTATCGAGCAGCGCCTGCGCGAGCTGATGGACATTCCGGTGTTCCACGACGACCAGCACGGCACCGCTATCGTGGCGGCCGCCGGGCTGATCAATGCCTGTCACCTCACGGACCGAGACCTGCGCGAGACGAAGCTGGTGGTGAACGGCGCCGGCTCAGCGGCGATCGCGTGCGTCGAATTGCTCAAGGCCATGGGAATGCGGCCCGAGCATGTGATCCTGTGCGACACCAAGGGCGTGGTCTATCAGGGCCGCGGCGAGGGCATGAACCAGTGGAAATCCGCCCATGCGGTTCCGACGCGGGCGCGCACGCTCGCCGAAGCGATCGAGGGGACGGACGTGTTCTTTGGCCTATCGGTCAAGGGCGCGCTGACGCCGGCGATGGTCGGGTCGATGGCCCGGAAGCCGATCATTTTCGCCATGGCCAACCCGGACCCCGAGATCACGCCCGAGGACGCGCGCGCGGCGCGACCGCGCTCGATTATCGCCACGGGGCGCAGCGACTATCCGAACCAGGTGAACAATGTTCTTGGTTTTCCTTATATCTTTCGCGGGGCGCTCGACGTGCGCGCCAGCACGATCAATGAGGCGATGAAGATCGCCGCGGCCGAGGCGCTGGCCAACTTGGCGCGCGAGGACGTGCCCGACGAGGTCCACACCGCCTCCGCCGGGCGACGGCTGGCCTTCGGGCCGGACTACATCATCCCGAATGCATTCGACCCTCGGCTGATTTCCTGGGTGCCGCCGGCCGTTGCCAAGGCTGCGATGGATTCAGGCGTGGCGCGCCGGCCGCTGGTCGATCTGCGCCGCTATGCCCGCGATCTGTCGGGCCGGCTCGATCCCACGGCGGGCGCGCTAGACCGCATCATGGATCGGGTGCGCGCCCAACCGAAGCGCGTGGTGTTCGCGGAAGGCGAGGAGGAAAAGATTGTGCGGGCCGCAGTGGCGTTCCGCAACGCCGGCTACGGAGTGCCGGTGCTGATCGGCCGCGAGGAGCGAGTGCGCGCGACTTTGGAAAGTTTGGGGCTCGGGATCGTGGAGGGGATCGAGATCCACAATGCGCGGCTGTCCAGCGCGAATCCGAAATACGTCGATTTCCTGTATCGCCGCCTGCAGCGGCGCGGCTTCATGCAGCGCGACTGCCAGCGGATGGTGAACCAGGACCGCAACGTCTTCGCGGCCTGCATGGTGGCGACCGGCGATGCGGATGCGGTGGTGACGGGGCTCACCCGCTCGACCCAGGTATGCCTAGAGGACATCGATCGCGCGATCGACCCGGCTCCGGGCGGCATCGCGTTCGGGCTCACGTTGCTGGTCGGCCTGCGTGGGCGGACGCTGTTCATTGCCGATACCTTGATCCAATTCCGTCCGAACGCGGAGCAATTGGCCGACATCGCGATCGGCAGCGCACGTGCTGCGCGCCACTTCGGCCAGGAGCCGCGCGTCGCGCTGCTTTCGCACACCACGTTCGGCGCTTCGATGCACGCGGCGGCGGCGGTGATGCGCGATGCGATCGAGATCCTTGACGCGCGGGGCGTCGATTTCGAGTACGACGGGGAGATGAGCCCCGACGTCGCGCTGGAGCCGGAGCTGCGGGCGCTTTACCCGTTCTGCCGACTGACCGGACCGGCGAACGTGCTGATCATGCCCGGCCTGCACTCGGCGCACATCACCTCCCGGCTCACGCCGAACATCGTGGGCGGCAACACGATCGGGCCGCTCCTGATCGGGCTGAGCCATCCCGTGCAGATCATCCAGATGGATGCGTCCGCGAGCCAGATCGTCGATGTCGCGTGCCTGGCGGCGTATCAGGCGGCGGTGCGCTAGCACGACGGTTTCCCCGGGCATGGAAGGATACACGAGACCTACCGGCGCGACGGCCGGGCCGGCGGTTTATGAGACGAATGTCCCCGAGCGGCTCGACCGGCTGCCATGGGCGCGGTTCCACTGGCTGGTGATCTTCGGGCTGGGCATCGCCTGGATCCTCGACGGGCTCGAGGTGACGCTGGTCGGCTCGCTGTCCGGGGCGATCGCCGACAGCCCGGCGCTGCGCATGTCGGCGGGCGAGGTAGGATACTCCGCCAGCGCCTATCTCGCCGGCGCGGTGCTGGGTTCGCTGCTGTTCGGCTGGCTCACCGACCGGCTGGGACGCAAGAAGCTCTTCACCGTGACGGTGCTGGTCTATCTGGTGGCCACCATCGCCTCGGGCCTCTCCTGGAGTTTCTGGTCGTTCGCGCTGTTCCGGTTCGGCACCGGCATGGGCATCGGCGGCGAGTACGCCGCGGTCAACGCGACTATCCAGGAGCTGATCCCGGCGCGCCGGCGGGGGTTCACCGATCTCGTGGTCAATGGCAGCTTTTGGATCGGCGCGGCGATTGGGGCCGGCGGCGCGGTGGTCGCACTCGACCCCTCGCTGATCCCGCCGGAGATCGGCTGGCGCGGTGCCTTCGTGATCGGCGGCCTGCTGGGCTTCCTGGTCCTGTTCCTGCGCCATTGGATTCCCGAAAGCCCGCGCTGGCTCATGACCCACGGCTACCCGAGGGAGGCCGAGGATGTGGTCGCCGGGATCGAGCGGCGGATCGAGCACGAAACGGGCCGCCCACTCCCGCCGGTGCCCCCGGGGCGGCTCAAGCTGCGCACCGACATCCATGGCTGGTTCTTCGCCGGCATCCGCGCGCTGTTCACCACTTATCAGCGCCGCACCCTGCTCGGCACCGTGCTCATGGTCGCGCAGGCGTTCTGCTACAATGCCGTGTTCTTCACCTATGCGCTGATCCTGACCCGGTTCTACCACATCGCGGCGGGCCGGGTCGGGCTGTTTATCCTGCCGTTCGCGGCTGGCAACTTCCTGGGCCCCCTGGTGCTCGGCCGTCTGTTCGACACCGTCGGGCGGAGGCCGATGCTGGTCGCAACCTATGGCCTCGCGGGCGTGCTGATGGCGATTACCGCCTGGTTGTTCGTGGCCGGCGGGTTGACGGCGGTGGCGCAGACCGGGGCCTGGACCGGGATCTTCTTCGTCGCTTCCGCGGCGGCCAGCGCGGCCTACCTCACGGTGGGCGAGAGCTTTCCCCTGGAGGTGCGTGCGGTCGCCATCGCCATCTTCTACGCCATCGGCACCGGCGTCGGCGGCATCGCCGGACCCGCCTTGTTCGGCGCCTTGATCGACACCGGGTCGCGCACGTCGATCATGTGGGGTTATCTGTTGGGTGCCGCGCTGATGATCGTGGCGGCCATCGTTGCCGCGGTGCTCGGCATCAAGGCCGAGCGGCGTTCGCTGGAGGAGATCGCGCCGCCGCTTTCAGCGGTGGACTGAGGGGCAGACGCACATGCAATCCACGTCGCACCAGAAGCACGTCGTAGCAGCCGCCTTTCTTGGTTGGATGCTCGACGCGTTCGACTTCTTCATCATGGTCTTCGTGCTGCGCAACATCGCGGAGACCTTCGCCACCAGCATCACCGTGGTCACGGTGGCAATCACGCTGACACTTGCCGCGCGTCCAATCGGCGCCTGGATCTTCGGCCGCGTGGCGGACCGGTTCGGGAGGCGGCCGACGCTCATGGCGGACGTGCTGTGCTACTCCATTTTCGAACTGGCCACCGCCTTCTCGCCCAACCTCGCGGTGTTCGTCGTCCTGCGCGCCCTCTACGGCGTCGCCATGGGCGGCGAGTGGGGAGTGGGCGCGTCGCTGACCATGGAATCGATCCCCGCCAGCTGGCGTGGCCCTGTCTCGGGATTGTTGCAGGCGGGCTATCCGACCGGTTACCTGCTGGCTTCGATCGTATATTGGATCGCGTTCCCGTATATCGGCTGGCGTGGGATGTTCGTGATCGGCGTCGTCCCGGCCCTGCTTGTGCTCTATATCCGCCGCGCGGTGCCGGAAAGCCCGGATTGGCAGGTCCGCGCCGCCGCCGGGCCGCGGCCCTCGATTTGGCAAGTGCTCGGGCGCCATGTGGGGCTTACGGTGTACGTCGTCATCATGATGACGGCTTTCAACTTCTTCAGCCACGGCACGCAAGACCTCTATCCGACTTTCTTGGAGGTGCAGCATCATTTGTCGCGGCAGGCGGTCTCTTCGATCGCGATCATCTACAACATCGGCGCGATTCTGGGCGGGATTGGCTTCGGCATGCTGTCCCAGCGGATCGGCCGGCGGCCGGCGATCGTCATCGCCGCGGTGCTGGCCTTGCCGGTGATCCCGATCTGGGCCTTCTCGGCCTCGGCGGTGTCGCTTGGGGCGGGCGCGTTCCTGATGCAGGTCTTCGTCCAAGGTGCCTGGGGCGTGATCCCGGCGCATCTGAACGAGCTTTCCCCTCCCGAGATCCGAGGTACGTTCCCAGGCGTTACCTATCAGCTCGGCAACCTGTTGGCCGCCGCGAATGCGACCATTCAGAGCGGCATCGCGGCAAGTCTCGGCGGAAACTACTCCTGGCCGCTTGCCGGCGTGGCGGCGATCGTGGCGGTTATCATCGCGGTGATGGTGGGCTTGGGGCGGGAGGCCCGGCATGTGCGCATGGGCAGCGAACCGGCGGTCGCAGTGGATTGAGCGCGGGGGCTATTCGCCGCCGAGGAAGTCGCGTGTCCAGGCGTCGTAATCGGGCTCCCGCAGCAACCGCTTCATCAGCGCGGCCGGAGCGACTCCCGTGAGCTTGGCGGGCGGCGTGCCCTCGCGCAGGGCCTTCAGCGTGGCGTACACGGCCTGCACGGCGGCGGCGAAGGGCTGATGTCCCTGCAGCGCGATGCGAACGCGGCGGCTCGCCAGGTAGTCGGGATCGAGCAGCTCCGCCGGCACTCCCCCGAGTAGGATCGGGACGCGGATCACGGCCGAGATCGCGTCGAGCTGGGCGCGGGTGAGCCCGCCGGCGAAGAACAGCCCGTCCACGCCCGCCCGCTCGTACGCCTCAGCGCGGGCGATCGCATCCTCCGTGCCGTTGAGGCTTGGGGCGCTGGTGCGGCCGATGATGGCGAGGCTCTTGTCCTCCCGCGCAGCCAAGGCGGCGCGCATTTTTCCGACGCCCTCTTCCAATGCAATCAGGCTCGCGGTTTTCTCCGCGTAGCCTCGTGGCAACCGCGTGTCCTCGATCGTGAGCGCGGCGACACCCGCGGTCTCCAGCTCCTGGACCGTGCGCATGACACTGAGCGCGTTGCCGTAACCGTGGTCGGCATCGACCATCAGCGGCAGCTTGCCGGCGCGATTGATCCGATACGCCTGGGCGGCGAATTCGGTCAACGTAAGCACGATGACGTCGGGCGCGCCGAGCACGGCGTAGGACCCGATCGAGCCCGCGAACATGCCCACCTCGAAGCCGAGATCCTCGGCGATGCGGGCGGAGATCGCGTCGAACACGGAGCCGGGGTGGATGCACCTGTCGCCGGCCAGGACGGCGCGGTAACGTTCGCGGCGGTCGGTCCAATGCATAATATGCTCAGTGCCGTTGGTTGAAGGGGTAGTAGGGCGGGAACTCGCCCACTTGCCGCATGTCCACCTCGACCAAGCTAAGCCCGCTATGCGCGAGCGCCTTGGCGACCGTTTCGCCAAACGCCTCGGCGCGCTCCACGCGCCAGAACGGGATGCCGGCCAGCGCTGCGAGACCGTTCAGGTCGGGGCTTTGTAGGTCGGCGAAGAACCGGCGCCCCTGCTGCGTCGCGTCCTGGATGCGCTTGATCACGCCGTATCCGCTGTCATTCATCACCACCACGGTCAGGTCGAGCCGTTCCTGCACCGGGGTCCATAGCTCGCCCACGTTCAGGAAGAATCCGCCATCGCCGGTCATCACGATAGTCTTGCGCCCATTCGCGGCGGCGGCGGCGCCGATTCCGAGCTGCAATCCCTGGCCGATGCCGGCGCCCACCGGATAGACGTTCTGGCGCGGATCGTAGATCGGAAAGACGCGATTGCCCCAGGTCGTGTTGCTTTGGGTGACGTCGCGCACCCAGATCGCGTCCTTAGGCAGCACCGGGCGGAGTTGGTCGGGGAAGCTGCCGTATGGACCGAGCGTGGCCAGGAACTCGGCGCGCGCACGGCGCTTCAGGTCGGCGAACTCGCTTTGGTAGCTGGGATCGGGCTTGAACCTGCCGTCGATGCGCCCGAGCAGGCCGTCAAGCGCAAGCCTCGCGTCGCCGCAGACAAAGTATTGGTTCGGATAGGTCCGGCCGTTGGCGAGCGGATCGACATCGATTTGGACCAAGTTGCTTGGCAGCTTAATCGCGAACTCGCCCGTTTCCTGCCCGCGCAGCCTGGCGCCGACGACCAGCATCAGGTCAACGCCTTGGTAGAAGTCCTGAATAGCCGGCATTCCGTTGCCGTGCAGGCCGCCAAGGCTCATCGGGTGGTCTTCAGGCACGATGCCGCGGCCCTGCAAGCTGTTGACCATGGTGAAGCCAAGGTCGAGCAACCTGTGCAGCACCCCGCCGCAGTGCCGGGCGCCGGAACCCACCCAAAGCATCGCCCTGCGCGCGCGCAGCACGCGGGCGGCGAGTTCGTCGAGTTCGTGCGCGGCCGGAGCGCGGGGGCCCGGGAGCGGCAGCGAAAAATTGTCGAGCAGCGCGGGCCGCTCGATGGCAGCACGCTGGATATCGATCGGCACCTCGACGCTGACCGGACCCGTGGGCGGCGTCAGGGCCTCGGTCGCGGCGCGGGTCAGCACCCCGAGCGCCTGCCCAGCGGCGCGGATGCGATACGCGGACTTGGAGACCGCGCGCAACATCCCGAGTTGGTCATAGGCGTCATGCACCGTGCCAAGCTCGCGGTCGGCGAATTTCGTCGCGGTCTGGCCGGTGATGTGCAGCACCGGGGAGGCGGCGAAACGCGCCTCGACCAGCCCGCCAACCGCGTTGGCCGCGCCGGGGCCGGTGGAGGAGAAGATCACGCCTAACCCGCCGGAAGCGCGCGCGTAGCCGTCGGCCATGTGCGCGGCGCCCAGCTCGCCGCGTGCCATCATGAAGCGGATCGCATTACGCCGGCCGATCGCGTCCAGCATGGGGATGTTGTGGATCGAGGTGATGCCAAAGGCCGTGGTGACGCCGCAGGCGGAGAGGAACTCGGCAACCAGGTCGCCGACAGTGTAGTCGCTAGGCATGTCCGTGAGCTTCTCCCGGTTCGCAGCGAGGCTGGAACAAACGGATTGCGCCGTCAATGCGAGCCGCGCGCGTTCAGGCGCGCAGCACTGCCGGCATCCAGTTAACGGCGCGGCGCGCCAAGCGCGCCTCCGTGCTCTCCCCCTCGTAGTCGGGCGCCGCCGGTGCCTGCGTGAAGAGCGCGCGATCCTCCAGGCTGTTCACGTTGACGACGGCACGCAGCCCCGCGCTCGTCTCGCAAACGGCGGCGATATAGACGCCGCATCGCCTGCAGATGATGTAATCGGCGGTGCGCGAGCCAAACCGGTAGCGTTCGACAAGCCCCCAATCGTCCGCCCCGGCTTCGAACAGCCCGGCGGTGTCCGACACGGTGCGGGTCGCGTGCGCCCGGCAGAACGAGCAGGTACACGAGCGCAAGGGAGATTCCCCCGGCGGGTGGGAGAGAAGCAAGCGGACGCGAAGATTGCCGCAATGGCAACCGCCGCTGTGCTCCGAGGTCGTTGCGTTCATTGGTCTGTACCTCGCTCGTGTTGGTGACGGCCGGCCACGAGTGTGTCTCGGCGAACGGCTCGGTATCAAGACTGGGCGCGCCGGCAAACCGGCCGCGAGATAGGTCGCGGTTTGAATGTCTGTGATAGGGGGCGCCGGACAGTTACTTCGCCAAACCTTACATATAGGGTCTTATGCAGCCAACAGAAGGCGCGCCCTTTCGCGTGACTGCGGGCGGCTTAAGATGTAGATGCCCATAGGCGGGGGTGATCGCTCATGGCCTTTTCGGAGACTCAACGGTGAATCAGGCGCTAAACATCATAGCGGGTTGCAGTGGAATTGTCGGTGGTATTCTTTGGTTCCTTGCCGTTAGTCGAACACCGACGCCATCCCAAGGGTCTTATTGGGGTGCAGGCGATAGCCCAACCACTCCCTTTGCCATAGCGTGGAGCAAGGCGGCTTGGCTTAATCAAGCGGCGGCGATCATGACCGGAATCTCAGCATTGCTCTTCGGGTTCTCGGGTTTCTTCGAGCGATGAGGAATGTGCAGCGCTCGTCGTGGTGCTTCTGCTTATAGTCTAGGCACTTCTCCCTCAGCCAGTGCGTATGACCACGCCGATTATCGTAAAGGCCAATTCATCCATGTCTGGCCCCAACGCTCGCTGGGTTTGACTCCGTTCTGTTCATCGGGTGGTAGCAGTTAAAAGGATGGACGTTAAGGGCTACATGACTGAGATCGTCGCGCCGATGATCAGTGACTTTGACGCCAATCCAACCTCGCCAAGACACGCCTTTCTTGCGTGCGTCGCTACGTTCCATGCCATCGACTATCTAAGCTACCCGCAGAAGGCTGCCAGCCGCCGCAAGCTATTGAGGGCTGAATCACCAGAATTCGCGCTGGTAGATCGCGTCGTGCATGCATTCAAGCACGTCAAAACGGGGCACGAGGAATTGGCACAGCGACCGCTAAAGGCTGGTGATGTCATAGCGCGGCCTCCAGGCTTCTGGGGCGTCGCGTCCTGGGACTTGTCACGATGGGATGATCCAGTTGGAGGAATCACGATCAAAGGTGAACACGGGCACGACCTCTTGGATGTTGTGAAGCGAGCTGCTGAATATCTGCGGACTCAGGATGCGCGATAAGGTAGCATAGATTCTTAGAGTTCCGCACTGCGGCTGGCGAGTAAGGAGTCAGTAGGTTATTTGGGTGCGTAACTACTCCTATCCGCCGGTCCCAATACATCTGGCGGCCAAAGGACCGCTTTGGGAGGAGGCCGACATTCAAACCGAGACACAACCCCCGCCGGCCGGCAGGAGCGCCAGTTCGCGGCGCTGGCGAGCCGGCGGAAAAGATGCACAATCGCCAGGATGAATGCGAGCAACGTCCACGGCTGTCCGGTTTCGGGTGCGCAACAGCGCTCTCTACGTCATGCTCGCGCTTGTCGCGAGCATCCACGCCTTGCGTGCCCCGCCCGAAGTCGTGGATGGTCGTGACAAGCACGGCCATGACGGTGTGGGTAGCGGAGCAGTTCCATGATAGGAATTCCAAGTTTCGGGAACCGGACAGCAGTGAGCAAGGTCGGACCATGAAACGCACCGAACCGCATCCGAAGCGGGCCGTCGAGGTGCTCGGCAAAAGCATGGCCTATGTGGAGCTGGGCGGCGGCGCGCCGGTCTTGTTCCTGCACGGCAATCCGACCTCATCCTTTCTTTGGCGCGATGTCATGCCTGAGGTCGCCGCTCGCGGCCATTGCATCGCACCGGACCTGATCGGCATGGGAGACAGCGACAAGCTCGTCCCTGCCGGGCCGGGCACCTACACGCTCGACACGCACGGCCGCTTCCTCGACGGGTTCATCATGACGGCGTTCGCGCCCGACGCGACGTTCGTGTTGGTATTACACGACTGGGGCTCCGCGCTTGGCTTCGACTGGGCGAGACGTCACCCCGATCGCGTGCGCGCCATCGTTTACATGGAAGCGATCGTACGGCCGCTCGCGAGCTGGCAGGAATGGGGCCCTGACGCGGCACGCATCTTTCAGGGCTTCCGCTCGGAGAAGGGAGAGGAGTTGATCCTTGACCGCAACCTGTTCATAGAACGGGTGCTGCCGGGCTCAGTGCTGCGCAGCCTGTCGGACGCGGAGATGACGGAGTACCGGCGCCCGTTCCTGAACCGGGAGGACCGCTGGCCGACGCTTGAATGGCCGCGCCAAATCCCGATCGGCGGCGAGCCGGCCGATGTCGTGGCGCGGGTGCAGGCGTACGCCGACTGGATGGCGGCGAATGACATTCCCAAGCTGTTCGTCAACGCCGAGCCCGGCGCGATCCTGGTCGGGGCGCAGCGGGAATTCTGTCGCGGCTGGCGCAATCAGCGAGAGATCACAGTCGCCGGCCGGCACTTCATTCAGGAGGATTCCGGCCCCGAGATCGGGCGGGCCATCGCGGACTGGATCGACCGTTGAGAAGCAATGTCGAACACTGGAAGCGGCTCCAGCATGACGGCTATTTCGAAACGCATCCCTGCTACAAGGGAATACGGGAATTCGGCGGGGACGATGAGGTAGCCCTGGTCGAGCAATTCGTGCCGCTCTCGCCGGACATGATCATGATTGTCATCGGCTGCGGCTACGGGCGCGAAACGCTGAAATTCGCGACCCGGGTGCGAAAGGTCTATGGCATCGACGTGAGCCCGACGATCTTGAACAAGGCTGCCGCATTTCTGAGCCAACGAGGGGTAACGAATTTCACGCCTGTCACCGCGGAAAGCTACAAGGACACCATTCCGTCAGGCATCGACCTCGTGTTCTCGATTGTCGTGATGCAGCATCTAACAAGAGATCTGGTTCTGGATTATTTCCAGACCTTGGCTAACAAGCTTTCCGACCGTGGCTGTTTTGTTGTTCAGTTCCTGGAGCTGATGCTCGATGGAGCGCCGAAGGACGCTGAACTCCAGGTATATGAACCCTCGGTCAGTTGGACGACAAGGGAGCTGTTCGACCTCGCGAAGAACGCCGGACTTCAGTTCGTGGCGGTGCGGACCCATTTGGCAACACCAACCGCCGTGTGGCATTGGGCGTTCTTCAAGCGCGGCGCATAAGCGGTCCTTCGCTAACGCCGCACCAGCTCACCGTGGCGCTGCTCGGCCGGCAGGCACAGCGCCACCAGCGAAGGCGCAACATCGGCGGGCTTCGGCAACTGGCCTGGGTTCTCGCCAGGGTACGCCTGGCTGCGCAGGCGGGTCGCGATCGGTCCTGGGTCGAACAGGTTGACCCGCAGCGGCGTGGAGCGAACCTCGTCCGCCCAGGTCAGCACCAAATGTTCCATTCCCGCCTTGGTCGCGCCGTAGCAGCCCCAATACGCCTTAGGTTCGCGGGCGCGCCCCGCGCTTACGAACACCGCCCGCCCCGCTTCGGCGCTGCGCAGCAGCTTGTCGCAGCTGCGGATCAGCCGCCACGTCGCCGCGAAGTTCACGCTGACCGCGTCCGTCCATTCGTTCGGCATGATATGCGCAACCGGCGTCAGCCGCCCAAGCGCGCCGGCGCAATGCACGAGCACGTCGAGCCGGTGGAACCGCTCCCAGATGCTCGGGCCAAGCGCATCGACCTGCTCGCCCTCCTGCAAGTCGAGCGGGAGCAAGGTCGCCGCGCCACCGGCCGTTCGCACGGCATCGTCGGTCTCTTCCAGGCCGCCCTGGGTACGCGCCGTGATCACCACTTGCGCGCCAAGCCGGGCCAGCTCGATAGCCGTGGCAGCGCCAAGGCCGCGGCTCGCGCCGGTCACCAGGGCCACGCAATTATCGAGCGGGCGACCCGTCACTGGGTCGCGGCGAGCAGGCTGAGCTGGCGCTCGGCGTTGTCGGCTTGATCGGGGACCGCGATCGGGTAGTCGCCGGTGAAACAGGCATCGCAGTAATGTGGGCGGGCCGGATCGCGGCCTTCCTTGCCGAGCGCGCGATACAGGCCGTCAATTGAGATGAAGGCGAGGCTGTCCGCCCCGATCTGATCCGCCATCCCCTCGATGTCGTAGCAGGCTCCGAGCAGCTTGCCCCGCTCCGGCGTGTCGATGCCGTAGAAGCAGGAATGCGTGATTGGCGGGGAGGAGATGCGCATATGCACCTCCCGCGCGCCAGCCTGACGGACCATCTCGACGATCTTGCGGCTGGTCGTGCCGCGCACGATGGAGTCGTCCACCAGGATAACGCGCCGGCCGGATAAGGTCGCCCGGTTCGCGGAGTGCTTCAGCTTCACGCCGAGATGACGGATGCTGTCGGTCGGCTCGATGAAGGTGCGGCCGACATAGTGGTTCCGGATGATGCCGAGTTCGAACGGGATGCCGCTCTCGACCGAATAGCCCATTGCCGCGGGCACACCGGAATCCGGGACAGGCACGACAATGTCCGCGGGCACGGCGGACTCGCGCGCCAGTTCGGCTCCGATGCGCTTGCGCGCGTCATAGACCGGCGTACCCTCCATCACGGAATCTGGGCGCGCGAAGTAGATGTATTCGAATACGCAGAACCGTTCGCGCGTTCGGTTGAACGGCTTGATGCTGCGCACGCCTTGATCATCGATCACCACGATCTCGCCCGGTTCGACATCGCGGACGAACTCGGCGCCGACGATATCGAGCGCGCAGGTCTCGGAGGCCAGCACCCAGCCGCTGGTCGGGTCTGGACCGATGCGCCCCAGGATCAGCGGCCGCACCCCGAGCGGGTCACGCACGCCCATCAGCGCTTCGTCGGACAGCGCCACCAGCGAATAGGCTCCGACCACCTGCTTGAGCGCGTCGATTAGCCGGTCGGCGACGGTTGCGTAGAGACTGATGGCGATGAGGTGGATGAACACCTCGGAGTTGGTCGTAGATTGAAACAAGCAGCCTCGGCGCACGAGCATCCGGCGCAGTATATGCGCGTTGGTCAGGTTGCCGTTATGCGCGACCGCGAAACCGCCGAATTCAAAATCTGCGTAGAGCGGCTGCACGTTGCGCAGGACGGTCGCGCCGGTCGTGGCGTAGCGGTTGTGGCCGATGGCGCGCGTGCCCGGCAATGAGGCGATCACGCGCGCGTCGCCGAAATTGTCGCCGACCAGGCCCATGCCCTTGTGCGAATGGAACCGCGCGCCGTCGAAGCTGACGATCCCAGTGGCCTCCTGGCCACGATGTTGCAGCGCGTGCAGGCCGAGCGCCGTCACCGCCGCCGCGTCGGGCACATTCCAGACGCCAAAAACGCCGCACTCTTCATGCGGCTTATCGTCTTCAGCAGCGAGCGTGGTGACGGAGGACTCCATGCCGTGCTCTCCTACTCGCGCATTGGGCGCGGACCAAGCGCCCGCCCCTGTGGGGCAGCGCGCAGCAATGCCGCCGCCGTGGCCTGCCGCCCTACCGGCGGGGAATAGAGTCGCGGCCGGTAGTCTGCCGGGAGCCGCCGCACCACCCAATCGGCCCCCTCATAGGCAGGCCACAACGTGCGTGCGGCCAATACCGGCTTGGGCCACTGCGTCACCGGGATCGCGAATCCGGCCAGGATATAGGCAAGCACGACGAGCGCCGCACCCCTGGCCAGCCCGAATACCAGCCCCAACGTGCGGTCCAGGCCACCGAAGACCGAGGAGCGAACCATGCCGCCGATCCAGCGGCAGACCAGCAACAGCGCGGCAAGGCTGACAAGGAACACCACGGCATAGGCGACCGGCTCGGCGAACCCGGGATGGCCGCGTAGCCAGACCTCGAATTGCGGCCGGACACGCGGGGTGGCCCAGACCGCGAGCACGGCCGCGCCGAGCCAGGCGCCGATGCCGAGCACCTCGCGGACGAAGCCGCGCAGAAAGGCGAGCAACGCCGAGATGGCTAGTACCCGCGAACACGGCGGCGTCCACCCATGTCAAGCGTCGCCACCCGGGTTTGCGAATTGCGCGACCAAGTCGGAGAGGTGCCCGATCTCGTTCAGGCGAAGACCCTCGGGCGCGCTGAGCGGCCTGCCGCCACGGGCCAGCCGACGCGGCAGGCAGGCGGTGTCGAAGCCCAGCTTGGCGGCCTCCTTCAAACGTGCCTCGGCCTGGGCGACCTGACGGATTTCGCCCGAAAGCCCGACTTCGCCGAAATAGACCATTCCCGCACTGGTCGGTTGCTCGGTCACGGCGGAGGCGAGCGCGGCAGCCACGGCGAGGTCGGCGGCAGGCTCGCTGACCCGCAGCCCCCCGGCCACGTTCAGATAAACGTCGGTCGCTCCGAGCCGCAAACCACAGCGCGTCTCCAGCACGGCGATCAGCATCGCCAGGCGCCCGCCGTCCCAGCCGACAACCGAGCGACGGGGCGAGCCTCCGATGTTGGGGGCCAGCAGCGCCTGGACCTCCAGCAGCACCGGCCTTGTTCCTTCGAGGCCGGCGAACACCGCGCTCCCGGCGATGTTGCCACGCCGCTCGGCCAGAAATAGGGCGGACGGGTTAGGCACCTCGGCCAGCCCCCGGTCGGTCATCTCGAACACGCCGATCTCGTCGGTGGCGCCGAAGCGGTTCTTCACCGCGCGCAGAATACGGAACTGGTGCCCGCGCTCGCCTTCGAAATAGAGCACCGCGTCCACCATGTGCTCCAGCACGCGAGGGCCGGCGATCGAACCGTCCTTGGTGACGTGGCCGACCAACACCAGGGCGAAGCCGCGTTGCTTGGCGAGCCGGATCAGCTCGAAGCCGGCGGCGCGGACCTGGGCGACGGTGCCGGGGGCACTCTCGATCTGATCGAGCCACATGGTCTGGATCGAGTCGATCACTACAAGCGCGGCTGACTCCCGCTCCAGGCTGGCGGCGATGTCGCGCAGGTTAATCGCCGCGGCGAGCGCGATCGGCGCGCCGGCGACACCCAGGCGACGGGCGCGCAGCCGCATTTGCTCGATCAATTCCTCGCCGGAAACGTAGAGGACGGTTTGGCCGGTGCCGGCAAGCTTGGCCGCGGCCTGAAGCAGCAGGGTTGACTTGCCGATCCCCGGGTCGCCGCCGATCAGCACGGCCGAAGCCGGAACCAGGCCGCCGCCCAGCACCCGGTCGAGTTCCGCGATCCCGATGGCCGTGCGCGGCGCCGGCTCGGCACTGCCGGCGAGAGGCACGAACGTCACGGCCCTGCCGGCGGCCTTACCGGCGGGGCCGGGCCGGTCGATCGCAACCTCCTCGACGATGGTGTTCCACTCGCCGCAGGCATCGCACCGTCCCGCCCAGCGGGCGCCGACGGCACCGCAGGTCTGGCAGACAAAGCGGGTGGCTGGCTTGGGCAATCCTGGTTTGTCTCGAAAAATGTCGGTCGAGCCTGACTCGATTGATTGAGCGCGGCGATTCGCTGGGCAAATAGATACGGGGCGGAGAGCTGCCGGGAAAGCCCGTTCGCGCGTCCCCTATCGCCGCAGCTCCATCTGGATCGGGCCTTCGCGGCGCCCGTGAGTGAACTGCTCGACCTCCGGGTTCCCGCTCTCCATCAGTTCGGAGGCCGGCCCGCTCCAGACGATCCGGCCCTTGTTCAGCATTGCCACGCAATCGCCGATGCGGCGCGCGCTGGCCATGTCATGGGTGATCGCTATCGCCGTGCTGCCCAGACGCTTGACGCAATCCACGATCAGGCCGTCGATGACCGCCCCCATAATCGGGTCGAGGCCAGTGGTCGGCTCATCGAGGAAGATGATCTCGGGCCGGGCGGCGATGGCGCGGGCCAGGGCCACACGCTTCTGCATCCCGCCCGACAGCTCGGCAGGATAAAGATCGCCCACACCCGGCGCCAACCCCACGTCCGCGAGTAACTCGGCCGCGCGCGCGCGCGCCTCGCGGCGCGTCACCTTGCGCTGGGCGAGCAGGCCGAAGGCCACGTTTTCCCAGACCGGCGCGCTGTCGAACAACGCGCCATTCTGGAACAGCATTCCAATTCGTCCGCGCACCGCCTCGCGTTCGGCACGGGGCATCGCCAGGATGTCGCGCCCGTCGATCTCGATGCGCCCGGCATCCGGCTCCATCAGCCCCAGGACGCATTTCAGCAGGACCGACTTGCCCGTGCCGGAGCCGCCGATCACCACCATCGAGGTGTGCGCCATCACGTCGAGATCCACGCCGTCCAGCACCAGCTTCGTGCCGAACGATTTGCGCAAGCCGCGGATGCGGATCTTCGGCAGCGCCGCCCCGCTCATCGGGCGAAGAACAACTCGGTGAGCAGATAGTCGAACGCGAGGATGAGGATCGAGGCGCCGACGACCGCGGCCGTGGTTGCCGAACCAACCCCCTCGGCCCCGCCGCGGCTATTATAGCCCTGATAGCAACCCATCAGGGCGATCAGGAACCCGAACACGGCGGCCTTCACCAGTCCCGAGACCACGTCCATCGTCTGCATGAAGTTGAACGTGTTGGAAAGATATAGCTCCGGACTGAAGCCGAGCTTCAGGACCGAGACGATGAACCCGCCCATCACGCCCAGGATGTCGGCGATGACCACCAAGGCGGGCAGCGCGATCACGCCGGCCAGCAGCCTGGGGGCAACGAGGTACTTCATAGGGTTGGTGGACAGGGTGGAAAGCGCGTCGATCTGGTCCGTGACGCGCATCGTGCCGATCTCGGCGGCCATTGCGGCGCCGATCCGCCCGGCGACCATCAGGCCAGCCAGCACCGGCCCCAACTCGCGGGTGATGGACAGCACGACCACGTTGGCGGTCGCACTCTGGGCGGCAAAACGGGAGAAGCCGAGATAGGACTGCAGGGCTAGCACCATGCCCGTGAAGATGGCGGTGAGCGCCACGACAGGCAGGCTGAAATAGCCGATCTCCAGCATCGCCCGGGCGAACATGCGTCCGTAGAACGGTGGGCGGACCAGATGCGAAATGCCATCCAGCCCGAACAGCGCCAGGCCACCGGCTCCCCGGACGGCGCCAATCACGCTTCGGCCGAGCGCCGCGATGAGGTCGAGCAGCTCGTTCACGCGCCGAGGTAGATCCGGTGAAAGCGCCGACCCAGCGAGGTGAGCACCTCGTAGGCATTGGTGCCGGCCGCAGCCGCGACCTGGTCGGGGTCGCGCGCGGGTCCGATCAGTTCCAGCCAATCGCCCGGGCGGAGCGCCGGGTGATCGGTGGCATCGAAAGTGGTGAGGTCCATGGAGACACGGCCTACCAGCGGGACGGGGCGGCCGTCAAAGGCCGCCAACCGTCGGTTCGAGTGGCTACGGTGCCAGCCGTCGGCATAGTCGATCGCGGCGGTGGCGATACGGCTCGGGCGCGGGGCCCGCCAAGCGGCATTGTACCCGACCGTCTCGCCGGCCGCGGTCTCGCGCACCGCGAGTATCGGCGTTCAGATCGATCTCAAGCACCGCGCCGGCACGCGCCTGGCGGGAGTCCCCAGGCGGCCCGGTGTCAGTCGTAACCGACATGCGCCTGGTCGAGATCGGCGAAGCGGGTGAACTCGGCCTCAAAGAAGAGGTCGATCTTGCCGGTAGGGCCATGACGCTGCTTGGCGATGAGCAGCTCCGCCTTGTTATGCACCTCCTCCATGTCGCGCTGCCACTTCTCCAGATGGGACTGGAACTT
This sequence comes from uncultured Pseudomonadota bacterium, assembly GCA_963849305.1. Classification (GTDB taxonomy): domain Bacteria; phylum Pseudomonadota; class Alphaproteobacteria; order Acetobacterales; family Acetobacteraceae; genus CAWKGV01. Next base: position 222,602 of record CAWKGV010000007.1, read on the forward strand.
GTCCTCGAACTCGTAGGCCATCTGCTTGGGCGCGCGCTGGGTCAGGTAATACTCGTCGCGATAGACGAACATGACCGAGTCCGCATCCTGCTCGATCGTGCCCGATTCGCGAAGATCGGCAAGCTGCGGGCGCTTGTCCTCGCGATTCTCCACGGCGCGGGAAAGCTGAGATAGAGCGAGCACCGGGACTGCTAACTCCTTGGCGATGGCTTTCAACCCCTGGGTAATCTGGCTGATTTCCAGCACTCGGTTCTCTGGCCGGGTACCGGCGGCCGGGCGCATGAGTTGGAGATAATCGATCACCACCAGCGCCAAGCCCTTCGTGCGCTTGAGCCGGCGGCAGCGTGTGCGCAGCGCCGAGAGCGTGATCGCCGGGGTGTCGTCGATCTGGATCGGCAAGGCCGCGATGTCACGGCTCACCTGCACGAAGCGGTCGAAGTCCCTCTGGCCGATATCGCCGCGCCGGATGCGGTCGCTGGAGATCCGTGCCTCCTCCGACAGCAGCCGGGTCGCGAGCTGTTCCGAACTCATTTCCAGTGAAAATATCGCGACGGACGACTTTGGCAGCGCGCTCGGATCGTCGCGCCGCGCATCGGCGAGCAAGCCTTTGGCCGCGCCGAACGCGATCTTTGTGGCGAGCGCGGTCTTGCCCATGCCGGGCCTGCCGGCCAGGATCAGGAGATCCGATGGATGCAGCCCGCCGGTCTTGGCGTCGAGGTCGCGCAGGCCCGTGGTCAGGCCGGCGACGTGGCCGACGCGCCGGAAGGCGCGCTCGGCGCCCAGGATGGCGTCGGTCAGCGCGCGTTCGAACGCGACGAACCCGCCGCCGGTGCCGCCATCCGTCGCCAGTTCGAACAGGCGCTGCTCTGTGAACTCGATCTGGTCCTGGCCGTCTAGCTCCGGATCGGCGCCGAAGGCGTTGTTGACCGCGGTCTCGCCGATATCGATGAGCTGGCGACGCAGCCAAGCATCGTGAATCGTGCGCCCATATTCGCCGGCGTTGATGATCCCCACCATCGCGGTGAGAAGCTGGGCAAGGTAGGTGGTGCCGCCCACCTCTTCGAGCACGCCGGAGTGCTCGAACTCGGCCTTTAATGTGACCGCGTCCGCGAGCTGCCCGGCCTCTACGCGACGGGCGATCGCTTGGTAGATGCGGCCATGGATCGGGTCCGCGAAGTGCTCGGGCGACAGGAACTCGGAGACGCGCTCGTACGCCTTATTGTTGGCGAGCAGCGCGCCGAGCAGGGCTTGCTCAGCCTGCACGTTGGACGGCGGCAGGCGTTGTGACAGGCCGAGGAGGGGAGAATCGATGGTGTTCACGCAACGGCCAGCTTAGCGGCCCCGCCAGGTTCGGGGGACTCTCCTGACTGTGGATGGCTGTGGAAAACGGGGACTGATGACCAGCGGGCCTTAGTTCTGACCTCTCCTCGTCATGGTCGGCGGATGCCGACCCATCCACGACTTCTAGCCGGGGCGCCGAGCAAGTCGTGGATCCTCGGCATTGGCCGAGGGTGACGGCGGAGTGGCGGGGCGTTCGGGGCCGCTGTGGCGGACAGCGTTATCGAGGCTGATCCCGTAGCGGGCAGCTTTGCGGTATAGCGTGCTGCGGGAGATGCCGAGCGACCGAGCGGCCTCGGCCAGATTGCCTTCCGTCTGAGAAACGGCGGCGGCGATGGCAGCGCACTCCGTCTGATCCAGCCGGCTGCCGTCCGGAGCACCCAGCGAGAGCGTGGCAGCCATGTGCGTCGCGACCGCGCCGGCGGAGCCACCGATGTGGGGCAGGGCGCTGCGTACCTCGTCGAGCGAGATGTCGCGCTGCGGCGAAATCAGCAGCAGCCCCTCCACCACGTTGCGAAGTTCCCGGACATTGCCAGGCCAATTGTGGCCGCGGAGGAAGTCCAGAACATCAGGTCCGAACCGGCGGGGTTCGACCTTATGGCGCTGCGCGAGCCGCTGATTGAAATACTCGACCAGCCGGTCGACGTCGCGGTGGCGTTCGCGCAGCGGCGGGATACGCACGCGCGTGACCGCGATGCGGTAATAGAGGTCGCTGCGAAACCGGCCCGCTTCAACCTCCGCGACGAGATCGCGGTTGGTCAGCGCAAGAAGCCGGACATCGACGCGACGGGGCTGGGTGTCGCCCAGGCGGTAAACAACGCCCTCTTCCAAAGCACGCAGCAAGAAAGGCTGAACGTCCAACGGCATTTCGCCGATTTCGTCGAGACAGAGGGTGCCGCCATGCGCCAACTCGAACCTTCCCGCTCGGCCTTCCGAGGTGGCGCCGGTATAGGCGCCGCGCACGTGACCGAACAGCTCACCGGCGACCAGATCCTTCGACACCGCTCCGCAGCTATAGGCGATGAACGGAGCCGGGCCGTCGCCATGCATGGCCCGCGCGAACAACTCCTTGCCGACCCCGGTATCGCCTTCGATCAACACCGGCACGCGCTTGTTCGCAAGCAGGCGAGCACGTTGCACCGCCGCGATCAGGGCGGGGCTCTCGCCGATGATGCCGGCAAACGAGCTGCGACTCGGGTCGGCCTCCGAATGTTGCAGACGCGCTGCACTGGAGCGCGGACGCGTCGGGATGATGACCATCGCGCCGATCGCGCGACCACCCGCCGTGACCGGGTTGAACCACTCCGCCTGCAACCCTTCGGGGAGCCGCTCGGACCATCTCTCCACCGGCAGCTCTTCGTTGAGCCCAGGCAGGCACTGGCCGACATGCAAAGGCCGCGGAGTACGTCCGGTGCTATGCACCAGCCGCCCGGTACGGTCGATCGCCAGCAACCCGGCAGCATCGGACGATGACAGACGTTCCAAACAAGCTTCCAACAGGCGCGAGCGCTCGCGTGCCGCGCGTTCGGCGAGCACCGTTTCGATTTGGCGTGCGATGGTGACGGCAAGGGTCAGATTGGTGCGCTGATAGGTTGAAGGTGGGCCGGAGACATCGACCACGCCAAGCACGGCTCCGGAGAGCGGGTCCAATACCGGGGCGGCGGCGCAGGTCCAGCTCTTGATCCCCTCGCAGAAGTGCTCGGCGGCGTGTACCTGGGCCGGGCGGCCGGTGCTGAGCGCGGTGCCGATGCCGTTGGTGCCGATCACGTCCTCGCGCCAGTTGCCGCCTTGCATCAGGTGGATGCAACGGCCGTCTTCCAGCGTCTGCGCGTCGCCCACCGCCTCGATCACGACCCCTTCCGAGGTGGTGAGCAGCAGCATCGAGCGGGTACCGGCGAGGAGGTATGCCGCCTCGCCGAACACGCCGCACGCGGCGGCGAGCAGGTCGCGGTGCCGGTAGCGGAGTTCCTCGATCGTGTCGCCTTGGGCGGCAAGGGGCGCCGCGCGGGCACGTGGATCAATGTCGAAATCGCGGCTGCGCAGCCAGGACGAGACGACGAAGTTGCGCGTGGGCGGCGCGCCGAGGGGATCGCCGGTCAGGAAGCGTTCCCACGCGAGCATGGTGTCGCTGCCCTCGGTCCGGCGGAGCACTTGCACCGCCCGCTCGCGGATCATCGAAAGCGGCGTGCCCCCGCCGAAGTCAGTGCGCCGTTCCGGTGCATCCTGCGGCATCAGTGTCACCTCCCGGCCGCCAGCAATAAGCGATGCGCGGGCCAAGCATGTCGCGAGTATCTACCCCGATCGCCGGCGCCACACCACCGTCCGGCGCGACTCGCCGCGCCGGACGTTTGCTCAAGAGCGACCCAACCGTTCCGCCCCTCCGCCCAGCGCGGGGCCGGCGGTCGGATCGACGTTGTCGGGCTTGGTCGCGATCAGCGTGTCGGAGGTCAGGATCAAGCTGGCGACCGAGGCGGCATTTCGCACAGCGGAGATGCTGACCTTCACGGGGTCGGCTATACCAGCCGCGATCAGGTCCACGTATTGGCCTGTACGCACATCGAGTCCCGTGCCCTGGGGCGAGGCGGCGACTTTCGCCACCACCGTATTGGCGTCGAGCCCGGCATTGGTGGCGATGCTTGCGAGCGGGGCGGCGAGGGCGCGCTGAACCATTGCCGCACCTTGCCATTCGGTGTCGCTCAGCTCTAGCTCCAGCCGCGATAGTTCGGATGCGGTTTGCAGCAGAGCCGTGCCGCCCCCCGCGACGATCCCGGCCTCGATCGCCGCACGGGTGGCGTTGACCGCATCCTCGATGAGCTGCGCGCGCCGCTTCTGCTCGACCGGGGTCGCCCCGCCGGCGTAGATAATCGCGGTCCCGCCGGACAATTTGGCGAGGCGCGCCTCCAGCTTGTCGCGCTCGACATTCTGCGGGGCGAGTTCGATCTGGCGCGCCACTTGCTGGCGCCGCGCGGAAATCGCGGCGGGATCGCCGCGACCGGCCGTGATAACCGTGCGGTCGGCGCCGATCCGCACATCGCGCGCGTGGCCGAGGTCACGCGGCTCCAGATCCTCCAGCCGGCCGCCGAGATCGCGCGCGATCACGCGCCCGCCGGTGACGATGGCGATATCCTCCAGCATGGCCTTGCGCCAGTGGCCGTATTCCGGCGGATGGATTGCGGCCGCCGGCGGCCGCCCCGCGTCACGCCGGCGCAGCAGGCGGATCACGCAAGTGGGCGCAACCTCCTCGGCGATGATCAACAGCGGGCGGTTATTGGCTTCGACCAGATGCTCGATGGCATCGATCTCGGCCTCGGTCTGCAATTTGAGGTCGGTCATCACGATGTCCGGTTCCTCGAGTACCGCTTGCATCCGCTCGACGTCGGTGACCATGTGATGCGAGAGATAGCCCCGGTCGAACGTCATGCCCTCGACCAAGTCGAGCACCGTCTCCACCGTGGCGCCGTACTCGACCGCGAGCACCCCGTCGGGCCCGATCCGCTCCAGCGCCTCGGCCACGAGGGCGCCCGTCGCCTCCTCGTTCGCGGCGAGGATCGCGACCGCGCGCGCCTGAGCGGCGTCGTCTAGCAGACGGGCGGTGCGGCGCAGTGTCTCCTCGGTCACGCCGACCGCCGCCATCAACCCGCGAACCAGCTCAACCGGGTTGGCGCCGTGGCTCAGGCACGCGAGACCTTGCTGAACCATCGCGTCGGCCAGCACCGTCGCCGTGGTGGTGCCATCGCCCGCCACCTCGTTGGTCTGCTTGGCGACTTCCCGCAGCACCTGTGCGCCCATGTTCTCAAACGGGTCTTCGAGGTCGATCTCCTGGGCGATGCTTATGCCGTCGCGCGAGACGATCGGCGTGCCGATCGGACGGTCGATGATCGCGTTCATGCCGCGTGGCCCGAGCGTGCCGCGCACCGCACGCGCCAGCTTCGCCACGCCACGGCCGAGCGCCTGCCGGGCCGCATCGTCGTGCAGCAGGATCTTCGCCATCATCAGGGTTCCTTAGCGCGCGGCGCTGGCGGCCTGCCGCATGAAGTCGCCGAGAGTGGGACCATCGTCGCAGGGCTGTTCCTCGTCGAAGCGTGCCGCGAGCAAGCCGCGGCAGAGCACGCCGTTGAATTCTATGTTCACCGCGACGTTGCGTAGCTTTCGGAGATAGATGTCCACTTCGGCGGCCTGGATCGGGCGGCCATCGGCATCCACGAACGCGAGATCATGGTCGTCGAACGGGCCGGGCACCTCGCGTCGGTCCAGGTAGCGCCCGATCGCGACGCCGACGCCCAGGGCCGCGGGAAGCGAACGAAGCTCACCCACTGTCAGTGCCACGAGCGCGTCTGCCGCGTGCCCCGCCCGGAGCAGGTGTTGCATGACCTGCTCCTGCCGGCGCTGGTAGGACTTGCGCGCGAAGGTGCGGCGGACGGCATCGAGCCCGCCGTTCTCCGCCTCGGCGCCGAACGTGTCGCCGAACGAGCGGCCGTCCCGGAGGCCGCGATTGATGGTCTCAGCGTACATATGCTCGCCGAGTTCGACCGAGACACGTTCCACCCAGGGCAGCGCGCCGACCTCGCGCCGCATGTCGTCGGCCATCAGGAACGCGAAATTGGCGGCGCACCAGTAGGTCGGCAGGCGGAAGCGGACGTGGACGTGCCCCGCATCCACATCCACCGCGGTGACGAAGCCAAGATCAGTGACCGGCTCGTCGAGTTCAGGATCGGTCACGCGATCCAGCCTGGCTCTAACGTCCCGCTGCCGCGTGGCTGCCAGCGTTTCGGCGGCCACCGTGCTCACTCCGCGGCAACCGTTTCTTGCTGGCGCAACTTCATCTTCTGCTGCTCCAAATCAATGCCATACAGTTTGGCGGCGTTCAGGCCGAGGATCTTCTTCTTGGCCTCCAAGGTCAGGTTGGTGCCGGTCTCGCGCTTGACTTCATCCGGCAGCTCGAATGCCATGAATTTCTCCACGATCCATTTCGGCTTCCAGATAGCGTAATCGCTGGCGAACAGCAGCCGGTCCTCGCCGAGCCAGAACAGCAGCTCTGAGATGATGTGCGCGAAGTAACCTGGGCGGCTGTGGATGAACGGGATCGCAACCGCTAGCCCGCCATAGACATTCGGCTCCTGCACTCCGATCCAGCAGAAATCGTCTAGGCGCGGCAACCCGCAGTGCTCGACGATGAAATTGAGGTTTGGGAAGCTGGTCGCCGCGTCGTCAATATCCGCGACATCGAACGCGTCGCGGTTAAGCGGCAGGATCGTCGGGCCCTTGTGGACGTGGATGTTCTTGATGCCGAGCTTCTCGGCATGGGCGAGGTATCGCTGCGCCCACGGGTCGGAGAGCTTGTAGCCTTTGCTATCGCCGCGCCACTCGGCTGTGTAGAGTTTGACGCCCTTGAGCTTATAGGTTTCGGCCAGCTCAGTAAGCGCATCTAGCCCGCCCTCGCCGTCGCGTGGGTCGAAGGCGCCGTTCAGGACGAAGCGATCAGGATATTTCTTCTTGAGCGCGGAGTTTCGCTCGGTGGTGTTGAAGCCATTCTTGTAGAAGTCAGTCAGGTACGTGGGCTGGAAGATCGCCATATCATCCGGGCCGTCCACGAACAGATCCTGGTACATGGTGTCAGCCGAGTACTTGTAGAACTTGTCACGCTCCCACAGCTCCTCCTTCGGGCTGAGCGCGGTGTGGTAGCCGTAGAAGCACGAGATGAACTGCTCGCCATGCACGTTGAGCTGGTTCTCGCGCGAGCCATCCCAAAAATGGACATGGCCGTCGATGATGAAGATTTCCTCGCCGTCCTTGGTCTTGTACATTGCCGAGAGTTCCTCGTCGTCGCGTTCTCAAGTGCTGGCCGCAGACCCAGTGCGGGCCGCCCGATCGGCAGGCGGCGCCGAGGGTTTTACTCGTATTCCATCGCGTCTTCCATGTTGCCAAACAGCGTCACGGTGCTGTCGTCCACCATCACCATCCGCCCGTAATGGGTCGAGGTCGATACCTCGAACAAATGCGGCGTCATCTCGCGGCCGATCGCTTCTCCGATCTCATCCATCTTGAACTCAATCTTACCCTCGCCGTCGATGCGGATCATCGCCGGGAGGTATGTCACCCGGATTCCGGGTTTGCTCGCCATCAGCTCGGCGATAGCGCGGGAGTCGACGCTGTCGCTCATGGTGATGCCGCACTGGTGCGACACTGTGTTCTCGAAGCGGACATCCTTCATCGACTTGAAGATGCTTTGGGCTTCCGACATATGTGAACTTCCTTCGCTGCGCCACGGTCTGGCGTTTCCTACACGGTCAGCCGCCGATCACCGGGCGGACGTCGATGCCGATCTCGGAGCCGATCGCGCGCAGCCGGTTATGGGCCTGCTCCATCGCGTCGGTGTACTGCGCCACTTTCACGCGTGGCAATGACCAGATCGGTTGCAGGTTGGCCGCAGCCTCGTTGGCGAGCTTGCCGTGCTGGCCCAGCCATCTGCTGAACAGCGCGTGGTTATGTTGGCCATGCTGCTCGTCGGTCACAAGCATGTGGAACAGCTCGACCGTGTTCGCCAGGTTGCGCTCATAATCGCCCTCGGCCGCCGATACGACGGTCGGCGTCATGAAGTCGTTCTGTGCCGCCGCCATCTGCATCACGAACCCGCTGCGGACCAGCTCACCCACCAGAGGCTCGAAGACGACGTTCACCGTGAAATACTGCTCGAGGTAATCGGTCGCGCCCATGATCGCTTCAACCGCCTTGCGCGCCCCTTGCCAGATCGGATCCTCGAGCCAATGCTTCTTGCCGGCCTCGATGTCGAATTTCTCAAGGTCGAGGCCGATTTCGCCGAGATAAAGCGTAAGATCCTGGGCGAAGCGCAGCTTGTAGGACGAATTGGTCAGGATCACGTTGTTGATCATCTGGGTGTAACCGTAGCGCTGGGCCTGCATGGTCGAGGTGCCCAGGCCGAACTCGGCGTGCTTGAAGGCACCGAGATGGTCTTGCAGGATCTTTACCCAGGCCGGATCGAAGCGACGCGGCGCGCCGGAGCGGCGGCCCGCGTTGATCACGGTTTGCAGCATTCCCTCGATCGTGGATTGCCGCTGGTAATGGGTCTTCTCCCATTCCTGATCGACCGCGCGAAATTTGTGCCAGTTGGAGCTTTTCGCCTGGGTCCAGGTCTCTGAATAGGTCGGCGTGCCGTCGGAGAAGGAGATGATCCAGTCCTGGAGCAGATAACGCTTCGGGTCCGGCTGGACGTCAACCGTGACATCCTCGTAGTGGGTCGCCTTGCGGCCCTTAGGCTCAAAGTAGTTGAACTTGCGGCTGTCCCAGTCAGCGAACTTCGCGGCCCCTGCGGCACCGGATTTTACTGGGGCATTCTGCTCTTGGGTCGCGCTCATCGTCTCGGACTTTCCCTCGGGTGGATGTTGCTAGGCGTTATCTCGCAGCCTGGGTGAACTTATCGAAGTGGATGTGCTCCGGCTCCAGCCCGAGCACGTGCAGCACAGGCACACCGCATCGATCATCGGCGGCGGACCGCAAGCGTAGGCGTCGATCTCGCCCTCAAGCGGCGACGCGCGCAGCAAACGGGTCGCCACGTCATGGACCAAGCCGGTCTCGCCCACCCAATCCTCCCCCCCGTCATGATGCGACAGAACGGAGATGAAGCGGAAGTCGGGCAGTTGCTCCTCCAGCGCCTTGAAGGCATCGAGATAGAACAGGTCGCGCACACTGCGCGCGCCGTAGAAGAAGCGGATCGGCCGCTGCTCGCCGCTGCGCAGATGGTCCTGCAAGATCGACCAGAGCGGCGACATCCCGGACCCGCCGCCGGGATCAGCAGCATCGGGCCAGGCCGGCCCTCGCGACGAAAGCAAGTGCCGTACGGACCCTTCACCCGCAGACTATCGCCCGGCTTTAGCGCGCCCTCCAGGCGCGAAGAAAACGCGCCATCCGGGTAACGCTTGATGATGAAATCGAGGCTGGTGCCACCCTCCGGCGGGTTCGCCATCGAGAACGAGCGGGTAATCCCCCCTCCGAGCCGGTGCTGTCCGGGATGGTGATGTCCACGTACTGCCCCGCCCAGAAGCGCAGCGGCGCGTCGATCGCGAGGCGCAGCAGGCTGATGTCGTGAGTCAGCGGCTCAATGCTCGTCAACTCCGCCGCGTATTGCTTGACCGGGATCGACCGGCTCAGCAGATCCTCGTCGTAGTTCAGCAACTCGACAACGAGATCGCTATAGGCGTACGTGCAACAAAGCAGGATGTGATCGGTCTCGCGCTCGTAATCGGCCAGCGCGAAGGTCGAGTACTTGCCTAGCTCGATATCGCCTTCCAGCAAGCGGGACTTGCAACTGCTGCATTGGCCCTCCTTGCAGCCGTGCATCACCGAAATTCCCTGGCGGAACGCGGCTTCCAGGACCGTCTCGCCGTCCTCAACGTCCATTTCAACGCCGACCGGCTCGAAGCGTACGGTGTAGGTCTGTCCGTCGGCCATTCGGCCCGTCTCCCTAAGGACACTCTGATCAAGGAGTAACCGGGCCGGCTCGGTCGAGAAAAGGAACGACAGCAACCAAATTGCGCTTGGAGTTGGGTTTTTACGACGATTTGGCCTCCCTCGCCGGCGGCAGGGCGCCATTTTGGGCGCAGGTCTCCCGTCAGGCGCGCACCAGCACCTTGCGAGCGAGATGAAGGTTGGCCAGTCCACAAGTCACGAACAGCCGGTGGGCGTTCTTGTCCAGCCCACGATAGCGCACTTTCACAAAGCCAAACACACGCTTGATCACGCCGATGCTGTGCTCGACCTTGGCTCGCACCGTCGATTTGGTGCGGTTGCGTGCCTTCTCCGCCTCATCGACCACGCCACGATGCCGATAGCGCCGGTTGGTGAAGTCTTGCGCGTGCGGCGCATGCTCGCGGATCACCTCGCGTTGGCCGCGATAGGCCTGGTCACCCCACACCCGCGTTTCCTCGCCGTGCAGCAGATCACCAAGCACCGCCGCATCATGCACATTCGCCGCGGTGGCAACCACGGAATGGATCAGCTTGGTTTTGCTATCCACCCCGAGATGCGCCTTCATGCCAAAATACCACTGCTGGCCCTTTCTGGTCTGATGCATCTCGGGATCGCGCTGCTTGGACGCGTTCTTGGTCGAACTCGGGGCGCTGATAATGGTCGCGTCGACGATTGTGCCAGTGCCCACCTTCAATCCTCGGTTCTCGAGATGTTCATTGACAGTCTCGAGTATCCGCTTGCCGAGTTCGTGCTTCTCCAGCAGGTGGCGGAATTTGCACACCGTGGTCTCGTCCGGTGCCGGCTCCCGACCGAGATCGATGCCGGCGAACTGCCGCATCGAGGCTGAATCATACAGCGCCTCCTCCACCGCCGGATCCGAGAGGTTGAACCAGAGCTGCAGGAAGTAAATGCGCACCATGCGCTCAAGGCCGATCGGCGGACGGCCGTGGCCTGGCTTCGGATAGACCGGCTCGATCAGCCGGCAGAGGTCCTGCCACGGCACAACGCGGTCCATCTCGGCAAGGAACGCGGCGCGACGCGTGGTTTTGCTGTAGCGCTCGAAGTTGACGCTCGCCAGAGTTGCTTGCCGCATATCGGCCCCGCACGAAATCCGCAGAACCCGCCCTACAGGCTGTTCCGTGACCGTGTCGAGAGCGGCTTTTTCAGAGTGTCCCTAAGGGGCACCGGGAGCCGGCAATGCGCCGGCTCCCGGAGGTCTCAAGTCAATTGATCGCGTTGATCGTGCAGCCCTTGCGGTACTCCGCGACATGCTTGTCGCGCTGCTCGGGCGTCATCGCGCGGATGATCTCGAGCGGGCTGTTCAGCGTGTATGGCCGCATGTGATCGAGTGTCCACATTTCCTTGTCCTCGAAGCGGAGATGCGGCTGGGCGGTCATGGTTTTGCCGTCGCTGCGCACGAATCCAAGATCCTTGACGCAATCGGCCATGTTCCAGCCGTGGTAGCACACCTCCCACTCGCGCCGGCCGCTGAAGCGGCCCATGGCGGGCGTCGGCCGTCCCTGGTACTCCGCTCCGAACGCCACCTTGTGTGTCCAGCGGCACTCCTCGGAGCAGTACGTGTAGAGCTTGCCGTCCACTTCATCGACGCAGAACTCGTCGCGGATCAGGCAGGGAACCATGCAGCTCCAGCAGCGGTGCGGATAGACGTATCCCACCTCCTCGGCGAACAGGATCGGCTTCTCGCCCTTGTGGCTGAGCTTCTCGTACCACTTCCAGAAGTTGCCGAACTGGGCGTACCAGCCGGGATATTTGTGCTCGAACCATTCGAAGTCGCGCTCGACCATCGAGTCGATGCGCCAGAAATTGGCCGACCAGCCGACCGCGAAGAACTGCGCCGTGAGATGGACGTAATTCTTTTTGACGATCCGATCCCAGGCATGGGCCACGTCGTCGTGGTGGATCTTAACGCCATATTTCTCCAGCGGCAGCATGTAGGTGCGATAGTAGTCCTCGTAAATCCAGCGGTGCCACAGCTCGGCGTAGGACTCCTTCTTCTTGTCGCGGTTGGTGGTGCCGTACTCGATGAAGGTGCCAATCGCGGCATCGACGATCGCATGGTTCTGCCAAAACGCATACTTCAGGTCGCGCTCCAGCAGCAGGTGGTTGTCCGGCTCCTTCAGCATCGACATCAACATGGAATGGCCGTTGCCGATATGGCGGCTCTCGTCGGACTGCACCGAGAGGAACACGGTCGGCAGCGCGTAGTCGCCGTTGCGCGCGGCCTCCGACGGCATGGCCACGAACAGCGTGTTGGTAAACGCCGTCTCGGCAACGATGGTCAGGTAAATGCTGGCGGCCGTAATGGCGTCACCGGTCAGGAAGCCCTCGACGAATTGCCGGCCGATGGTGCTGGCATAGCACTTGCCGAACGCCGCCTCGGTGATATCGAATCCCGCCGGATCGATATAGTTCTCCATGTACCATTTCTTCAGGTTCATCTGGATGGTCGAGTGCCGGAACTCATCGACCATCTGCATGGTGAACCCGGTGCGTAGCTCTTCTCCCGGTGTCAGCCGCGCCACCATCGCCATCGAGCGGGCCGCCGAGATCTCGGGGAACGGGATGATCGCCAGGAACAGCTTCATCCACTCGATCCAGCGTGGCTCGACGTTGCGGAACATGTCACCGCGCAGCGCGGCGTCGAGCGCACCACAGACGCGATTGTCCTTTTCCTCCTGCATCGGGAAATAGGATCGCAGGACCTGCTTCATCGGGTCGCGGGGCGCCTTGGTGATCTTATAGTCGGTCGGGAAGGTGTTCGCTTCCTGCACATAGCTCGGCATCCAGCCGAGATCGGCCACGCGGCGTGCGGCCTCCGTTATGTTGATCCCGCGCTGGGCGGTGATCTTGGTGAGGTCAGGAGTAACCGGGCCGGCTCGGTCGAGAAAAGGAACGACAGCACCAAATTGCGCTTGGAGTTGGTTTTTACGACGATTTGGCCTCCCTCGCCGGCGGCAGGGCGCCATTTTGGGCGCAGTCTCCCGTCAGGCGCGCACCAGCACCTTGCGAGCGAGATGAAGGTTGGCCAGTCCACAAGTCACGAACAGCCGGTGGGCGTTCTTGTCCAGCCCACGATAGCGCACTTTCACAAAGCCAAACACACGCTTGATCACGCCGATGCTGTGCTCGACCTTGGCTCGCACCGTCGATTTGGTGCGGTTGCGTGCCTTCTCCGCCTCATCGACCACGCCACGATGCCGATAGCGCGGTTGGTGAAGTCTTGCGCGTGCGGCGCATGCTCGCGGATCACCTCGCGTTGGCCGCGATAGGCCTGGTCACCCCACACCCGCGTTTCCTCGCCGTGCAGCAGATCACCAAGCACCGCCGCATCATGCACATTCGCCGCGGTGGCAACCACGGAATGGATCAGCTTGGTTTTGCTATCACCCGAGATGCGCCTTCATGCCAAAATACCACTGCTGGCCCTTTCTGGTCTGATGCATCTCGGGATCGCGCTGCTTGGACGCGTTCTTGGTCGAACTCGGGGCGCTGATAATGGTCGCGTCGACGATTGTGCCAGTGCCCACCTTCAATCCTCGGTTCTCGAGATGTTCATTGACAGTCTCGAGTATCCGCTTGCCGAGTTCGTGCTTCTCCAGCAGGTGGCGGAATTTGCACACCGTGGTCTCGTCCGGTGCCGGCTCCCGACCGAGATCGATGCCGGCGAACTGCCGCATCGAGGCTGATTATACAGCGCCTCCTCCACCGCCGGATCCGAGAGGTTGAACCAGAGCTGCAGGAAGTAAATGCGCACCATGCGCTCAAGGCCGATCGGCGGACGGCCGTGGCCTGGCTTCGGATAGACCGGCTCGATCAGCCGGCAGAGGTCCGCACGGCACAACGCGGTCCATCTCGGCAAGGAACGCGGCGCGACGCGTGGTTTTGCTGTAGCGCTCGAAGTTGACGCTCGCCAGAGTGCGCCGCATATCGGCCCCGCACGAAACGCAGAAGCACAGGGCGTTTAAGCCATCAGCCATTGCGGTTTTCTCCCCTAAAGGATCGTATCAAGCGTCTCGGGCCTGGCAGCGTGCTCGCCCGGTGCCAGTCGTGAAGTGGGATGGGCGTTGCGGAGCAAAGCCGGCCCCCACGTCTGCGAACGGCTGGTGATCTTTGAGGGCATAAAGCGTGCCGAACTCGGCGTTTCCCAGAATTTTGGTGGATTCCCGTGCCTCTAAGGTTTGCAATCCGGGATTGCTGTATTGCACCATGTCTCATGCTGCATTGCATCATGTCCCATACCGAGACGGCGCGGTCGCGGTCTGTCCCAAGCTGAGACGTGGAGCCGGACGCGGTCGCCCGCATCATCGGGGCGAGGCGGCCTCGGGCGCTCACGATGGCTCTCCGTCGGGGGGACGGCGGCCCAGCGGCTTGCCCTCGGCGATGAAGCGGGCGGCCAGGATCAAGACCCCCATGGCGAAATCGGCGCCGTGGGCCGCGATCATCTCCTCGGCCAGCTTCCCCACGCGTTCGAAATAGCGGTCCTTGGAGGCCTCCTCGTCACGGCTCATCCCGGAACCTCCTGATGAAGCGGGGCGTGAGGCCGCGCACGGCTGGCGCGGAGCAACGCCTCGGGAAGCAGCAGGATGCCGGCCTCACCCTCGTCGGTGCCGAGCGCCAGCCGCCGTCCGGTGGCCGACCAGGCGAGCGCGGTGACCGAACCGCCGCCCCATGCCTTGGCGAACAGGGCGTCATCAGTGCCGGGCTGACACAGCAGGACCGCACCGTTGCCATAGCCGGCCGCAACCACCGGCAATGACGGGTGACACGCGACCGCACATACGTGGGTGAGGCGGTTGGGCAAGCAGCAGTCCACGGACTCCGCGAGGCGCCCGGTGGTATCGACGCGCCAGCACGTCACGCGCGATGCGCCCGAGGCGGCGAGGAAACTCCCGTCGAACGCGAAGGAAAGCGCAATCGGCGTGCCCAGACAGGCGCCCAGTTCGATGCCGGCCGGCTCGACGGCCGCCTCGCCCGCGACGCGCCAGCCGTGCAGCGTGTCGCCGTGCAGGCCGGCGACAAGCCATTTACCATCCGGGCTCCAGGCCAAGGCACACGGACGGCCGGGCGAGGCGAGGTGCCGCACCGTGCCGCCATCGTCCGACCAGATCGCCACCCCGTCATCATGCGCGATCGCCAGAAGTCGCCGGACGGGATCGAAGGCGAGCACCGTAACAGTGCTCGGCAGTTGGAGGACGTGATGTCCGCGTCCGCTCACATGCACCTCCGGTCCCGACGCGCAGGCGCGCCGCCCGCCGACACCGGCCACCACCAACGCGATCGGACGTTCGGGGAACCCGTCGCTCTCGCCGGTCGCCGGGTCTTCGGTGCCGTCCGTGGCGAGCCGGACCAGCCGCCCATCATCGCCGCCACAGAGAAAGCCCGGAGCGTCCGGATCGGCCGCGAGCGCGCGGCAAGCGCCCTTATGCACCGCCACGCGGGAGACCGGCGGGCTCGGATCGGCGGGCGGCGTGACCTCGACGCCGCCGCCTTCGCGCGTCCGCACCTCGGGGCCGCCTGTCCACTGGGCACGGACCAAGACCACTGCGCCATCCTCCAGCCCGAATGCCGCGACTGCCTCGTCGCTGCTCCAAGCCCCGGCCGACACCCGCGCGCCAAGGGTCCAGTGCGCGCCCAGCAGGCCGATCAGGGGACGATTGACCATCACAGTCCCGCCGCCGTGTGGTTCACGGGATCAGCACGGCACGGCCCTTGACCTTGCCGTGATGCAGATCGTGCAGGGCCTGGTTGGCCTCGGCCAGCGGGTATTCGCGGGTGGCGAGGTGGACCAGTCCGCGATCGGCCAGCGCCATCAGCTCCACCAGCTCAGGGTAGGTGCCGACGAGGTTGCCCACGATGGTTTTTTCGCTGACGATCATGTCCATCGTCGGCAGCTCGATTTTTCCGCCGTAGCCGACGATGTAGTAGAAGCCGGCGTTGCGCGTCATGGCGATGCCGGTCTTGACCGCGTCGCCCTCCGCGACGAAGTCGATCACCGCCTCGGCACCGTTGCCGCCGGTCAGTTCCAGCACCCGCTGCAACTCGTTGCCGTCCGCCTGCACCAGATGATGCGCGCCGCAATCCTTGGCGAGTTGCAGCGCCATTTCGGAGCGATCGACCGCGATGATCTCGGCCGCGCACAGTGCCCGCAGCACCTGGATCCCGATATGGCCGAGCCCGCCTACGCCGATCGCGACCGCGTATTCTCCAGGCAGCAAGTGGCGGGACGCTTTCTTGGTCGCGCGGTAGGCCGTCAGGCCGGCGTCGGTATAGGGTGCGACGTCCTTGGGCGCGAGCGACTTCGGCAGCTTGATCAGCGAGCGTTCGCCGGTCAGCAGGTATTGGGCATATCCGCCATTGGTATTGATGCCTGGAAACTTGCTTTCGGCTGCGTGCATGTCATCGCCGCGGCGGCAGGCGAGGCAGTGCCCGCTGGTCACGAGCGGATGGCAAATGACCGGGTCGCCGACTTTGACGCTTTCCACGCCCTTGCCCACCGCCTCTACCCAGCCGGCATTCTCGTGGCCCATTATGTAAGGCAACTTCACGTCCACTTTGCTGCGCCAGATCCCTTCGATGACATGCAGGTCGGTGCGGCAAACGCCAGCACCGCCGATGCGCACGATAAGATCGGTCGGCTGTTCTATCCGCGGGTCCGGCACGTCCTCGTAGCGCACGAAGTCGTCGCGGGTCAGCGTCTCGTCATAGTGATGCAGGACGGCGGCTTTCATTGATTCTCCCCCCGGTGGCCTTTGTCCCGGACAACTATGGCGGAGAGCAACTGCCGTGCCAGTTAGTCGAGCCCTGCCAGATCAATCCCTTACCGCGGCGGCCAGAAGTGCCCCCTGTCACGCGGCGCAACAGCGCGATCGGGAACACTGTTTCATTCCGGAACACCGGGCAGGCCGGCTGGATTGAGCCGCCGTTCGTGCCTAGACTTCGATACAAGCGCCTCGGGTGGCCAGGCGACGAGGAGGAGTCCACTGCCGTCGTCCGACGAGACGCGCCTCACGCGCGCGCGGATGTACCTCGAACAACGCGGCGCGGCACCCGGCGATCTGCTGTCCTCGGAAATCGCGGCGAGCTGGGTGCGGTGCCTCGCCGCCGGACTTGATCCCCACCAGCCCCCTGTGATGCGCGTGGCCGACAACGGGGCGCTGCGGCTGGCGCGCGAGCGGCACGACTTCGTGGCCCGGTTGGCGATGGCGGAGATGCGCAGCCTCTACCACCAGATCGCCGGCACCAACTACATGATCGCCTTCGCGGCCCCGGATGGGATGCTGCTCGAGACCATGGCGGACCCGACGTTCTTGCCGGCCGCCCGACGTAGCGGCATTTGTCCAGGCGGGATCTGGGGCGAAGCCGATCGTGGCACCAATGCGCTTGGCACCGTCGCCGCGATCCGCAAACCGGTGACCGTGCATGGCGGCGAGCACTTATTCAGCCAGTTCGGCGGGTTAACCTGCACGGCGGCGCCGGTGTTCGGCCCCGACGCGCGCTTGGTGGGTATCCTCGACGCCTCCTCGGATTGCCGGTCGCGGCAGACCCACACCCAGGCGCTGGTCTCGATGGCCGTGACTCATATCGAGAACGGGCTGTTCCGCGATCACCATCAAGGCAATTTCGTCCTCGCCTTCCACAGTCGCGCCGAGTACCTGCACACGACCTCGGCCGCGCTGGTCGCTGTCGATCACGACGGCACGCTGCTGGGCACCAACGCGCAAGCCCGTTTCCTGCTGCAAGGCTTGCCCGCCTTGCCTGGGCGCCATTTCCGGGAGGTCTTCCGCACCGAGTTCGATTCCCTGCTCCGCCGGGCGCGCACGCAGGAGCGGCTGCTCCTGCATGACGTGGTCGGCAGCGCCTTCGTAGCGACGGCCGAGAACATGCGCCGGGTGCCGATGGTCGTCGCGCCGCCCCCGAAGCCTTCCCGCTCGGGCGCAGGCGGGATTCGTCGCAGGCGATCCGGTCGTCATAGCGGCGGTGCGGCAGGCGGAGCAGGCGGCGGCCCGCCGTCTGCCGGTCCTGATCCGCGGCGAGACCGGCACCGGCAAGGACGAGCTTGCCCGTCACGCCCACGCGGCGAGCGGGCGGCGAGGACCGTTCGTGCCGGTGAACTGCGCCGCGTTGCCAGGGAGCCTGATCGAAAGCGAGCTGTTCGGCTACGCCGACGGCGCGTTCACAGGCGCCCGCCGGCAGGGCGCGAAGGGCCTGGTCGAGCAGGCCGATGGCGGCACGCTGTTCTTGGACGAGATTGGCGACATGCCGCCCAGTTTGCAAGCGGTACTGTTGCGTTTGCTCGACGATTGGACGGTGCGCCCACTGGGCGGCGGGCGCTACCGGAAGGTGGACGTACTGCTGTTGGCGGCGACCAACGTCGACCTGGAGCAACGGATCACCGCCGGCCGTTTCCGCGCCGACCTGTTCTATCGCCTGAACATTGTCGAGCTGCGCCTGCCCGCGCTGGCCGAGCGGAGCGACTTCGCGGAGATCGCGACCGCCTTGCTGGAAAAACTCGCGCCGGGTGTGCGGATCGCGCCGGATGCGCTTGCCCACCTTAAGACCAGGTCTTGGCCGGGCAACATCCGCGAGCTGCACAACGCGCTGGCCCGGCTCACGCTGGCCTGCGGCACGGGCGTCATCGAGCTGGCGGCGGTGACGAAGTTCTCGGGTGCGCCGCCGACGACAAAAGCCAGCCGCTCGGCATCGCCGCTACGCGAGTCCGTGCGTACCCGCATCTCCTCGGTTTATCAACAGGAAGCCCGCAATGTCGCCCGCACCGCGCGCCGGCTGGGCGTATCCCGCAACACCATCTACCGGGCCATACGGGCCGACTGATCGAGGTTGGCCGGCAGGGTCGCAGACAATTCCGCGGCGGATATGTAATCGCGCGTAAGTGGTACCGCAGTCTGTCGGCGAGCGAGCTGGATTTGGAAGACCATCATATTCTCTCGTCGGAACGATAACTCTGCCCCCGCGAGATAGAACTCGAACATGCGGCAAAACCGCTCATCGTAAATCGCGGCGATGGTGTCGCGATTGGCGGAGAAGCGGCGGCGCCAGTGGCGCAAAGTCTCCGCGTAGTGGAGCCGCAATATTTCGATGTCCGTCGTAAGCAGGCCAGATCCCTCGATCGAAGGGAGCACCTCCGAGAGCGCCGGGCAGTAGCCACCCGGGAAGATGTACTTCGCGAGCCAGGGATTTGTGCTCCCCCGGACTTCGTTCCGGCCGATCGCGTGCAGGAGCGCCACGCCGTCCGGTTTCAAGCAGCGAGACACGGTCGCAAAAAATTGCGGATAATACCCGACCCCGACATGCTCGAACATCCCTACCGAAACGATCCGGTCGAAGCTTTGGTCCACCGCGCGATAATCGAGCAGTTCAAAGCTCACCCGATCCTGCAACCCTTCGGCCGCCGCCCGCGCGCGCGACTCGGCGAGCTGCTCGGCGGCCAGGGTGATACCGAGCACCTTCGCGCCGTACTCGCGCGCGAGGGTCAGCGCCAGGCCACCCCAGCCGGAGCCGATGTCAAGCACCGTGAGGTTCGGCCGATCCAGGCGGAGTTTGGCGGCGATATGACGTTTCTTGGCCGCTTGCGCCTCCTCCAATGATTCATCCCCACGGGGAAAGTAGGCGCAAGAATATTGCCGGTCGCGATCGAGGAACAGGCTGTAGAGCCTGCCGTTCAGGTCATAGTGGTGGGCGGCGTTGCGGCGCGCGACGCGGGCCGGGTTGTGCTGATCGACCCGGCGCTTGACCCGGCCGACAGCGGCGCGCAGCTGCGCGATCGGATGGCCCGTCGCGTTGGCCGCCAGATTCGAGACCAGCACATCCAACGCATCGTAGATGCCGCAGCCCTCGGGCACCAGCGCGCCACTCATATAGGATTCGCCGACCGCGAGCGTCGGATTCAGCACCAACCGGCGGATCGTGGCCGCATCGCGGATGGCGATCGCCGCCTCAGCCCCGGAGCCGGGCGGGCCGGCATACACCGTTACGCGCCCATCAGGCCACCGCACGGCGAGGCGGCCCGATGTGACGAATCGCCTGAGAATAGCGTGAAGCGCAGCCTGCATCGACCTCCCCCCATCGCACTGCATGTGCAAGAAGAGAGACATTGGACAAGCCGGCGGGTTCCGTCAAAGCGGCGGGAACGGCCGGTCGCGCCTCCCGTTACCCCAGATGCTTGGCGAAGAAGTCGAGCGTGCGGCGCTGGGCCTGCTCATAGGCCTTCTGGCTGTAACTGCCCCGCTCGTCGCAGCCGAACCCGTGCCCGGCGCCGGTATAGACGTAGATCTCCGCCTTCGGCTGCGCGGCGCGGATCGCGTCCACGTCGGTCATCGGGATCGAGGCGTCCTGGTCGCCGAAATGCATCTGCACCGGGCAATTCGGGCGCTCGTCCTTGGTTCCGGCGATGCCGCCGCCGTACCAGCAGGAGGCGGCGGCGAACTTGCGCGTGCGCGTGGCACCCCACCAAGCGACCGTGCCGCCGAAGCAATAGCCGACGATGCCGAGCTTCTTGCCGGCCAGATGATTGGCCGCCGCCTCGACATCCGCCATCACCTGGGCGTCGGTGAGCTGCATTCGGTAGTCGCGGCCCTTGTCGATGTCGGCCTGGGTGTAGCCAAGCTCCACGCCTCGCTCGGCCCGGTCGTAGAGCGCCGGGGCGATGACGGCGTAGCCCTCCGCGGCGAACCGGTCGGCCATGGTCCGGATGTGGTGGTTGACGCCGAAGATCTCCTGGATGACGACGATCCCCTTGGTGGCGTCCGAGGGTCCGGCGGTATAGGCCGAGAGCGTGTGGCCGTCGGCGGCTTTCAGGTCGATGCTGCTGCCCATGATCTTCGTCCTTCAGGTTTTCCAGGCCAGCATGGCGGCCTGAACGGGATCGTCAAGCCCGGCCAACGACGCGTGATGGTCAGCTTGATTGTTGGTTCCGGCCCATTACCAGTGCCCAGAGACACCCAGCTAGTGCGACTCGGCGACGCTTGGTGCGGGCACTGACGTCGGCCGGGGCGGTAGTGATTGCCCGCCACGCTCTTCCCAAAACTGACTTGAAGCAAAGGCCGTGTTTCGGCCACATTGGCCTGACCGGCCAGCGGGGAACTGGCCTGGCAAAACAGGGAGGTGACACCCAATGCGAACACTCGTGCTCGCTTTAGTCGCGGTCGGTGCGATGACGCTCGGGGCCGAGGCGCAGACGACCAAGCCAGCGGTCGGCAGCCAGGAAGTCTACTGGGTCATTACTGTCGCTGTGCAACCCGCGCAAATGGCCAATTTTAAGCAGGTCGTCGCGCCGCTCGTCGCCGCGACCGAGAAGGAGCCGGGTGCGATCGACTACGAATACAACGTCGGCGCCGATCAGAGCACCGTCGACATTTACGAGCGCTACCGCGACTTAAACGCTGTGGTGGCGCATGTCGCGCAGACATTCGGCCCGAACTTCTCCAAGCGCTTCCTTGAACTGGCGAAGCCGACCCGGTTCGTAGTCTATGGCACGCCGAGCGCTGAGGCTAAGAAGGTGCTGGCGGGCTTCAACCCGGTCTATATGACCCCGTTCGACGGCTTCACCCGCTAGGGAGGATCGGAGCGGTCCATCCATCGTCCCTTACCTGGCGAGCACGCCAGGAGAGGGACCTCAGGCCCGGGACGCCCCTGGCCTTGGTCATGGCGAGGTTGCTACACTGGCGCGCCGATTCGGCCTGTCTGGCTCGCTAGAGTGAGGTAACACGCGATGAAGCTGAAGGCCGACCGGGCCTCGCTCCTGAAGGCACTGGCCCACGTGCAAAGCGTGGTCGAGCGGCGCAACACCATCCCGATCCTGGCCAATGTCCTGATCGCCGTCCGCGAGGGCAGGCTCCAGCTAACCGCCACCGACATGGAGATCGCGATCGTCGAGGACGTGCCGGCGAGCACGGTCCGAAACGGCGCCTGTACAGCCCCCGCGGCAACCCTCTACGAGATCGTCCGCAAGTTGCCGGAAGGCGCCGAGGTCGAGCTGGAGCATCCGGGCGGGGAGGCGCATCTCGCGCTACGGGCCGGGCGCTACATGGACCAGCCTGGTCGTACTGCCGCCGGACGATTTCCCGTCCATGACCGCGGGCAGTCTGCCGCATAAGTTCAGCCTGTCGGCGCAGGTGCTCCGGGGGTTGATCGACCGGACCCGCTTCGCGATCAGCACCGAGGAGACGCGCTATTACCTCAACGGCATCTTCCTCCATGCCGCCGAGAGCGAGGGGACGCGGTTAATGCGCGCCGTGGCGACCGATGGGCACCGTCTCGCCCGGGTCGAGGAGCCGCTGCCCGAGGGCGCCGGCGCCATGCCCGGGGTGATTGTACCGCGCAAGACCGTGAACGAATTGCGCAAGCTGCTGGACGAAGTGACCGGCAATGTGGATGTCGCGCTCTCGGACACCCGCATCCAATTCCATCTCGATGCCGTGCTGCTGACCAGCAAGCTGATCGACGGCACCTTCCCCGAATACGAGCGCGTGATCCCGCGCGGCAACGACAAGGTGCTGCGGGTGGGCGTGAAGGACTTCTCGGACGCGGTGGCCCGGGTGGCGGCGATCTCCTCGGAACGATCCCGGCCGGTTAAGCTCAGCGTTTCGCGCAACCTGCTGATCTTGTCGGCCTCCAGCCCCGAGCAGGGCACGGCGAGCGAGGAGCTGGACTCGGATCGGGTATCGTACGAACTCGGGGCCGTTGGAGATCGGCTTCCAGGCGCGCTATCTCAACGATATCACCGACCAGATCGCCGAGCAGGTGGAGTTCCGGTTCGCGGACGGCTCGGCCCCGACCGTGGTGCTGGATGGCGCCGACGTGAGCGCCCTTTATGTCCTGATGCCGATGCGTGTCTAATGCGGCCGCGCTGCGCCTGCTTCGACTGAGCCTGACCCAGTTCCGCAATTATCCGGCGTTCACGTGGCGGCCGGCGGGGCGGATCGGCGTGCTGTTCGGCCCCAACGGCAGCGGCAAGACCAATCTGCTGGAAGCGGTCTCACTGCTGGTCCCCGGCCGCGGGCTGCGCGGCGCCCGCAACGCCGAGCTGGCGCGGCGCGGGCCGGAGGCAACCGGGCAGTGGGCTGTAGCCGGGCGGTTCGCGACCGCTTCGGGGCCGCTCGACATCGGCACCGGCACGCCCCCGGATGGCCCGGCGGACCGGCGGGCCTTCCTCGTTGACGGCGGCACGCCGCGCCGGCAAGCCGAGATCGCCGACCGGGTGGCCGCGGTCTGGCTCACCCCGCAAATGGACCGGCTGTTCCTGGAAGGGGCGGCGGGGCGGCGGCGGTTCCTCGATCGTCTCGTCCTGGCCCTGGAGCCGGGGCATGGCCGGGAGCTGGGCGCGCACGACGCGGCGATGGCCGAGCGCAACCGGCTGCTGGCTCGCGATCGGCAGGACGCGGCCTGGCTGGCCGGGCTCGAGGATGCGATGGCGAGGCACGCGGTGGCGGCGACGGCGAGCCGCATGGGCCTGGTGGCCCGGCTCGACCGCGTACTGGCCGAAGGTGTCGTGCCAGGCTTCCCGCCGGCCCGGATCGTGCTCGCCTGCCCAATCGCCGAGCGGCTGGCGACGACGCCGGCCGTGGCGGTGGAGGACTGGTTGCGGCAGGGGCTGGCGGCCGCCAGGGCGCGCGATGCGGCGGCCGGCGGCGCGGCGCTCGGCGCCCATCGTGCCGACATGGCGCTGAGCGACGCGGCCACCGGCTTGCCGGCGGCACTCGCCAGCACGGGCGAGCAGAAGGCGCTGTTGCTTGGCGTGATCCTC
The DNA here is from genome assembly GCA_963849305.1 of uncultured Pseudomonadota bacterium. GTDB lineage: Bacteria > Pseudomonadota > Alphaproteobacteria > Acetobacterales > Acetobacteraceae > CAWKGV01. Next base: position 246,207 of record CAWKGV010000007.1, read on the forward strand.
GCCCATGCGGGGCTGATCGCCGAGGCGCGGGGCTTCGCGCCCCTGCTCCTGCTCGACGAGCCGGCGGTCCATCTCGACCCGACGCGCCGGTCGGCGCTGTTCATGGCACTCGCCGCGCTGCCCGCGCAGGCGCTGCTGACCGGCACCGATGCCGAGGTATTCTTGCCGCTCGCCGACGCGGCCGAAGGCCTGCGTACGGGCGGCGGGCAGCTCGTTCCCGACCCGCGCTTTTCCGCCGGCGCGGCGCCGGTTTCCCCTGTGCCCGGAGCCCTGTAGCGGCTATATACTAGAGTATCCTCCACACCATCGCATTGAGGTTATCCGCGGCATGTCCGACACCGCCGGGGCGCAGCCTGTATCAGACGCTTACGACGCCTCCTCGATCTCCGTTCTGAAGGGCCTGGAGGCCGTGCGCAAGCGGCCGGGCATGTATATCGGCGACACCGACGACGGGTCCGGCCTGCACCATATGGCCTTCGAGATCATCGACAACGCGGTGGACGAAGCTCAGGCCGGCTTCGCCACGCGCGCCGAGGTGGTGCTGAACGGCGACGGCAGCGTGACGGTGCGCGACGACGGGCGGGGCATTCCGACGGATATCCATACCGAGGAAGGCGTCTCCGCCGCCGAGGTCGTGCTCACCCGGCTGCACGCGGGCGGCAAGTTCAACCAGAACTCCTATAAGGTCTCGGGCGGGCTGCACGGCGTCGGCGCGGCCGTGGTCAACGCGCTGTCGGAGTGGATGGACGTGCGCATCTGGCGGCAAGGCCAGGAGCATTTCATCCGGTTTTGCAACGGCGACGCCGAGGCGCCGCTGGCCGTGATCGGCCCGACCGACCGGCCGAGCGGCACCGAGGTGACGTTCAAGCCGAGCCCCGCCACCTTCACCCGCACCGAGTTCGATTTCGCGCTGCTGGAGCGGCGTCTGCGCGAGCTGGCGTTCCTGAACTCGGGCCTGACGATCGTGCTGCGCGACGAACGCCACGCCCCGCCCCAGGAAGCGGTGATGCGCTACGACGGCGGGCTGGTGGCCTTCGTCGAATGGCTGGACCGGGGCAAAACGCCGGTGTTCGCCCCGCCGATCAGCTTCCGGGCGGCCGACGACCAGCAGGGCATCCGGGTCGAGTTCGCGCTCTCCTGGAACGACAGCTATCACGAGACGATGCTCTGCTTCACCAACAACATCACCCAGCGCGACGGCGGCACGCATTTGGCCGGCTTCCGCGCCGCGCTGACCCGGGTGGTGACGAAATACGCCGAAGGGATGGGCAAGAAGGACAGCCTGAGCCTGGTCGGCGAGGACATGCGCGAGGGCATGACCGCGGTGCTGTCGGTCAAGGTGCCGGACCCGAAATTCTCCTCCCAGACCAAGGACAAGCTGGTCAGCTCCGAGGTCCAGCCGGCGGTGCAAGCGGCGGTGGCGGACGCGGTTTCGCACTGGTTCGAGATCCATCCCAAGGAGGCGAAGGGCGTCGTTCAGAAGGTGATGGACGCGGCGGCGGCACGCGAGGCGGCGCGCAAGGCGCGGGAACTGACGCGGCGCAAGGGCGTGCTCGATGTATCGACCTTGCCGGGCAAGCTCGCCGACTGCCAGGAGCGGGACCCGGCGAAGTGCGAGATTTTCATCGTGGAGGGCGATTCGGCCGGCGGCTCGGCCAAGCAGGGCAGGGACCGGAAATTCCAGGCGATCCTGCCGCTCAAGGGCAAGATCCTGAACGTGGAGCGCGCGCGTTTCGACCGGATGCTGGGCAGCGCCGAGATCGGCACTCTGATCACCGCGCTCGGTACCGGCATCGGTCGGGGGGAACCGGAGCAAGGCGGGTTCGACATAAGCAAGCTGCGCTACCATCGCATCGTGATCATGACCGACGCGGATGTGGACGGCTCGCACATCCGCACCCTGCTGCTCACCTTCTTCTTCCGCCAGATGCCGCAACTCATTGAGCGCGGCCATCTATTCATCGCCCAGCCGCCGCTCTACCGCGCCAAGCGCGGCAACGACGAGCGCTACCTGAAGGGCGATCGGCCGCTGGAGGACTTCCTGATCGACAAGGCGCTGACCGAGGCGCGGCTGACCTATGCGGACGGGCGGGTGTTCGAGGGGCCGGAACTGACCCAGGAGGTGGGGTGGCTGCGCGAGGCCACGCTGCGGCTCTATCGGCTCGCCGCTGCCGTGCCGGCGCCGTTGCTGGAGCAGGCGGCGATCGCCGGGGCGCTCACGGCGGACCCGGCGCGTGCGGCCGCGGCGGCCCAGACTCTCGCGGCGCGCCTGGATGGCGTGTCGTTGCCGACGGAGCGCGGCTGGGTCGTGGCCGCCGACGGCAGCGGCCTGACGCTCGGGCGCGTGGTCCGGGGTGTTACCGAGAAGCACACGCTCGACCCGGCCAGCCTGCGCAGCGCCGAGGCCCGCTGGCTCGCCGACCGGGCCGAGGCGCTGGCTGGGCGGTTCGCGGAACCGGCGCGGCTCAAGCTCGACCAGCAGGAGACGACCGTGGCGGGCCCGGCGACGGCGTTCGAGCGCATCCTCGCGCATGGCCGCCGGGGCCTCGCGATCCAGCGGTTCAAGGGGCTGGGCGAAATGAACCCCGACCAGCTCTGGCAGACCACCCTCGACCCGGCGGTGCGCACGCTGCTGCAAGTGAGGGTCGGCGACCTGGAGGACGCGGGCCAGGTGTTCAGCACGCTGATGGGCGACGTGGTCGAGCCGCGGCGCGACTTCATCGTGGGCAACGCGCTGAAGGTCGCGAATTTGGACGTGTAGCGCGGCGTGAGCGGCCCGGCGATGATGATACGAAACACACCCGCTTCGTCTCGGCCGTCTTCGTGGTGTACACCAGGCTGTTCGGGGCCGTTCGGGCCGGCGTGGGGCGTGTACACGAGGCCGCCCGTCGGCAGTCATTGTGTACACCACTCCGTTAGCCGCTCGTTAAGCTTGGCCGGCGGCAACCAACCGGTCGTCAGCTCAGCTCACCGCTGACGCTTCCGCGGGTATCCCGAGCTTTTCCCGTCTTTATGGCAAGTGAGGGACATGCCCTACATGCCCTCTGGTGAGCGAAGGCTTTGTCTCTCGCGCTCTCGACCGACGGTTGGGCGGGCCGGGCCTGTCGTCCGCGCTATGCAGAGGGTTTATGCGTCGCGTAGTCCCACCATGTTCATCAGGACACGAGCTTGATCGCGTTGTAGCGCCTGTCCACCAGAGCCCGTGCTGCCGTTTCGGCGACCGCGTGGAATTCATCTGGTGATGGCCGCCAGTCCCATCCGCGCTGATGATGGGCCATGGCCAGCTGGTGGAGCAACAGCGCGCCCATCGTGTTGTCTGTCCGCAGGCACAGCATGAATGTCTGGTAGAGCAACCGCTCGTGCGCTTCCGGGCTAGACCACACCTCCATCAGGTTGCGCGCGAGCGTGTCCATCCCGGCGCACAGTACCATGCGCGCGACGTTCCATTGCGCCGACTTGATGATCGCGGCGACCGCCCCAGCCCCGTTCTGAGTTGGCTCATGCGCCAGGATGGCCTGCTCCTTCGCCGACTGGTCGGCCGTCATTTGATAGTGCGGATGCAAGAGAAGCACCCCGCCGGTTTCGGCGATGTGCATGATCTCCTGCTCCGAGCTCGGGGCCCAATCCAGTCCACGGACTCGATTCACGTACGTCAGCGCGTGGGCTGCAAGAAATCCAAGATAATTGCCGCCGACTAGGTTGCTCAACAGAACGAAGACCAGGTTGGCTTCGCGCCTGTCGGCGCTCTTGTTCCGAAGTTTGGCGTAGTTCTCTTCGAAGGTTGCGACGTTCACGGCGAGCGTCCCGATGACAAGCTCCCGCGCCTTGTCCTTGGGGATCTTCGAGATAGTGGCCGCCCACGACCGCAGTTGAACGCCGCCCGTCTTTGGTGTGGCCGACGCTGCGGACGGAGCCGGAACCGACTTGGCGGCTTTCGACGAGAACAGGGACATGCAGGAAGGGCTTAGGGCCAGCCGGTAGGGTAAGCGAGGATCAGCTTCTCGGCCCAAGCAGGTTTGTCAGGAATGCTGACAGCAAGGCTGATTCCATCCGGTGGCGCGTTATCGTTGTGGATAAGTGATCCTTCTCCGCTCTCATGCCACTTTAGGTGGAAAACCTCACCATCGCTGCGGGTGAAGATAATGTGCCCATCCTCAACATCGCGTCTGGTTACGGTCAAGCCAGTTGTCATGGGTGACGCCCCACTATCAATGCTATGCCGATATGACATCCACCAGTATGACATTGCAACTGCAAAGTTGTGCTCCGAGCTACGCGCGTGCGTCAGACGCACAAGCGCCATTCTCTAGGAAGACCCTTGCGCCGGAAGGCGCGAAATCGTCGCCTGACTGACGTTGTAGCTCCGGGCGATGCTGCGCTGAGTCTCACCCGCTGCCAGACGCTTCCGCGCCTCGCGCTGCTGGTGCGGGGTAAGGATCGGCTTTCGCCCGAATTTCACGCCCTTCGCCTTCGCGTCGGCGCGGCCTCGCGCAGTGCGTTCCAGGATGCGGCGGCGTTCGAGTTTCGCGGCAACGCCAAGAATGGCGAAAACGACCTCGGCGAAATCGGACGTGGTATCAAGGAATGGTTCGGCAAGTGACCGAATGCCTGCACCGGCCCGCTGCGTCTCGCGCGCAATCACCAGCAAGTCAGTCGTGTCGCGCGATAGCCGGTCAACGGCAGGGGTGATAAACCACGTCGCCGGGGGCGAGAACAGAAATCAGCTTGCGAAGCCTCGGACGGTCTGCGGTAGTGCCAGTAATCTTCTCACGGAACACCTTTCCCCGAGGCTGTGGCGAAGCTCGGGGAACCGGCTGCCAATAGCGGCGCGCTCACCCGCGTCGACTTTGAGGTGTCTGTCGGGGATCGGCTACGTTCGGCTGACTACGAAGCGTTCCGTAGGTTGGAGTTGCAGGGTTCTTCATCGATCTCGCGGTTCGCGATCAGATCTTCCAAGCAGCTTTTTGCTCGGTATCGAGTGTGACGGCGCATCTTATCATTCGAATAAATCAGCACGGGACATCTTGCGGCAGCAAATTCTTGAAAGGCTCGGGTGGAACATATATCGAATCTGGTCGACAGACTGGTTTCGAGACCCAGCAGGTCAGACCAAAAAATTGACGGCATTTGAAGATTTGCGCAAACGCAGAGCTCAGTCCGGTGTTGCTCACGGTTGTACATTTGCTCACGAATATGCAGCAACGCAACGGTATTAGGATAGCTGTTCGAGCCCTCGGATGGGGGGCCGTCAGCTCAGGTCGACGCTCAGACGGAACTTTGTCTGTCTTTGAGTGCAAGTTGTTGATGCAACCACCTCCTTGGCGGGCTGTCTGGCTACGCGGTTATTGTCGCGCCGAGCAGATGAGGAAGACGAAAAGTTGCCGTCCCTCCGGCGTTGGTTGTCTGGTTATACCAATGGCGCTCAACGCCGGGAGTCTTATGAGGACCGGAGCGCGCGGATCTCCATTTTGGCCGGGAGTTGGCCTCCCAGGACGGATACGTTGACGCAGACTGGTCAGATCGGATCGCAGACAACACTTGCAGACGGGGCGGGCCATCCGTTGGTATTAGGAGCAAGTTTTCGATAGACAGCCTGGTAACCGGGGGCGCATGCTCTGTGCGCTGTATAGATTTTGCGCAGTCATAATAGCTCTTACCAGGAAAGGGACGGCGTGCCATTCCTTGAAGATTAGCTGTCGTGACCGCCGTATAGAATCGGCCGCTCGTCCCGCAGATATGCGGGCGTCAAGAAAAGAGGGCGGCCCGTAGGTGCCGCGGGGAGGGATCGCCGATGAATGTAGAATCAGTGCCGTTCCTCGGCCACGGGGTGAACGTGGCAAGCGTCATGCCCGGAGCGCCGGTGCCAGAACCAGCGGCCCTGCTCCTAGCGGGCCTCGTCTTGGGGGCCTTGCTGTTGCTGAGCTGTCGCTACCGCCGGAGGTGGGCGAAGGCCCTGCTGGGCAGCATCGTGGTCGGGCTCGCCGCCGCGCCGGTTCACGCGCAGAGTACCGGCCCGGATTACAGCCAGGTGTCGGATTTCTTAAACGGCCAACGTTCCCTGCTCAATGTTACGGACCTGGAGGTTGTCAACCTCGCGACCAACGTGTCGCAGGGAATAGCTCTGATCACGACGTCGAATTCGAACCAGACTTATCAGGGGACTGTCAGCTTTCCCGCGCCCTCGGATCGTTATACGCATGCGCCGGTGCATTTCTTCTCGGCTCGGATGTTCAACCAACCGGCCGGGATCACGATCACACCGCTCTATGACTACAATAACTCGGCCTTACTCACTCTTTATCTACGAGGGATCGCTAGCCTTTCCTCTGGGGCCGCTACGTGGACGCCGCTACCAGCTCGTGATGAGCCTGGCCTGAACTGCGGAGCAGTTGCTGACTTCACCCAGGATGGGTATGACGATCTGGCGCTCAGCTTTGCCGACGGCAGGTTGCTAATCGTCTCGCCGAATGACCGAAACGATGTAAGTAAGGGCTTCCGAGAGAGTATCGCCAAGCTGGATGTGCTCGGCGACATGACGGCCGGAGATTTCAGGGGCGACGGACAACGCGAGATCGCCGGTCTCACCATTGTGCCGACCGATCAGCAGGGTGGCGGCGGGCTCAAGCTCGTGACATATGCCGTGGACTCCAAAACTCTAGCAATAACGCCAGCCACTTCACTGAATTTGACCACGCCGGGTGCCAGCCCGGGCACACCGATTACGCAAGTCTCCATAGCCCGCGGCCGGTTCAACGGCGAGGGTCACGATCAGCTAGCGGTTGCGTTCTCCACGACCTCGGGCCCGGCATATGTCGAGATCATCGACTTTACTGTAGAGGCCGGCACACTGAAGGCCCGCGAAGCCTCTCCCGCTCAAGAATCTCCAGCGGGAAATATAGGATTTCCCTATGGATACCTCCAAGTGAAGACGGGCCAGTTTGGCATGCCGGAAAACCCGTACGACCAGATTGTCTACCATAGTTCCAGCCCGCAGGACGGGGGCCGATTCTTTGAAATCCTTACGGTCGATCCTTCCACCCTTGCCATCGCGAGCACCACGCCGGTGACTTACAACCAGTATCCCTGCGCCTTGGGAATACAAGTAGGGAACTTCGATCACCGGCAGGCCGATCCGTCGAACCCGGGCAAGACCGGACCGAATTTGAATGCCCAGATCGCTTTTATGTGGTGTGAGAGCCCGCTGGGCGTGGACCCTTCTGGGCAGGCAGTTGGCATGAATATCTACAGCGTCGACCCGCAAACCTTGAACGTGAATGGCCATCAGGATAGTCATTTCGATTTTGACGAGAACTCTTTTACTTCCTTCGGTAGTATAGCCTTCGTACCGGTGGATACTCAGGGCCGCTCCGTGACTCTGGGCGAGCCAACAAAGATTACAATCGACAACACCTCTCAGCCATCCGTCGTAGTCGGCGTGCCGCCGATGCATGTGGATTTCATCGATCCGCTCAACGGAGACGGAAAAGGGCCGAGAGTCCTCAATCTGAGTTTTGTCCCGGACGGTTTCAAGACCACGTATAACCAGCAGGATTCGACCGGCAACGCATCGAGCACCACCAACACAACCAGTTGGTCTTTTGGCGCCAAGGAGAGCGCGACCGTCGGGTTTACCATAGGCGATCCCGACGTAGAGGGGTTAAAGGGAAGCGACACATTCACCGCTGCGCAGAATTTGAAAGGTTCGCTCGAGCACGAACAAGGCTCTTACACGGGACAGAGCTTCAACCTTACGACGATCAGTGGCGTGGGCGATCAGGTGAACTATAGCGATTCCGAGCTCAATATCTGGGTGTATCCGGTGATTGGCAAGACGGTGTGTCCGGCTAAGCTGAATTGCCCGCCGAACGAACAGGTACCGCTTACCATTCAATTTTCTGCTCTCAACGGCGATGTACAGCCCTACGCCATCGAGGGGCCGGGTCTCCCGTGGTACCAACCGCCCTGGGAACCGGGCAATATTTTCTCCTATCCAGCCAACTACGACCAACTGGCAGCACACTACGGAAATTTAGTCCAACTGTCGGGCAGCACGAACGGGTTTCCAACCGACGGCCGTACGGTCACGGAGAGTGTTACTTGGTTCGGGACAAGCAACCAGTCGGATACGACTGGGCTGAAACAGAACTACTCCTTCGAAAATGATTTTTCCGTTAATGGATCGGTCGGATTCGCGGGCATCACAGCCCAAGGCGGTTATGGCCTTGATGTCAGCGGGAGCTATGGTCTCAGTGGCTTGGTGAAGACCACGACCACCCTGGACAAATCGACGGGTCTAGAAATTGGCAAGCCAGGGACGTTTCCGAATCCCCGGAACTACCAGTACCTGATTAGCCCGTACATTGTGGGAAGCACGCAACCAGCCGTTGTGGATACCCAACAGCCCAGCGGCGATATCCAAACTGCCGGCGTACTGCGTGGGGTATTTACCGCTGATCCATTGGACTCCCGCGCGGGGAAATGGTGGAGGCAAGCTTACAGCCAGGCTCCGGACGTGGCTCTGAATCATCCCTCGCGATGGCAATACACACCCTATAATCTACCTGGTCCCAACCAAGATATCCCGAGTAATTGCCTTGCCGTGGGTGACGGGAAGTCGATGGACTGTGCGGCACTTAACCAGCGGTCGCCCGACGATCCTGCATTAGACACCTTCCACGCTATGAGCGGCTTTTTCATCTCGAGCGCCAATACGAGCGCCGATGCGCTGGGGCCGCAATTGGAACAGGCCAAGGCCGGCGATGTGCTCAGACTGTCTGTACGTGTTTACAACTACAGCCTGGCGTCAATGCCCAATGGTTCCAAGGTGCATGTGCGATTCTACTTCATGCCCTGGGACGACAACAGCTCTCAACCCCTCGGCAAGAGCGATCTGATTCACGAAGAAACGGTGGATCCCATTCCTCCCTTTAATGACGATTCGAGCGTACCCAATTGGGTGCTCGTTCCGACAAAGTTCGACACGAGCCAATTCGACCAGACGAAAAGCGGCGGTGTCTATGTGGCCTTCTGGGTGGTCGTGTGGATGCAGGATCAGCAAGGAAACTTGATCAGCGAAATGCCGGCTCACGGTCTGACCGCAATTCCCGGAACTTTGACGTCCTTGGCCGATGCGGCGAAACTCGAAGAGGTCGCACCCGATGGCAATTCTTATAGCAACGATGTAGGCTTTTTCCCTCAGGACTTTTATATCGCTTCGCCGGGTGCGGCCCCAGCTTCCCCAATCGCTTCGGTGAATACCGTCGGCAACCTTTCGGTGAATACCATCGGCAACCCAGACATCTCCGCCAACCGGGTCGACCTGGGAGGCAACGTAGTCGTATCCGCCATGCTCTCCGCCAGCGGCGGGGCGGCCTCGGGAGTCAACGCGATTTTCTACGATGGCGATCCGAGTCACGGCGGTCGGCCGGTAGCCGTTAAACGAATACCGCATATTGCAGACCACGGGCGGTATAAAGTCGAGACGCTGTATCATGGCAAAAGCTGCGGCGTGCACGAACTCTTCCTGGTGGTGAACCGAGGTCGACCCAACGAGGTAGTGCGGCAAGCGCCGCCGCTGAATGTCGCCTGTCGCACGTCCCAGTGAGGGCGCGATCCGCTCGACCAAATCGGTGAGGTTCACGCCGATTCCTCCCAGTAGTGTGCGAAGTCACAGCGCGCTACTGACGCAAACACGGGGTCAGGTCGCATGAACGATGATATGGCCAGAGACGGTAGGATCGTTCGAGCCGGCATCTATCCAGGTATGGGGATAGCCCGTATCGGGAACAGCGATACGGAGTACTTCCTCGCTCCCGAGGTGCCAGACCCAGCAGCGACAAAGCCGGGATTTTATCGCGACAGAACAGGTGCCCTGAAGCGGCAGGCACCGCGATTCCGTGTCTATGGTCTGGACGCCAACGGATCTCCAGTAGCCGAACTCACTGCGAACAATGCCGAGATACGATGGAGCGTGCACCTCGCTAATAAGAAGGCCGCTTGGTACCAGTTCCAGATTGCGCTTGATATCCCTGAGGCGGTATCAGCGCCGCCGTCGCGACTGCGCAATGCGACAATTTCGGATCGACACCGCCTGACGATTGATCCCGGGCCGCGCAGTATCACAGGGCGTGATCAGAGCGGGCCGGACTATCGCTTCGACGGCGGCCGTTTCATGGACAAGCCGGTCTATCTGGGCGAACTGCGTACCGACCAGGACGGCCGACTTATCGTGTTGGGTGGTCGTGGCAAGTCCGCTTCGTACAATGGCGCCCAGGCGGTCACCTTCGCAAACAACGAAGGCTGGCACGACGATGTGGCGGATGGCCCGGTGACAGCAGAGGTTATGTTCGAAGGCCGACCGTTGCCGGTCGACCCGGCCTGGGTCGTCGTTGCGCCGCCGAACTACGCGCCACTACAGAAATCCGTCAGTACGATGTGGGATGTAATCCGCGACGTCCTAATCACCGCCGGGATGTTGCCGAAGCCTGTAAGGCCATCGTTCCAGAATGACATACGTCCGATCTTCGAGCGTCTTTCGCATCTACAATGGGTCAATGCCGGTTTTGCGGCGGCATTCGGTTGGGGTGGACCGAATGATCTCGCCAGTGCTGCGTGGCTGGCAAAACTGTCGCGCCCCGATCCCAACATGGCCGAATTGCGCCATGTAATCGCCAACCAGTTCAGCGTGTTTGATCGGGACTCCTGGTCACCCGTACCTTGGCCATGGATTTACGGCGACGCAATGAATAACCCCCCGGCGCGTACGCCGCGTCAGCATGTAACACTAACAAACACGCAGCTCGGTTTTCTGCAACAGTGGTCGGCTGGCGATTTCGAGGCAGATTATGATCCGCAGGCCCGGCCGCCACGGTCAATCGATTCCGTACCACTCGTGGAGCAGCCGGACATACTCGACCGTGCCTCGCTCGAGTTCTGTCTGGCCGATGCCTTCCATCCCGGCTGCGAGATGACATGGCCGATGCGCACTGCCGGTATGTACATGGCGCCATTCCGATTAGCTCATGCGCCGCCTGGCTGGATTGAACCCGAATATGGCCCGGTACTGGGCGCAGAAACCATCACTTTGCCAAACGGCCCGCTGCTCGGTGGACAGTTACCCGGTGGCATCACCCGCTGGATGGCGGTTCCGTGGCAGACCGACACGGCCAGTTGCCGGTCCGGATATCTCAAGTCGTACGACCCGAATGTGCCAACCTTCTGGCCGGCCCGCGTTCCGAACCAAGTCCTGACCAGCGTGGATTATCAGGTCGTCATGGACGAGCAGCGCCCATTGGCAGAGCGTCTGGCCGCATTCGTGCGGCGCGGGTCTTGGCTGCAGCCGCTGGGCAACAAAAGTTATACTGACCAGATCAATAACATGATCGCGCATTTCGACCGCATGGGCGTCGTAGAGCAGCGCGATGGTCCTAAATCCGGTCCGTTCCCGTCTGAAATGGAAGTGCAGGACCTCCCCGATGCTGCACACCCATTGGCCGCCGCCGCGTCTGAACGGACAGCGGAAAACCTGGACTTAAGCGGCATCGAAAAGGTCCGCCGGTTTCCGTATGGACTTAAGCACTGGGGCTGATGTTCGAAACTGATGTCGTTATCTTCGGAGCAGGCCCCGCAGGCGCAATCGCAGCTTTGAATCTGGCCCCGACGCGGCATGTCTGTACTGGTCGAACGTCGCGCCGACAATCGGTCGCACCTGGGCGAGGCACTGCCGCCCGCAGCACGACGGCTGCTTTCGGATATGGGGCTGCTCGATGAGTTCCTGAGTGAGGGGCATCTGCCCTGCCATGGCAATCGCGCACGTTGGGGAGACGGACCGGTGTTCGAGACCGATTTCCTACGCGACGCTGACGGCAATGGTTGGCATCTCGACCGGGCGTGCTTTGATGCCTGGCTCCGCCGCACTGCTGTTAGGCGCGGTGCAATCCTGGCGATGCCGGCGAGGTTCGACGCCATTGAACGCGACAGGACAGGCTGGCGCGTTAAATTGACGAGCGATCATGTGCAACTGGAACTACTGACGGCCGTGGTGATCGACTGCGGCGGTCGCGCCGCGCCGGTAGCACGTCGCCTTGGCGCATCGATTCATCGCGGCGCTCGCGACAAGCTGGTGTGCGCCTGGATAGTCGGGGGGGAGCGTCCCGGCGGCCCCAGCGCCGGGTTTAGCCTGATCGAGGCTGTGGAGGATGGCTGGTGGTACACCGCGCCCATGGCGCGGCAACGCCGCGTGCTAGCGTTCTTCACCGATGCCGACCGTAAGCGTTTGGTGTGACCCGTCTGGCGGCGTGCGGCGCGGTCAGAGATGTTGCTGCTTCGGGAGCCTCCTTCTGGAGTGTTCCAGAAGGAGGCTGAATGACCGAGGCGGAGATCGTCACGCGCCGGCGGAAGTGGACGGGGGAAGAGAAGGCGGCTCTGCTCGCTGAGGTGGAGGCGGAAGGTGGCCGCGTTGCGATGGTCGCGCGGCGTCATGGGCTATCGGAGAGCCTGCTCTACAACTGGCGATCGGTGGCGAAGGCGGCCATGCCGCCGCACAGGGCGGAGCCGATGGAGTTCAGGCCGATTGGCGTGATCGGTCGGACAAATGAAGCGCCGCCGGCACTGCTGGTGGCACCTGAGCCGCGGTTGCCGACAGGCGAGCAGCGGGAAGAACGCACCAGCAAGATCGAGATCGCGCTTCCCAATGGCGTGCGGGTGAAGGTCGGTGCATCCGTCAGTGAGAAGGCTCTGTCGCGGGTATTACGTGCCGTGAAGGGCGCGGTGTGATCAGCCTCGCACCTGGCACCAAGGTATTCCTCGCCTGCCGTCCGGTTGATCTGCGCAACGGGTTCGATGGCCTGGCAGCCAAGGCACAGCAGATCATCGGCGCCGACCCGTTCAGTGGTCACCTGTTCCTGTACCGCGGCAAGCGCGGTGACTATTTGAAGGCGCTGTACCTGGGACGGCAGCGGTCTGTGCCTGTTCGCCAAGCGGTTGGAGAAGGGCCGCTTCGTATGGCCGCCGATTGTTGATGGCGCGATGACGCTGACGCCGGCGCAATTGGCGCTGCTGATCGAGGCGATGGACTGGCGCAGAACGGTAGCATCGCCGTTGCCGGCGCGGCCAGTGCTGGTCTGACAAGGCAGCGATTTATTGTTGATGATGGTCGGCAAATCGCCGCACCTGCCAAGGCTATCTTATGTCGCTCGCCATGGCTGACCTGCCCGCCGATCCCGAGGCGTTGCGCGCGTTTGCGCTGGCCTGTCAGGCCGAGCTGAAGGCGGCCGAACTTTCGGTTCAGCTGCGAACACTGGAGATCGAGAAGCTGAAGTTCCAGATCGCCAAACTGCGACGCATGCAGTTTGGCCGTTCGTCGGAACGGATCACCCGGCAGATCGAGCAGCTCGCCCTGCAGCTTGAAGAGCTGGAGACCAGCGAGGCCGAGGATATCGTCAAGGCGGCGGCGGAACATCGGCCGCCGCCGCTGCGCCAGCGTGCGACGCCGAAGCGCAAGCCGTTGCCCGAGCACCTGCTGCGGCAGGAGATCGTTCATCAACCTGCGGCTGATGGCGCCTGCGTCTGCCCGGACTGCGGTGGTGGCATGGCGAAGCTCGGCGAGGACGTGACCGAGGTGCTGGACTATGTGCCTGGCCGCTTCCAGGTGATCCGGCATATCCGGCCCAAATACGCCTGCAAGGCGTGCGATGCGATCACCCAGGCACCTGCGCCCGCGATGCCGACACCGCGTGGTCGTGCCACACCGGCGATGCTCGCGCATCTGCTGGTGTCGAAATACTGCGATCACCTGCCGCTCTACCGGCAGAGCGACATCTATGCTCGCGACGGGGTCGATCTCGACCGATCCACGCTGTGCGACTGGGTCGGTCAGGCGGCATGGCTGCTGGCGCCGATTGTCGAGGGGATCAGACGACACGTGTTCGCTGCGGAGAAGATCCACGGCGATGACACCACCGTGCCAGTGCTGTCGCCAGGTCTCGGCCGAACCAGACCGGGCGGCTCTGGGTGTATGTGCGCGACGATCGACCATTCTGCGGCACGGCGCCGCCGGCGGCCGCCTACTTCTACAGTCCCGATCGTGGTGGCGCGCATCCGGCAGGGCATTTGGCAGAGTTCACCGGCTTCCTTCAGGCCGATGGCTACGCTGGCTTCGAGGCACTCTACGATCAGCGCGCCACCGATCGGAGCCTTCGCACGAACCAGGCGATCACCGAGGTCGCCTGCTGGGCGCATTGCCGGCGCAAGTTCTTCGATGTCTGGAACGGCAAGAAGTCTCCGGTCGCCAAGCAGGCGATCGAGCGCATTGCCACCTTCTACGCCATCGAGGCCAAAGCGCGCTTCGCGCCGACCGATGAGCGGCTGATGCACCGGGCCGATGCCGCGCCGCTGCTCGCCGCGTTCTTCAATTGGGCAGGCAAGGTCGTCACCAGGCTATCGGCCAAGTCAGAGCTGGCCGAGGCATTCCGCTATACGCTGAAGCGGCAGGAGGCATTGTCGCGCTTCCTCACCGACGCAAGGCTCGAGATCGACAACAACATCGCCGAGAACGCCATGCGCGGAATCGCGCTCGGACGGAAGAATTACCTGTTCGCCGGATCAGATGCCGGTGGCGAGCGCGCCGCCGCCATCTACTCCATCCTGCAGACCGTCAAGCTCAATGAGATCAACCCGGAAGCGTATCTGCGCAACACCCTCGACCAGATCGCCAATGGGCACCCGATCAGCCAGATCAACGAACTAATGCCGTGGACGCCCTCAACACCGCCCTGATCCAACGGTCGTCACCAAACGCTTACTGCCGACCTGCCTGCATGGCGGTCGATGCGCAAAGGCCCAGTACTATTGGCTAGCGCGTCCACGCTGCTGAAATCGGCCCAGTCTTGGGACAGACTGCGTTCGTCCCGATCAAGGCCGGTTCGTGTGCGGCTTACAATTGTTTTCTTGAACCGTGCGCTGGTCCGGGCTGGATTGCTGCCGGAGATGCCAGCATGAGCTTCGATCCCATCTCCTCCCAGGGGCTGCTCCATGCGCTGTTCACTGGCCTTGCCGCAGCGGAAGCAGCAGACCGATACATCAGCGGCGATCTCGGCTCCTTCGATTCCTACCGGCGCGTCCTTTACGGAATCAAACGCGCATACGAAAGCCACCTGCAGGATTGCTATGCTGCAGAGAATCGCTGGTTGGCCGCACCATTCTGGCAAGGGCGACTGAACACTTCGGATATGCTACCGCGCCTTCCTTGTCCTGATATTCGAAGCGGTGCCGCAGTTCTCCCGAGTATCCGGGATAGCTGCCGGCCGTGAGCGTCAATGCTTTACACTTCGCCCGTATGAACAACGTCCGGAGCCAACATCCGCAACCCGAACACGCGCCGAGCCTATACGCGCGCTTGCAGCCAGTTCTTCGCCTGGTGCGAGGTCGCGGTTGCGTAATCTTCCGGCAACGGTGCTTGTAGCAGCGGGTCGAAGAGCACCCGGCGCAGCTCGCGGGCGGCGTGTTGTTCAGCTCGAGCTCACAATTCGGAACCGTGTAGTTGTGAATTGGCGTCCGGGCAGCGGCATGTCCTGGTATGCATGAAGGGCCAGTGGCAGGGGTACGAAGAGATGCCGCGGGAAGACGACGCAGGGGGCAGTTCATGTCGGAGACCGCCGCGAAGACCGAGGGTGATCGGCCCAGCCGCGGGAAGACTTGCTCCTAGAGAAGACAAAAGTTGCCGTCCGTCCGGCGTTGGCTGCCCACACCGGTCGTCGTACTGTATCGCTTTGACCACCGAGGAGCCTGATGTGAACACCGTGAAATACCGATTGTTCGATCCGCGCTTGATGCCTCGCCGCACGAAACTCGAGGTGCCGGGCTGGGCCGGCGAGCCGCAGCCGCGCCGCGACGGCTCCCACGAACAGGCTTGGCACTGCATACCGTTCATAGAAGGCGCGCAATACGGCATGGAACTCTTCTACCCGTTCGAGAACGACCTATACGTCACGAAGCGCGATGGGCACGTGGTGCTCGAAGGCGACTTCGGCCCCGATCCGGGGACCGGCATCCAATGGCCGCCCTTCCGCTCGTTCGGCGAGAACTATTACACGTATCAGCTTCTGCTCGACCTCAAGGTTGATGAGACTATAGCGGTGCGCACCGAGCCGCATCCGCGCTTCTATACCAGCGCCAGCGACGACGTGCCGATCGCGGTTCCGGCGCTGCTGCGCACGAGCTGGTGGCCGATGATTTCGTTCGTGGTGTTCAAGGCCCCGCCCGAGGGCCGCACTCACATTTTCAGGCGAGGCGAGCCGTTCATGCAAATGCTATTCCTGCCGGCGGAACCTCAGTTCGAGCTGGCACTGATGGATGAAGCGGAGGCGGCCGAGCGCGAAATGCGGGGACGCCGCATCCACGCCAGCCGCGACACTTTGGGAAAGGAGTTCGACCTGGACTTCGTCGACCAACACGGTGTTCGACGCCACGTATCGAAACATCCTGCGCGCGGCACGAGGCCGGACGAGAGAGACCGGCGCGTAAAGTCCTGCTCGGGTCGTGATTGCGTGATCGCTAGCGCGGGCCATAAAAGTCATTGTGATGATGGTGGTGATGGTGGTGGTGGTGGTGATGATGGTGGTAGTAGGAGGGATAGCGATAATATGGCGTACCGTAGTAGGGATACTGTGGAGTATTATAGGAATAGGGAGGACGGTAACCATATTGGTAGTAATTCTGAACTGTCTGGACGCCCTCCGGAGCGTCGGCCGCCTGTGTTTGCGCCCGCGCGGCGTCATCGGCCTTTAGCAGCGCGACGGCATCCGGTATTGGCGCGAGGAGATCAGCATACGAGGATGCTTGCAGCGCCTCCGATACATTGGGAGCAGGACTGGTAGCAGCCTGCGCGGAACCCACGGTGGCGAGCCCCGCAACCGCGCCGAGTAATCCGGCGGCCTTCTTGTCCATATGATTTTTCCCTCGTGGCGTAAGCACATTTTGAAAACCATCTGCGTGCGGCTTTTTTGTGGCTAGCCGCCCTCTCTCACAGCCTTGTGCTAGATCTCAGCGCCTCTGGGCCATCTACAACATTCACACTTCGGTCCCGCGGATGGGCGGCCGTCAGCTCAGGTCCACGGCATGAGCTTTGAGGTCGGCGAGCGCGCAATACTGCAACGCGCTCGCCTCGGTTGCCCGCAGCGCGACCCGCGGGGCCTGGCCGGCGTCGAACGCCTCTTGCCAGCGGCTCGCGCATAGGCACCACCGATCGCCCGGCTTCAATCCGGCGAAGCCGAATTCCGGCCTGGGGGTCGAGAGGTCGTTGCCGCGAGCGGCGCTGAACGCCAGGAACTCGGCCGTGACCTCGGTGCAAACGGTGTGGCAGCCGTGATCGTCCGGCCCGGTCTCGCAGCAGCCGGTGCGATAGAAGCCGGTCTTGGGCTTGAGCGAGCAGATTTCGAGCGCGGTGCCCAGCACGTTGCGCGCTCGCCGTCCTGGTCCGGGGCGCGGGTCCGGGTCGAATGGCATCTTGACCTCCTCTCGCGTTCAGGCGAACGCCGAGCAAGCTATCATCGCTAGCGGCTTTTGCCAGGAGGGAGTGTCAGGAAGCGAGGTCGCGGAGCCTTACAAGCGGGCCGGAACCAGCCGGGCGCGTTGCAGTGCCGAGTCCGCCGCCGCGACATGGCTCGCCAGCTCGGCGTGCAGCACGGGCGCATCCTCTTGCGACGCGACCTCCAGCGCCTGCCGGCAATCCGCCGCCGCTTCCTCGATCAACGCCGCCTTTTGCTGCCGTTGACCGATCAAAAGGAGAGCGGCCCCGAGGTGGTCTTCCGTCTCGGCCCAGAGATACGGAGCGCGGTCGCGCGTGCGCTCCTGCAAGGCGAGCCGGTACGCGCTCGCCGCTTCCTCCAACCGCGCCGTGCCGTCCTCGCGCGCGCCGATCGCGGCGAGCGTATTGCCCAACTCGTCTTCTGCTTCCGCCCAATCGACCGGCACGCGCGCGCGCGTCAACTCTTGCAGCGCCGATCGCAACGTTGTCGCCGCCTGTTGCAGTTGCGATGGATCGGAGTCCTCGTTCGCCGATGGCGAGCAGCACGCCGCCAAGGCGCAATTGAGTGTATCCGAATGCAAGCGGCTTACGATCGCGCGGGCGTTCCTCCAGGGCGAGGCCACAAGCCGAAACGGCCTCTCGCAACGTGGTCATATTGTGCTCTCGCTGGCCGAGCGCCGCGAGCGCAAGGCACAGATCGCTCTGTAGCCGCGCCCAATCTTCCGGATCGTGCTCCCGTGTCGCTTCCTGCAACGCGAGATGGTACGCTGCAACCGCGTCCTTCAGGTGCGTCGTCCCGGGTTCACGCTCGCCGAGAAAGGTGAGCGCGGAGCCAAGACCAAGCTGAAGGCTCGCCCAATCCAATGGCGCCCGCTCCCGGGGCAATTCCTCCAGTGCCAAATTGTACGTCGCGACCGCCGTCTTCAGATCGGCAATCCCTGACCGGCGAATACCGATGGAAACAAGCGCGTTGGCAACACTGACCTGCGTGTCTGCCCATGCAAGCGGTTCACGGTCGCGCGTGCGCTCCTGAAGCACCAAGCGATAGACCGCGACCGCTTCTTGCAGCCGCTCTGCGCCGACCTCATCGGAGCCGATGCTCGCAAGCGCGGTGCCGAGATCGTATTGCGCTGTCGCCCACAGCCGCGGAACGCGCTCCCGCGTCAATTCCTGCAAGGCAAGTCGGTAAGCGGCGATCGCCTGCTCGCGCTCGGTCCGCGCCGCCTTGCGATTGGCCACCTCCTGGAGCGCGGTTCCCAGGTTCACTTCCGTCGCCTGCCCATTTGAGCGGCACTTGATCCCGCCGGAATTCCTCAAGCGCCAGGCGATAGGCGGCGACCGCTTCATCCAAAGTCTGCGTGCCGGACTGGCGTTCGCCGAGCGCGTCCAGCGCCGTGCCGAGGCCGTCTTCGGCCAAAGCCCATTGCTGGGGCGCGCGCGCGCGAGTCGCTTCCTGAAGCGCGAGCCGGTAAGCCGCGACCGCCTGCTCCAGCCGTGTGGTTCCAGCCTCGCGCCCGCCGATCATGCGCAGCGCGGTTCCTAGATCAATCTCTCCAAACGCCCAGTAGAGCGGCGCGCGATCCCGCGTCCAGTCCTGCAATGCGAGCTGGAACGCGGCAACCGCATCTTCCAGTCGCGTCGTGCCAGACTCGCGCTCGCCGAGCATCATCAGGGCGCCGCCTAGCCCATGCTGGGCCAAGCCCCGCACGAACCACACGCGACCTGGCACAAGCTCCTTTAGGGCGAGCCGGAACGCGGCAACAGCCTGCTCAAGTCGCTCGGCGTCTGAGTCGCGCTCGCCCAGCGTAAACAGCACTTGTCCTAACTCGGTTTGTGCGAGCTGCCACGCGATCGGCGCGTTCGCTGGGGTCAATACCTGCAAGGCCAGCCGGTAGCTGGTCAGCGCCGCCTCCAGCTTTGCTGTTCCCGGTTCTCGATCGCCGATCGCCCATAGTGCCGAGGCAAGATCAGTTTGCGCTGTTGCCCAATCCAGCGGCGCGCGGTCTCGGGTCACGACTTGCAATGCACGGCGAAGTGCCACCGCCGCCTCCTCAAGCGTTGCCGTGCCGGATTCCCGTTGGCCAAGATCCAGCAAGCTGTCGCCTAGAACCACTTGCATCCAGGCCCACTCGTCGGGCGCGCCGTCTCGGCTGAATTGGGCCAGAGCCGACTGGCAAGTCGCGATCGCATCCCGCAACGCCGAATTGTCACCGCGCTGCTCGCCCTGTTGCTGAAGGGCGACGGCCCGACTGAGCAGATAGCTTGCCAACTCCTTTGGGTGCCCGCCGGGCACGAGCGCGGCGGCTTGCTGGAACTGTTCCGCTGCATCCAGGTAGCGCAGTTGCGTTAGCGCGATGTTGCCACGGCTGGCGGTCAGCTTCGCCGCGCTCAGCGCGTGCCGGTCCTCGGCTTCCTGCGCCTTCTCTCGCAGCTGCCGCGCTTGGCGCAGCGCCGCCAGTTCCGCGTCCTTGGCACGCCCAAGCAACGCATCGGCCTCGGCGAGCTTGCCCGCATCGAGTGCCTGCCTGGCCCGGCTCGCCAGTTCGGCGACATGCGGATCGTCCGGCTCGAGCACCGCCAGTTCGTCGCGCGTGCTCGCGAAATGGGTGGCGATCTCGATCAGCCGGGCCGGAATTTTCTCCTCGGGCACGTTCTGCTCGCCCAGGATTTTGAAGAACTCCGCTGTAGCGGCCGAGGTAAACCCGAATTTCGCCGCCAATTCCGCCGCTCTCTCTTCGGCTTGCCGGCGTCTTTCTTCGGAAGCGTCCTTGTCGGCAAGCGTCTTGGCCAGCAACGCCAAGGTGGCCGGGTTCTCCTGGTTCACCGTGGTGTTGATCGGGCTGTTGACGGCGTTCCCGCCGATCGCCACGCCCTGCGTCGCGGTGAGCGGGCGATCCGCGAAAGCCAGCGCGGGCGTGCGATTGAATCCACCAAGCGCCAGCGCCAGGACCGCGGCCCGCGCCGCAGCCGCTATTTGGCCTGCGACTCGCATGGCGCGGAAACCGTCCCGTTCGATACCGAATTGCGTATCGGAGAATCTTTGGCGCTGCCGCCGATCGCGACCCCAAGCTGGGCGCAGACCGGCTTGTCGTCCCCGTGCGGCCAGACATACGTAACGACCGCCCATCCGCCGGCCAGGACCGCGACCAGGCCGCTGGCGACCCATGAGATCAGCGCCCGCCGCTTTTCATCCCACAACTGCGCCCAGAAGCTCATCCTTGCGAGCCTCCATCCCGGATGATCTATCATCGTACGAGGACGAGCGCCACCGGTCTGTGATCTGGTTCACACGAAGGCCCGCGACAGATAGCATCAAAGCGAAACACCCACTCGCGCCGGGGAATCAGGAATGCCAGCCACCCAAATCGAAAAAGCCAACCGGTTTAGCGCATTGCACCAAGCGCCGGAGGCGTTCGTGATCGCCAACGCCTGGGACGCGGGCTCGGCCCGCATCCTGGCCGGGCTCGGGTTCGCGGCCCTGGCGACCTCCTCCGGTGCCTCGGCCGGCGTGCTCGGCCGGCGCGACGGCAGGGTGACGCGCGACGAAGCCCTCGCGCATTGCCGCCTGATCGTGGACGCGACCGATCTCCCTGTTTCCGCCGATCTGGAAAAGGGCTTCGGCGACACCCCGGAAGCAGCATCCGAAACCATCCGTCTCGCCGGCGCGGCCGGTCTGGTCGGCGGCTCGATCGAGGATGCGACCGGCGATCCGCGCACGCCGTTATTCGAGCCGGGCCACGCGACCGAACGGGTCGCCGCAGCGGCCGAGACGGCACGCAGGCTCCCGTTCCCGTTCCTGCTCACGGCGCGGGCGGAGAACTTCCTGCGCGGCAATCCCGACCTGGACGACACGATCAACCGCCTGCGCGCGTTCGAGCAGGCCGGCGCCGACGTGCTGATGGCGCCCGGCCTGCCGGACCTAGCCGCCGTGCGCGCGGTCTGCGCCGCGTTGTCGCGGCCGTTCAACTTCATGGTCGGCATCAAGGGTCGTTCGTTCTCGGTCGCGGAGCTTGCCGCGGCCGGCGTGAAGCGTATCAGCCTCGCCACCTCGCTCTACCGCGCGGCCATGACCGGCCTGCTGGCGGCAGCGCGCGAAGCCAAGGAGCAAGGCACTTTCGGCTACCTGGATACCGCGATGACAACGCCGGACCTCAACGGTTTCCTGCGCGACTAGCGGCCCCGGTGAGCCGGCCCTACTATACCATCGGCCATTCGACGCGCGCCGTGGAGGAGCTTGTCGCACTGTTGCACGAGGCCAACGCGGACCTTGTGGTTGATGTCCGCACGATGCCGCGCTCGCGCACCAATCCGCAGTTCAACGCCGACACGCTGCCCGCCGCGCTGACGCCGCACGACATCTGCTACCGGCATATCGCCAAGCTCGGCGGCCTGCGCGGGCGCCGCAGAGGCGCGGCGCCGTCGGCCAACAGCTTCTGGGAGAATGCCAGCTTTCGCAACTACGCCGACTACGCGATGACTGACCCGTTTCGCGAGGGCCTGGCGGAGCTGCGCGCGCTCGCGCGCGAGCACACCTGCGCCATCATGTGCGCCGAGGCGGTCTGGTGGCGCTGCCACCGCAGGATCATCGCCGACTACTTGCTGGCGGCCGGCGAACAGGTGCGGCACATCATCGGGCACAACCATATCGACAATGCCGCGATGACCCCGGCCGCCAAGCGTCAGGCGGACGACACTATCGTTTATCCGAAGTGACTGCCTTGCCGCTCCTTACCCCGCACCGAGGTCGCCGATCGCGCACGCCAGCGACGGCTGGCGTATCCCGGTCACGATCCAGCCGTTCCGCTGCGGGTTCCACGCGGTCATGAACGTGTAGAGGCAGCGGTCCACGCTTTGCTCCCCGCCGACCAGCTCCGTGCTCGAAATCCGCCGGCCCTTCTTATCCTTGGTGGTGGTCGTCACCGCCGAAACCGGCGTGCTGGAGACCGAGATGCGCGTCCATTGATAGGCCCGCGTCCCTCCGCCCAGGTCGATGACGCTGGATGGCGGGCCGTAGGCGATCGCCACCTGCCGGACATCCTGGCCGACAAAGGTGCGCATCGTGTCCGCGACACATGCGCCGAGCATGGCCAGCGTCAAGCTGCCCAATACGGCGACGGCCAACCGATTGCGCCCGTTCATTCGTTCCTCCGATCGCGTCCGCCAGCCGGTCAGGATTTGTAGATCTTCGCCACCTGCTTCTGTGCTCGCTGTATCGCGGCCTTCGCGGTCAAAGCGCCGGAAACGGCGGCAGCGAACATATCCACCACCACGAAGTTGGCGAAGACCGACGCCGAGGCGGGGCTCGGCGTGGCCGGCCAAGAGAGCGAGCGGGTGTCCTCGGGTGCCGCGCCGAACGGCGCGATCTTGGGATCGCTCCGCCAGATCGGGTTGTCCTGGTAGGCGCGCAGGCTCTGGGCGATGAAGCCCGCCGAGTTGGTGATCAGCTTCGAGTATTGCGGCGCTTCCATCAGGAAGGCGATCAGCGCCTTGGCCGCGTTCGGATACTTCGAGTAGCGGAACACCACCATCGGATCGAGCCGGTTCTCCGCCGTGGGCACGCCCGCGGGCCCGATCGGCATCGCCGCATGGTCCATGTCCGAGGCGATTTCCGGAGCGCTGCGCTTCGCCTCGGTGTAGATCGAGATGCCGTTGTTGGTGAGCGAGCATTGCCCGGCGAGGAACGCGCGGTTGTTGTTGATGTCCAGCCACGACAGCACGCCGTCCAGCAGCGTCGGGTACAGCTCCTTGGCGTAGTCGAGCGCCCGCAAGGTCGCGGGCTGGTCCAGCGTCGGGTTGCCATGCCCGTCGGTAACTTGCCCGCCTTGCGACCAGAGCAGCCAATAGGCGAAATTGTTCGCGTCGTTCACCGCGTGTCCGAACGAGAAACCGGCCGGATGGCCGATCTTCTTGAGCCCCTGGCAAAGCTTGAGCAGCCCCTCCGTGCCTGTGGGAAACGTCTCGAATCCGGCCTCGCGCATCCACGAGATGCGGTAGTTCATCAGCGAGCCGACCACGAACACGGGAATGCAGATCCAGCGGTTCCCTTGCTTGCCGTAGTTCTCGCAAACCGGGTACCAGCCGCCGTATTTCCGCCCGAGATAGTCGGCGACATCGGAGACATCCACCAGCTTGTCGGGAAACAGATGCGCGGTGGTGTTCTGGGTCCAGATGATGTCCGGCCCGGAGCCGACTTGCACCGAGAGCGCCGCTTTGGCGACAAGGTCGTCCTGGTTGACGTTCTGGATCACCACCGGAACTCCGGTCGCATGGGAGAACGCCGTGACGTTGGCCGCCGTGGTCGCACCCTCGGCCGGCAGGAACGTCGCTCCGCGCAGCAGTTGCAGCTTCGCCCCGTGCTCCGGCGTGAATGGGATCTGGTCCGCCCAAGCCCGCGCCCGGTCCAACAGGCCGGCACCGGCCGCGACGCCCGATGCGACAAAGCCTCTGCGCCCGATCGGCATCGATCCCCTCCTGATTGGCCGGTTTTTACCTCGGACATGCGGCCAAGCAGGGGCGGCGGAGTCAAGCGGCTGTTCCGGCGTCATCTCGTTCCTTCCGCGCTCGGGCGCGGTGATTCACCGGAATGAAAGCTGAACCGACGAACATCCCCGCCGGGACGGGTGTGGGAGAGCCGGGTGGGACGCAGGCGGGTCATGGGCGCCGGGGCGCTGGCGCTCTGTTGCGTGTTGGCGGCGCCGCTTGCGTCGGCGGCCGAGATCGACGTGGTCAAGACCGATGTCCCGGGCGCGGCGCTGATCACGGTCCAAGGCGAGTTCCGGGAGCATGACGGGGAAAAATTCGCAGCCACCGCCGCGCGCCATCGCCGCGCAGCGGTTGTGTTCAACAGCCCAGGCGGGGCGCTGATCGCCGGATTGCAGATCGGCCATGTGATCCGGCTCAAGCGATACCCGACCTTGGTGATGCGCGACATGCTCTGCGCCTCGGCCTGCGCCATCGCCTGGCTGGCCGGGGCGCCGCGCTGGATGCAAGCGGGCAGCAGGATCGGCTTTCACGCCGCCTATCTCAAGAACGGCGAGGTGAGCGGCGTCGGCAACGCACTGATCGGCGCTTATCTGAGCAAGCTAGGCCTGTCAGTGGATGCGATCGTTTACATCGAGCAGGCGAAGCCCACAGAGATCACCTGGCTGACGCCGTCGGATGCGGAGCGTATCGGCTTGGAAGTGCAGATGCTGGGGTCGCGGACCGCCGGGTCCGGGCGACAGGCGCAACCCGAGCCCGTGTCGCGCCCAGAAGTCGTCCAACCCAGAGCCGTCCGACCCAGCGCCATCCGACCCGGGGCCGTCCGATCCCAGGGGCGCGCCGGCTCCGCGCCGGCTCCTGCCGACACTGGCGGAGCCGTTGCCCGAGCAGCCGGCGGACCCTTCGCGCGGGATGGCGCTCGAGGACCGGGCCAGATCGTTCGCGGCGGAGTATTTCGCGCACTGGTCGGAGACAAATGCGGAGGCGCTCGGCTATTTCGCCGACGCGTATGCCGAACAGGTCAACTTCTATGGCCATGCGATCGGGCGGCGCTCGCTGATGTCGCAGAAGCGAGACTACGTTGGCCGCTGGCCGGTGCGCGTCTACAGCGCCCGGCCGGACTTGCTTGCCGTTCTGTGCAATGCGGCCAATCGTACATGTGTCGTGAGCGGCATCGTGGATTGGGATTGCCGCAGCCCGGAGCGCAACGCCCGCTCGGTCGGCGCGGCCAATTTCAGCCTGACCGTGCGGCTCACGGCCGACGAGGTGCGGATCGTCGCCGAGTCCGGCTCAGTGATCTCGCGGCAGGTGGATTGAACGGGTGAGCTGACAATGAGCTGGCGTACTCGAATTCTTATTAGAAAGTTTCTAGAGAAAGAATATGCTGCGTTACTCATAGATGCAGATGCGCGCAGCGATGCGCGAGCGGGCAGATCGCTACGGTAATGCGAAAATCCTTCAATCGGCATCTCAGCACAGTGACTTGACGGTGCTGACGATCGTCGTTGAATCGCCGCGTGGCAGATAAGGAGACATTCGTCGTGCGCACAGCCTTCCTCACAGCGGCGCTACTCGTTGGGTTCGCGGCCCCCAGTTTTGCCCAAAATCAGGGTCAGAATGGCAATTATGAACAACCGCAGCGCGGGATGAACATGAGCGGCGGTGACGAATCCGGTCCGATGAACATCATGGGTGGCATGAATGGCCGTCAAATGGGGCCCATGATGCAAGCGGCGCGCGAGTTGGCTGCGGGCGCGTTCTTCCGCTTCAAAAGGGGTAATGACGAAGTGGACATCCATTGCCCGCCTAATGTGGCGCTGCAAAACTGCGTTGGAGCTGCAGCCGATTTGATGGGTACTCTACGTAGGGTTGCCTCGGGTAGTGGCGAATCGGGCAGCGGCGAGTCAGGTGGTGGCCAGAGCGGCAATCAATCATCTGGCAGCGGATCACAAAAGTAGCCAGAGCAGCTCGTCAACGGTGCGGGCCGACGACGTCATGTCGTTGGCCGCATGATGGCGGTGATCGTTCGGCGCGGACATTCGGGCTCGAGGCGGGCGGCCAGGGCGCGGGTGTTGGTGATGCGTCGCCGACCTGAAGCAGTGCCCGGAACCGATCCAGCTCCGCATGGTCTGGCATTTCTGGCACTGCAATCAGGACTACGGCCGGCGGGTCGCGCAAGGCGCCGGCATCGACATCGAGAAGGCCAAGGCCCTGCCGCCGCTGCCCGGCAAGCCGGCGCCCGGGAAGCGGCCGGACGTCGCCCAGGAGGGCAGGGCTGACGTCCAGAAGGGCAGGGCCGCCGAATAGCACCCGTCTTACGACGCTACTCACTCCGGCCCCCACCCCAACCCTTTCCCTTGGGCCCGCCCTCTGGGAGAGGGCGCTAGCGCCCGCTAAAGAGGAGATGCCGCCGTCCAGGGCGCCATCCGGCCGAAGCGATCACCAAGCTACGACGGCCAGATCGGCCACCGCTCCTTCGACACCGGGACCGCGCGGCCATCCCTGGCCGCCAGTCCCCGCCTCTGCCATGAAGCGCCATGCGCATTCCCGCGTGGCTGCCAGTGCTGCTCGGCTTCCTCACCGCCGTCGGGCCGGCCTCGACCGACATGTACCTCCCGGCCTTCCCGGCGATCGAGACGTCGCTGCACGAGCCGGCGGGCTCGGCGCAGCTCTCGCTCGCCACCTGGTTCGCCGGGCTCGCAGTCGGGCAGATCGCCCAGGGCACGCTCGCCGACCGCTACGGTCGCCGCCGCCCGCTGATCGCCGCCACCGCTCTCTACACGATTACCTGCGCCGCCTGCGCGCTGGCCCCATCGATCCTTTTTCTCTCCGGCTTCCGCTTCGTTTCCGCAGTCGCGGCCTCGGCCGGCATGGTGATCCCTCGCGCCGTGGTGCGCGACCTCGCCGACGGGCACGCGGCGGCGGTGCTGATGTCGCGATTGATGCTGGTGATGGGCGCGGCGCCGATCCTCGCCCCCAGCATCGGCGGCGCGGTGCTCGCCTTCGCCGACTGGCGCTGGATCTTCTGGATTCTGACCGGATACGGCGCGGTCTCCTTCGCGCTCGTCTGCTGGAAGCTGCCCGACACGCTGGCCCCGGCGCGGCGCGCCCGCTTGTCGGCGAGCGAGCAGTTCGGCCGCTATGCCCAGATCGTTCGCGAGCGCGGCTTCCTCGCGCACGCGACGATGGGCGGGTGCGGCACCTTCGCCTTCTTCGCCTATCTCGCCGGCTCTTCGCCGGTGTTCATCGACGGCTTCGGTTTCACGCCGTCCGAGTATGGCGGACTGTTCGGCGCCTGTGCGCTCGGGCTGATCGGCGCCTCGCAACTCAACGCGCGCATTGTCCCACGCCTCGGCCCTTCAGTCGTCCTGCACGCCGTCGCATCGGTCTATCTCGCCGCCGCCGTGACGCTGGCGGTGGTGGCCTTCACGCGCTTGCACGCCCTGGCGGCGGTCATTCCGCCGCTATTCATCATGGTGAGCTGTCAGGGGCTGCTCAACCCCAACACCACCGTGGGCGCGCTCACCCGCCATGCCGCCCATGCGGGCAGCGCCTCGGCGTTGATGGGCATGGGACAGTTCCTGCTCGGCGCCGTCAGCGGCTTGCTGGTCGGCCTGTTCACCGACGGCACGCCGCGCGGCATGGCTGCCCTGATGCTGGCGGGTGCGGCCGGGCTGGTGGTTGCCGACCGCTGCCGCCCGCGCACATAGTCCGGCGGGTGAAGGAGGATCGCGCGGAATGAGCCTGATCGTCGGCATCCCCGCCTGCGCGCGCACGCGCAACGAGATGCTGTGGCACGAGACCCCGGCGCGCTACGCCGCCGCGATCGAGGGCGGGGCCGGCGCGATCCCGATCATGATCCCGCCAATCGGCGAGGCACAGGTCGCGGTGCTCGATCGGCTGGACGGGCTGCTGATCCCCGGCAGCCCGAGCAACGTGCATCCCGGTCACTACGCGGGCGGCGACAGCCTCACGCCCGACCACCACGACCCGGCGCGCGACGCCACCACCTTGCCGCTGATCCGCGAGGCAATCGCGCGCGGCCTGCCGGTGCTTGCGATCTGTCGCGGCATTCAGGAGCTGAATGTCGCCCTCGGCGGCACCTTGCACCAAAGGCTGCACGAGCTGCCGGGCCGCGCCGACCACAGGGGCGGGGAGGGGCCGCTCGCGCGCCGTTACGGCCCCAAGCACACGGTGGCGCTGTTCGGTCGGCTCGCGCGCCTGCTCGGCGCGGCCGAGATCACGGTGAATTCGCTGCACGGCCAGGCGATCGAGCATCCGGCGCCCGGCTGCGTGGTCGAAGCGATCGCCGAGGATGGCACCATCGAGGCGGTCCGGGTCGAGGGGGCGCGGGGCTTCGCCCTCGGCGTGCAGTGGCATCCGGAATGGCGCTATGCCGAGGACCAGGCGAGCCTCGCCCTATTTCGCGCCTTTGGCGAGGCATGTCGTGCGTATCAATCGCAATTGACGGAGGCCGCGTGAGATGGACCTGAAGCTTGCGGGCAAGCGCGCCCTGATCACCGGCGGCTCCAAGGGCATCGGCCGGGCCGCCGCGACGGTGCTGGCCGACGAGGGTTGCGATGTCACCCTGATCGCGCGCGACCAGGCCACGCTCGAGGCGGCGGCCGGGGCGATCCGCGGTCGCCGGCAGGTGAACGTGCGCACCATCGCGGCCGATCTGTCGAGCGACGCGGCGGTGCGCCGCGCGGCCGAGCAGGTGGGCGAAATCGACATACTGGTGAACAACGCAGGCGCCATCCCGCCCGGCGACGTAGTCGCAGTGGATGACGAGACCTGGCGCCGGGCGTGGGATCTTAAGGTGTTTGGCTACATCTCGTTCTGCCGGACGGTCTATCCGCGCATGGCGGCGCGCAAATCGGGCGTGATCGTCAACGTGATCGGCGCGGCGGGCGAGAAGTTCCCGTCCACCTATATCGCTGGCGCCGCTGGCAACGCCTCGCTCATGGCCTTTACCCGCGCTCTCGGCCACCAAGCACCGGCCGACGGGCTGCGGGTGGTCGGCATCAATCCGGGGCCGGTGACGACCGACCGGCTGATCATGTTGCAGCGCGACCGGGCGGCGAAGACACTGGGCGATGCCGAGCGGTGGCAGGAGCTGTTCGCCTCCATGCCGTTCGGCCGCGCGGCGACGCCGGAGGAGATCGGCTATGCCGTCGCGTTCCTGGCAAGCCCGTTGTCGGGGTACACGTCGGGCACGATCCTGACGATCGACGGCGGGGCCGGTTAAACTCAGCCAGTCCGGGCGCCGGTGATCATGGCGACGACGTCGTCCATCGTGTGACGCGCGGGGAAGGCGATGCCGACGCGACGCCCGAGCCGCATCACCTGAATCCGGTCGGCGACCTCGAACACCTGTGGCAGGCTGTGACTGATCACCACCACCGGCACGCCGCGCGCACGCACGGTCCGGATCAGCTCGATCACCATCGCTGATTCCTGTACGCCGAGCGCCGCCGTGGGCTCGTCCATGATGACGATCCGGCGTCCCCAGGAGACGGCGCGGGCAATCGCAACCCCTTGCCGCTGCCCGCCGGAGAGCGTTTCGACGGCCTGCGCCATCGACCGGATACCGATCTTGAGCGAGCCCATGTGCGCCGCTGCCTGGCGCTGCATTGCGCGCTTGTTCAACTTACGGAACAGCCAGCCCAGGATACCGGGCGCCCGTTCCTCGCGCCCGAGGAATAGGTTGCTGGTGATATCAAGACCGGGCGCCAGAGCGAGATCCTGGAACACCGTCTCGATCCCGAGCGCGCGAGCGTGCAGCGGGTTCCTGAGATGCACGGCCTGTCCGTCGAGGCGGATTTCGCCGGCGTCCGGTATCACCGCCCCCGAAAGTATCTTGATCAGCGTCGATTTGCCGGCGCCGTTGTCGCCGACGATAGCCAGTATCTCGCCCGGGTAGAGCTCGAAATCGGTGTCATCAAGCGCAATGACCCGGCCGTAGCGCTTGACCAGGCCGCGCGCCTGCAGAACAGGCCCGGTATCATGCTGAGGCGCAACCGCCGACGCTCTGGTTGCGGCGGATACCGTCATCGGACACTGCGTCCCCGCTGCAGCCGGTCGAGCATAACCGCGAGAATCACCAGCAGGCCAATGGCGATGTCCTGATAAAGGGCGTCCACCCCGATGATCGTCAGTCCGTTCTGCAACATGCCAACGATGAAGGCACCGAGCAGCGGCCCGACGATGCTGCCGCGCCCGCCGAACAAGCTGATCCCGCCGATCACCGCCGCGGTGATGCTCTCCAGATTGGCGGTCTGGCCCGCGTCGGGATTTCCGACCGTGGTGCGGCCAAGCAGAAGCAGCGCGGCGACGCCATAGATAATACCCGCCGTGACATAGGCGGAGATCAGCACCCGGTTGATCCGGATGCCGCTCAGTCGCGCGGCGGGCGCGTTGTCGCCCACGGCGTACATATGCCGCCCCCAGGCCGTTTCGCGCAGCGCGTACCAGGTGAGCAGAAGGACCGCGAGCATCGCGAACACGCCGACCGGCACCAAGGTGCCGCGGATGCCGACATTGTCGCCGAGCAGCAGCAGTCCGGACGGCAGATTGATGATCGAGGCCTCCCCCGAAATGAGCAGTGCGAGCGCCATCGCGACGTTGAAGAAGCCGAGCGTGACGATGAATGGCGGCAGCTCTATCAGCGCGACCAGCACTCCTTCAGCTAGGCCGAATGCCGCGGTGACGGCGAACCCCGCGAGGACGGCGATGACGACCGGAATCCCCGCGACCGCGAACTTAGCCATGACGATGCTCGCTAGCACCATCACCAGCCCGTTCGCGAGGTCGATGCCGGCGACCAGGATGATCAGCGTTTGGCCGATCGCGAGCGTGGCGATCTCCATCGCCTGTTCGGCGATGAGCAGGAAGTTGCGGGTCGTCGCGAACCGCGGCGCCAGGGTGCCGAAGATGACGACCTCGGTCATGAGCGCGAGTATCGGGCCGAGCAGCCCGGCCGCGCGCAACCGCTCTAGGGCCAGAGCGATCGCGTGCCGGGCGCGGCCGCCGATCGTTTGAGCGACGGTGGTTCCCACCGATCAGCCCCAGCAGTCATGTAACGCCTGGGTTGGCGGGATGCTTGCCACACCCGTTTGCGGATGCAGTGTGACGAGCGGCTCGCCGGTATCGACGCGGGCCGGGATCTTCTTACCGTGCGCGGCGTCGATGGCCTCTTCGATCGCGACCTCCGCCATCTTCGCCGGGAACTGCAGCACGTCGGCGCCCAATTCGCCGTCGGCGACGCCCTGCACGCCGTGGCAGGAGCCATCCATTGTCACGATCTCGATCTTGCCCGACAGTCCGGCGTTCTTGATCGCGGTATAAGCGCCGAAAGCGGCCGGCTCATTGATTGTCCAGAGGAGATTGATGTCGGGATGGGCCACGAGCGCGTTCTGCATGGCATCAAGCGCCTTGGTCTGGTCGCCGTTGGTGATGAGATCGACAGCAGCCGCGGTCTTGCTCATCCCCATGCCCTTGAGGAACCCGCCGAGACGCTCGGTATTGACCGAGGAGGCTGGGGTGCCTTCAAGCAGGGCGACGACAGGCTTCTTGCCGGCCATCACTGATTTCGCCCATTCGCCGTCCTCAAGCCCGCCCTTGAAGTTATCGGTAGCGACGAAACTGTCGGCGACGTTTGGCGGTCCAACCGCGGTATCCACCGCGATCACCGTGATGCCAGCCTTCTTCGCCTGCTGAAGAGCCGGCACGACCGAGGCCGAGACGCTGGGGGCGATGATGATCCCGCTCGCCCCGTGCGTTGTGAGATCCTCGATGTCCGAGATCTGGGTGCTGACGTCGCCGTCGTATTTGCCGGCCTCGAAGATCAGGTGAACGCCGGTGCGCTTGGCCTCCGCCTCGGCGGCTTTCCGCATCGCCGCCCAATAGGGGTTGTTGAGGGTCTTTACGATGAAGCCAACGGTAATCGGTCCGGCGGCGCGCGTCTGCGCATGGGGCAGAAACAAGATCGCGGCGAGCGCTGCGGCCGAGCCGGCGAGCGAGAGGCGCAGACGCCGTCCGGCTGGGGATTTCCGTGCAAGCGGTCGGATTTGCTGTTTGGCCATCGGTTTCCTCCCACGATGACGACCGACGATCGGCATCGCGGCAGTTGGCGATGGAATTCAACCTCGGTCAACCTCAAGGCCGAGCCGCGCTATAGCCAGTGCGACGCGCGGGCGATCAGGTAGGCCAGCCCGATCGCCACGCTGATGACGGCGCCGAACGCGAGGCGGAAATCTCGCTCGTGCATGATCCTCATGCCGCGCAAGTCGCCCCGCATATCGCGCAGCTCCACCCGCATGTCACGCAGATCGAGCCGAATGTCGCTCAGCGCGGCTCGGGTATCGGCGGCGATCTGTTCCAGCACGGCGACCCGGGCGTTCATGTCCGAAGGATAATCACCGTCTCGGCCGCCCGCAATCGGTGTGTCAGGCACGAAGCGGCTCCGGGCGCTTTGCGAGCACGTGGCCCGAAGGGACACGCCCAGACTCCCTAGCATTGCCAGCGAGGAAGGATCGATCCTGCGTCGGGCGCGGTGGGCGGGTGGGCCCGGCGAGCGAATGAAAATCTGCAGCGCGGCGAGCAAGCGGAGTAACGCGCTTGCGCGGCGACGAAGCGCCGGGAGCGAGCCGCTATTTTCGCTTCGCCCGCCCGCTCTCAACCTTATCCGGGGCGGGCAAGCACCCCGATGGCAAGCGGGGCAGTGAAGGCGTGGGCGAGCCGGCTAACCCAGGGCGGGGGCAAGCGTCGAACCGTATTGCGGCGGGGCCGGGGTGAGAGCCGGGAGGCAGGAAGGGGGGAGAACCTCCGTCTTCATTTAGGACCTTTTTTTCCTTGAATGTCTGGGATTACGACAGTATAATACAGCCTTCTCGTGCTCGAGGGCGGCATGTCAATCGATCTCTCATCCAAGGCTAAGCTGAAGCCGGCCTTTCCGGCGGCGGAAATTCGCGCCTGTCTGCAAGAAGAGCTGATCAATATTGTAGAGAGCCGCGCTGGTTTGCTGGGACAGCCCTTGCCGAGCGCGCCAGCCGCAATCGTCATCGCTCCGTTTCCAATCGACTCTCTCGATCTTGTCGAAATTCT
Organism: uncultured Pseudomonadota bacterium; assembly: GCA_963849305.1. GTDB lineage: Bacteria > Pseudomonadota > Alphaproteobacteria > Acetobacterales > Acetobacteraceae > CAWKGV01. Next base: position 279,316 of record CAWKGV010000007.1, read on the forward strand.
CTGCAAGGTCGACGAATTGGTCGGTTTTGATGTTCCCCAAAGCGTCGTCCGCGCAGGTGGTTACGACGCGATCGACAAAGCCATCGAGCATCTGATGCCACGTATAGGGAAAGTATGGTTTAAACAGAAAGGAGGAACCGCATGAAACGCCCGAGCGCACCGACGCCGACGCCCGCAGACGATGAAGCGGAGCGACGGTTGCTTGGCGATAGATTGCGCGATGCGCGCAAGTATGTGGGTCTAAGCCAGGAGGAGGCGGCGGCGATCTTGAAATTGCCGCGCACCGCCGTAACGGACATCGAGAGCGGTCAGCGAAAGGTTGAGGCACTTGAGCTGAGGCGTCTAGCAGAACTCTACCGCCAGCCCGTCAGTCATTTCACCGGCGAGGATGCCGCCGCCGCTCCGCTAACGGCTGAGGTTGCTCATCTTGCCCGGCAGGCCGCATCGCTATCACCGAAAGACCGGGAAGAGCTGGGGCGCTTTGCCGAATTCCTGCGCGCACGAGCCGGCACGGGTCGGGAGCCGCGATAAATGGCCGACTACGCCAGTGCCGTCCGCAATGCGACTCTGGCGGCTGCTCGTCTGCATCGGGATCTCGGAAGCGAGGCGATGCTGACGCGCACGGGAGGCTGTGTCGATATCTTCGCTGTCGTGGCGCGGCTGGGCGTTCCGATGCTTCTGCGGCCGCTGAACGGATTGCTGGGGGCCTTTCTCAGCGATCCGACGCCGGGAATTCTTGTCACCACAGAACGTCCGCTCAGCGTTCAGCGCTTCACCGGAGCGCATGAGCTGGGGCATTTCCACATGAAGCACCAGCCCAGCCTTGACGATGACAGCATTCTCCGCCGGTCGCCGTTCGGTGCGCGCCCCGACTATGACGTGCAGGAAGTGGAGGCCGACGCCTTCGCCGTCGCTTTTATGACGCCGCGATGGTTGATCGCGGCGCACTGCAAACGGCAGCACTGGATGGCACCCGATTTGTCCAGACCAGATGTCGTCTATCAGCTGTCGCTCCGCCTCGGGGCTAGCTACGAGGCAACCTGCTGGACGCTCGTGCGATACAAACTGCTGACAGTGGAAATGGCGCAACGGCATACGGCGATCCAGCCTCGGCAATTTAAGCAAGCTCTGCTCGGCGCCTACCGACCGGAAAGTTATCGTGGCGACGTTTGGCTGCTAACAGACGGCGACGAAGGCACAGTGATCACCGGCAGTAAGACCGATCACTTTATCCTGCGGCTGCCGGAACATAGTGGCGGCGGCTACCTCTGGGACATCGAGCAGTTCAAGGCGGCGTCCTTCGCGATTGTTCGGGATGAACACGAAGCCGTCGATCCCGAAGGCGTCGGCAGCCACCCGACGCGGCGGATCATCGTTGAGTCCCGCGATCGCCAGGTTGGTGATCTTCAGCTGATCGAACGTCGGCCCTGGCAACCAGCCAAGGCCATCAACACATTTGGATTCGCCTACGATCTGAGTGGCCCAGAGGATGAAGGCTATTCGCGGGCTGAACGCCGGCAACTCCTTGAGGCCGCGTGAATGGCCGTGCAGGTTCTCCGCGATCTTCGCGGCCAGTTCGGCGATGCTCGCGACCAAGATCAACGCCCCACTTGCCTCGCATTCGCGGCCAGTGACGCGCATGCAGCACTTCGGTCGCCATGGGAGCCGCTATCGGTCGAGTTTGCTTTCCATCATGCACAGCGTCGGGCAGGTCGCTCGCCGAGTGTCGGCGCGACGCTGCCGGCCATGCTGTGTGCGCTTCAGGAAGATGGTCAGCCGGCCGAGACCGGTTGTCCATATCTCACCGTCGTTCCGTCCAACTGGAAGCCCGCAGCAAACGTGGGACCGGTCTTCAGGCGGCAGGGCGAAAATGGTGGCAACACCGTCGGCGAGATCATCGCACAGCTCGATACGGGACACCCGGTGTTGGTGCTCATGACCCTATCGTCGGCGTTCGACTTTGCAGCATCGGCAGGCGGCATCGTCGATCAGCAAGCAGGAGAGGCCCCGGATCCTCATCGCCGTCACGCCGTCGTTGCGGCCGGCCATGGGCTTCTGCCCGGGAAAAGAGTCGTCCTTGTGCGAAATAGCTGGGGCGAAGAGTGGGGAGACCGGGGCTATGCTTGGCTTACCGAGGCGTATCTTGCGCCGCGCGTTTTCAGGATCGTCATTTTAACGGAGGACCCCGATGTATCTACCCGTGGCGTCGCAGCTTAGTTGTCCTTCGGCATGGCTCGCTGCCGTCAAGGCGGTTGATGAAAGCCCTGGCCACGAGGCACACAACGTCATCATCGACGTTGTAAATCCGGCATTCGATCTCTCTCGCGCGCACCCGATCATTGCCGCGGTCGATGACTTTCTGCGGGTGCGCGATAAGTCAGTGCTCGCCGTGGCGAATACGATTTTCCCATCGAGCCTATATGAGCGCCACGGGGCGCCCGAACTCTTTGATGTGTTTCAGAACCGCATCCTGCCGAAGATCCGCAAAAACCAACGCTGGTCCGGCTACTATTTCGAGCGAATGACCCATTACCCGGCGCGCAAAGGCGGATCGATCAACCAGCTGTGGAATATCGTCGAGCGGATCAAGAACAACAACCCGGCCAACAACAAATATGAGCTGGTCGTGTTTGATCCTGAGCGGGACATGGATATGTCCCGCTACGGCGGACAGTGCCTGAGCTTTTTGAGTTTCAAGCTCCTGCCTAGCAGTGAGCGCCGGCTGGCTCTCACCGCGATGTATCGCAATCACTATTACATCGAGAAACTGCTGGGCAATCTGATTGGCCTCGGCCGGCTGATGGAATTCGTCGCCACTGAAGGCGGTGTTGCCGTGGGACCACTGACTGTGATTTCGACCCATGCCGAAATTGACAAGCCCGACGCCTCGCGCGGCGACGTGCTTGCCCTAATCAAGCAATGCGAGGCAGCGACGGCGTTGAAGGTTCGTCGCCTGATCAGGCTTCAGCGGGTTCAAGCATTGCCAGCTGCGTCGGCCCCCGGTCCCGGGAATCGTTCGATGCCGTAGTAGCTGTAAAGACCAGATATAAACTCGGCCTGCCCGCCATAGCTCGGATGACGGACCGCAGCTGCGTTCACTCCCATATCGGCAAGTGCGGCTTGGGCGTTGCGGCCAATCGCGATCAGTTTGCGCGGCTGCATCATTTCGAGCAGAGTCATCAACAACGGTTTGCAAGCTTCCCGCTCCGCGCGGGTATGGCAGCGGTTGGAAAACGGGTCATCTGCCTCGTGCGGATGAAACGGGAATACATTCCAAAGTAGCACCGGCCGCCCGATGTGGCCGATCACCTGCCAGACGATCGCAGCCGTGCGCTCAGCGACGATTGGCCCGCGTGTCGCACGCTGAAACGGGACGCCCGCGAAGAGTTTCGTCATGTGCGACAGGTGGACTTCATCGGTGAGGGGGACGCCGGTGCGCCGGCCGCCGCGATAGCCCAGATCGCGCGCGATCCAGAGTGTATCGACACGTGCGTCAAGCGCCGCCTTCAAAAACCAGCTGAAATTGGCGCGTCGGCGCTTGGTTGCGTCGGGCCGGTCATGAATCGGGCAGAGGTCAGCGTAGGGGTTGAAGACGCCGGCCAGCTCATAATCGGCCAGGGCGGCTACGAATTTCGCGGGCGTCATGTCGTCATCTCCGAATAAGTCAATTGTCGTCGCAGCATGTCGATGTGGACCAGCGCGCGGCGCTGTTCCTTTAGGTACCGGAAGACAGCGAAGCCCTGGAGGATGGCTTCTTCCCACAACCACAAGGGGCAGTTCTCAGGTTCATAGCCGGCTACAAATTGCCGGACCGTCTTGAGGAGCGTCAGGCTGAGATCTTTCGGCTTCATGCCGGAAAACGAGTTCGAGCTGTTTCGCCTGACCGAAAATCCAGGTGGCGACGCCTTCCTCGTCACGTCCGTCAAGCTGGTGTGGATTCCTGGTATAGAAGAGCGGCATTGGATCGGCGATGTTGGTGGAAATTTGGGATGTCTGATCGCGTCCTGTGCTGCGATGCACGGCTGGCCTGATGGTGCTGCGGCCGCGGTCGGCACCGTCAAGCCCTGCACCTTCGGTGCACCGCTGCGCGGCTCTGGGGCTTGACCGTGCCGCCGCTGCCGAGCGTGTGGCAAAGACGCCGTTGACGCCGCAGTCTGTCTCTTGCGGCCCGTGGCTGTTGCCTGGACACACCTGCTGATGGCCTTACGCCGCGCATGAGATCTGCCTGGGCTCGGCATCGCTCGTCGGCGCGGCGAGTTCGGCCATCCCTTCGACCTGCATGTAGCGATGCTGCAGCTGCCACTCATCGTTCTGTTCCAGCAATACAGCCCCGATCAGCCGAATGATCGCAGCCTCATTGGGGAATATCCCGACCACATCCGCGCGCCGCTTGACCTCCTTGTTGAGCCGTTCCAGCGGGTTTGTGCTGTGCAACTTGGTCCGGTGCTGGTCTGGGAAGCACATGTACGCCAGCACATCGATTTCGCTGTCCTCGATGACGCCGCGAGCTTCGGCCATTTCTGCCGCAGCTGATCGGCGACGTGGCGCAAAGTCTGGTTGGCCTGCCCTCGATCAGGCTGAATGAACGCCTGACGCAGAGCCGCCGCGACCATGCTCTGCTGGGTCTTGGAGACGTAGGACAGGGCGTTGCGCATCCAGTGCACGCGGCAACGCTGCCAGCCGGCGCCAAACACACGCCGGATCGCCGCCTTCAAGCCCTCATGCGCATCGGAGATGACGAGCTTCACGCCGCGCAGTCCGCGGCGCGCCAGGCTCTGAGGAAGCTGGACCAGAAGGCCTCGGCTTCGGAAGGGCCGATGTGCAGACCAATGATTTCCCGCCTGCCATCGGTGTTCACCGCCATGGCGATTATCGCCGCAACGCAGACGATGCGGCCGCCCTCGCGCTGCTTCAGATAGGTCGCGTCCAGCCAGAGATACGGCCATTCACCGTCGAGCCGACGGTCGAGAAAGGCGTGCACCCGTTCGTCGATATCCTTGCAGAGCTTGGAGACCTGGGACTTGCTGATCCCGCTCAGCCCCATGCTCTGCACCAGCTCATCGACCCGCCGGGTCGAGACGCCGCCAATCCAGGCCTCCTGGATGACCGCGACCAGCGCCTTCTCCGAGCCCTTCCGGGCCTCGAGGAGGGCGGGAAATAGCTGCCTTGGCGCAGTTTCGGGATGCGTAGCTGCAGCGATCCCAGGCGGGTATCCAGACGCGCTCGCGGAAGCCGTTCCGCCAGGTCGTGCGCTCGCCGCTGCGCTCGTAGCGCCCGGCGCCAATCACCCCATCGACATCGGCTTCCATCAGCAGCTGCAGCACCATCTCCGCCACGGCTCGCAGAAAATCACCTTCGCCGGCCTTCTCCAGCAGCTCGGCCAGCGCCATCTTTCCTCGGCCATCGGGTCCTCTCTCGGCTCGGGGTGAAGCGTCGTAACTCCACCTTAGCCGACCGACCCGATGGCCACCTTCCAACTACACCGTCGCCCTGCACCGCAGGTGCGACCGAATCTCCACCACCTGTGGGGACGCTAACGCCTCCCTCGATCAGAAGCGCGCGCGCACCGTCTTCGGCCTCGTCGATATGAGGCTGACTTTTGCGCTTCAGCTTGAAAAGCGCCCTCATCACCGGAGACCAGCCCAGCACGGCGGCGTAGGCGTAATGAAACACGTCATGAAAGCGGTAGTCGTCGGGTTCCAGAATGTTGTCAGTGAGGCGGTCGCCGATGTTGATACCGTGGCGACGCTGATAGACGAAAAGCTTGCCGCCATCGTTGCGCTCGAACACCTCGATTGTCAGACTCCGGGGAAGGCGCTCGTGCGTGGGAGCGCTTTCGTCAAACAGCGGAGGATAGGTTCGCTCTTGCGGCCAGCGGTCGAATATCTTGGTCAGGTTGGCTTCGGCCGCTTGCTGAAGCGTGACGCCCGCCTCGTTGGCGGCCGTGATCACAGTGCGGAAAATCGGTATTAGCGCGCCGGTCAGTGCAGGCCGGTTCCTGTCCAGCCGTTTTTCCTGATACGCGGTCATGAGCAATCCGACCTCGCCGGCGAGCTTAAGGAGATTGGTTTCGTAGGCGGGCGACGGATTGCTCTGGACGTGTAGGTCTGACGGCTGCAAGGCCGCGAAGGGGAGAGGGGACGTGTAGTTCTGCGGACCATGGTCGCTGCCGTCTCGGTGATAGGCCAACTCGGCCAACGAAAGACCGCCGCGATGCGCGACCGCAGCTAGATACCAGAGAACGTCGCCAAGCTCCTCGATAACCGTGGCCTCGTATCCCGTGTAGGAAACGGCATCGCGGTGCTTCTTTTTCGCCTCGCTGAGAAGACTCCCCGTCTCACCGAACAGGCCAAGCAATGGGACCCCAAGCGCTACCTCGTCCCTCAGCCATCCCCTCATTGCGCGTTTGCAAACAAGCCACTGATTCTGGTTCCGTTGAGACGGCTCGTGCGAACGCTTCCATGAGCGGGAGCAGCCGGTGTTCGGGCATGTTGGGGGTCAATTCGTAGAGCATGCAACCTTGCCGGAACAGCGAGTGGGTGCGGGTCTTGCTGGTGTTGGACTTGAGTAGCCGGTCCATGCCGAGGCTTTCGCCGACTGCGCCGAGCAGCGTCAGCAACGCGACCGCGAAGGCGCTGACCAGCAGCAGACGGTCGCGCCGCATCGGCTCGCCGACGCGAGTGGCCGACAGCCCCATGCCGAAGCGCAGATCCTTGGTGTCGCGGAACTGCGGCTCGATGGTCCAGCGGCGGGCGTAGTGATTGACCAGCACCGCCGTCGGCGCCTCCGGGTCGCTCGCGGCTAGGCACCACGGCTCCTTCATCCCTTTGGCATGGACGCACACGACGGCGCCGACCTGCTGGCCTTTCGCGGTAACGCGGGCATCGCGGAGCTTGCGCGCCCGTCCGCCGCGGCCGACCCACTCGACGGCGGGCTTGGATGTGCCGTCCGCGTCGGTCACCCTGATATTGCCGCGGAAACGGATGACGTAGCCGAAGCCGAGTTCGCCCAGAAAAGCGAACAGCTTCTGGTCGCCGAAGCCGCGGTCGGCCAGCATCGTCACTCGGCACCCCGCCGGCACCGTTTCGGCCAAGCGGCGCAGGCAGGCGTCCTCGAAATCGTTGCGCCGGCTTGCGATCTCCTCCTTCCACACGGTCAGCCATATCAGCGGCGCCGCGCGGCCATGGTCGGTCACCAGACTCAGCACCAACGTCGATTGGTCGTCGTGGTCGAAGTCGGTCCAGTCCATCGCGACCAGGATATCCTGCCGGGTGCCGACCTGGTGCGGCACCCAGCGCGCGAAGCTTTCCCACACGTCGATGCCAGCGTTGCTCATCAGCCGGTCTACCTGCTTGACCGCGTGCTTGGTCACCAGGCCGCGCGCCTGCGCCAATGCCTGGCCGACGGTTGCCACCGCGAGCGACGCGCCCGTCATCACGCCCAGCGTCGCACCAGCCAGCGCTTCGACCCGCTTGGCATGCAGGTCATGCCCATAAAGCTCGCCGATGAAGCCCCGAACGTCCGACAGCCGCTTGCGCGAAAGCTCCGATTTGGCCACAGCATTCGCCCCATATCCGCAATCCTGCTGGCATACGGAGTTGGCGCAATCGGGCCTAGAGGGAGGTCAGTTCAAATGAGGGGAGTGAACCTCGTCCAGCTGATCGGCCAGCAACGCTTGTTGCTGATACTCCTGAACCGTCAACTGACGGGGTTGTTGCTTGTCCGGCATCCTTCCCCCCTCACGCCCCTCGCCATGTCCCTCCGAGCCGGCGCGCGCTGGCGGTTGCACCCAGCCCAGACGATCTCTCTTCCTCGGATGACCCCATGGTTAGAAACGATTCGCGGGCAGCTGTCGCACAAAAAATTTTGCTGATTCGATGGCTCTCTCGGTAGAGGGGATGTAAATCCGTCCTGCAGCCAGGCAGTGCTGCATGAGTTTGGATCGAAACCTGGCCCCTTCCGACCGCGAAAGCCAACCTGACAGTCCGTCATCGGAAGCTCTGCACCAGGCTGCCGGCGACCAGCCGCCAGCCGTCGATCAGCACGAAGAAGATCAGCTTGAACGGCAGCGACACCACGCTCGGGGGCAGCATCATCATCCCGAGGCTCATCAGCACGCTCGCCACCACCATGTCGATCACCAGGAACGGCAGGAACAGCAGAAACCCGATCTCGAACGCCCGCCGCAGCTCGCCCACCATGAACGCCGGGATCAGCGCCCGCCACGGGGTCTGCTCCGGCCCCGCGGGCGTGGGCAGCTTGCCCACGTCAAGGAACAAGCGGAGGTCGGAGGCGCGCACGTTCGCGGTCATGAAGTGATGGAACGGGTCGGCGGCCAGTTTCAGCCCTTCCATTTCGCCGACCCGACCCTGGCTCAGCGGCAGCAGCCCCGCCGTCCAGGCCTGATCGAGCACCGGCTGCATGACGAAGAAGGTGAGGAACAGCGCCAAGCCGATCAGCACCATGTTCGGCGGCGTGCCCTGCGCCGACAGCGCGCTGCGCAACAAGGAGAGCACGATCACGATACGCGTGAAGGCGGTCACCATCACCAGCAGGCTGGGCGCCAGCGAGAGCACCGTGATCAGCGCGGTGATCTGCACCAACCGGCTGGTGGCGCCCGCGCCGCCAGACGCGCCAAGATCGATCGCGAGCGACTGCGCGTGCGCCAGCGCCGGCAGGAGCGACAACATCGCCGCCAACAGCAGGCCGACGATCGAACGCCCGCGCATCAGCACTGGTCCGATTGGCGAGATGTCGCCGGGGGCTCCGGCAACCAACCAACGACCAGGTCTTGAGTGCCGCCCGTAAGCACCATCACCTGCCGTCCACCGCACCGGATCAGGTGCAGCCGCCGCCGGCCATCAAGCGCGACGGCGTCCTCCACGGACAGAATTCGTCCGCTACGGGGTTGCAGCTGCGCCCCGAAACCGGCCAGGCGCGCCATGCGCCCCGCGATCCAGATGAGGGCCAGCACTGCGGCGAGCGCCGCGACGGCGGTAGCACCTTGGGTGAGTGGGGCAGACATGTTGCGGCCTTTTGCCGGTGCGGATCGTGCGGGCGTACGCGGTCAGGGATCGGCGACAGGTAGGCCCAACGTGCCGGCCAGCGCATCCAGCTCCGCGAGCAGGATCGCAAGCTCGGTGCGCATCTGCCTGCCTTCCTCGGGCGGCAAATCGAGCGCCTTGGCGCAGAGCAGCCCGACCTGGCCCTCTAGGCCGGCGAGTTCGACCGTTCGGCCCGCCAGTACGAGGGCGCGCGCCAGCGCCGCCGTCCGGCTGAGCAAGACGGCGGCCGCGCGCGCGGGCTCGAAGCGGCAATCGGGAAAGCTCGGCGTCTCGGCCAGACCGCGGAGCGGGACGAGGAACGGGGCGAAGGGAGCGTCCTGCATTGCCGCGAGTACACCCGAATAGCGTTAACGAAGTCTTTTCAGGTGGGCGGCCCCCCCGTTAACCGTGCCTTTAGTGTGCACGGCGCAGGGTGCGCGCATGGACCCGACCCAAAACGGTATCTTTGCCCTTGCAGAACGGCGGCTGGCCTGGGCCGACCAACGTCAGACGGTGCTTGCCCAGAATATCGCCAACGCCGACACGCCCGGCTGGCGGCCGCGCGACGTCGCGCCGTTCGCCAACTCCCTTGAAGGTGCGGCGATGGGGCTGGCGCGGACCGATCCCGCCCACCTTGCAGGCCCAGAGTTTGACCAGGCCGACCAGGGGGCCGCGCCGGGGGGCAGCGGCCTTTCGGCAGCGCGGACCGGGCGGCCCTCCGCACGTCAGCCGGACGGCAATGCGGTGTCGGTTGACGAGCAGCTGACCAAGGTCGCCGACACCGAGACAACCCAGACCTTGGTGACAACGATCTACCGCCAATACATGCAGATGTTCGCACTGGCGCTCGGCCACGGCGGATAGCGGAGGCGCGCATGGACCTTCAGAAATCGCTGGCCATTTCCGCAGCCGGGATGCGGGCACAGAGCACCCGGCTCACCGTGATCGCGCAGAACGTCGCCAACCAGGACAGCACGGGGGCCACGCCCGGAGCGGACCCGTACCGTCGCAAGACGGTTTCGTTCGGCAACGAGATGGACCGCTCGCTCGGCATGGAGCTGGTCCAGGTGCGCTCCATCGGCACCGACGCGAGCCAGTTTCCGATGCGCTACGATCCCTCAAACCCGGCGGCCAATGCCGATGGCTATGTGAAGCTGCCGAACGTGAACAGCCTGGTCGAGATGATGGACATGCGCGATGCCGAGCGGTCCTACAACGCCAATCTCGCCGTCATGCAGGCCACCCGCAGCATGTTGACGCGCACCATCGGGATGCTGAAATGAGCGACATCACCACCATCACCGTCACGCCTCGGGCGGCCGCGGACGCCTATGGCGCGGTCGAGCGCGGCGGGGCCGCGTCAACATCCGGACAAGATTTCGGCGCGACCTTGCAGCGGGCGATCAGCGGCGCGATCGGCGACGGCCAGGTCGCGGATGCACAAGCCACGGCGGCGATAGACGGCAGCGGCAGCATCACCGGCGTCGTCACCGCGCTCGCTCATGCCCAACTCGCGCTGCAATCGGCAACCGCGATCCGGGACCGCGTGGTGCAGGCCTATCAAGACATCATGAAGATGCCGATCTGAGCCGTCTTTGCCGTCATCCTCGGCGCATGGCGAGCAGGCAAGGCGGTGCTGAGGCGAGGAGGGCGGAGGTCATGACAGAGGCGGACGTGGCCACCGTGATGCGCGAGGGGCTGCTGGTCGTGCTGAAGCTTGGCGGCCCGCCCTTGCTCGTGGGCTTGGTCGTGGGCGCGCTTGTTTCGCTGTTGCAGGCGGTCACTCAGATCCACGAAGCCACGCTCGCCTTCGTACCCAAGGCGATTGCGCTCGCTGCTACGCTCGCTTTGCTGGGACCGTTCATGCTCTCCGCGCTCACGGCCTATTCGCATCTGATATTCGACCGCATCATCGCTATCGGCGGATCGTGACCGCGGACGCCGCCGCCTTCTCGCTCGCCGCGTTGCCGGATTGGGCGTTCGCCTTCGTGCTGGTGCTCGCGCGCGTGGGCGCCGCCATCACGCTGCTGCCCGGGCTGGGTGAGGCCGAGCCTCCGGCGATGCTGCGGGCTGGCTTCGCACTCGGCTTGACTATCCTGCTGGTGCCGGTGATCGCGCCGCTGATGCCGCCGACGCCTTTCGGGGCGGTGCCGGCCGGCGTCGCGCAAGCAGCAGGCATGGTGACTGCGGAAGTCGCCACCGGGTTGTGGCTGGGCTGGCTCGCGCGGATGCTCGTCATGGCCCTGCCGCTGGCGGGCCAGATGGCGTCCTACATGCTCGGGCTCTCGAGCGTTTTGACCCAAGACCCAGAGTCGGGCGGGCAGACCACTGCCCTCAGCCGGCTGTTCGCCCTGGCCGCCCCCGTGATCGTCCTCTCATCCGGGCTGTATGCGCTCCCGATCATGGCACTCGCCGGGAGCTATCGACTGATCCCGCCGGGTGCGCTGATCCCGGCTGGCGCGGGCGTGGAAGCAGCCGTCCATGCGGTGACGCAGAGCTTTGCCATCGCCCTGCGGCTTGCCTCGCCGCTGGTGCTCGCGAGCATCGTCTGGCACGTCGCGACCGGCCTCCTGGCGCGGGCGGCGCCACGCATCCAGGTATATTTCCTGGCCTCGCCGGCCCAGATCCTAGGTGGCCTCGCTCTGTTGGCCGCGTTGCTCGCCACCCTGCTGAGTGCGTGGGAGGAAGCGGCCCGCAGCGGCTTCATGGACCTGCCCGGATTGCGCTGACCAGCGATGGCGGAGCAACCAGAGACCGGCGGCGACCGCACGGAAGCCGCCACGCCCCGGCGGCTGCAACGGGCGCGCGAAGCGGGCGAGGTCGCCGTCTCGCGCGAGCTGCCGGTTTTCGCCGTGTTGGGCGCCGTTGCCCTCGTGCTTGCCTGGCAAGCTCCCGACACTGCGCGCGACGTCGCGGTGCGGCTGGGGACGCTGATCGGGCGGGCCGCGGACGACGGCGCGAGCCCGGCAGCCGCCCTGCGCGCCGCGTCGTTCGCCGGGCTTCGCGCCGCCGCCCCGCCGGTTTTGGCCGCTCTGGCCGCCGGGATCGGCGCGGTGCTGATCCAGACCGGGTTCCTGCTCCGCTGGTCGGCGGTCAAGCCCAATCTCGCGCGCCTTAGCCCGGCTGCTGGCCTACGCCGGCTCTTCGGCCTGGACGGTCTGGTGGAAGCTGGGAAGTCGTTCGCCAAGCTCGCCGCGATCGGCTTCGCCGTCTGGCGCACGCTGGCGACCGACCTACCTGCGCTCGCCCTCGCGCCGTTCCGCGACCCGCGCCAGCTCCCAGCCGCGTTGCTGCAAGCGATGCTGCATCTCGTCCTGACCGTGCTGGCCGTGCAAGCGGCAATCACGGTGCTCGATCTGGCCTGGGTACGGTTCCGGCATGGCCAAACCATGCGCATGAGCCGCCAGGACATCCGTGAGGAGCAGCGGGAAACCGAAGGCGATCCCAAGGTGAAGCTGCGGCTGCGCCAGCTCAGGATGCAGCGTGCCCGGCGCCGGATGCTGGCGGCGGTGCCGAAGGCGGCGGTGGTCATAACGAATCCTACCCATTACGCAGTCGCTTTAGTGTATGACCGGGAACGGAACGCAGCACCCCGCGTGGTGGCCAAGGGAGTCGAGTTCGATGGCCGCGCGGATCCGTGAGGTTGCGGAAGCCCATGGTGTGCCCGTGGTGGCGAACCCGCCACTTGCCCGGGCACTGCACCGGCTGGACTTGGACACCGAGATTCCTCCTGAGCATTACAAGGCAGTGGCTGAAATCATCGCTTATGTATGGCGCCTGCGGCGGCAGGCGGCATGAGTGGCGAACCACGGAGCTTCCGGGCCATCGAGGCCGGGACGGCTGCGCTCGCGCATGAGTTCAACAATGTCCTGACCGCCATTCTCGCCGGCGTCGAGCTGGTATCGGCGCGCGAGGACATCGACGCCGACATCCGCGCCGAGTTGGCGCAGATCCGTCTGAACGCGGAGCGTGGGGCCACGCTGGTGCGACAGCTGCTCACACCAAGCCGGCGTGCGCCGGATACACCGCGCCTGCTGGCGCTGGACGCGGCGTTCGACGACGCGGCCGGTCTGCTACGACGGATCGTCGGGCCAGGCGTGCGGCTGGAGATCGCGAGCGACCAGCCCGGGCCAGTGGTGCGGGCCGATCCCGAACAGCTGCGACAGGCGCTGGTCAA